>CAYJIT010000020.1:0-34810 GCA_964370365.1 uncultured Bacteroides sp. | reverse complement strand
GCTCGAAATGACAGGTGTGAAAATTGTTCGGATTTCTCGGCTTGGCTCGAAATGACATATACAGATAACGGTGAACGGTTTTTTTGCCTTCGCTTTGAAGAGGCAAGTGCATACAATTTTTCAAAATTATGAAACTTTGTACTAAACGAAAAATTTTCTCGCAAAAACAAGCGCCTTATCTAAAATAAGAAACCAAGCGTCCCTCTTCTAATTTTTTCATATTAAAAGATTGATAAAAATGATTATCTACCTTATCTTCAATATCGGTAACCACTTGAAACATTCTAACGTTTTTGTATTTATCCGAGCAAGTTTTAAATAAATATGTGCCTATCCCCTTTTTTTGATATTCTGCAAGCACAATTAAATCTTGAATAACAACAATATGTTCACCATCTCCCACACATCTGATAAAACCGATTAATTTTTCGTTTTCAAATGCTCCTAAGGTAAAAAGCGAGTTTTCGAAAGCTCTTTTTAATTTGTTATCATCTTTTAAATACGCTTGCCAATTTGAATCGTTATAAATTATTTTAACTTCATTTAATAAACTTGAATTAAAAGTTTTATATTCAAACATAACGCTCTCCTAAAAAACTGTTTAGGTTTCATCATTTATAGATTTAACAATTTCGCCAGCCATAATTTCAAGTTGGTTATAATTTTCTTGCTTAACTGACGACATTATAGAAACTTTTGTTTGTAACACATTCATATTTTTCATGCTCTGTAATGTTTCAAGCATCAATTTACCGCAAGTTATTGCCCAGCTTCCATTTTCGATTATGCTAACGGTTCTGTTTTGGAAATTATGATGTTTTAATTCAGATAATAAGCTCTCAAGTTTTGGAAAAACAGCGGCATTATAGGTTACACTTGCAAAAACCAAATGGCTATATTTAAAAGCTTGCGAAATTATATAAGAGGCATCCACGCCGGAAACATCGTACAAATTAACAGCTTTCACACCTTTTTCTACAAGTTTTGAAGCTAAAATTTGCACTGCGTTTTCTGTGTTGCCGTAAATGCTTGCATATACAATAACAACACCTTTTTCCTCAGGCTCATATTTTGCCCATTTTGCATATTTTTCAATAAAAAAGGAAATGTTCTCTCTCCAAACAGGGCCGTGCAACGGGCAAATATAATTAATTGGCAAAGCGCTTGCCTTTTTTAACAGTGCTGAAACTTGCACACCGTATTTACCTACAATATTTGTATAATATCTTCTTGCTTCGTTAATAAAATCATCACTGTAATTTGTTTCATCTGCAAAAAGTTTGCCCTCATGCGCACCAAAAGTGCCAAAAGCATCTGCTGTGTATAATGCTTTTGAAAAAATATCATATGTTACCATTACTTCGGGCCAATGCACCATGGGTGCAAAATAAAACGAAAATTCATGCTTACCTGTGCTTAATTTATCGCCTTCTTTTACAACTATAATATTACCCTCTACATTAAAACTGTAAAATTGTTTAATCATAGATACGGTTTTTGCGTTGCAAACAAGTTGAATTTTAGGATATAGCTTTACAATTTGCTCTATTGTTGCACAGTGGTCTGGTTCCATATGATTTATAATTAAATAATCTAAAGTTCTACCTTGAAGAACGTGCTGCACATTCTCAAGATATCTCTCACCCACAGAGCTATCCACTGTGTCCAAAAGCACTGTTTTTTCGTCTGTAATTAAATAAGAGTTATAAGCTATTCCGTTTGGAACAGGAAAAATGTTCTCGAATAACGAAAGCCTCGTGTCGTTTGCGCCAACCCAAAAAGTATCTTCGCAAATTAGCCTTGTGTTTTGCATAAATTCCTCCGTAATTTATAATATATTTTAATTATTTATTTTTAAAAGTAACTAATTATCATTTAGCATTTAAATTAATATCAACAGTTTTGATATTAGCACAAAAACCTGCTTGTTTCAATATTTTAATAAAATTTTTTTAAACTATTCTTTTTAACTTTTAAAAATTTTGCTAAAGCATGTTTAATATTATTTGCCCAATATCTCCATTTAAAAGAATTGTGTTTTGCTTTATTTCCTTTGGCGCAAAGCTATCTTGCAAATTAACACTTATTAAATTTGCGTTTTTAAATTGGTATGTCATTTGCCAAAATGGATATTTAATAATGCCGGGTGTGTTGTAGCCAACGCCTAATTCCAAAAACACAATTTTACTCGCACTATGTTTTATTAAAAAATCTTCATATCTTTTGGCGGCACTATGCCAGCCGTTAGGCTCTGCGAAGGAATCGTCAGCTCTTAAATTATTAGCCATAGGCGCGCCGCATTTTGGGCACAATGGAATTAATTCAGATGGTATTTTCATGTTTTTTTGCTCTTGCACCATTTTTTGAACTTGTGCTTCATTTTTATATGTTTCATTATGGCAAGGTACACTACATTGCCATAGCCCATAATCGCCTTGGGTGTAAAAAACACGGTTCTTATCAAACCCGCAAGTGATGAATAAATGGTCAACATTTGTTGTAATTACAAAATAGTTTTTGTTTTCCGCAATTTTCAACAAATTATTGTAAACATCACTTTGCGTTATTGTATACCTGTTAAGCATAATATGCCTGCTGAAATACGCCCATTTTTCTTCAGGGGTTTCAAAACTATGAAAAGCTGCTTCATACATACTTTTAAAGTTATATTTGCCTACAAAATCTTCAAAATTAGTGTTTAACCTCTCGCCTGTATATTCAAGGCCAGCAGATGTTGATAAACCAGCGCCTGCACCTATCACAATTGCATCGGCATTCGAAAGTAATTTTTTTGCATTGTTTAAATCATTGGAAAAATTTTGCATGGTAATCTCCATTCTGTGCAAAGCACAAATTATTTTAATAAACCTCCATACAGAATGGAGAATATTTAAGGTGGTCGTCTGCGACGACACTTCTTTAGATATTAAATAAATGAACCGTATGATTTACCACGTTAATCATTAATTCGTGTTTTAAAAAATATAGATTTTTTAAATTAAGCATATTGTATGTATATTATAACATATTTTACATATAATTTTAATAGCATTAACCCACAAATAAATTATGGGAGGATAACAAATGAATGTATTTTATAAGATTTGTCTATTGTTAATTATTATAGGCGGCATTAACTGGGGTTTGGTTGGGCTTTTTAATTTTGACTTAGTAGGCTTTATATTCGGAAGCTCACAAAACATATTTGCAAGAGCTGTTTTTGTTTTAGTTGGTATTGGTGCGCTGGGCAGCATTCCATCTTTAATAAAGCCTATTGAGTAAAGTTGTTTAAATTCAAGTTGATAACTGTTTAGAGCTGAGTATTCAGCTCTTTTTTTAAAGCAATGCATTTTAGTTAAATATTTTAAATTAATATAAAAAATCAATCGAAATATCGGTTTTTTTTGAAATATTGCGTTAATACACTTTACAATTTGTTATAAAATGTTATATAATAAGGCAGAATAAAGTGTTTTCAAACAATTGAAAGGTTGGTTTTTTTGGCTTTACATATAACAGGCAGTAAAAATGAAACTGTTTTACTTGCCCAAGAATTTGCAAAAACATTAAAAGCCGGAGATTTAATTTTGCTGAATGCCAACCTCGGCTCTGGCAAAACCGCTTTTTGTTCAGGCATAGCAAAGGGGCTTGGCATTAACGATACAATTCAAAGCCCTACATTTTCAATAGCAAATGTTTATGAAGGCAAGCACACATTTGTGCATTTCGATTTTTATCGCCTTACTTGTGAACATGACCTTGAAATGGCAGGCTTTTACGATTATTTGCAAACAGGTGCGATTATTGCCGGCGAATGGGCACAAAGGCTTTTGGAAATTAATGTGGACATACCCAAACCTGCTTATATTATTGAAATTCAAATGCTTTCGGAAAACGAGCGCAAAATTACAATAGAAAGCGGAGGTAACTTTTGAAAACATTTGCAATTGATTGCCACAGCAATGCCGCAAGCGTAGCAATTTTAGATAACAACACATTATTATATGAATGTACATTATTTATGCAAACCACGCATAGTGAAACTTTATTAAAATTATGTGATGATGCGTTTAGCTCAACAGAATTAAAGCCCGATGACATAAATTTGTTTGCAATTGCAAACGGGCCCGGTAGTTTTACAGGTTTAAGAATAGGGCTTTCTCTTGTAAAGGCGATGGCTTTTTCTAATAGCGCTTTATGTGCAGGTGTATCTTCACTTAAGGCTTTGGCAAACAGCTTGCCTATAAACGGGTATATTGCCGCTTGCATAGATGCGCGCAGAGATGAACTTTATTGCGCTTTGTTTAAACAAGAAAACGGTGTTATAACACAAGTTATTGAAGATGGCGCATTAAGCTGTGAAGAGTTTTTGCAAAAAACAAAAAACTTTGTAAAGCAAAGCGATATTATAACAGCCATTGGTGATGGTGCAAAAAAACTTTGCGAGCACAGCAATAAATTTGTTATGCCGGAAGATACCTTTAATTTATGCAAAGCCGGATGTATAGCAAAACTTGCAATAAATGACTATAATAATGGAAAAGCTGTTACAAGCAATTTACTACTTCCCTCTTATTTAAAACTTTCACAAGCTGAAAGGCAATTTATAAAAAAGGAGTTTAAATGATTAATAAAGTTTCCTTAGGCGCCGACCACGGCGGCTTTGAATTAAAAGAAACCGTTAAAGAATACTTAAAACAGCACAATATTAGCTTTATTGATTGCGGAACTGAAAATACCGATGCTTGCGATTATGCTGATTTTGCAGTAAAAGCCTGCGAATTAGTTCAAAAACAGCAAGTGCAAACTGCATTGCTTTTTTGCGGAACAGGTGTTGGAATAAGCATTGCAGCCAATAAGCTTAAAGGAATTAGAGCTTGTTGTTGCACAGATGTTTACAGTGCGAAATACACAAGGCTGCATAATGATGCAAATGCGCTTTGTTTGGGCGCAAGGGTTATAGGTGAAGGCCTTGCTATTGAACTTATTGATATATTTTTAAATACAGATTTCCAAGGTGGGCATCACCAATCAAGAATAGATAAAGTCTCGGCACTTGAAGAATAATACATAAATAACAAGGAGAAATTAAATGAAACAACCAATTGTTATGCAACACCCACTTGTACAGCACAAAGTAAGTTTAATGCGCGATGTTAACACAGGAACCAAAGAGTTTAAAGAGCTTGTGAGCGAGCTTGCAAATTTACTTTGCTATGAAGCAACAAGAGATTTGCCAACAAAAGAAATAGAAATTGAAACTCCGATAACTGTTGCTAAAACACGTGTTTTAGCAGGCAGAAAATTGGCCCTTGTGCCCATACTTCGTGCAGGCCTTGGCATGGTGGACGGTATGCTCGCATTAATTCCCGCTGCTAAAGTTGGGCATATTGGTATGTACCGAGATGAAAGCACATTGGAGCCGGTTGAATATTATTGCAAATTGCCCGATGATATTGCCGAACGTGAAGTGATTGTGTTAGACCCAATGCTTGCAACCGGCGGTAGCGCAAGCGATGCTATAACACAAATTAAAAAAAGAGGCGCAAAAAACATTAAATTTATAGGAATTATCGGGGCGCCCGAAGGTTTGAAAAAATTAGCTGATGATCACCCCGATGTAACTGTTTACCTTGCTGCTTTAGATGAAAAACTTAACGAAAACGGGTATATTGTTCCCGGTTTAGGCGATGCCGGCGATAGGATTTTCGGAACGAAATAATGCATTTATTGGAGATGAAACAAATGGAAAAACGTGAATTACAACGAAAAATTATAGCAACAAGCGTTATAACTACCATTTTTTGTGCTTTACTTGGGGTTTCGGTTTACTTATTGTTAACGTCTGAATTATTTACAACAACAATACAATGGCTTATGATTGCATGTTGTGGAATATTAGCTATTTCAGTTATTGGGTTTGTTTGGAACAAAATCCTTGAAATTCGTGCGTTAAAAATTGTTATGAGAGATAATGTTAGTTTGCAAAACACTAATACATTTGCGGCAAGTGAAAACGCACAAGTTAATAACACAAGTATACAAAATATTGATAATTACACTTTTACACAAGAAAATTTATTTGTAAATAATAGTGACAAAAGCGAAAATATTTCGCAACAAGATGATTCAGTGTTTGAAACCCAAGACAGCTTTGACGCTATACAATTTCAATTTGATGAAACAGTTGATAATGCTAATAATGTAAACACAGAAAACTTCATTGATAAACAAGTAAGTTACAGCGAATTTCAAAAAGTTGACGAAAACGACGCTGTTGTGAATTCACCTGTTGCTAATTATGATGAATCAAAATTATTGCAAAACAGTGTAAAACATAATCATTTAATAAATAACTCTATAAATAATGTCCAAAATGCAGATAATAACAATGTTTTCTCAAGCCAAATAAGCAATGAAACACAGTTTTCACCTAATGGCAATAACGATGAATGGCAATTACAAAATAATTTCACAACATCATCAATGCAAAGTGAAAAGAATAATTTACCGGCTCAAAGCAAAACTTATTCAGCACCTGTTGCACAGTCACCTATACCGCCTGTTAATAACACACAGGCAAATGCTAATAGCGCACCTATACCGTCTGCTGCAATGCAAAACAATGTTAATTTAATTCAGGCACCTGCCAATAACGCAACTATGCCACCACCTGCCGCAGTTAATGCGCATAATAATAATTTAACCGGTGTGCAAGCGCAACAATCGGCACAAAAGCCGCTTAACACAGCACCAAGCAAAAAGCCCGCACCCTCACCTATTGATTGGGCTGAAATTAAACGAACAAATGAGAACAAAGAAAAAGATAGATTACATAAAATTGCCCTTGAAAAGGCAAGGGCAAACGAAGCTGCTTTTAAATTAGCGGCAGAGCGCGAAAAACATGCAATTGAAATGGCTTTAAAGGAAAAAGAAAAACGAGATTTAATGCAAAAGCAACAACAGCAAATTATTGCAGAGCAAAAGCGCAGTGACCAAACGAAATTATCTCAAGAACAATATGAAAAAATGCGTGAAGAAGAAATGAAAAAAGCACAGCTTAGAAAAATGCAAGAACAAGAGCGCCTTGCAAAAGAACAAGCCATGAGGCAAGCTGCTGCACAGCAAGCCAATATTGCTATTGACAGAGCAAAAAGTGCACAAGAAGCTGCAAAGCGCTCTGATGAAATTGCAAAGCGCCTTAGTGTTTTGGCAGGTTTAAGCGAAGATTAGTTATATATAATAATCATTTAATAAAAAAACAGACAAGTTTAATTAAATTTGTCTGTTTTTTTTGTTTTATTGTGTATATTTTGTCAATAATATGTGTGCGTGTTTAAATTTGCATTTATATTACGCAAAATTTAATATACAATCGGAGAAAAAATGATATATATATTTACTAATTTTGATGAGGAATCTAACAAAACTATTAACACAGCAATAAAGCAAGCGCAAAATTTAGGCTCGCTTTTTGTTGGAACCGAACATTTGCTCTTAAGCATTTTAATAGACTCTTATAGTTTTAACTATGGGTATGTGTTATCAAAAAGAACAAATTACAACAAAATTTTGCATCAAATAAAAAGCCAAAACAGTGTAGGTGTTAAAACAGCGCTCTCCCCCGATGATTTTTCACAAAATTTAAAGCACTGCATGGAATGTGCAGTAGTTGAAGCAAAAAGTAGCGGTTTTGAAACAGTGGATTTGCAAAACATTTTCTTTTCACTATTTGCAATTGAAAATTCAAGCGCAGTAAAATTTTTAAAACTTGCAGGTGTTGATAATTTGCCCACTTCAAAATACAACTCCCCTATTTTAAAGGATAATTTTGAAGATAGCCACAAATTTGAAAGAAAACACACAAAAAAAACACTTTATAATTATTCAACAGATTTAACTTTAATGGCACTAAATAATGAGTTTGACCCTGTTATTTCACGAGAGAGTGAACTTACAAGCACTATTAACACTTTGTTGCGGCGTTTTAAAAACAACCCTTGCCTTGTGGGCGAACCTGGCGTTGGGAAAACAGCAATAGTTGAGGCTTTAGCGCAAAGAATTGCCCAGCGCACTGTGCCTGAACAACTTTTGAATAAAAAAATATTATCCATAGATATGGCAAATATAATTGCCGGCACAAAATATCGAGGTGATTTTGAAGAGCGATTTAACAATATTTTAAAAGAAGCACAAAACAATGATGATATAATTTTATTCATAGATGAAATTCATACTATTATGGGTGCCGGCTCAGCAGAGGGTGGAATTGATGCCAGCAGCATTTTAAAACCGCTTCTTGCAAGAGGACAGTTGAAATTAATTGGTGCAACAACAAACAGCGAATACAAAATTATTGAAAAAGATGCCGCTTTATCCAGAAGATTTGCAAAAATTACAATTGAAGAGCCCGATAGAAAAACTGCAATTAGAATTTTGAACGGAGTTTATAAAAAATATGAAACATATCACAATGTAAAAATTGCACAAAGTGCATTAACCGCTTGCGTAGATTACAGTTTGCGCTATATACCCGAGCGGCTTTTGCCCGATAAAGCATTGGATTTGTTAGATGAAGCATGTGCAAATACACACTCAATAGCTATAAAAGGCGTTGAACCAAAAATAACAAAGGCAGATATAGCTTATGCATGTACAAAAAAAAGCGGTATTCCAATTGAAACAATAAGTTCTGATAAATCAGTTGTTTTGAATAATTTATATCAAAAGTTATCCGACAAAATTATAGCCCAAGAGGAAGCGATAGAGTGTATAGTGAAAACACTTTACAGCAATGCAATAGGTATAACTTGTGAAAAAAGGCCAAATGGTGCATTTTTATTTTTAGGGCCAACCGGTGTTGGAAAAACCGAACTTGCTAAATTAATTGCAAAAGAATATTACGGGAGCGAAAAATTCATACTGCGCTTTGATATGTCTGAATATAGTGAAGCACATTCTATAAGCAAGCTAATAGGCGCACCTCCGGGTTATGTTGGGCATGAACAAGGCGGCAAACTTACAACTGCTGTTAAACAGCGTCCTTACTGTGTTTTACTGCTTGATGAAATAGAAAAGGCACACAGCGACATTTATAATTTGTTACTTCAAATTTTAGAGGAGGGCGAGCTTTGTGACAGTGATGGCGTTAAAATAAATTTTAGCGAAACATTGATAATTCTCACGTCTAATATTGGCGCTAATTCAATAAACAAAAAGCCGTTTGGTTTTAAAAATATAGTTGATGAGAAAAAAGAATTAAAGCATAATGTTTTAAATGAAGCGAGCCATATTTTTAAAGCTGAATTTCTTGGCAGGCTTGATGATATTCTTGTTTTTCACCCTTTAAATGAAATTGCATTGGAACAAATTGCAAAAAAAATGCTGAATGAATTAAAATTGAGAGTTGAAAAAAACAATTTTAAAATTTCATTCAGCGATGATACATCGTATTTTTTGGCAAAAAGAGCTACTAATAGCTCTTATGGTGCCAGGGCATTGAGAAAATTAATTAATGATGATATTGAGAAAAAAATATCTGAAGAAATTGTAAAAAACATCAATAGCGAATTTGAAATTATAGTAAACTGTGAACAAGACGACATTAAAATTATTCTGAAAAATTTTGCTGTTTAATTTATTTTACTTGTCTATTTCTATAATCTCTTCTTCATAACTTTTTGATATTACATCTTCTTTGGCTATGTTGCGCAGCACACTATCGTTGTTTAATTTTGGTGCTTGACCACTGTTTTTATTTGCTATTTTCATTTTTTTGCAGTTACACGGTGGTTTATTAGATACTTGAATTTTCTTTTTATGTATGTCAATAAATACTTGCTTTTTTTCTAATAATAATTCATCTAAATTTTTGGTTTCTTCTTCATTTTCCAACACTAATTCATTGCCACTCAAATCACTTTCAGTCAAATTTTCTTCTTGTTCAGATGTTATAAGCGTGTTTTCAAATTGCGTTTGGTCATCCATGTTTATAATATCAATTATAGATTTCAACTCTTCCTTATCCTCGCAATCGCAAAGCTCGCTATATTTATCTTCTTCTACGGGCATTTTTTCAAGTGGGTCGATATCAATTTCGTTTATTGTAATTGTATCGCCTTGCTCAACGCCACTATCTGATATTTGCAAAGTTGTTTTTGTTTCATCTGTTTTGTTATTAATAGGCATTTTTTCAAGTGGGTCGATATTATTTTGACTTCTATTGTCATTTGATGTATAATTTATAACTTCTACTCTTTTGCTTGTTGTTTTCAAATTTTTATTACTGTTTTTTATTTTGCTTTGCTTTTTTATACCCTCATATTCATCTATTAACCATTTAATATTTTCCATAAATAACTCCAATCTATTAAATTTATTTTTTATACATTATATTAAATGCCGAAATAATTTTTTTGTTATTAATTATTGCTGTTAGAAACTAATTTTTGGCACTGTATTAGAATTATTTGCGTTATAAAAAATTATAAAAGCCTATTACACACAAATTTTGTGATAAACAAGGTAAACTGCTTGCAGTATTGCAAGTGAGGTTAATACAGCATACCGCAAAATTTGCACGTATTAGTCGGGTTAAGATTATTCCCTATCAGCCAAACATAAACAATATTTATATATAACATATTAAATTATTTTTTTATCCTTGAATTATTAATAAAAAAGGTGTAACATAATATAAGTGTTTTAATATGTATATGCAAGGAGAACAAAATGTATAATTTAAGCAATGATGAACTGGTAAAAAAATTTAACACTAACTTACAAAGTGGGCTTAGCGAAAGCGAAGCAGATATTAGGCTTACACAAAACGGTGCCAATGTCCTCAAAGAGGAAAAACCTCCCTCTTTAGCTTTTCGGTTTTTAATGCAATTTAAAGATTTTATGGTAATTGTTCTTTTGGTTGCTGCTGTTGTTTCCTTTTTAGTAAGCGGCCATGCTATAGATAGCATTGTTATTTTACTTGTGGTTTTTTTAAATGCAATTTTAGGTACGGTGCAAGAAGCAAGGGCTGAGCAATCTTTAGAGGCGCTGAAAAAAATGGCGGCACCACATGCAAAAGTTTTGCGCGGTGGTGAAAAACAAGTTGTTGATGCAGCCGCATTGGTTGTGGGCGATATCATTTTTGTTGAAGCGGGAGATCTAATTCCTGCAGATGCAAGAATTATAGATTGCGGTAGCTTAAAAGTTGTTGAATCTGCATTAACGGGTGAAAGTTTGCCAGTTGAAAAACATGATGAAATAATTAGCGGTGAAAATATACCGCTCGGCGACAGAAAAAACATGGTTTATTCAAGCACAATAGTAACTTATGGGCGTGCAAGTGCTGTTGTTTGTGCTACCGGCATGAACACAGAAAGCGGTAAAATTGCAGGTGCATTAACAGGTGAAAAAGAAGAACTTACACCGCTACAAAAACGTTTAACACAAATAGGAACATATTTAGGCGTATTAGCTATAATTATTTGCGGTGCTATTTTTGCAATTGGCATGTTTAACGGCACACCATTTGTTGAAATATTTATGACAGCTGTAACTTTAGCTGTTGCTGCTATTCCGGAAGGATTGCCGGCAATTGTTACAATTGTGCTTGCAATGGGTGTACAAAGGCTTGTTAAGCGTGGTGCAATTATAAGAAAACTTCCGGCAGTTGAAACTTTGGGCAGTGCAAGCGTTGTTTGCAGCGATAAAACAGGCACGCTTACAAAAAACCAAATGACTATTACAAATATATATTATAACGGCAATTTGTTTGCGGTAAATGATGATGAGCAAAATGCAAAAGTTGTTTTGCAAGCCGCTGTTTTGTGTTGTGACGGCGATGTCAATATGGGTGATGACGGCAAACTTGAACATGTGGGCGACCCTACCGAAACAGCAATGGTTGCCGCATTATATGAGCTTGGCGAGCAAAAAGAGCAATTGGAAAGCACTTACCTACGCATAGGTGAAGTTCCGTTCGATTCCGATAGAAAACTGATGACAACGCTTCATAATGAGGGCGGCAAAGTTTTTTCTATCACAAAAGGTGCACCCGACCAAGTTTTAGCGCGATGCAAAAATGCTGACGCCAATGCAATTATGATGGCAAACAAACAAATGGCAGATAAAGCTATGCGTGTTTTAGCCGTTGCAAAAAGAGAATTTGATAAACAGCCGAGCGAACAGGAAATTAACGCAGAGTTCTTAGAGCAAGATTTGACATTCATAGGCCTAATGGGAATGATTGACCCTCCGCGCGAAGAGGCAAAACAAGCGGTAGGCATTTGCAAAAAAGCCGGCATTACACCTGTTATGATAACGGGCGACCATAAAGACACAGCAGTGGCAATTGCAAAAGAAATAGGCATAATTTATTCAGAGCACCACAAAGCCTTAACTGGTGCGCAATTAGATGAACTCAGCGATGAAGAACTTTCAAATGATATTGAAAACATTCGTGTTTATGCACGGGTGTCGCCTGAACATAAAATTCGCATTGTTAAAGCATGGAAAAGTAAAGAGCATGTTGTTGCAATGACGGGCGATGGCGTTAACGATGCCCCTGCTCTTAAAGCTGCTGATATAGGTTGTGCAATGGGCATAACAGGCACCGAGGTTTCTAAAGGCGCATCTGATATGATTTTAACCGATGATAATTTTGCAACAATTACTGCCGCAGTTGAAGAAGGCAGAGGCATTTATCAAAATATAAAAAAATGCATAAGTTTTTTACTGTCCAGCAATTTAGGCGAAGTTATGACAGTATTTTTTGCTATGCTTGTTGGCATAGGAACACCTTTGATGCCAACGCAAATTTTGTGGGTAAACTTAGTTACAGATAGCCTACCGGCTTTGGCATTAGGTGTTGAGCCAGTTGAAAAAGACATAATGGCAAAAAAACCTATGCCAAAAAGCAGCGGCTTTTTCACAAAGGGTTCTGTTGCCCATATTTTTGGCATGGGTGTTATGGTTGCAGCTTTAACATTAACATCCTACTGCTTAGGCTTGTTTGTTATTGACGGTAAAAGCATGGAAGTTGCACAAACAATGGCATTTTTAACTTTAGCCATAGGGCAATTATTCCACGCTTTCAATTTAAAAAGCAATGTATCACTATTTAAAAGCGGCTTTTTTAACAACAAGTATTTATGCCTTGCGTTTTTAGTTGGAATTGCACTTCAAGCCATAATTTACTTTGTGCCTTTCTTAGCTGATGTTTTCGGCATTGTAATGCTTTCAGGCTTGCAAACTGCAATTGTGCTTGTTCTTTCAATTGCCCCTATAATAATAATGGAAATCGCAAAATTTATAGTATCATTAATCGTTAAAAATGATGATGTCAGCGTTAAGTAATAACAGACTAAAAACATAAAATCTTTCAGTATAAATAAGCTTGCCCCCTTCATACATTGTATAAAGGGGGCTTTTAATGTTTAGTTCAATTTTTGCATTTGTGGCAAGCCACATTCTTTATTTTGCGCTTCACCTTGAAACAAGCAGTTTTCCAAAGCCGCTTAAAGCCGCAGAGGAAGAACAAGCATTTACAGCATTAAAAAAAGGTGATAAAACTGCCGCAGATAAATTAATAAGGCATAATTTGCGTTTGGTTGCGCATGTAGTTAAAAAATTTTACACTACAAATACCACTATGGAAGACCTAATTAGCATAGGAACAATAGGCTTAATAAAGGCAGTTAACACATTTAATTACGAAAAAGGTGCCAGGTTTTCAACTTATGCGGCACGGTGCATTGAAAACGAAGTTTTAATGCAGTTTCGAAGTGAAAAAAAAGAGGGTGCAACGGTTTCCATTTACGATTCAATTGAACATGATAAAGATGGCAACAGTTTAACGCTTTACGACATAGTTGCGGATAATTTTAATATGGAGCAAAATTTTGATGGAAAACAAGAAGTTAAAAAAATGTATAGTTTGCTCTGCAAATTAGATGAAAGAGAGCGTAAAATAATAATATTACGCTATGGTTTATACGGCAAAAAACCTTTAACACAACAACAAGTTGCCAATATATTAAATATTAGCCGCAGTTTTATTTCAAGAATTGAGAGCAAAGCATTACAAAAGCTTAATAAATATATGTCTATGGAATAGTAGCACTTTTGCTTCAATAGTTTATAAATATAAAATTAATTATTATTTCAATTTGCATATTTAACCACCGAATGCACAATAATGTGTATTCGGTGCCTTTTTGCGTTATATCTATTTCAAATTAAATTACCATAAGCGTTTAAAATTATTGCAAGTTTTGAGAAAAAAGCCTATTTGTTATAAATAAAATAAAAGCTGAATGCAGAATAGAAATGTTTCTAACAGCGCTTTCGCTTTAAGAAAATGTGTGTTATATGCTTATATTGTATTGCAATATTATGTTAAAATATGGTACAATTAATTTCTAAAGTTTTTAAAAATAATAAATTGTTTTTTATCGTTTTAGAGTAGTTTTAAGTAAATTATTTTAACAATAAAATGTATCAATTAATAAATAAAACAGAAAATTAGAGAAACAACATGAAAAACACATACTGCATAATTTCTGCACAGTATTTGCCTACTATGGGCGGAGTTGAAAATTTTTCTTATAATTTGGCAAAACAACTTATTAAAAACGGGCATAAATGTATAATTATAACAAGCTCTTTGCCTAATTTATCAAGCTATGAAATTGATAAAAACAAAATTGAAATTATCCGTTTAGATAGTTTTAATTTTTTGCACAATCGTTTCCCCTTTGTAAAATTAAGCAAAAACAATTCTGTTGCACTAAAAAATTTACTTAAATATGAGAATTTGAAATTTATAATCAACACAAGAATATACCCTTTATCGTTATATACTGCTAAATTTGCAAAAAAACATAATATACCATCAATTTTACTCGATCATAGTTCATACTATTTATCATTAGGAAATAAATTTGTTGATTTTATAATTAAAATTTACGAGCACATTTTTTCAAAGCTGATTAAATTAAATTGCAATAGATTTTTTGGCGTTTCTAAAGCCACTTGCGATTGGCTAAAAAATTTCAATATTAATGCAGAGGGTGTTATATATAATTCCATAGATTTTAATGTAATTGATAATGTGGATAAAAAGTGTTTGGATTTATCAAAATATAATATGAATAGCGAAGCAAAAATAATTTGCTATGCCGGACGTTTAATTCCTGAAAAAGGTGTTGACAAGCTTTGCATTGCTTTTAAAGAGCTAAATTTAGAAAACGTTTATTTGTTTTTTGCAGGTGAAGGCGTTCTTGATAATTTTATAAATAAAAACAAAAATGAAAATACATTTTTGCTTGGAAAATTAAATTTTAATAGCGTTATCAGCTTATTTAAACAATCTGATATATTTTGCCTTCCAACTGTTTCTGAAGGCTTCCCCACCACTGTTTTAGAGGCCTGCGCTTGCAGTTGCTATACAATTACCACTATGCAAAGCGGTGGGGCGCTTGAACTTGTTTCAGATGAAAATTTCGGTACTTTAATGCCCGATAATAATATTAAATATATTAAAGAAGCGATAATTAATGCGATAAATGATGACAATTTAAAAGGTAAAGCGCAAAATGCAAAAAATAAAGTTTTAAAGAATTTCACTTGGGAGAAAACTGCGCAAAAAGTTGAAAGTTTAAACTACGAGGTTTTGAATTAGAATGAAAAAACTGTTAATTATTCCGGCTTATAACGAAGAAGATAGTATTTTAATTACCATTAATGATATAAAAACAAACAGCGCCGGCTGGGATTATGTTATTATAAACGACGGCTCGAGCGATAAAACTATAGAAATTTGCAAAGAAAACAAACTAAATGTTCTAAATTTAGAAAGCAATTTAGGGCTTGCGGGCGCGTTTGAAACAGGAATGAAATATGCTCTTAAAAACAATTATGATTATGCCGTGCAGTTTGATGCGGACGGGCAACACATGGCTGTCTATTTAGATAATTTATTAGATAAGGCTATTAGCAACAACTCGGATATAGTTATAGGTTCAAGATTTGCCACTGTTAAAAAACCATACAGCCTTAGAATGTTGGGCTCACGGTTTATTGCGCTTTCTATTTTTTTAGTTTGTGGCAAATTATTAACAGACCCAACCAGCGGAATGCGATTATTTAACAAAAGAACCATTAAAAAAATGGCAACCAATATTAATTTAGGCCCGGAACCCGATACAATAGCTTACCTTTTAAAAGAAAAGTTTACATTTTCTGAGGCTCAAGTGGAAATGAGAGAAAGAGTAAATGGTATAAGCTATTTCAATTTATATAACAGTTTGAAATATATGCTGAGAATGTCGGTTTCAATTTTAATTCTACACAAATTCAGATAGAAAAATAGCGTGATAAATCGTGCTATTCATTTACCTAAAGGCGTGCCATCACAAACGGCGCTTGCCTATTAATTTCAATTTTTCACAAAGATTTTTAATACTATTTGTGCTGTGCACAGAATGGAGCTTAATATGAGTCCTTTTTTTCGATTAATGTTAATTTCAGTTTCAGTGATAACATTGTGCTTTATAATATTTAAAGTTAAAAAATCTAAGATGCAAATTGAAGACACTGTGTTTTGGGTTTTGTTTTCACTACTTTTTTTGTGCATAAGCTTATTTCCTACAATAGTGTTTTTCTTTTCTAACTTGCTGAATTTAGAAGACCCGACAAACTTACTATACCTTGGAATAATTTTCATTTTAATTATTAATCAATTTAGAATGCAGCAAAAATTATCTTTATTAAGAAATCAAGTTAAAACACTTATTCAAAACAGAGCAATTGAAAACAATGCTAATGCGAAAATTATTAATACAGATGGTGAAAAGTAAGTTTTAGTAGCAGCAATGAAAAAAATTGAAAAGAGTATAGTTATATTTTTATAGCGTAGCGATGAAAATTGCTATGCTATTTTTATGTGCTTTAGCGCTTTATACTGAAACGGAACACCGGCACCAATAAAACAGAACAAGAAAAAAGAGCAGCGCACTAATGCACCGCTCTACTTATTAAACAAAATGCAAAGCTAAATATCATGCTCGATTTTAGTTTTAGTTTTTATTTATTCACGATAAAATAATTATATCATGGTTTGAAAGCAATTAAACTTGAAACCTGACAATGTTTGCAAAAATACTTGCTATGGCAATAATATTACCAAAAACACTTATCATTATCAATTCTCTTTCAATATTCCTGCTTAATACAAAAAGTTTGCTTTGGAATGCGAATAACGCTAAGGGCAATATAGGTAATAAATAACGCCCTTGTAAGCCCCACAATGTTTCACTGCGAATAGGCGTCCATGTTAAACAAACAAACACTAAACCCGCTATTGTTGCAAGGCATAATAAGGCAGACCATATTTTTTGCCCTGCTTTAAGCAAGGGTTTTTCTTTGTTTGTAGGCATTGCGCTAACGGGCAACATCACTAAAAAGGCGAAAACAGCAGGCGCCCACACATCTATTACTCTCAATATTGGCTCGCCTGCACTGCCGCCAACTAATTGCACAAAATAAGTTGCGGTGTTCTCTTCTATGGTGCGTGCAAGCAATTTAATTGCACCGCTTATATGCGTTAAAATATATGCAGGTGTCCAAAAATCACGCTCAACATAGTCTATACTGTCGGGGTTTACATGCGGCAAAACTTTCGCTGATGCACTGGCTAAGCCTTCAGCTGTTATGCCTAAACTTGGCAGTAAAAGCACAAAGCCTAAAGCGGCAAACACAAAGCCTACTATTAAAAGTTTAGGCATGTATTTTTGCACTAAACTCGGGCAATATTTCAATGGCAAAAGTAAACATATCAAGCACATAATAATGTAAAGGTTTTTCATAGGCGCAAGCGCTATGCCTAAAACAGCAACAATTAAAATATGTTTATAGGTGATAGCTTTTTCGCTTGTTGCAAAGTAAAAAACAACTGCTGTATATAATAAAGCGGTTGCAATAACAGTGGCATCATAGTTGAAAGACGCCGCAAGTTGCAAGCTCATAGGCAAGAGTGCAACAATTGCTAAAACACGCTTGAATTTGGGCATAATTCGTATTGCGGCGCATACAATGCCTGCATAAAAAAGCAAGCTGCACAAACGGCCTAATATAATTATAGTGGTATAATTAAAACCAATTAAGCGCCCTATTGTTAAGCCTATTGCACTTGCAAGATGCAATATAAAAGGCTCTGATGTTATTACTCTGTTATCTGTAGCCACAATTGTGCTATCTTCGCACATTCCAAAAAGCTCACTGTTTACCCTTTGATAGCTGAAAACAGTTGCGCTATTAGCAAAATCAAAATCTACCGTATCGGCACTGCGCATACTTAGCGTGCTTTCATTTTCTATGCCTAAAATATTGTTAGAAAGCGCATATGCTGTGTGTATATGTGTTTCTTCATCCGGTGCAACATAAGGCGGCAACACAAACATATATATAAAACCTAAGCCTATGCTTGCAATTAAAAATACCCAGTGTATTTTCAATTTAAAAACAAACAATGCAAAGTACAATAATGCACACACAATTAGAGTTATTACAGCAAAAATAAAAAAGCTACTTGTGATAAAGGAACCTGCCCTGTTTTTAATTATGGAAAAGCCAACAGTTTGCTCGCTTTGTTCACCATTTAGCGAAAACGGCAATAAGCCCTCTACTTCGCCCTCGCTAATCCATACACCTAATTCACTTTCCGGTGTTGTTGGTGCAAAAGTAAGCACATAGTAATATGTGTTTAAACCGTTTGGAATTACAGGCTCGTTAAATGCTATATCGTGGTAAGTGTTATCAAGCAAAGTTGTGCTGTCTATACTTGTGCTTGCTAAAGTGTTGCCGTTTTCGTCTTCAAGTGAAAGAGTTAAATTGCCATAACAAATTTTATTGTAAATGGTAAAAATAAAACTGCCGCCATGTATAGGCTCATCTGTAACAAAACCTTGCCTCAAAGAAGAGCTTTCGGCTATTGGCTCACTAACTATGCTATAATCTTCGTTTATGCGCTGCAAAGTTATATGTGTTTGGGCACTGCGAACGGCATCTAAATATAGCCAGCCTGCCATGCACAGCAAAACAGCTAACAAGCAAGCAAGTATAAAAAAATGCTTATATTTACAAATAAATGATTTAGCGCCATTAAAAAAAAGCATGTATATCCTCTTTATTATAATATTTAACCAATAAAAATATTATAAAGTTAAAACAAATTATTGTCAAGGCAGGCATAATAAACTTTACCTTATATAAAGGATATAAAGGACGTTTTTCTTGTAAGCAAACAATCATTAATTTTGTTTCAACTGCATTAGTTAAAATATAAATTCTTTTTATTAAATTTTAAACCTACTATATTTTTTGTAATAGCAAATTAATATCTACATTTTTTAGCAAAAAACCGCAAACACAATTTTGTGCTTACGGTTTTTTAAAACTTATTTAATATTTAAAATATGCATTAAGTAATATTCATTTTTTATGCAAAATTTATTCAATTCAGCATAAAAAAACAAAAAGTAACTATTTCATAATTTCCATTATTTTCGCTTTAATTTTTGCTGCTGAGGGTATCCATTCGTCTTCTATTTGTGCAGAGAACGGAATATGTGTGTGCGGTGGAATTACTCTTAACACAGGTTTTTTCAAGCTGTCGAATACTTGTTCTGTTATTTGTGCAGATATATCCGCCGCCATTCCGCACCTTGGATAAGATTCATCTGCAATTATAACCCTGCCTGTTTTCTTAACAGATTGCACTATTGTATCCATATCCAACGGTGATATAGTTCTCGGGTCTATAATTTCAACCGATATACCCTCTTTTTCAAGCTCTTGTGCTGCTTCTTCAGCTTCCCAAACCATTCTATGCAATGCCACTACTGTAACATCTGTGCCCTCTTTAACAACTTTAGCTTTGCCAAATGGTATATAATATTCGCCCTCTGGCACTTCACATTCACGCATATACGCTTTTTTATGCTCTAAAAACACAACGGGGTCGTTATCTTTAATAGCTTGTAGCATTAAGCCTTTTGCGTCGTATGCGTTAGACGGTGTTACAACTTTAAGCCCCGGAATTGAGGCAAACATATTGTAAAGAATTTGAGAGTGCTCGCCGCCTACCCTATAGCCTGCACCGCAGGGCATACGCAAAACAAGCGGAATTGGCTTTTTACCGCCATACATATAAAACAGTTTTGCGGCTTGGTTAAATAATTGGTCGTAGCAAACGCCAATAAAATCCACATACATAATTTCTACAATAGGCCTTTTTCCGGCAAATGCCGCTCCAATGCCCATGCCCAAGAAAGCAGTTTCCGAAATTGGCATATCTATAACTCTCTCGCGGCCAAACTTGCTTGCAAGCCCGTTTGTTACGCCATAAGCGCCGCCCAGGGAATCCACAGAACCCTCAAAATCATTTCCGGCGGCTCCGCATATATCTTCGCCCATTATAAATACATTTTCATCTTTTTGCATAGCAATAGTTATTGCTTCATTTATCGCATCTTTAGTTAATAATTTTCTGCTCATTTCCTCACCCTACTTTCTTAATAAGTATCTGCGTATATGTTAACATACATATCGCTAATTTGTGGAAGCGGTGATTCTTCTGCAAATTTTACTGCTTGTTCAATTTCTTTTGCTATCGCTTTTTCAATCTCCACAAGCTCTTGTTCACTTAAAAGGCCTTTTTCTACAACTTCTTTTTCAAAGCGTTTTACAGGGTCTTTCGCAAGCTCTGCCTCTTTTTGCTCAGACGATTTATAATTCACAGGGTCGCCCACCCATTGGCCGCCGTAACGTGCATTATCAAACTCTATAAAATATGGGCCGTTTCCTTGCCTTATATATTCAACTGCTTTTTTTGTAGCCTCGTAAGATGCAAAAAAGTCCATTCCATCAACAGTTACAGCAGGAATATTATACGCTTTCATATAATTTGCTGTTGTTGTATTGCAAAGGTTATTGCTTGGGTCTGTGCTCATGGCAATATGGTTGTTGTCGTTGCAGAAAAGCACCGGCAATTTTTTAACCCCCGCCATATTGAAAGATTCATGCGTTGCGCCTTGCGGAATTGCACCGTCACCGAAGAAAACTGCGGAAACTTCATCTGTTTTGTTCATCTTCGATGCCAAAGCTGTTCCGCATGCACTGGGAAGCCCTGCACCAATTATTCCAAAACCGGCAACCATATTCAGGTTTTGATCAACAGCGTGCATATTGCCTGCCATACCACGGCAAGTGCCTGTTATTTTACCGCTAATTTCTGCCACAAACTCGCCCATGTTTATGCCTCTGGCAATGCTGTGCGCATGGTTTCTGTAAGTGGAAAGCACATAGTCTTTCGGCTCTAAATTAAGCATTACAGCGCTAACCCATGCCTCTGCGCCCGAATGTGTATGCAAAAGACCCATAAGTGGGCCTGTGCCCTCTGCGGCAGATTTTTCAACATAATCCTCAAACATGCGTATCATTTTTATTTTATGATAAGCTGTTTTTAAAAAATTCTTGTCCATAATAATCTCCATTCTGTGCATAGCACAATAGTTTTGAAAATCTCCATACACAATGGAGATTAATTGGCATGTGCCGTCTTTAACAGCACGCCTTTTATATAACTTTTAGCGTGATTTTTCACGCTAAAAGCCTTCTTGTTTTATTGTTCTTTTCAGCTTTTATATAATAAAAGCAATTTTAATTTGTTGAAATTTGCTCACTGTTAATTGTTGCTATGCGGGTTCAATGTAGAAATATACATTGTGAAAACCCGAAGTGCAACATGAAACTTTAGTTGTTTTGCGTGTTAAATCATAGGCAACAAGCGATATTTCCCTTGCTATATCAGCAAAAGCCCATGCGCAAAAATTCAATGGCAAGTGGTTTGTATTTTCGCAAATAAACTCATCGCCAATTTCAAATTGGTCGCAAAGTTTTACATGTTGCATATTATATTTTTCCATTAAATCCTCTTGCAAAGATTTTTTTATAACAGTTATTTTTACTCTATTTGCCATAAAATTATCCTCTCTTCACTTAATCTAAGTGTGATATCATCTCGTTAAATTCTTCATTAAGTTTATCAATATGTAAAATTTTACTCGGTATATCAACTAAATTCACTTCACTGTCGGGGTAAGAGCCATCTTCATCTATTTGCATAAGCCCCTTTTTCATGTTTTCTTCGTTTTTAACAACTCTAACTGTTTTCGGCTCGAACCAATCTTTGTGAAGCATATATGCAGCGGCGCATAAATCCCAGTTTATAAACACAGGCCTGTTGCCATATTGCGGTGTAATGTGCTTAATCCATGCACGAATTATCGGCATTGAATACTTAATAAAATTATTATCTATGGATAGCAAACTTTCCATTTCCTCCATGCTGTAAATTGCATCTTGCGTGCATTGTGAGGAAAGCACAGACATTTTTTTGCAGTTGTAAATTACTTTTGCAGCAGATTTGTAATCTACAGAGAAATTTAATTCATTAAGCAAAACACCGTTTAAATAAAGTGGCTCTGTTATACCGCCCATTATATATAAATGTTTAATATTATCAAAAAATTCAGGGTCCTTAGTGTAAGCACCTGCAATATTGCAAAGCGAGCCTATGGCTATAACATTTACTTCACCCTTGTTTTCCCTTGCTGTTTTAATTAAAAAATCCACAGATTCCGAATCGTAATCTTCGGGTGAGCGCCCACCTCTGAAAAAGGGCACATCTGTAATATTAAGGTCTTCAAACATTTGTTTTGTATTGTAGTAAACAACATGCTCATGATTATTTGCATATGTGCATGTAATTCCCAAAAGGTCTACGTCGGGGTTTCCTTTTAAATAGCCGAATGTTAAACCGTCGTCAATGTCACTTCGTTTAACACCCATAGTGTTGTCACAATCCAATATTACTTTATACATTTTTTTCTCCTTCAGTTTATTTTTAATATAATATAAGCTTTTTTTATTTATTGAAATGTTTCATATAAACATTTCATAATCCAAACTATAGAAACGCTTCCCGCATCAATAAAGCCTCGGCTTGCCTCGCCCAAAAAGCGTGCCCTGCCTTTTGTGGCAACCATATCTTTTGTGGCATCGCTTCCCTTTTGTGCGCCGTTCACTGCCGCTAACAGCACTTTTTCAAGCTCGCTGCTCTTTTCTTGCTCAACTGCGATATTTGCACCATAAAGTGCGTCTAACATCGTTTTTTCGCCGGCAACAGTTTCTGTTAAATCGCTAACTTGTTCTGCGCTCACCCTTAAAATTTCCCTGAAATTTTCAGCCGTAAGTGTTTTATCGTTTTTAAGGCCTATTGCAGCTTGAATAAAAAATGAACTGAATATAGGCCCTGACGCACCGCCCATTGAGCCTAACATGGCATATCCAACCGTTTTAAAAATCTCGGAGGGCAAAACGTCGTCGCCAAGTGCTTTTACCTCTTTGTTTGCGGCATCAAACCCTCGTGAAATTGTAAGGCCGTGGTCACCGTCACCGGCTTGTGAATCAAGTTCGCAAAGCGCATCGCACTCACGCTTAAAAACTTCATCAAGTTTATCAATATATTCTTTAAACTTATTCATACTAAAATCTCCTATAATAAATTTCGTAAGTAATTCACGCCTTTAACAGCTTCTTCTAATGGGCTTTGCGCCAAATTTCTCCACATAAAAAGCGCATTGCCCACCTGTGTGCCGGCATTCACAAAGCACTCCATATCCAAATATCCTTTGTAGCCTATTTGCTTTAGCTTTTCAATTATTTGCACCCAATTAATTTGCCCTGTTCCGGGCACGCCCCTGTGGTTTTCACAAACATGGATGCAACCAATATTTGCAATGTTTTTTTCAAGGGCACTCGGAATATTGTTTTCTTCAATATTCATGTGAAATGTATCTGCCAGAAGTTTTACATTAGTTTCATTTATCAGCTTTAAAAAGCTGCTACCTTCATCTAATGTGTTAATAAAATCAGATTCAAACCTGTTTAAAACTTCGCAGTTTAAGCTAATATTTGCGGTTTTTGCATACTGTGCCACAATTCGCAAGGATTTTGCGCTTCTTTGCCATCTCTCGTTGCGGTTTTCACCAATTGCAAAGGCTTGCCATGGGGCATATAAAACACCGTTTATGTTCTTTGCGCCTGCCAAACAAGCTAAATCAACTGCACTTTTTAAATAGTCAATGCCCTTTTGGCGCACATTTTCATCTGCACTGCTAATATCAGTTTGCTCGCCAATGCCGGTGCCGCATATAATTTCAAGCCCTTCATTTTGTGCGCTTTGAAAAACTTGCTTTAATTTGCTTTCCTCAGCACCGAAAAGCGAAATTTCAACGCCGTCGAAGCCTGCTTGTTTAAGCTGTGGAAAAAACTGCGAAACATCATCCTGCCATGTTTTGCAAAACATAGACATGTGCACTGCAATTTTCATTGTATTCTCCAATCCTTAAATACTTTTTAATAATGTTCAATTGTTTCAACGCCAATAGGCAAAGATTTGTGCTTTCTTTGAAGCCCTTGCCTAAATATGGTTTTTTCAAATACAAGTGCTTTTGCATCGTAACCGAAAACTAAAAAAGAGGTTCTAACTATCGGCTCTTGATTGCTAATCTCCATAAGTTTTGCGTCTTCACCTTTTATAACCGCACCCTCTTGCTTTTCTTCGCCACCTGCAAATAATAAATTGAAATTCAATTCCAACACTTTAAAAAGAGATTGCGAAACACCAAGCACGGAAAAATATTTTACATTTAAACCGGGCGCAAGTGAACATGGCAAATAGCTTTCAGTTAACCACATAGGCTGGTTATCTACACATCTCAGCCTTTTAAAATGGTAACATTCTGTTCCTATTGCAATTGAAAGTTTTTGCGCTAATTCTTCATTCGCCTCAATAGTTTTCATGAAAATTATCCGCGTGCTTGGCACATGCCCCGCCGCTTTTACTTCTTTTGAAAAGTGGCTCATCCATGTCCAATCATTTGAGTCAATATCGGTTACATAAGTGCCTTTGCCTTGAACGGTTTTTAAAATACCCTGCTCTATAAGCTGTTTATAAGCCTTTCTAACAGTAACACGGCTAACATTATATTTGCTTTGCATTTTAGCTTCGCTCATTATCAGGCTACCTTTTTTAATTTCGCCCTTTGCAATATCTTGCATAATATCAGCGGCTATCACTTTGTACATAGGTTGTGCACTGTTAATGTCTGCCATTTGCAACGTCCCTCTCTACACGGTGTTCGATATATTAAACCTATTTTGTGCAAAACTCAATTATTTTTGGTTTTCTTTTACTGTTAATTTCGCCTTTTCAAAAAACAATTTCATATCTTGCCATTTTCCATTTGCTTTAGCTTCGTTTTTAATAACGCAATCGCCCCAAAGGCTTCTGCCAATGGCAAAGCCGCTTGCACCGCCCATTACGGCATGCTTTAACTGTTTTAAAAACACTTGCCTATCTGCGCCGGAGCTAAGCAATATCCAAGGTACGCTCAACTCTTCTTTTGCTATAAGGCACGCTTTTGTGTTGTCTTGCTCGCTTAAATTATGTATGTCCCCGGGAAATTCAAGTTTGAAAACATCAACATCATATTTCCTAAGGCGCTTTAACATTTGTCTAAATTCTTCTTCACGCTCTTTTTGTGTGGGCTGCTTATCAAAATACATAATAGGCTCAAGCAAAAACGGCAATTGCGCTTTGTTACACTCTTGCGCAAGTTTATCTATCATCTGTTCTTGTTTTTTTGCAATGGGAGAATTTGAATTATAAAGTATAAACAATTTCACCATATTTCCGCCGCAATTGTTTATTTTATCCACAGATATATCGGGATTGAGGTAGTCTTCTTTAAATGTTGCCGTGCTGTAATCATCGCCTTCAACGCCAACCATAAAGCCTTTGTTTCCCATTGCCTTGCTATCGGTTATATTCGGTATTCCGTATAAAGGGTCTATCAAAAAACCGCTTGCACTATCCCTAAATGTTTCAATAATTTGTATTTTTGAATTTATAACTTCCTGAGCACTTGGCATTTCACCTGAAATACCAAGCATTAAATTGGTGTAAACTTCACGATGGTCTATCGCCATGATAAAATAATTGCCTTGTTCATCAACAAGTTTTTGTATATGTTCACGCTTTTTTTCACTGATATTGTTCATGGCACATTCCTTTTCTTATATATGGTCTTTGTACGGTGTAATTTGTACTGTTTCGATATCTGTTAATGCGGCAAATTCTAAAAATGCGCTCTCATTTATTCCTGCGCTAACAACTAAATGGTGCTCAATTCCCTCTCGCATCATAGTGTTTACAATGTCAAATAAATTAGCGCTCTCGCCATCTTTTTGCAAATGCCCCACCCAGCCACGTGTTCCGTCGTATCCTTCTTTTGCCTCTAAAAATTCTCCGCTGAAACTAAACAGCATTTTGCCCTCATCTGTAAGCCTGCTAACAACTGCATTTTGCGGTTTAAAGCTATAATTATAAGAAAGCCCGAATTTTGGTGAATTAATATTCTTACGGTTCATCATGGGATGGTAAATTATTTCAACATCTTGTTTTTTCGGCTCTAAATCATGGCTGCCTATGCCGCAATGCCATAATAATATGGCGTTTTCTTTATCGTCAATTGCCGCCACATCCATTATTGTTGCCATTTTGCCGCTTACAGCAGTAGCAAGCAATAAACTAACTGCTGCGCTAATATCACCCTCGCACGCAACAGGCAATTTATCGTAAGTGCCAAGCATTGTAAAAGGCACACACGGCACAATATTGAACTCTTCTTGAAAATCTGGCCAACAAGCTGCTGCCAAAGCACTTATATTATTTGTTTTGCAAAAGTGCTTTAGGCTTAAATATGCTTTGGCTCCGTTAATTAAGCTCTCACGGTTAACCTCGCATTTAGATGCCGTGCTCAAAATTAAATCACAAGCCTCATCAATTTCCTTTTGTTCAAGTGCACTTGCATATTGCGCAAGTTCTTTAACAGTGCCTTTAACAAAATTAATGCCGAATTTTTCAACAAAATGTTTTCCATTTGTTTCAAGGTTGTAAAAACCGGGTGCGGTATCTCCTATTACACCTATTGTTGCATTTTTTAATGCTTTTATAGCGCGCAAAGCACCGAGTGTTGCCTTAAAACGGTTTTTAAACACTTCGCTTTGAGCTTGCCCGTAAAACCACTTGCATTTCACATTATTATGGCACCTTTTTGCTATGCTTGCATATAAGTTCATTGAAACAAAACTGTGTAATTTAATGTCGCCGCTCTGTGTGGGCTCTGCAAGAGCCCACACACCTATGGGGCAAGAATAATTTTCAAAAGCTTGGCTCAGCTCGCCTATAGAAAAGCCCGAATTTTGCACAAGCAGATAATCGGCATTTTGTGCAGTAAAATTTTGCAATGTACTTTGGGCTTGTTCAACAGTTTTCACAGGTTCACTTTTTAGCACCACAAAGTCAAGTTCTTTTGCAAGCTGTTCTAAATTTTGCACATTTTCATTGTACACATCATATTCTTTGGCATAATAAACATCGTTATCAATTCCCAAAACCGCAATTTTAATTTTATCCATTAGGCGATACCTCCGAGTTTACTTTAAAAAAGAGTGCTGTCTGCCGGAGCGTCGTAAAAATCAAGCATTTGTTTATCTGCCTTGCAAAGTGCTAAGGCAAACCCAGCACTTTCCTGGGTTGTAACATAAGTTCCAACCCAATTTCTAACAACATTTATGCCTTTTTCACGCAGTGCACATTCAATATCATAGAACAAAATCATGAGTTCCATTCTTGTTGTTGCACCCGCATTGTTAATAAGCACCATAACGTCATCACCGCTTACAAACGGCTTATCATCGCACAATTTATCAATTAAATATGCGCTAATTTCTTTTGAGGTTGGCATTTTCATTCTGCCGCTTCCCTTTTCGCCGTGCACACCCATGCCAACTTCTATTTCATCGTCCGGCAAAACAGACATTGGCAAGCCTGTTTCAGGATGAGTTCCTCCGCTCACGGCAACGCTCAATGTTCTTGTGTTATCCCTCACTTTTTCAGCAAGGGCCATAAGCTCGCTAATGCCCATGCCCGCCTCAGCCGCAGCACACACAATTTTAAAGGCAAAAAACAGCCCTGCTGTTCCTCTTCTATCGCTCTCTTTGCCTTTCGGTGCACTTGCAATATCGTCCCAAAGCACCACCATGCGAACATCTATATCTTCTGCTTTTGCTAAAACAATAGCCATTTTTGCATTGAATATATCGCCTGAATGTGAAGATACAAGCAATAGCACAGGCATGCCGTTGTGCACTGCTCTAATTCCCTCCATCATTGCTATGGGTGAAGGTGCTGTGAATATATGCCCACAAATATTTGCATCAAACAAACCTTTTCCAACAAGGTCTATCATAGCCGGCTCATGGCCGCTTCCGTTTGCAATAAGCACAGGCACTTTGTCTTTATCTTTTGGCTGTTTGCGGCAAAGAACATTGGTTCCATGCAATTTCACCCTGTTTGGAAAAGCCGCAACATAGCCCTTTAACATATCTGTTACAAGGTTAGATTTATCGTTCATGAACTTTTTCATATTTTGATATCCTTTCACCTACTCTTCGCAAGAGATGCATGGCATTTGTGCCTAAATTGTAAATAAAATAACTTTTCAAACTGTTTGCGCCGCATTTTCGCAATGCTTTGCTATAATTATTGCGCTTTGCGGCGCTGTTTGTTTGCAAAGCCTTTTCTTACAAATTATCGTCTTGCGGCACTGTCCAAAGGCTTTCTTTAATTAGGCTAAGTTTAATGTTTTCACCCACTTGATATTGCGCGGCAGGGTCTGCTGAAACGTGGAATTCGCTCTTGTTATCATCGTCAATTTCAACAATATAGCGCACATTTGTGCCCATAAATATTCGAGATTTAATTTTACCGCTTATGCTGCCCGGCTCGTCTTTTATCTCAAAACCTTCATTGCGAATAACTATATAAATATCTTCATTTCGCTCTTCAACATGCTCTAAGGTAAATGTGCCGTATTTGCACTGCACTTCTTTGCCTTTTTGAGTAGCTTTAATGAAGTTATTGCAACCAAAGAATGTTGCCACTCGCTTTGTTTTCGGGCGGCTGTAAAAAGCTTCGGGCACATCATATTGTTGCAAACAACCGTCGAGCATTAGCGCAATTTTATCCGCAAGCATAACTGCCTCTTCTTGGTCGTGCGTAACGAATATGCTTGTAACGCCCAAATTTCTTTGTATGGATAAAATAAGCTCGCGCATCTCTATGCGAAGTGCCGCGTCAAGTGCTGAGAGTGGCTCGTCTAACAAAAGCAAGCGAGGGTTGATAACAAGGCCGCGTGCAAGGGAAATGCGCTGCTCTTGCCCACCTGAAATTTGCGTTACACGGCGTTTCTCATACCCTGCAAGGTGCACTAATTCAAGCATTTTTGTAACACGCTCTTTTATTTTATCTTTTGGCACTTTGCGCATTTTTAAGCCAAATGCTACATTGTCGAAAACAGACATGTGCGGAAATAAAAGCGGTTTTTGAAAAACCATTGAGATTTCACGTTTTTCAGGCAAAGTGTCTACAATGCTCTCGCCATTGAATAAAATATCACCGTTTGTTGGGTCTTCAAGGCCGGCTATCATTTTTAATGTTGTGGTTTTTCCGCAACCGGACGGCCCTAAAAAAGCTACCATTTCACCGGGGTTAACGTGTAAATTAAAGTTTTTAACACTGGGGTGTGGGTTACCGGGATATTGTTTTTCTATATTTACTAAATCTAAAGCTGTCATTTTTAAGCTCCTCCTTTAGGTGATGCATTGCTACCGGATAGGTGTTTTGAAGAAAATACAAGCATAAGAAGTGCAGGCAATACAAATATAATTGAAACTGCCGCTGAAATTGGATAGTCACCGCTTCCAAGGAAAGCAAACAACAATGTTGGCAATGTTCTTACAGCCGGGCCGCCAACAATTACTGTTAGCAAATATTGTGTCCACGATACAAGGAATGAATAAAGTGCAGCAACCACTATGCCGGGCCAAATTATAGGTATTGTTATAAGGAATATACCTTTTAATTTCGAGCAACCGAGTGTTTGTGCTTGATTTTCATAGTCGATTTGATAATCTTCAAATGTGCTTGTTAGATACATTATCATATACGGCATTGTGGGAATTAAGTGTGCAATTACAACGCCCCAAAATGTGTTTATAAGGCCAATTTGAATATATATAACTTGCAAGCCCATTATTACGGCAAGCCCGGGAACAATTGCCGGCAAAGTTAAAAGTGTTTCACAAAGGCTTTTTCCTTTAAACTTATACAGCCCCAATGCACGTGATGCCGGAAAACCTACTGCAAGCGAGGCCACAGTAACTATGCTTGAAAGCCCTACGCTTAAGAAAAGCGATTCTATTATCTCGCCCTGAGTAAAAATATATTCCCAAGCCCTAAGGCCGAAATCGGGCAATAAATTGGGGTAAGCCCAACGGAAAGAAAACGACCAAATAATTATGGGCACAAACGGAATAAAAGTTCCAAGTATAATTGCCAAAACCGTTAACTTGCGCGGTAAAGACATTTTTCTAAGTTTTTTTAACAATTTTCACGCCCCCTTAATAACGATATTTTGAAAGCAATTTGCGGTATAAAACAACAACAACCATAACCACAATTGTTATAATCACAGCCATTGCCATAGCTTGCGGACGCACTGAAATATCTATATTTGAATATTTTTCGTATGCTGTAATCGCAAGTGTTCTCGGATAAACCGAACCGAGCAAAAACGGAATTTCATAGCTTGAGAAAGCATACGCAAAACACAGAATAGACGAAGTTGAAATTGAGGGAATCATAATTGGGAAAAGCACATACCAAAAGCGTTTCCACGGTGAAGCGCCAAGGCTTATTGCAGCATCCTCATACTGTGTGCCGGATGTTTGAAGTATTGCCAAAAGAGCAACGCCCACAAACGGTGTGAATTTCCACGCCATAGAGAATATAACGCCTAATGCTGAACTACCGTAAATAATTTCTGGGAAATCGGCAGGGTCTGTCACAAGGCCTATGGCATTTAAAGCCCTTGAAATAAATCCACTTTGTGTAAACATAAAAAACATTGCTATACCGCTTATTAAATGCGGAATTGGCAGTGGAAATTGATAGGTAAAAAGCGTAAAATTTTTGCCTTTAAAGGGCTTTCTTATCCCCATAGACAAAATTAGCGCCATCACAACAGATAGAAGCGTTGAGCCTATAGCAATATAGAATGTGTATCCTAATGATACTAAGAATGTTGGGTCTGACAGCAATGTTATGTATGCATCAAAATTAAAATCGTATTGCCCAATAAGTGGCATATAGTTAAAACTTTGGATTAAACCCAAAAGAAAACCGCCGCCAAAAAGCCCTATTATTATTGATAATGCAGGAGCAAGCATAAGCCATACTTTTTTATTACTAACCATTTTTATTCCTCCGCAGAGTAAAAATTATATATTTTTTTACAGGAAACGGGAGGGGGTTGTCATTGACGATGACCCCTCCCGTTTATATCATACTATTTTAAAGTTTTTATTAGCTTTGGCCTATTTCTTGTTGCCATAAAGTCTCAATGAATGGATTGAGGTAAGAGCTAACTTCAGGTGCACGTGTAGCAGCTTTATCTTCACCCGAAACAAAAGTTCCTTCGCCTAAAGTTGCTGTTGCTTCATCGAAAGCTGCAACTTGCTCTTCGCTTAATGTTGTGAAATCAACAACAGGTGCGCCACCAGTAAGTTCAATGTTTTTAGCTTGAATTGCAGGGTCTAACAAAATGTTTGCAATAACCATAGCACCTGCTTTATTTGCAGAGTTATAGCTTGTTGCAACATAGTTTGTGTCTGCAATAGCTGTTTCTAAGCAATAAACTTGTGATGTTGGAGGAATTGCACCTGTATCTATCGCGCCTTGTATACCCATGCCGTTCATAGTGAATGAGAAATCTACTTCGCTGTTGTTAAACAAAGATTCCAAATCGCTACCGGATTGAGGATATGTAGAACCCTCACGCCACAAATATGGCTCAAGCTCTTTTAAGTAATCAAAAACAGGTTCCATGCTAACAGCTAAATCTTCTTGTGTTATGCCCTCAACATTATATTGCTCATAGCCACCTGTCATTTCATACATAGCGCCTTTAATGAAACGTGTTCCGATAAAATCGGGTGGTGCTAAATATGTAAAGCGGCCGGGGTTTGCTTTTGCCCACTCTAAAAGCTCTGCGTAATTTTTGGGCAAATCTTCTTCACTAATGCGCTCTGAATCGTAAACAAGTTGCAATTGTGCGCTCATCCAAGGAGATTCTTGGCCGTTTACAGGTAAGCCCATGTCGTTTGCGATACTTGCGTCGGTCCAGTCTACATGTGCTGCTGAATTCGGAAGTGTTTCCGACCAGTTATCAAATGTAACTTCAGCTTGTTGCATCATCATGAAGTTAGAGCCGTTTATCCAATAAAGGTCAACTGTGCCGCCGTCATCTTTGCCGGCTTGTTTTTCACCAATTGTGATATTAACTGCCTCTGTGATGCTGTTAACACCAACACGGTTAATTGAAACGCCATATTTTTCTGCCTCTGCGGCAACTACATTGTCGATAAAGTCGTTTGTTTCTGTGCTACCGCCCCACAAATACCATGTTACTGTTTGGCCGTTTGCCTCTGCCAAAACTTCGTCCCATGTCATATCTGCAAGGTCTGTGTCTACGGTTTTAGCGGTTTCTTGTGTTTGTGATGTTTCGCCCTCTGTGCTTGCTGCCGGCTGCTCTGCGCTCTCAGGTGCTCCGCAAGCAGTAAGCATCATTGACAAGCTTAAAATAAGTGCCAAAATTACTACAATACTTTTTTTCATAAAAAATCCTCCGTATTTTTTTATAAAATATCACATAATTGTTTATGTGTATTTACATAATTAAATCCATGCATTTGCATGGTGCTGAAATAATGCCTCGTAAATTTGTATCATCTTGTATTATATTATATTGCATTGTTTTGTGCTTTTCAACACATTTTTATCCAAATTGAGCAATTTTGTATATGTGCAGTACAAAAACTTTAAAATTTATGCACTGCTAACAATCTTGTATCAAAAAAAAATAATACATGTAATACAAGTTATTATTTTTTCTGCAATACAACTTTTTAAGATGTTAAATATTAATTAAGATGTTGCAAAAAAACAGCTTTGAATATAACATTATATTTATCCTTTTGCACCTAATTTATTTCATTCATTTTTATTATTGTTTGTTAGATTACAGTAAATTACCGAGCAAACTTGCATTGCGCACATTTTGTTCGTGGTTTTTTACTATTATCTCACAAAGCGAAAGAGCAAGGTTTTTAAATATTGGCCCCTCGTTAACACTTTCCACCATTTGCACCCATTGATTTGGTATATTGTCTACTGAAAATAGTGCACCTGCTATGGCACCTGCAACACTTGCACTGCTGTCATTATCTCTGCCAAAATTCACACAACCTATAACAGTTTTTTCAAAGTTTCCACCCGTTAAAGCAAGAAAAGCAAACGCAATGGCAAGGCTTTCTGCTCCATCCGCAAAAAAATCTTGCACAACAGCGCCGTATAATTCTTTTTGCACAGAAAAAATATCATTGTACTTTTTCGCTATATCCACACTTTGTAAAACAAGTTTTTCACTTTTGCGCCCAACATCGTCATACATATACCAGCTTGGAAATGCAGGCCCTTCTACATTTCTTTTATGGCATTGTACGGCGCTTAACATGTCATCCAAAACGCTTTGAACACTTGCATTTTCTTTCATTGCGGCTGAAATTGCCGCCGCTGCCATTGCGGCAGCATAACGCGCGTAGCCTAAAGCCATAAAAGATGCCTCAAAGGCATCATCATGTGCTTTTTGCACATTGCAAGAATTTATAACTCCGTATGGTGCGATGCCCATTATTGCGCCATTAGTAGGTTGCCCACCGAAAACCTCTTTGTTGTCTTTATAAATTGCTTTGTAATAATATTCTTCAATAAAATCTTTCTCTAATGTGCTTTTTGCGTTGTGGTATTGATATGCAAATTCCATCGCAAGGTCTTTAGAATTTGCAACATCACCCTTTTTAATGATAGCCTGAGCAAATATTTTTGAAAGCCTTGAGTCATCTGTGTATGCGCCTGCGCAAGTTTCAAAAGGCCCGTGCGCCGAAACTTGTGCAGATGAATATTTAAGCAATGTGTTTACAATATTATAATCGGTTTTAATTTTCTCGTATGTTAAGCCCTCTACAGGCCCTCCCATCGCATCACCTATTGCAGAACCTATTAAAGCGCCATATACTTTTTTAAACAGCTTTGTGTTTTCCATAATCATACCTACTTATAAAATAATATTATCAAGCGTTGTTGTTTTTCGCTTTCATTTTAGCACAGCGTATTATAAAACACAATATACTTTTATTACAACTAATTTAATTTACGCAAATATTTTATATAGCAAAGATAGTGACATGTTGATGATAACAATGTATAATGTATAATGAAAATATTAGAAAATACTTTTTCAAATAGCAATTTTTTTAGCAGTATTGCGCATTGGTTACCAAAACAGTTTTAATAAACATGTAAATATGTTTAGCAAAAGCACAAACACCTCAACCAATGCCCATAAAGCAGTTATACAATAAATATTAAGAAGTAATAAGGAGAAAGAATGGAAAATTTTAATACTTTAAAAAAAGATGTAGCGCAAGGAATTAAATATGTACT
>CAYJIT010000019.1:32792-46055 GCA_964370365.1 uncultured Bacteroides sp. | reverse complement strand
TTAGCCGTTAGGGAGTAATCCGAACACGCCTATTTTGGCAAATTTATGTGTTATGCTTCGTTATCCTCACTCGCAATACAAAAAGTATTACTCCCTCGTCTGCCTTGCCTACCGCAAAATTTGCACGAAATAGGTTCAAAGAATTTTTTATAACGCCAAAAGTTCTAAAACAAGAAAGTGCGGTGAAGTAAGGCTTTCGCCTTACGAGGTGCACTGCCGCAGTTTTTGGGCTTTTGGCTAAATAAAAAACGAGTTCGTATTATTCCCTAACGGCTAAACATCAAGCCTTGCATAAAGCGCATTTTGCTCTATAAATTCCTTGCGTGGCTCAACTTTATCGCCCATTAAAATTGTGAATGTTTCGTCTGCTTTAAGCGCATCATCAACATTTATTTGCACAATAACTCTGTTTTCGGGGTTCATGGTTGTCTCCCACAATTGATCGGGGTTCATTTCGCCAAGGCCTTTATAGCGGCTAATTTTCACGCCTTGCCCCATCTCTTCACTTAAAGATGCCATTTCAGCATCGTTATAGGCATATTTCACTTTGCCGCTTTTGCTAAGTTTGAACAGCGGTGGCTGGGCTATATAAACATAGCCGCCATCAATTAGCGGGCGCATATACCTAAAAAAGAATGTTAAAAGCAATGTGCAAATATGGCTGCCGTCAACATCGGCATCGGCCATGATGAACACTTTGTGATAGCGCAGTTTGCTAACGTCGAATTCTTCACCAATGCCGCAACCGAGCGCCATAACAACAGGCATTAATTTTTCGTTGCCGTATATTTTATCTATGCGTGCTTTTTCAACATTGAGCATTTTACCCCATAGCGGCAAAATTGCCTGAATATTGCTGTCTCTTCCGCCTTTGGCACTGCCGCCCGCACTGTCGCCCTCAACAATGTAAAGCTCTGTTTTAGATGGGTCACGCTCGCGGCAATCTGCAAGTTTGCCTGGCATTCTGTTGTTTTCAAGCGCAGATTTACGCCTAACCAAATCCCTTGCTTTTCGTGCTGCTTCCCTTGCACGTGCCGCTTGTGTTGCTTTTTCAAACACAATTTTTGCAACTGCCGGGTTTTCCTCTAAAAATTCTTTTAATTTATCGTAAACAAGGCCGCTTACAAGTGTGCGCACTTCTGTGTTTCCAAGTTTCGCTTTTGTTTGCCCCTCGAACTGTGCCTCGGTTAATTTAACGCTTATAACAACGGTTAAACCCTCGCGCACATCAATGCCGCTCAAATTCTCGTCTTTTTCTTTAAGGAAGTTTTTACTGCGTCCAAAATCGTTAAATACACGTGTTAGCGCTGTTTTAAAGCCCTCTTCATGTGTGCCGCCGTCTGGTGTGTTAACATTGTTGGCAAACGAGAGTATGCGCTCGTTAAAACTTGAATTATATTGCAATGCAATTTCAGCAATGGCATCGCCCTGCTGGCCTTTTAAATAAATTACGCCCGGGTGCAAAACTTCAAGTTTATTTTTCTCGTGTATATATTCAACAAAGCTTCGTATACCGCCCTCATAGCACATGCTTTCGCAGTGGGCATTTCCGTTTTCGTCTAAGGCATTTTCACGCTCGTCGCTTAAAGTAATGCGCACGCCGCCGTTTAAAAATGCCTCTTCACGCAAGCGTTTTTGAAGAATTTCATATTCGAACTCTTGCGTTTCGGTGAACATTAAAGGGTCGGGCTTAAATGTAACGGTTGTGCCGTTTGGTTTTTGTGTTGCGCCTAAATTTTGAAGTGGGCCGTCCTCTTCGCCGCGCTTAAAGCTCTGCTTATATTCTGTGCCGTCTTTAACAACGCTTACAATAAGCCATTCGCTTAAAGCATTAACAACGCTTGCGCCAACGCCATGCAAACCGCCCGCAACTTTATAGCCGCTGTCTTCGCCGCCGAATTTGCCGCCCGCATGCAGAATTGTGAAAACAACCGTTACAGCAGGTATGCCCATTTTTGGCTGTATATCAACAGGAATACCGCGCCCATTATCGCAAACTTCTATTATATTATCTTTTTTAATTGTAACACTTATATGGTCGCAGTGGCCGGCAAGTGCCTCGTCAATTGCATTATCAACAATTTCATAAACAAGGTGGTGCAAGCCTTTAGGGCCTGTGCTACCAATATACATGCCCGGACGTTTGCGAACCGCTTCAAGGCCCTCTAAAACCTGAATTTGGCTGGCACCGTACTCGTTGTTATTAATTTCTGACATAATTCACTCCATTATATTATAAATATTATAGCTTCTTTTTTTAAGTGTAGCCGCTGAAATTTGGCTTATATAAACTTTAGTTTCACAGCTTTTTTTATTGTGTGAAACAATAAAACTTTTAGGTAAATTTTGCGTTGTGTCAATTATATTATTGTTATCTTGCTCATTTTTTAAAAAATTGCGCGTGTGTTTGCTTATAGTGCTTGTGTCTAAATCGAAAATACCTATAATGTCTTGTTCTTTTAATAAATTATCGTTACCGAGGTGTAAAAACATAATTTTTCCTTTTTTCATTAATGGGCTTTGCCCCTACATTCAATATAAAATCATATACCTACAATCAAATTAATTTACCATTTTCTACATAATACACTTTATTTGAAAGGGGCAACCCCTCCCCTACAATATTAAAATCTGCAAAAGCCGAGCTCTCACATGTTGTTATTATCGTTTGCATACCTGTAATTTCACTTAATAAATAATTTTTCCTGTTTTCATCAAGCTCACTCAAAACATCATCAAGCAAAACAATTGGCTTTTCGCTTGTTATGTCAAATATCATTTGTGCTTCCGCAAGTTTTAAGGATAAAACAATGCTTCGCTGTTGGCCTTGGCTTGCAAATATTTTTGCGTCACTATCATTAATGCTAAAAAGTAAATCTTCCCTGTGCGGCCCACTTGTGCAAAACCCTGCATTTATATCTTTTTCTTTGCTCTTATTTAATGTTTCAATTAAACTATCAGAAAAACAGGGTTTGTAATCAATTTTAAAGCTCTCTTTATTGCCTGTTATTTTTGCGTGGTGTTCAATTGCACTTTTACAAAATAATTTCAAGTACTCTTTTCGTTTATTAACAATAAATTCACCGCTCTGCGCCAAATTTTCGTTATAAACATCAAGCAAATTCCCTGCGCCGCTGTGTTTATAATATTGCTTTAACAGTGCATTTTTTTGTGTTAAAATGCGCGTGTATTTGCGAAGTGCGCTAATATAAGAAGGGTATAATTGGCAAAGTGCTGCATCTAAAAATTTGCGCCTGTTTTCGGGGCTTCCTTTCACAAGCCTTAAATGGTTAGGCTCAAACACCACCTCGTTAAAAATGCCTGCAATATTAATTGCCCTTTTATAATCAACACCGTTAATATGCGCAAATCTTCCTTTTTTGCTTGAACTTTCGTTGTTTTCATCAATTACAGCAATTTTTATTTCGCTGCTTTCGCTGTTTAATTGCTCGGTTTTATTATTGGCATTGCTTACTTTTGCATTTATATAGGCTGCATTTTCACCGCTTTTTATCAAAAAACTGTCTTTTACACTTCTAAAACTTTTTGCACCGGTAAGCATCCATATACTTTCAAGCAAATTTGTTTTTCCTTGCCCGTTTTGCCCACAAATTATAGTTAAATCACTTTGAGGCTTAAATTTTATATGCTCAATATTTCGAAAATTAATAATTTCAATTTCTTTTAATATCATTCACTTTCAACCTTTATTTCTTCGTTGTTGAAAACAATTATATCACCGGGGTAAACTTTTTTACCACGCTGTGTGCAAACCTGCCCGTTATAAGTTACAAAACCGCTTTGAATTGCTATTTTAGCTTCTCCGCCGCTTTGGCACACATTGGCAAATTTCAAAAGTGCAGATAACTGAATAAATTCAGTGCTAATTTTAACTGTATTATCGCTCATAATGCTCCTTAATTTTGTTCACTGTCACTTCTAAACCTAACGGGTAAAACTAAATAAAATAAATTTTCGTTGTTAATAGGCACAATTTTAACCGCTGTAAAAGAACCATTCATATAAATAACAACTTTTTCACTGCCACAATGCCTTAAAGCATCTAACAAATACCTGTTGTTGAAGCCTATTTCTAAGCTCTCTCCCTCCATTTCACAAGGCAGCTCGTCCACAACTTTTCCCAAAGATGTTGTACACCTAACAGTTATAACATTATTATCAAATGTTATTTTTAAAGGGTTTTTAATGCGCTCTGTAATAATTAAACTTGCCCTTTCAACAACATTTATAAATTCTTTAACATCAACAACGGCTTTTGTATTATGTTCTTTTGGCAAAACCCGTTCAAAATCTAAAAACTCGCCCTCTATCAAACGGCTTATAATGGTATATTGCTGGGTAATAAATACAACAAAGCGCCTGTTTGCCGCAATATTTACAATTTCATCTTCGCCTATAAGTTTTATTGTCTCTATAAGGGTTTTCTGAGGTATTATAATTTCAATTTCAGAATTTGTACTTATTTCCTGCGTTGTTATTGCCAAACGGTAACCGTCTAAAGCAATAATTTGTAAAGCATCTTTGTTTATTAAAAATTTTTCACCTGTGTGCGCAGGGCGCTTATCATCGGTGGCAACAGCAAAAATAGTTGTATCTATCATATTTTTTAGCTCTTTTGAATTTATGCTGAACGTTTTTTCTGTTTCCGTGTTGGGTAAATCCGGGTAATCGGCCGCCTCCATTGCATTTATATTATATTTGGTTATGCCGGCACTTATTAAACACTGGTTATTATTTTCTATTTTTATTTCAATTTCATCATTAACTAATTTGCGCACCATTTCGCTTAGTAATTTTGCATTTAAAACTATTTCGCCGGGCACTAAAACATTTGCCTCAATTGTTGTTGTAATTGCCATTTCCAAATCGTACCCTGTTAAAGTTAGCGTAAAACCGTCGGCTTTTAATAAAATACCCTCAAGAACGGGAATAGCACTGCGAAGTGTAACAGCTTTAGATACACCTGCAACAGCTTCATTTAATAAATATTTATCACATTTAATATGCATTTAAAAAACCTTTCTTTTTTAAAAAATAACAGTAATATATAAACAAAAAGTAGTAGTAGTAGTAGAGGCTGTTTAAAAGTTTAAAAGTTCAAAAAATGGCTTAACAGAGCTTATAAATAGCTTTGTTAGTTGTTAATACTTCGTTAAATAAATTGTTTAAAAGTTTAAAACTTATGTTTTTCAACAATTTATATTGAAAACTGATGTTAAATGTTAAAAACTTGTTTAAAAATTTATTATTATATTTTTTTAATATTTCCTATATATAAAACATCAATTTTAAATTATATACGGTAAAAAAAGAGCTTTTTCTTATATTTATTTTTAAAAATTAGTTATTTTTTTATAAACATACTTTAAATTATTAAGAGCAGCAAAAAAACTTTTTTAAAAGTTAAACTTTAACTATTGCTTTATATTTTTTATAACATCTTCTATCATTTCTTTTGTGTGTGGCTCGTTTTTCATCATTTTTTGCACTGTGTTAATTGCATAAACTACTGTGGAGTGGTCTCTTCCGCCAAACTGTTCGCCTATTTCCTCCATGCTCATGCCGGTTACTTCACGAATTATGTGCATGCTTATTTTGCGCGCGTTAGATATTGCATTGCGGCGGCTGGCACCTTTTAAATCGTCTATGCTCACATTATAAGTGCGGCTTATTTCAAGCAAAATTTTCTCTATGGTTATCGGTGCGGGCAATTGCTCGCTTAAAATATCTTTAATTGCGTTTTGCGCCATGCCTATGGAGGGGTTTATGCCCTCAAGTATGCGGTAGGCGTTAATTTTTTTAACAACGCCCTCTAATTGGCGTATGTTCTTTTTTAATTTGTTCGCTATGTATTCCGATACATCGTCGGGCAAATCAATTTGAAGCAAATCTGCTTTGCGGCGAATTATGGCAACACGAGTTTCAAAATCCGGAGCGCCTATATCTGCAATAAGGCCCATTTCAAAGCGTGTGCGAAGCCTATCTTCAAGGCTTTTAATTTCTTTGGGCGGCCTATCGCTTGATAAAACAATTTGCTTGCCGGAATTGTAAAGGGTGTTGAATGTGTGGAAAAATTCCTCCTGCGTTGAATCTTTACCGCCTATAAATTGAACGTCGTCAACCAGCAAAACATCTGCCTGGCGATATTTTTCGTGGAAAGCTGCCGTGTTGTTCTCTCTGATAGCGGTTATAATTCCATTTGTAAATGTTTCGCCGTCGACATAAATTATATTGTAGTTTTCAAAATTGTTTTGTATATCTGCCTTAATTGCGTTTAAAAGGTGGGTTTTGCCAAGCCCTGAATCTCCCCAAACGAAAAGAGGGTTATATGCGCCCGACGGGTTAGCGGCAACCGCCTGTGCAGCGGCATGTGCAAATTTGTTAGAGCTGCCAACAATAAAATTGGCGAATGTGTGCGAATAACTGCTGTTTTGCCCGTCTGCATTGTTTTGGCTAAGCTCGGGAACAGATAAAGTTATATTTACACTGAAACCTAAAATTTCCTTAAAACCTTCGGCAACAAGTGCAAGATAACGCTGTTCTATCATATTTTTTAAAAATTCACTCGTTATGCGAATTTCTACTTCGTTATTTTCAAAAGAAACAGGCTTCATGCCCTCTATAAATAATGTGTAAGATGCAGGCACTATACGCTGTTTGCAATAATCTTTCACCGCTAAAAAAATTTCGTCAAAGGAATCCATAAAAATAATTTTCTCCGTTTCTGCCGTAAAAAATTAGAAAAGCCACCAAAACGGCACAAGGTAGCTTTTTGTAAAAGTGTTTATTTTTGTTAAAAACTGTGTTTATTCAGCAAATAAAGCAAAATTATTCTCTTTGCCAAAGAAGTTTTAAAAAACATATACTTAACTTTATTAATTATACTACAAAAACGGTAAAATTTCAAGTTTTATAAGGTGTTATTTTAATAAAGTTAGGCTAAATATGATTTTGTAAAAAAGCAAGAAAAAAACCAAAAATACTAAGAAAAAGCAATTAAAAATTTTAACTGTTTTTTTATGCAAATTGAAATTTGTAAAGTAATTTAAACGCTCAGTTTTGTTGAAAACTTTAAACATTTGTTGAAAACAAAGCGCGAAAAAAGAATTCAACATTCAAAAAGCGCAATAAAATAAGCACTTTTCCACATTTTCAACAGAGTTTTCAACATTGGCAATTTAATAAAAAAACATGCAAATTTTTACAAAAAGTATAAAAAACCCACAAGTTACATTTGAAAAACCCACAAGTTATTTTAAATGTGTTTTTGTGCAGTTTAACAAAAATGAAGGAAATTAAATCAGCATTATTTCTTGCAACGAAAAAGGAGGCTAAAAGAAGGTTATTTATATTGTATGAGGAACGAATATAATATAAATTGGAACATGGGCATTTAAGCAAATTTTGCATTTATGTTTATGCTTTAAAAAATATGGCAAAAATACAGTGAAAAAATAATTTGTGCTATGCACAGAATGGAGATAAGCGTGATAAATCACGCTATCGTTATCAAATGCGGCGTGCCGTCAAAAGCCGGCACATGCCAAAAAATCTCCATTCTTACGGAGATTAAAAAAATAATTTGTGCTATGCACAGAATGGAGATTTTTATGCCAGCAATTAAAGGGGTAAGTAAAAAAATAATAGAAATAAATGAATTCGAACACGAATTTATTGAAAAGGTTTATGTTGTGCTAAAAGCCAAAAGCCCGCAAGTTAAAATTTCAAAGCAAAAAAGCGAGGCGGAAAACTATGTTTCGAACTTAATTTGCTATAAAAGGAATATTTTACCTTTTAGCAAAAAAACACGCTATTTCGTATATTCTTGCATTGCCGCTTGTGCAATTGCCACAATTTTAATTATTGCCATACAATAAAGGTGTAAATATTATGTAATATTGCATTAAAGTATAGCACAAACACAATATTTTGTGTTATAATTAGTTTAATTAGAGTTTTAAACCTATTTTTAGCATGGTTTTTAGTGAAGTGCTAAAAATTTTTGGCACAAGGAGAGAGCAATGCATAATTTTGATGATGAAAATAGCTTTGAGGCAACGCCGGTTTTTGGTAAAAATGCAGTTGTGCAATTATTGAAAAGCGATAAAGGCACAGATACGGTTTTTATTCAAGAGGGTATGAACAAGGCGCAGGCGTCATATTACACCGCCCTTGCAAAAGAGGTGGGCGCAACGGTGAAGCATGTGCACACGGCAAAGCTGAACAAGCTTTGCAAAAGCGAAAACCATCAGGGTGTTGCGGCGTTTGGTGCGCAAATTGAATATTGCGCAATAGATGATATTTTGCACGTTGCGGCGCAAAAAAACGAAGAGCCTTTCATTATAATAGCAGATGGCATTGAAGACCCTCACAATTTGGGCGCAATTATAAGAAGTGCGTTTTTATGTGGAGCGCACGGCATAATTATTCCTAAAAGGGGCGGTGCAAGCATAACACCGGTTGTAATTAAAAGCAGTGCCGGTGCCGCTTTAAACTTCAACATTGCAAAAGTTGCGAATATAGGCGAGAGCGTTCGCCGCTTAAAAAAACAGGGCGTTTTTGTTTATTGCGCCACAGCCGGCAGGCAATCTGCGTTTTCGCAAAACTTAAAGGGCGCAATTGCACTTGTTTTGGGCAGCGAAGGCTCGGGCGTTTCGCCACTTGTGCAAAAACTTTGCGATAGCGCACTATCTTTGCCGATGGCAAACGAAGGTTTTGGGGTGGACAGCTTTAATGTTAGCGTTGCCGCAGGTATTTTAATGTATGAAATAAGTAGGCAAAGAGTTACGGATTCAGCCACTCGCTAAGTGCCGCCACTTGCGTGTCGGTTGCTCGCAGGCATTAGCACTGCGGTGCGTCATCGGTTACGCTCACAATGACAAATATAATTGAACAAAACATATATAAAAGCAAAAAACACCAACGGGAGGAATATAAATGGCAGATAACGCAAAAAAAGATATTGACAATATTTTAAGCGAGCTGAAAGATAAGCCCGAAAATATAAGCCGCAAAAAAAGCGAGAATATAGACGATGAAGTTAACGATATTTTGTCGTCTTTGGGTATAGAGCCAAAGGCTACAAAAAGCCGCGTGCACAAGCCGTTTGTTTCGCAACCACACAGTGAGAAAAGCGAGGAAGAAAACCGCAATATCCAACAAAAACCGCATGCAGAAAACGAGCAAAGCGTTATAATAAAGCGCGAAGAAAACGAGGGTTTGCGCAAGAAAAATCTTGGCGAAAGCGTGCAGAGCGAAGCTGAAAAAACCGAGCATAAAACCGAGAGCACGGCTGAGAATGCGCAAGAGCAAAACCGCAAAAAAAGCGTGTTTGGTGAGGATGGCGAAAAAAACAGCGAAATAAAAACGCAAAGCGAGCCGGGCAAAAAAAGCGAAGATAAAGAGGATATAGACTCTTGGTTTGCAGCGCCTTTGGCAAAGCCGAAAAGCAAATATGAAACAGACACATTCGAACTGCCCGACATAAAAGAGTTTGCGGAGCTTGAGCAAAAGCGCGCGGCTATGCGCACAAGGAAAGCCGGCGAGGAAAAACTGCTTAAAATTAAAGAGCAACAGGAAAAACAACAGCTTTTATATGCAAAAAAACAAGCGGAACTTCAAGAGCAAAAACAAGCAGAGCTTAAAGCTATGCAACAGGAAGAAAAAGCCGTTAAAACGGCACAGCGCAAGCAGAATACAGGCGAAATTCAAAAAGCTAAACTGCGTGAAATGCAAGAAAACGATAAACTTGTTAAAGATAAAAACAAGCAGATGTATAAAAAAGATGTGAGCACATACATTGTGGGGAAAAGTGCCCCTAATATTAAACATCTTCAAAGCGACCCTGCTTTTTTGCAGTTCTTCTCAAAAACAGTTGCAAACGACGGCTCAAGTGCAAACATTGACAAAAAGGCGAAAAACACATTCGATGAAAAAAGAACGCCCATTAATAAAGCTGAGCACGGAAAAGAAAATTACAGTGCACGCTTGTTGGGCAAGTTTGAAATGCAAGACACAATAGGCACACTGCCGGCACTTTCACAGGAAACGGGAACATTCGGTGCGCCGCTAAGCGAAAATTACATACTTAAAAACGAGGGCAAAACGCAAACAAACAGCCAAAGCACACAAAAAAGCAAAAGTGCAAAAGGCGGCGGTGCGTCAAATTATGCGCAAAAGCAAAGCAAAACCTCCAAGGCGCAAAGCGCTAAAAACTTTGCGCACGAGGGCGATAAATTTATAAGCACAGTTATACATAACGAAAACCCGTCCGACACTTTTATGCAAAATAAACTTGTTGTGAATGAATTAAACAATGCGCACAGTGCTGAGGATAACATCGAAAAAGCCAAAGCGCAAAAAGTGCAAGCCGGCAAAAATGAGCAAGCCGCCAAAAATGAGAAGGGCGGCAAAAACGAGCAAAGTGCAAACAGCATTAAAAACAGCGGCCAGTTTAACAGCAGTAGCGGTAGCATTTCAAAAGAAATTGGCATAGATGCGCCGCTTGTGCAAACGTCTACCATGGGGATAGACCCTGATAAGTATGGCGTTGCCCCTGTTAACTACAACGAAAAAGACGATTACAACAAACTTTCAGATGCGCCTGTAATTGAGCAAAAACTTAAAAAAATGTTCTTGTTTAACACTGTGCGCAGTTTAATTTTGGCGGCATTTAGCATTTTAACCATATCCATGGGCTTTTTAACAAACAGCGGTGCGGGCAATTTAAGTTCGGGCACATTCACCATAAGCATAAGCTCGTTTTTAATTGTTAACTTAATTGTTTTGGTTTTGGCGTGCGCTTTGTGCCACGATATTATAATTGCAGGTGTTTTTGGCATATACAAGCATTTAAGTGTGGACACACTTGCGCTTTTTGCCGTGTTTGGCGCCCTTTTGCAAAATATAGCTTGCCTTTTGTTTGCAAATGAATTCGCACAGCAAGGCATAACATTGTTTGCGCCCGCGGCAGTTCTTGTTTTATTTTTCAATTGTGTTGGAAAAATTTTGCACATAAATGCGGTGCGTGGAAATTTTGAAATTGTTAGCAAAAGTTACGAGCACAGTGCGGCATTTGCCGTTAAAAACAAGCAGTTAACAAGCCTTGTGTGCTCCGGCCTTAAAGAGCACAACCCCTCACTATTGGTTAGCCGCCCAACTTCGCTTATGCGCGGCTTTATGCGCCACAGTTTTTCTTCTACCATAAGCGATGTTTATGCGCGCAAATTCAGCATTATTTTGCTGCTTTTGGCAGTGGCAAGCGGCGCAATTGCAATTTTAAACTCGGTGCAACCGCTTTACATTATAAGTGCGTTTTGCGCAACACTTTGCATTGGTGCGCCAATATCTTGCACAATGGTTTATGCGGGGCCGGCGCTTAAAATGCAGCGTTCAAGCAAAAAATTCGGCGCGGCAATTCCGGGCTCCAGCGCAATTCAAAGTTTGGGGCTTTGCAACACCGTGCTTTTGCGCTCCAGAGATTTATTCCCGTGCTCGAATGTTATATTGCACACAATAAAACCGTTCGACGGCAAACGCATTGACTTGGCGGTTTTATATGCGGCAAGCATTGTTTACGACAATTGCGAAACGCTTAAAGACACATTCTTGAATATTGTGGATAATGATGCGAATGCGCTTTTTGAAGTTACACATGCGGAAGTTGAATTTAATTTAGGCGTTACAGGCTATTTGGACAGCAAAAAAATTATATTCGGCAACCGTGATATGATGCGCAGATACCAAATTGAATTGCCCTCGCGCGAATACGAGCGCACATTTACCGACGGCGGCAAAAACCGGGCAATTTACCTTGCCGTTAACGGCGAACTCTACTGTGTTTTCTCGCTTAGCTACGAGGCGAACAAAACAGCGGCATCTGCCCTTAGAATTCTTACAAACAGCGGCATAAACGCACTAATTTACTCTAACGATTTTAATATTAGCGAAAACCTTATAACAAAAACATATAATATATCGCCGCAGATGATAAAAATTCTTTCGCAATCGGAAAAAGAGATGCTTACAAGCCAAACGGAATATATACCCGAGAGCGACGGCTATATGATACATAAAAACACAGTGCGTTCATTCATAGGCGGGCTTCGTGCGGCATCTAAAGCGGCACAAAGGGAAAAATTGGCAAACACGGTTGAATTTGCAGGCATTATATTTGCAATGGTTATTGCGCTGATTTTAAGTTTTGCAGGCGTTTTGGTTTCGCTTTCGCTCTACCTTGTTTTAATTTACCAACTTTTGTGGTGCGCAATAACACTTTTGCCTGTTATGCTGAAAAAATAGCGGTGCACTGCATAAAATTAAATATGGGCACTGAATTTTTTAAAGAAGAATTTAAAAAATCAATAAAGAGGTGGGCAAAACTATATTATTTCAATATTTTTATTGACTTTTCGCAGTAAATTTGATAAATTTATTATAAAGTTTTATAATGCATTTTGCTTTAAATGGTTGCTATAAGGCTTTAAATACTTATTAGGAAAGAGTGAGAGGCATGAACGAGAATAATAATTATACACAAGGCCAGCAAACAAATAATTATCAAGATGCTTATGCAGCGCAAGCACAGGCAACACAGGCGCAAAGCGCACAACCGCAAAACCAATATGCACAACCACAAGCGCAAAGTGCACAACCGCAAAACCAATATGCACAGCAAGCACAAAATGCACAGGCACAAAACCAATATGCACAGCCACAAGCGCAATACACACAAGCGCAAGGGCAATATTCACAGCAACCGCAGTATTCGGCATATGGGCAAAACACTCAATATCAGCCACAGCCACATTATGCAGCACCCCCGGCAGACCCTGAAGCACACGAAAACAGAGTGCTTGCGGCACTTTGCTATTTTGGCACTATTTTTATGATTTTAGGGCTTGTAGCAAACGGAACATCAAAACACATTCGCTTCCATGCAAACCAAGCGTTAGCTTTAGATATCGCCACAGTGATTATGGCATTAATAGCCATTATTCCTGTTTTGGGTTGGATAGTTGTGGGCATAGGTTATTTTGTTCTATTTATTTTCAGAATTATTGGAATTGTAAACGCAATGAAGTGCAGCAAAAGCGAATTACCGCTTGTTGGCAAATATAAAATTATAAATTAAATTTGTTTATAAATATTGTAGGGGCGGCCATTGGGCCCCCCGAAAATGTGTTTTGTGTGCAAAAAATTTGGGGGCCGGGATGGAAACCCTTGCCGGAGGGGAAGGAAACC
>CAYJIT010000019.1:4158-32782 GCA_964370365.1 uncultured Bacteroides sp. | reverse complement strand
CCTAATTACCGGTTGTTGCAAAAAAAAAAATTAAAAATTAATTTTTTTTATAAATTTTGTCGGGGCGCCCTGGGCCCCCCCCTACAATGTGTTTTGGGTGAGAAAATTTTGCGGAAGGGCATACAAGCCCTCCCCTACAAAATATGGTTAGGTGTGTGCAATATACAATTTATTTTGCGTGCCAATATTTTCTGTCTAAATTTCTGTATTGCGTTGCCTCGCTAATATGCGCACTGCTTATAATGTCGCTATTATCCAAATCTGCAATAGTGCGGCTAACTTTAAGCACCCTGTCGTGTGCTCTGGCGGAAAGGCCCATTTTTTCAAAAGCGTTTTTTAAAAGGCGCTTAGCGTCACTTGTTAGCTCGCAATATTTTCTTGTTGCGTTTGCGCCCATTTTTGCGTTGCATATAATGCCTTCGCTTTCAAGGCGCTGCGTTTGAATTTTTCGTGCCGCAACAACTCGCTTTAAAATGTCTGCCGTTGCCTCGCTGTTTGAGCTCTCGCTCAATTCATCGTAATTAACAGGCATAACCTCGCATTGTATGTCTATTCTATCTAAAAGCGGTGCAGAAATATGGCTTAAATAATTGCTAATTTTATGCTGCGTGCAATTGCAAATGTGCACGGGGTGCCCGTAATTTCCGCAAGGGCATGGGTTCATTGCCGCAATTAATATTATATCGCACGGGTAACAGGCACTGCCGGCGGCACGGCTTATTGTAACTTTGCCGTCCTCAAGGGGTGCGCGCAATATTTCAAGCACTTCACGCTTAAATTCAGGCAACTCATCTAAAAACAAAGCGCCGCCGTGCGCAAGGCTAATTTCGCCAGGCCGTGGGTTAGAGCCGCCGCCCGTAAGCCCTGCGGCACTTACAGAGTGATGCGGCGAGCGAAAAGGGCGCTGTGTTATTAAGCCGTTTATATCCCCGGTTAAGCCGGCAACACTGTAAATGCCTGTCATCTCAATTGCCTCTGCTTCACTTAAAGGTGGCAAAATGCCCACAAAGCGTTTTGCAAGCATGCTTTTGCCGGTGCCCGGTGGCCCCACCAAAAGCACATTGTGGCCGCCTGCCGCCGCAATTTCCAAAGCGCGCCTTGCTTCCCACTGGCCTTTAACGTCGGAAAAATCCGGTGCGTTTTGCTGTTGAGAGGCGGTAAAAACAAAAGGAGATTGTGCTTTTAAAGCGCTTTCGTTTTTTAAATGTGCTATAATTTCTTTAACATTTTGCGCGCCAAAAACCTGAATACCTTTAACAACGGCGGCCTCTTTTGCGTTTTGCATTGGCACAAACAATTTTGTTATGCCGCATTTTTTTGCGGCAATTGCCATAGGCAAAACACCGTTGACACTGCGCAAAGTGCCATTTAGCGAAAGCTCGCCCACAAAGGCGCAATCCTCGCTTATTTCGCACAAAGCCTCTTGTGCCGCCATTATGCATAAAAAAATGGGCAAATCGTAAACAGGGCCGGATTTTTTAATGTCTGCCGGGGCTAAGTTTATTGTAATTCTGCTTGGCGGGTAGCTGATATTGTTGTTTTTAAGCGCACTGCGCACCCTATCAGCGCTTTCACGCACGGCGCTGTCGGGCAGGCCAACTATTTGCAAAGCCGGCAAGCCGCCGCTTATATCCGCCTCTACTTTCACGCAAAAACCGCTTAAAGAACTAACGCCAAGGCTGTTAACTTTAGCAAACATAAAAAGCCCCTTTCCTATATATCATATGTGTTCATTATAGTTCAATTTTGTTCATTTAACAAGTAAAAATTTGGCGAATTATGCGTTTTTTTGTAAAGTTTAAACGAAAATAAATTTGAGAATAAATTGATATACAACACATTGATAAAATATGGCTTTAATGATATAATGTAAGCTAATGTGTATAATTTATCAATATTATTTGTGCTTTGCACAGAATGGAGACTATAATGTTCTTAGAAAAATTCACAAAATGGAAAACCCAAAAGCTGGATGACGCAGATTTAACAAGAGAGCTAAATGAAATTCAAAGCGACGAGCAGGAAATTAAAGAGCGCTTTTCGTTAGATTTAGCATTCGGCACAGCGGGCCTTAGGGGCGTTTTGGGCGCAGGAACAAACAGGATGAATATATATATGGTGCGCAAAGCAACGCAAGGGCTTGCAAATTATTTGAACGCACAAAGCGCACAAAGCAGTGTTGCCATAGCATACGACAGCCGTATAAAAAGCGACGTTTTTGCAAAACAGGCGGCAAGTGTTTTGGCGGCAAATAATATAAAAGTGCATATTTATAAGCAGTTAATGCCCGTGCCGGCTTTAAGTTTTGCAACAAGGCAGCTTAAATGCAGTGCCGGCATAATGGTTACCGCAAGCCACAACCCGGCTAAATATAACGGCTATAAAGCCTATGGCCCCGACGGCTGCCAAATGACAGAGCAAGCCGCAGATGCCGTTTACGAGCAAATGCAAAAAACAGATGAGTTTAGCGATGTTAAACTTGTTGATTTTGAAAATGCATTGCAAAGCGGCATGATTAGCTATATAGATAATGATGTGATAGAGGCATTTTACAACAATGTTAAAGCGCAAAGCGTGCGCAAAGGCGTTTGCGAAAAGGCAGATTTAAAGCTAATTTATACACCGCTTAACGGTGCGGGCAATGTGCCTGTGCGCAAGGTTTTGGCAGATATCGGCATGAACGATATAATTGTGGTTAAAGAGCAAGAAATGCCCGACGGCAATTTCCCAACATGCTCTTACCCCAACCCCGAAATACGTGAAACTTTGGATTTAGGCCTTGCACTCGCAAAAAAAGAAGATGCGGATTTAGTGCTTGCAACAGACCCCGACGCAGACCGTGTTGGCATTGCCGTTAAAGATGAAAACGGCGAATTTAAACTGCTAACAGGCAATGAAGTTGGCGTTTTGCTTTTGGATTACATTTGCGCAGCGCGAATTGAAAGCGGCACAATGCCAAAAAACGCAATAGCTGTTTACAGCTTTGTTAGCACATCGCTTGCGGGAATTGTTGCAAAAAATTACGGTGTAACACCAATTGAAGTTTTAACCGGCTTTAAATACATAGGCGAGCAAATTTTGCACCTTGAAGAAAAAGGAGAGGAAAACCGCTTTATATTTGGCTTTGAAGAGAGCTATGGCTACCTTGCAGGCACTTATGTTAGGGATAAAGATGCCGTTGTGGCAAGTATGCTTATATGCGAAATGGCGGCATATTACAAAACGCAAAACAGCAGTGTGCTTAAGCGCCTTGAAGAAATTTACACAAAATACGGCAGATACTTAAATGTTGTGGATAGCTTTTCTTTTGAGGGGCTTAGCGGCATGCAGACAATGCAAGATATTATGGCGAATTTGCGCAAAGATGTGCCAAGCGCATTTGGCGGCATAAATATTGTTAAAATAAGCGATTATGATATAAGCGAGAGTGTAGACACGCAAAGCGGCAAAAAAGAAGTGATAAACTTGCCAAAATCTAATGTGCTTGTGTATACTTTGCAAGATGCAAGCAGTGTTATTGTGCGCCCCTCGGGCACAGAGCCTAAAATAAAAGTTTACTACACAACAAAGGGCGAGAATTTAGAAAAAGCACAAAGCGCAAAGCAAAACTTGGAAAAAGATATTGCCAAGCGCTTGGAGATTAGCAATTAAGGGGTAATAAACACGCCTGTTTTGGAAAAATTATGCGCTATGCTGTTTGCCCTCACATGCAATGCAAAAAACATTACGCGCTAACGGCTATTGATGAGCTTGCAGAGGAATTGTTAGCACCGCTTAGTTTTAGTTTTATTTTAAAAGAGAATTAAATAAACCAATGCAAAAAAATTACCGAGGTGATAGTATAAATCACCTCGGTAAAAATATTTAATATTGTGTTAGGGAGGTGGCAAAGCCGCTTTCTTTTGGCGATAGTGTATGGGCAAAATTATGTGCTTTGCCGAAATAAATATGTTAATTTGTTTATCACACAATTCCAAAAACCATGCGCAAAATTAAAAGGCTTATTGTGCCGGGTGCGCCCAAAACCACCACCACAAAAGCCGTGAAATAATTAATAGAAATAGAAATGCCCGTTTGCAGTGCAAGCAAATTTACAGCACCAAGCGAGGCAACACCGCATGCCGCATTAAAAAAAGCCTCTTTAAGGGGCTTTTTTGTTTTTTTCAGCGCAATGCAAATTGCAATAACGCAAATTATCCCCAAAACTAAAACTAAACCTGTGTTAACATTCATTTGTTTTCACCTCGTTAAAATATATGCTTATAAACGAGGCAATATGCCGTGCCGTTTGTTAAAATTTACCCATAAAAAAGCAAAGCAATATTTGTGCATATCGCTTTGCCTTTAGGATTTTGGCTAAATAAAAACATGTTCGGAGTATTCTCTATCGTCTTCATTATTTTATTAAACTCTGTTAAAATTTTCATCAAATTTTATATTCCAATTAAGGCCGGTAACATAACTGTTCGAGCCTATTTCTTTAAAAAGCTCTTTGCTTGATATCTCTTTTTTATAGTATTTTAAAGTTTGCAATATGTAATATGCGCCGCGCTTTGCGCTTTTATCAAGCAGTTCTTGCGGGCCGCTGTTTTCCTCTTTTTTTGTATAGGGGTTAAGCCAAGTGCTGGCAAAGCCGCCCTTGGGAATTTTTCCGGGTGTAACATGGCTTTCAAAATATGCGTTTGTTTTCATCGCTTTATCAAGCGCGCGAGCAAATAGTTTTTTAACACCGTATTTTGAATGATTAATGCTGTGAACAATTCGAAAGCAGTGAAGCGAATTTATAAAATCTGTGGGGGGTGCGTTTTTTTCAAAAACCTCTTTTGTGCACTCGCTTAAAAGCACGCCAATTTGCACAAGCTCTTGTGCAAGCAAAAGTGGCGCTGTGTTGTCTGTTTTTGTTATGCTGTTGTTTGTGTCTTGCTGGTGGAAAAAGCTGTCCATCGCCATTTCGCAAAACCCGTGGCCACCCGTAATACCAAATTTTTCGCCCTTTTGCTCTTGCGATGCAACATAAGGGTGCACTTCAATATCTGTTGCATAATGTTGCAAAAAGCCAAGGGCATAACTGCGCTGAATAGGCGTTTTTGCGCGCATAATAAGAGATATCAAAAATGTGCCGCACTTTTCGCTATGCATTATATTGCCAAGTTCTTTCATGCTTTGCGCCGTGCTTTTCGGCATAAAATCGCCGCAAAAAAGAGGGTCGGGGCCTTGTGCGCCCATCTCGTATGCCTTTTGGGCAGGTATAGTAACTTTAGCAAGTTTTTGCGCTTGCCGTGCCGCTTTTATGTGCATATATGCTTCAGCCATTTTTTCTCCTTATCTGTCATTACAAAGGCGGTGCGCTATCAGCTTAGATAATAATGACAAAGTTAAATGTATTAAATCTATAGGTTAATGTTATAAAGAAACCTTAATTACTTGTCATTTCAACCGGAGTGGAGAAATCCGTTCTTTGTGCTTAGATAATGCAGAGAGTTACGGATTCCTCTCTTCGCTCAAAATGACAGGCGGTTAGGTTAAACTTTCTTCACTGTGCTCGAAATAACAAGAAGCAAAGTTTGCATTATTGCCTTTAACCTATTTAAATTTTAACCACAATCAATAAAACAATTTACACTCACGTGCAAAAATCACATCAAAGCGCATTTACAATCTCTTTAAAATGCCTGCCTTTTGCCTCAAAGTTTGCATACATATCAAAAGAGGCACAAGCCGGAGAAAGCGATATTATATCGCCTTCGCTCGCCGCCGCAGTGGCTTTGTTTACAGCATCTTGCATATCGGTTGCCCTTAAAATAATAAGCTCACTCTTTGCAAAATCTGCATTGTTTTTTATAGTGCTCTCAATTTTATCGGCGGTTTGCCCCATTAAAACAATAACTTTAACACTTTTAAAAACAGCTGTTGCCAAAGGCTCGTAACTAATGCCCTTGTCTGAGCCGCCTGCAATTATTATAAGTTTTTGCGAAAAAGCATTTAGCCCTGCAATAACCCTTGTGGGGCTTGTTGCTATGCTGTTGTTGTAATACATAATGCCGTTAACTTTCCGCACCGGCTCTATTCTGTGCTCAACGCCTGTGAAGTTTTGCGCTATTTTTGCAATGCTTTTTGCGCCTGTTATGTGGAAAATTGCCGCCGCAGCAGTTAGCACATTTTCAACATTGTGCTCGCCTATAAGTGCAATATCTTTTTTGTGTATCAGCGGCGTAACAACCCCGTTTTTCTCATAACATAGCATATTATCTTCACGCAAATATGCACCGTTTTGCACTTTGCTGTGCCTTGTAAAAAAGCGCAGTTCACCTTTCACATCTTCCTGCATTTTATGCGATATTTCGTTAGAAAAGCCCAAAATAGCTATATCGCTTTCGCTTTGGTAAAGCAAAATATTGCGCTTTGCGTCTATATATTCTTGCATGTCTTTATGGTGGTCTAAATGGTTGGGGGTTACATTTGTTACCACCGCAATGTGCGGCGAGTTTTTCATGCCGCAAAGCTGGAAACTTGAAAGCTCTACCACAGCGATGTCGCTTTCGTTTATGCTGTGAACAATGGGCAACAAAGCGCGCCCTATATTGCCGCCAAGGTGCACGTTTTTGCCGCTGTCTTCAAGCATTTTTGCAATTAATGTGCTTGTGGTGGTTTTGCCGTCACTGCCTGTAATGGCAATTATCGGGCACGGGCAAAGCTGCATAAAAAGCTCCATTTCGCTTGTTACAAGTGCGCCGTTTTTTATCTCGTTTTGCAAAACAGTGCTAAAATAGGCAAAGCCGGGTGTGCGCATAATTATGTGCTTGTTTTTTATGCCCTCAAGGTAGCCATCGCCCAGCGAAAGCGTAACATTTCGCTCGCAAAGCCATTCTTCAGAGCAACAAAGCTGTGATACATCAGCTTTTTTATCGCATAAAGTTATATTTGCGCCGTGTTTTGCAAAAAGGTCTATGCAAGGCATATTTGTTACGCCAATACCAATAAACGCAACATTTTTGCCGTTTAAACTATCATAAAAAGCCTCGATTTTTTCACGCATAAGTAACCTCCGAGTTTATTATAAAATACAGTATACCATATTATAATATACATTTAAAGCCTTTTTGTTTACACAAATGTGCGCTAATAGCGGCATAAGGCATAAAAGGAAAGTTTTTGTTTTATTCCTGCAGTTTTTCGCTGATAAGTAATCACAGACAAGCGGAGAAATCCGCACTTTGCGCCTTGAAAAAGCAAGGGGTTACGGATTCCTCGACTGCGCTCGGAATGACAAATGGTTAACTTCGTGTTATTTATATAATGTGAGGAACGAATATAATATAAATTGGCATGTGGGCACTCCGCTGCCCACGCCATTAAATAAGATATGAATAATCGGAGCTAAGCGCAGATTATTTATATAATGTATGCAAACCTAACCACCTGTCATTTCGAGCGAAGCGATAAAAACAAAACATAGGCAAAATAACATCTCAAAATCGGCAAAAATTTTTTGTTTTTTTACATTAAATTGTAATATATTATAAAATAGTTGCAAATGTGAAAAAAACCATTGTTTTAAAACAATATTTATAGTAAAATATATTTGTACCTTTGCGTTATTATTGTTGCCATTCAAATTGTTGTTTTATTATAGCTTGGCTTCAATTTTGCAAGGTTTCTTTTTTCTTATAAAAAAATATTATTTTAAATTTACGGAGGCAGTTATGCAAAATAAAGTTGCTGTTTTAATGGGCTCTCAAAGCGATTGGCCCGTTGTGAAAAATGCTGTTGAACAGCTTAAAGCGTGGGATATTCCACACGAAGTACATATTATGAGCGCACACCGCACACCGCAAAAAGCGGCAAATTTCACACAAAGCGCAATAGATAACGGCTTTGGCGTTATTATAGCAGCCGCAGGCATGGCGGCACATTTGGCGGGCGCAATTGCCGCCAACACTGTTTTGCCCGTTATAGGCATACCCTGCAAAGGCGGTGCGATGGACGGGCTTGACGCTTTACTTGCAACTGTGCAAATGCCAAGCGGCATACCTGTGGCAACCGTTGCAATAGGCGGCGCAAAAAATGCAGCTGTTTTAGCTGCGCAAATTTTAGCTGTTAGCGACGAACGTCTGCGCAAATTGCTTTTGGAAGATAGGCAAAAAATGGCAGAGGTAATTGCAAAAAGCGACGAAGAGATACAAAAAGAAATTTAAAACGCTTTAGAAAAAGTTTGCAGGTGCTGCAAAAGGCAAAGCTAAATTTGTTTGCAAGTGGAAATAACGAAGCATATCGCAAAATTTGCGTGCAATAGGCAGGCTTGCATTAATGCCTAAAAATTAAGCGAAACAAACATTAAAAAAATAAATGAAATAAGCGGCCGAAAAAAAGAAAGCTATAAACGCTAAAAAGAAAGAGGTTTAAAATGGAAAAATTAGAAATGCTTTATGAGGGAAAAGCAAAGAAAGTTTATGCCACAAGCGAAAGCGACATTGTTCTTGTGGATTATAAAGACGATGCCACAGCGGGCAACGGTGCCAAAAAGGGCACAATTCGCGGCAAAGGCGTTGTTAACAACCGTGTAACAAACCGCCTAATGCAAATGCTTAGCGATAAAGGCATACCCACCCACTTTGTTAAAGAAATAAGCGAGCGTGAAACGCTTGTTAAAAAAGTTGAGATAGTGCCGCTTGAAGTTATTGTGCGCAATGTTGCCGCAGGTAGCCTTGCAAAAAGGCTTGGCATGGAAGAGGGCACGGTTTTAAAAACAACTGTTTTGGAATATTGCTATAAAGACGATGCCTTGGGCGACCCGATGATTAACGAATACCACATTGCCGCTCTTGAGGCCGCAACGCCCGAAGAGCTAAGCGTTATTGCAGATTACTCTTTAAAAGTGAACACATATTTGGCAGAGTTTTTGAAAGAATATAAAATTGAATTGATTGATTTTAAGCTTGAATATGGCAGGCTTAGCGACGGCACAATTATTTTGGCAGACGAAATAAGCCCCGACACATGTCGTTTTTGGGACAGTGAAACCCATGCGCATTTAGATAAAGACCTCTTCCGCAGAGATTTGGGCGGCGAGCAGGAAGCTTATGCAGAGGTTATGAACCGCTTGTTGGGCGATTAAAACAAAATATGTTGATACACGGACAGTTATTGCAAAATCACCCTGATATTGCATAGCTGTCCGATAGCCTTTTTAGGAGCAGGGAGAAAAAATGAAGTATAGTTGCAAAAGCGATAAATTGCACGAAGAGTGTGGCGTTTTAGGTATTTACGATAAAAGCGGCGATGTTGGCGATGTTGTAAGTGCGGCATATTACGGCCTTTATGCCTTACAGCACAGGGGCCAAGAAAGTTGCGGCATAGCTGTTAACGACAGAGGCATAATTCACAAACACAGGGATACAGGCCTTGTAAACGACGTTTTTACAAAAGAAGTTTTAAGCAGCTTGCCACAAGGGCAAATGAGCGTTGGGCATTGCCGCTATGCAACAACCGGCACACGCACACGTGCTAATGCACAGCCGCTTGTTATTAGGCATATTAAGGGAAATATGGCGCTTGCACACAACGGAAATATAACAAATGCGTCGGAACTTCGCGAGGAAATTGAGCTTTCGGGCGGTGTGTTCCACGCCACAAGCGACACCGAGATAATTGCATACACAATTATTAAAGAGCGCTTAACTGCGCCCAGTATTGAGGCGGCGGTTGTTAGCGCAATGGATAAATTAGAGGGTGCATATTGCCTTGTTATGATGAGTGCAAGAAAACTTATAGCCGCGCGAGACCCTTTAGGTTACAGGCCGCTTTGCATGGGTAAAATTGGCGAGAGCATTGTTTTTGCAAGCGAGAGCTGTGCGCTTGATGCCATAGGTGCAAAATTTGTGCGCGATGTAGAGCCGGGCGAAGTGTGTGTTGTGAGCGATAAGGGCGTGCAGAGCATTAAAACGCACTGCGGTAAAAAAAGCAGCTTTTGCGTTTTTGAGTATATTTATTTTGCAAGGCCGGATAGCGTTATAAACGGCGCATGTGTGCACACTTCAAGGCAAAGGGCGGGCGCATGTTTGGCGCTTGAGCACCCTGTGCAAGCAGACGTTGTTATAGGCGTGCCCGATTCAGGCCTTGATGCAGCTTTAGGTTTTTCAAAGCAAAGCGGCATACCTTACGACATTGGCTTTTTAAAGAACAAATATATTGGCAGAACGTTTATAGCGCCCAACCAGCAAGACCGTGAAAACAGCGTGCGCATAAAACTGAACCCAATATCAAGCGCTGTTAAAGGCAAGCGCGTTGTGCTTGTGGACGACAGCATTGTGCGCGGAACAACAAGCCTAAAAATAATTAAACTTCTGCGCGAGGCAGGCGCCACCGAGGTGCACATGCGCCTTTCGTCGCCACCGTTTAAATACCCATGTTATTTCGGAACGGATATAGATTCCAGCGATAATTTAATCGCCTATAATTACTCTACTGAAGAGATTACAAAAATGCTTGACCTTGACAGTTTGGGCTATTTAAATATAGACGATTTGCCGAAAATTACAACAGGTAGCAATTGCGGCATTTGTTCGGGTTGCTTTACAGGGGTTTACCCCTCGCCGCCGCCCAAGAAAAGCGCCAAAAATAGATTTGAGCAAAAACTGTAAGGGCGAATAAACATAAAAGCAATGTAGGGGAGGGGCTCCATATCCTCCTGAAAAGGTTTAAGCAAACCCTAAAAGCAATGTAGGGGAGGGGCTCCATATCCTCCCGAAAGAATTTAGACATGCCTAATCTCTGTCATTTCGACGAAAGCGGATAAGCACCGCAGTGCAATGCAAGTGAGCAACCGACACGCAAGTGGCGGCACTTGGTGAACTGTAGAAATCCGTTTAATCCCAAAATATCTAAACGGAGGAAAACATGGAAAAAAGTTTTTCACAAAGTTATAAAGATGCCGGTGTAGACATAACCGCCGGCTATAAAGCGGTAGAACTTATGAAAACGCATATTGCGAAAACACTTACAAGTGGCGTTTTAAATGGCATTGGTGGTTTTGGCGGCATGTTCGAGCTGGACATGCAAGGCTTAAAAAACCCCGTGCTTGTTTGCGGCACAGACGGCGTTGGAACAAAGCTAAAACTTGCGTTTTTGCTTGATAAACACAGCACTGTTGGCATAGATTGCGTTGCAATGTGCGTTAACGATGTTTTGGCGTGCGGCGCAAAACCGCTTGTGTTTTTAGATTACATAGCCTGTGGCAAAAATGTGCCCGAAAAAATAGAGAAAATTGTGCAGGGCATTGCCGAGGGCTGTGTGCAAAGCGGTGCGGCATTAATTGGCGGTGAAACCGCAGAAATGCCCGGCTTTTACCCGGAGGACGAATACGATTTAGCGGGCTTCACCGTTGGCGTTGTGGATAAAAGCCGTGTTATAACAGGCGAAAACATGCGTGAGGGCGATGTTATTATAGCACTGCCGTCCTCTGGCGTGCACTCTAACGGTTTTTCGCTTGTGCGCAAAATTTTTGATGTTGAAAAAACCGATTTGCACAAAACTTACCCAGAGCTTGGCGATAAAACTTTGGGCGAAACTTTGCTTACACCCACAAAAATTTATATAAAACCGGTGCTTGCGCTTTTAGAGGAAAACAGCGGTGTTGAAGTTTGCGCAGTAAGCCATATAACGGGCGGCGGCTTTTATGAAAATATACCAAGGGCACTGCCCGAGGGGCTTAATGCCAAAATTAAAAAAAGCGATATCCGCACTTTGCCCATATTCAATTTAATTCAAAAACAGGGCAATGTGCCCGAGCGCGATATGTATAACACATTTAACATGGGCGTTGGCATGGTGCTAATTGTTAAAAAAGGGCAAGAGGAAAAAGCACTTGAAATTTTGGCGCAAAACGGTGAGCAAAACGCTTATGTTTTAGGCGAAATTATAAGAGGTGAAAAGGGCGTGACACTGTGCTGAAAACGGCAGTTTTAGTTAGCGGCGGCGGCACAAATTTGCAGGCGCTTATAGATGCAAAAAATAAAGGCGCACTGCCAAATGCAAGTTTAAGCCTTGTTTTAAGCAGCAATGATAATGCATTTGCACTGCAACGCGCGCAAAAAGCAGGCATAAAAACCGCTGTTGTAAAGCGAAAAAATTACAGCAGCGCCGCAGAGTTTGATTTGGCGCTGCTTGAAATTTTAAAAGAGCACGGCATAAAATTTGTTGTGCTTGCCGGCTTCATGTGCATTTTGGGCGAAAACTTCATAAATGCATTTCCAAAGCGCATAATAAATGTGCACCCAAGTTTAATTCCAAGTTTTTGCGGCGAGGGTTTTTACGGGCTGAAAGTTCACAGAGCGGCGCTTGAAAAGGGCGTTAAAATAACAGGCGCAACCGTGCATTTTGTTAACGAAATTCCCGACGGTGGCGAAATTATTTTGCAAAAAGCGGTTGAAATTAAAAAAGGCGATACGCCTGAAATTCTGCAAGAGCGTGTTATGCAAGAAGCCGAATGGGATATTTTGCCAAAAGCGCTCGCGCAAATAAGCGAACAGGTATAATATAGGGGCGAATTTTATATTTGCCCGATAGAATTCAGGCAAACCCAAATGCATTTTGTAGGGGAGGGGTTCCATCCCCTCCCGAAAGGGTTTAGGCAAACCCCACCACATTCCGTGGTGGGTTCCATCCCCTCCCGAAAAAATTTCAGGCAAACCACCACATCCCGTAGGGGCAAATTCTATATCCGCCAGAATAATATAAGGAGAAAAATATGCAAATATTAAATTTAACAACAGAACTTTCCACAAACTCCTACCCGGGCAGGGGCATTATCATAGGCAAAAGTGAGGATAAAAAGCACGCTGTTATGGCATATTTCATCATGGGTAGAAGCGAAAACAGCCGCAACAGAATTTTTGTTAAAGACGGCGATAGCATTTTTACCAAAGCGGCGGATATCACTAAAGTGATAGACCCATCACTTATAATTTATGCGCCTGTTAAAACTTATAAAAACACGCACATTGTTACAAACGGCAACCAAACAGACACTATTTACAGCGCATTAAAACTAAAGCAAAGCTTCCAAAGCGCATTGCGCACACGCACTTTCGAGCCGGACGCACCGCATTACACGCCCCGCATAAGTGCGAGCGTTAAAATTAAAAACGGCGATATGAAATGCAAAATGAGCATATTAAAAAGCGGTATTTCAAGTGCAGATTGCACTGTGCGCAATTTTTACGAATACGAGAATTTGCCGGCGGGCGAGGGGCGATTTATACATACATATAAGGCAAACGAAGAGCCGTTGCCAAGTTTTTGGGGCGAGCCACTGCCTGTTGTTATAAGCGGCGATATTGGCAAATTTGCAAATAATATTTGGAAAAGTTTAGACGAGGAAAATAAAATAAGCCTTTTTGTGCGCTATGTAAATTTAAAAACAGGCGCTTATAAACAAAAAATTATTAATAAATATGAGGAAACGGTTTAATATTTATTTTTGGAGGAACTTTTATGAAACAAAACGAAATGCTATTAAAATACGGCACAAACCCAAACCAATTGCCGGCAAAAATTTTCATGGCGCAAAGCGATAACAATTTGCCGCTTAAAGTGCTAAACGGCAAACCCGGCTATATTAATTTTTTAGACGCATTAAATGCATGGCAACTTGTGAGCGAGCTTAAATGCACAACAGGAATTGCCGCTGCCGCTTCATTTAAACACGTTAGCCCTGCAGGTGCGGCACTTGGCTTGCCCTTAAGCGATATTTTAAAGCAAATGTATTTCACAGCGCATGTGCCCGATATAAACTCATCGCCTGTTGCCTGCGCCTATGCAAGGGCACGAGGTGCCGACAGAATGAGCAGCTTTGGCGATTGGATAGCTCTTAGCGACGAGTGCGACGAATTGACAGCACGCTTAATTTCGCCCGAAGTTAGCGATGGCATTATTGCGCCGTCTTACAGCGAAAAAGCGCTTGAAATTTTAAGTGCAAAGCGAAAAGGCAATTACAATGTGGTGCAAATAGATGCAAATTACAAGCCCAATGATATGGAGTACCGCACAATTTACGGTGTTACCTTCGAGCAAAAGCGCAACGATTTTAAAGTGGACGAAAACACATTCTCAAATATAGTAACAAAAAACAAACAGCTATCACCACAGCAAATTCAAGATTTAACCATAGCATTAATCACACTTAAATTCACGCAGAGCAACAGTGTTTGCTATGTGCAAGACGGGCAAGTTATAGGCGTTGGCGCAGGCCAGCAAAGCCGAATACATTGCACGCGCCTTGCAGGCGGCAAAGCGGATATATTCCAGCTTAGAAAGCACCCTAAAGTTTTAAGCCTGCCCTTTAAAAGCAATGTGCCACGTGCAAACAGAGATAATGCAATTGATGTTTATATAAGCGAAGATTATAACGATGTTATTGGCGAAGACAATTGGCAAGAAATATTTGAAAGCCGCCCCGAGGCGCTTACAGCACAGGAGAAAAAGCAGTTTTTAAGCACTGTAACGGGCGTTAGCCTTGGCAGCGATGCATTTTTCCCGTTTGGCGATAATATAGAGCGTGCACACCGCAGTGGTGTTAATGCAATTATTCAGCCCGGTGGCTCTATAAGGGACGAGCAAGTTATTAAAACATGCGATAAGTATAATATTGTTATGGCTTGCAACGGCTTAAGGCTTTTCCATCATTAAATTAAATTTTAAAACGAATTGGAGCTTTTGAATGAATATTTTTGTTATAGGAAGCGGTGGCAGAGAGCACGCTGTTATTAAAAAAATAAAAGATGATAACCCCGAGCACGATATTTTTTGTGCGCCGGGCAACGGTGGCATTGCTTACATGGCAAAATGTGTTGATATAAAAGCAACACAAATTGACGAAATAGTGAGCTTTTCTAAGAATAATAAAATGGATTATGTTGTGGTAACCCCGGACGACCCTCTTGTTTTGGGCGCGGTGGACGCACTTGAAAAAGAGGGTATAAGAGCATTTGGCCCCTCTAAAGCGGCGGCGCAAATAGAGGGCAGTAAGGTGTTCAGCAAGAACCTTATGAAAAAATATAACATACCAACGGCAGATTATTTTGTGTTTGACGATGTGCAAAAAGCGCTAAAATTTGCAGGTGAGTATGAGAATTATCCGCTTGTTATAAAGGCCGACGGGCTTGCGCTTGGCAAGGGCGTTATAATTTGCGCGGATAAAAACGAGGCGCAAACAGCAGTTAAAGAAATTATGCAAGACGGCAAATTTGGCAGTGCCGGCAATAAAGTTGTTATGGAAGAATTTTTGCAGGGCCCTGAAGTTAGCGTTCTTTGCTTTACCGACGGAAAAAGCATTTTGCCCATGCATTCAAGCATGGACCACAAGCGAGTTGGCGAGGGAAACACAGGGCTAAACACGGGCGGCATGGGCACAATTGCGCCAAACCCGTTCTACACAAAAGAAATAGAAAAAACATGCATGAAAACCATATTTTTGCCCACTATTAAAGCCATGAAAAACGAAAACTGCACATTTAAAGGCTGTTTATATTTTGGGCTTATGCTAACAAAACAAGGCCCGAAAGTTATTGAATATAACTGCCGATTTGGCGACCCTGAGGCGCAAGTGGTTTTGCCGCTTTTGAAAACTAATTTGCTAAGCCTTATGCAAGCGTGCACAGATGAAACATTAGAAAATATGGATATAGAGCTTAAAGACGAACATGCCACATGTGTGGTTCTGGCAAGTGAGGGCTACCCCGAAGCTTATAAAACAGGCAAAGTTATAAGCGGCCTTTTGGGCGGACAACTTGCCAACACAAGCGCAACGGTTTACCATGCCGGCACTAAATATAAAGATGGAGGCTTGCAAACAAGCGGCGGCAGGGTTTTGGGCGTGTGCGCCACCGGCGAAGATTTGAGAGCGGCGATAAAAAATGCCTATACAGCGCAAGAAAAAGTTTTGTTCGAGGGCAAATATCTGCGCTACGACATAGGCATTATTAGGGATTTTTATTAAGGGCGCAATTTTGGCAACCGATTTGCAAATCAAAATGTGTGTGTTATAGAGGCAACCCCACTCCTGTCATTGTGAGCGTAGCCGCTTACGCACCGCAGTGCTAATGCCTGCGAGCAACCGACACGCACGTGGCGGCAATTAGCGAGTGGCTGAACCCGTAACCCTGTGCGCTTTGCAACACAACCACAACAACCCAAAATATATTTTTAAAAAATTAAACGAACGGAGAAAATTATGGTTCATCGCATTTATGTTGAAAAAAAACCCGAGCATGCCGTGGAGGCAAAAGCTATTCTTTTCGAAATTCAAAATCTTCTGTTTTTAAAAAATGTTGAAAATTTGCGCCTTTTGAACAGATACGACGTTCAGGGCATAAGCAAAGAGCTTTTTGATAAATGCCAAAACATTGTTTTTTGCGAGCCGCAATTAGACGATGTGTTCTACACATTGCAAGCGGCAAAACAAATTAGCGGCGAAAAGGCACATGTGTTTGCCATAGAGTATCTGCCCGGCCAGTTCGACCAAAGAGCGCACAGCGCCGCAGAATGCATACAGCTTATAAGCTGTGAAGATTTACCGCTTGTTGCAAGCGCAAGGGTGTTTGTTTTGCAAGGGGATATAAGCGAAAAACAGCTTAGCGCAATTAAAAAGCACCTTATAAACCCGGTGGAGGCAAGGCAGGCGGCTTTAGAGGAAAAACAAACATTGCAAATAGAGCATGAGGTGCCCGAAAAAGTGCCTGTTATTGACGGTTTTATTGAAAAAAGTGCCCAGCAACTTAGCGATATGTGCGAGGAATACGGCCTTGCTATGGACAGCGGAGATTTGCTGTTTTGCCAAAACTATTTTAAAAGCGAAAAGCGCAACCCCACTTTAACGGAACTGCGCATGATAGACACCTATTGGAGCGACCACTGCCGCCATACAACATTTGGCACGGTGTTAAGCAATGTTGATATAAAAGATGAGCTTGTGGGTGAAACATATAAACTTTACGAGCAGTTGAGAGAAGAAGTGCACGGCGAAAAACTGCCGAATAAGCCTATAACTTTAATGGATATGGCGACAATAGGCGCAAAATACTTAAAGAAAAAAGGCATACTCAAGCATTTAGACGAGAGCGATGAAATTAACGCTTGCAGTGTTAATATAAAGGTAGACGTGAACGGTAAAGACGAAGACTGGCTTTTGCTTTTTAAGAACGAAACTCACAACCACCCAACAGAGATAGAGCCTTTTGGCGGTGCGGCAACATGCATTGGCGGCGCCATAAGGGACCCTTTGGCGAACAGAGGCTATGTTTACCAAGCCATGCGTGTTACAGGTGCGGCTAACCCTCTTGAAAGTTTTGAAAACACCATGCCGGGCAAATTGCCTCAGCGCAAAATTGTGCAAACCGCAGCTGCTGGCTATTCAAGCTATGGCAACCAAATTGGGCTTGCAACAGGGCAGGTGGACGAAATTTACCACGAGGGCTATTTGGCAAAGCGCATGGAAATTGGCGCTGTTGTTGGCGCTGTGCCCTTAAGCGCTGTGCGCAGGGAAGAGCCACTGCCCGGCGACGTTGTTATTCTTTTAGGCGGCAAAACAGGGCGTGACGGCTGTGGCGGCGCAACGGGTTCCTCAAAAGCGCACAAGGTGCAAAGCCTTGAAACATGCGGTGCCGAAGTGCAAAAGGGCAATGCGCCGCAAGAGCGCAAATTGCAGCGCCTTTTCAGAAACGAAAACGCAACAAAATTAATTAAACGCTGTAACGATTTCGGTGCAGGTGGTGTTAGCGTTGCCATTGGCGAGCTTGCCGACGGCCTTGAAATTAACCTTGACAAAGTGCCCAAAAAATATGAGGGCTTAAACGGCACAGAGCTTGCCATAAGCGAGAGCCAAGAGCGCATGGCGGTTGTTGTTGAAAACAAACATGCGCAGGAATTTGTTAATTTGGCGGAAAATGAGAACATACAAGCGGTTGTTGTGGCGCATGTAACAAAGGAAAAACGCCTTGTTATGCTTTGGAACGGCGAAATTATTTGCAATATAAGCCGTGAGTTTTTAAACACAAACGGCGCTGAAAAATTCAGCAATGCTTCTATTGATAAAGTGCAAAAACCAAGCACAGGTGCTGTTTTCCCGGCTATTGAGGGCGCAATAAACCAAAGCGGCAACTTGGAAAACAAACTGTGCGCCCTTATGGGAGATTTAAACACATGCGGTAAAAAAGGCCTTGCCGAGCGCTTCGATTCCACCATTGGTGCAGGCAGTGTTCTTATGCCTTTTGGCGGTGAGCATCAGCTAACACCGGCGCAGTGCATGGCGGCTAAACTGCCCGTTTTAAACGGCGAGACAAACACGGTTAGCGCAATGGCATGGGGATTTAGCCCGTTTATTTCCTCGCACAGCCCGTTCGATGGCGCTTATGCAGCTGTGCTTTTAAGCGTTGCAAAACTAATTGCAAGCGGCTTTAAAAAACAGCATGTATACCTCACATTCCAAGAGTATTTCGAGCGCCTTTTGCAAGATGAAAAACGCTGGGGCAAGCCTGTTTCATCTTTGCTTGGCGCACTTAAAGCACAGCTCGATTTTTCTGTTGCCTCCATTGGCGGAAAAGACAGCATGAGCGGCAGTTTCGAGGATATCCACGTGCCGCCAACCCTTGTTAGCTTCGCGGTTGCCCACGGCAAGGCGCAAAGTGTGTTATCGCCGGAGTTTAAAAACAAAAACAGCGTTGTTGCCTTGCTTACACCTGCTAAAGTAAGCGATGAAAACCATATGCTTTTGCCCTGTGCGAACAGCCAAAATGCACTTTTTGCCGCAATGGAAAATTTGTGCGATGAAAATTTAATAAGCTCTGCTTTTGCGCTTGAAAACTCAGGCGTTGCAGGCGCAATTATAAATATGTGCTTTGGCAATTTTATTGGCTTTAAAGCGTGTGATAATTTTGATGCAAAGCGGCTTTTCAGCACCTATTTAGGCGGGTTTGTTATTGAGTTTGAAAGCGAGAGCGCTTTTGAAAAAGCGAGCGAAATTTTAAATGCGCACAGCGAAAATTTAGCGCAAAACGAAAAATTTGCGTTTGATAAAATAGGAAATACAATAGAGGATTTCACATTCGAGGCAGGCGGCGAAAAGGCAAATTTAAGCGCAATTTTAAATGCATACGAGCAAAAACTTGCGCCTGTGTTTCCTTATTATTCAAAAACTGCCCAGCCTATGGCGGGCACGCTTACAAACAGCAGTTTAGTTGAAAAGCAAGCGAAAAGCGGGCTTACAGTGCAAAACATAAGCGCAAAGCCAAATGTGCAAAGCCGTGTTTACAAAGGCGGCGAAATTACAATAGGCAGCGATAATTTTGCAAAGCCGCGTGTTTTAATCCCCGTGTTTAGCGGCACAAATTGCGAATATGACAGCGCGGCGGCAATGCAAAAAGCGGGCGGCGTTTGCGATGTGCTTATAATAAACAATTTAACAAGCGAGCACACAAAGCAGAGCGTTGCGCATATGCAAAAAAAGATAGACGAGAGCCAAATAATATTTATACCGGGCGGCTTTTCGGGCGCAGACGAGCCCGAGGGCAGTGCAAAATTTATAAATGCGTTTTTCAGAAACCCGGCTATAACAAACAGCGTGCACAATTTGCTAAACAACCGCGATGGGCTTATGCTTGGCATTTGCAACGGCTTCCAAGCGCTTATAAAATTAGGGCTTTTGCCCTTTGGCAAAATAGTGCAAACCGATGAAACATGCCCAACGCTAACTTTCAATAATATAAACCGCCACCAAAGTATGCTTGTTAGCACAAGGGTTGTGAACAATTTTTCACCGTGGCTTTCAAACACAAATGTAAACGATATTCACAAAGTTGCCATAAGCCATGGCGAGGGGCGCTTTACCGCAAGCGAGCACACGCTAAAACAGCTTATAGAAAACGGGCAAATTGCCACACAATATGTAAACTTAAATGGCGATGCAACGCAAGATTTGCGCTTTAACCCAAATGGAAGCGTTATGGCAATTGAGGGCATAACAAGCCCATGCGGCAGAATATTTGGCAAAATGGCGCACAGCGAACGCTATGGCGAAAACCTTTATAAAAATGTGCCGGGAAATAAAGTGCAAGATATTTTCAGTGCAGGTGTGAACTATTTTAGGGGATAAAATTTCCCATATGCGAGAAAATTGGGTGAAGAATTAGATTGTTGCAAAGCGATAACTCAGGTAGTTGAAAAAAACCATTGCAAAATCATATATCATCATTTTGAACAAACATTGATTGTAGGTAACGGTATTGACCGTTCCGAAACGTTGCAAAGCAGTGCACTTTGCACTTGGCCATAATATTGTATAAAGGAATAGGTTAATATGCTAACACAAATTCACAAACAAATGCAAAGCGAAAACATAAAAGAGCTTGTTTTTGAAAACAGCAAGCGTGGTTCTTTCAGAGAGCGCATAACGCTTTATAAAAACAAAAGCATTTTATACGAGCGCTTTTGCTATGGCGAGGCGGCGGGCCTTGTTTTTTCGCTTAATGCAAAAGAGATAAAAGAGGACGGCACTATGCTTTGGGATTTTGATGCGTGCCAAAACAGCAAAAAGCACGAAGCGCCTGTTAAAATTACAAGCGCAAACAGCGATGCGCTGTTTTTTGATGATAAACAAGTAGCGTGGAATTGCATTAAAAAGAAAAAGGGCTTTTTGTTTTTTTGAGGTAAAGGGTGCTTACCCAAATGTCATTCCGAGCGAAGAGAGGAATCCGTAACCCCTCTGCGTTTTCAAAGCACAAGCCTAAAAAATGCAAAAAACGCAAAAAATTACCTTATAACATAAAGGGGTGTTTTATTTGGACAAAAACAATTTAAACGGTGCACAAAACTATATTTATGCGCTGGACATAGGAACAAGAAGCGTTATAGGTATGCTTGCCTTGCCCGAGGGCGATAAAGTGCGCATTGTTGCACTTGAAAAAGAGCAACATGCCGCACGCACTATGACAGATGGGCAAATTGAAGATATAGAAAAAGTTGCACAAGTGGTGCAAATTGTTACAAAACGCCTTGAGGAAAAAGCAAATTGCACGTTAAAACGTGCTTTTGTTGCCGCCGCAGGTAGGGCACTTCGAACACAAAAAGGCAGTGCCAAATTAGAACTTGATGCGCCGCAAACTTTGAGCACTGAGCAAATTAACACATTGCAAGCGGCGGCGGTGGCACAAGCTGAAAAAAATATAGAGCAAGAGCTTGGCGATAAAGCAAAGGAGCTTGGGCGGTTTTTCCTTGTTGGCTACACGCCCACAAAATTTATTATTGATGGCTATCCCATAGCAACCTTGCAAGGGCACTCGGGGCAAAATGTGCAAGCTGACGTTGTTGCAACGTTTTTGCCGGGCGAAGTTATAGAGAGCCTTTATGCGGCTTTGCGTATATGCAATTTGCAAGTGGCAAGCATAACGCTGGAGCCTATTGCCGCCTTAAATGCCGCTATACCAATAGATTTGCGCCTTTTAAACCTTGCGCTTGTGGATATCGGAGCGGGCACTTCCGATATAGCCATTTGCCGTGACGGTGGCGTTATAGGCTACACAATGGCAACAATTGCGGGCGATGAAATTACAGAGTGCATTATGAAAGCGTGCTTGGTAGATTATTTAACGGCAGAGCGCATGAAAACGCAACTTGCTTTTGAAGAGGACATTGAATTTACCGATATTTTGGGCTTAGAGCAAAAAATGAGCGTTAGCGAGCTTGAAAGCATTATAGAGCGCGATAAAACCATGCTTACAAACGAGATAGCCAATGAAATAATTAAAATTAACGGCGGTGCGCCCTCTGCTGTGTTTTTGGCAGGCGGCGGCAGCAAACTTGCACAGTTGTGCCAAAGCGTTGCAAAAGCGCTGGATATTGATAAAAAGCGTGTTGCAATTGCGGGCGGCCATTTTAAAAACAGCGCTGTTTCCGATGTGGTGGATTTGAACGACCCTGAATTCACAACACCTTTAGGCATAGCCGTTTCAGCAGGCCTTGGCCTTTTAAGCGATAGCTACCGCATTAAACTTAACGGTGAAATTGCAAAACTGTTTAAAAACGAGGGTGTTAGCGCACTTGAGATTTTGATGATGAACGGCTACAGTTATATAGATTTAATTGGCAAAAGCGGCAAAAATTTAACTGTGGATGTAAACGGCAAGCGCAAAATTTACCACGGTATGCCTTGTATTCCGGCAATGCTTTTAGTTAATGGCGAAGAGGTTAGCCCATCGCATATTCTTCACGCAGGCGATGAAATTGAGTTTGTTGCCGCAAAGAGCGGAAAAGATGCATATGTAACGGCCGCACAAATTATAAAAGATTACAGTGCGCAAAGCATTTTGGTAGACGGTGAAGCTGTGCCAAAAACATTTGTTATAAAAAATGGTGCATTTATTGAAACACAAAAAAGTAATGCCGCAAAAAAAACGGCAAAGCAAGGTGTAAAAGCCGTTAAAAGCAAAGCCGGTAAAGAAAAAGTTAAAGCACAAAAAACGGCAAAAACAGTTGAGCAGCAAAGCAAAAGCGCAGAAAAAAAGCCGCAAAAAGCCGAAGATGAAAAGGGTGATAGTGCACAAAAAAACAAAGCACAGCAAATTGCAAGCGGTGAAAACGAAAGCGGCGCAAATGCCGAGCAAAATGTAAACTTGCAAAACGAAAAAGCAAGCACAGAGCACGAGCAAAAAAACACAGAAAAGGCGCAATTACAAAACGAGGGCGAACAAAAAGAGCAAAGGGCACAACAAACACCGGGCGAAAAGGCATATAAAAGCTTTGTTTTAAACGATGCACCGCTAAAAATGCCCTTAAAAGAAGATAAAAGCGAATATTACTTAATGGATTTATTACAGCTTAGCGATATAGATTTTAGCAACCCAAGCAAACCCATAGAAATGAAAATTAACGGGAAAACCGCAAGTTTTAGCGACGTTTTGCAAAACGGCGATGTTATAGAGATTAATTGATAAAAAATAAAGGAGCAATTATGTCACACAACACGTATATTTCACCTTTTCAAACAAGGTATGCCTCTAAGGAAATGCAATATATTTTCAGCGAGGACAAAAAGTTTACAACATGGCGCAAATTGTGGGTTTCGCTTGCAAAAGCGCAAAAGGCAAACGGCCTTGATATAAGCGATGCACAAATAAAACAGCTCCAGCAATTTGTGGAAAACATAAACTACGACGTTGCCATTGCAAGGGAAAAAGAGTGCCGCCATGACGTTATGAGCCATGTGCACGCCTACGGTGTGCAGTGCCCCGATGCAAAGGGTATAATACATTTGGGCGCAACCAGCTGTTTTGTGGGTGACAACACCGACATTATAGTGGCAAAAGAGGCGCTGAATTTTGTTTCGCGCAAACTATTAAATGTGATAAACAATTTGGCAAAATTTGCAGATGAATATAAGGCGATGCCTGCGCTTGCCTACACACATTTACAGCCTGCACAGTTGACAACAGTTGGCAAAAGGGCAACGCTGTGGATAAACGAACTGTACTCGGACTATGAGGAAATACAGCACCGCATAAATTCTTTGCAGTTTTTGGGCAGCAAGGGCACAACGGGCACACAGGCAAGTTTTGTGGAACTTTTTAACGGTGATGCCGCCAAAATAAAAGATGTTGATAAACGCATTGCAAGCGATTTTGGCTTTGAAAAAATTATACCTGTTAGCGGCCAAACATACAGCCGTAAGGTAGATTACAATGTGCTTAGCACGCTTTCGGGCATTGCGCAAAGCTGTATGAAATTTGCAAACGACATTCGCCTACTTGCCAATTTTAAAGAGATGGAAGAGCCGTTTGAAACACAGCAAATAGGCTCGTCGGCTATGCCGTATAAGCGCAACCCAATGCGAACAGAGCGCATTTGTGCGCTTAGCCGCTATGTGATGGCAGACGTTATAAACCCGGCATTCACAGCGGGCACACAGTGGTTTGAGCGCACGCTGGACGACAGCGCAAACAAGCGCATTGCAATGGCAGAGGGCTTTTTGGCGGTGGACAGCATTTTGAATATAATGATAAATGTTAGCGCAAACCTTGTGGTTTACCCCAAGGTAGTCAACGCAAGAATTATGGCGGAATTGCCGTTTATGGCAACTGAAAATATAATGATGAGCGCTGTTAAAAAAGGCGGCGACAGGCAAGAGCTTCACGAGAAATTGCGTGTGCACTCGCAGGCGGCGGCAAAAGTGGTGAAAGAAGAGGGCAAACCGAACGACCTTGTACAGCGCATAAGCGGCGATGCCTCTTTTGCACTTAGCGAAGCCGAAATTAACGCACTTTTATTGCCCGAGAATTTCACAGGCAGGGCGAAAGAGCAAGTTAGTGAATTTTTAGCCGAAATTATTACACCGCTTTTAAACAGCAACAAAGATAAACTTGGCGAGAATGTGGAATTGACGGTTTAACGGCTATTGAATATGATATGTGGCAATAAACACCTTGTGGCACGTGCTTTCCATTCCGTTTTCCAACATCCAAACCCAAACACATTGTAGGGGAAGGCTTGCCTGCCTGCCCGAAATGCAGAAATTCATGCACACCAAAACACCCTGTAGGGGAAGGCTTGCCTGCCTGCCCGTAACGTTGCGATTTTTGGTAAACCCCCTTCCATACAAATTCTAATTTTAAAACGCTGAAAGGACATATATGCACCAAGAAACAATATCACAAATAAAACGTCGCCGCACATTCGCAATAATTTCCCACCCGGATGCCGGCAAAACAACATTAACCGAAAAACTGCTTTTATACGGCGGCGCAATACAGCAGGCGGGCATTGTTAAAGGCAAAAAAGGCGCCCGTGCCGCTGTGAGCGATTGGATGGAGATTGAAAAACAGCGTGGCATCTCCGTAACATCGTCTGTTATGCAGTTTGAATACAACAATTTTTGTATAAATATCCTCGACACTCCCGGCCATCAAGATTTCTCTGAAGACACCTACCGCACATTGATGGCGGCAGATAGCGCCGTTATGGTTATTGATGCCGCAAAAGGTGTGGAAGCGCAGACGAAAAAGCTGTTTAAAGTTTGCGCCATGCGTGGCATACCCATTTTCACCTTTGTGAATAAAATGGATAGAGACGCTCAAAACACTTTCGATTTGCTGGAGGAGCTTGAAAAAGTTTTGGGCATTGAAACTTACCCCATGAACTGGCCCATAGGAAGCGGCAAGGAGTTTAAAGGCGTTTACGACAGAAATAAAAACGAAATTTTAGCGTTTTCGCACTCGGGCAAAATTGGCACACAGCAAGCTGAAAAAATATCGGCAAAGCCGGGCGATGCCAATTTAGATGAACTTTTAACGCCCACATTGCACCAAAATTTGTGCGATGATATAGAGCTTTTAGACGGTGCTGCCTATGAATTTGACAAGCAAAAAGTAGACGCAGGCAAATTAACGCCCGTGTTTTTTGGAAGTGCACTCACAAATTTTGGTGTTGAACCCTTTTTGGAAGACTTTTTGAATTTGACAATAGAGCCGCTTGCACGTAAAAGCGAAGCAGGCGAAATTAGCCCTGTTGAGTGTGAAGATTTTTCGGCATTTGTGTTTAAAATACAGGCGAATATGAACAAGGCACACCGAGACCGCATTGCGTTTGTGCGCATTGTAAGCGGAAAGTTCGAGCGTGGAATGGACGTTACCCACGTGCAAAGCAAGAAAAAACTTAAACTTACGCAAAGCACCCAGCTTATGGCAGACGGCAGGGAAACCGTGGACGAAGCCTTTGCAGGCGACATTATAGGCCTGTTCGACGGCGGCACTTTCTCCATTGGCGACACTATAACAAATGCAAAAAACGCCTTTGCGTTCGAGAGTATCCCCACATTTGCGCCGGAGCACTTTGCCCGTGTTTCACAGGTGGACACAATGAAGCGCAAGCAATTTGTGAAAGGAATTGAGCAAATTGCGGGCGAGGGTGCTATTCAAATTTTTAAAGAGCTTATGGGCGGCATGGAAGAAGTTATTGTGGGCGTTGTGGGCGTTTTGCAATTAGAAGTGCTTGAGTATAGGCTTAAAAACGAGTATAATGTTGATATCCGCTTGCAGAATTTATCTTATAATTTTATACGCTGGGTAGATAATGAAGAAAGCGATACTTTTAGTATTGAAAAATTGGCACTTACAGCCGACACAAAAAAAGTTGTGGATTTTAAGGGCAGGCGGCTGCTTTTATTCACAAGTGCATGGAATATAAACTGGGCAATAGAGCACAACGAGGGTTTGCTTTTGAGCGAAGTTGGGCGATAGGCATTTATGTGCTATAATAAAATGGTGTAAATTGTAAAAATGCAATAGATAAAAATGGTGAAAAGTGAAAAACAGCGATTGATTTTGCTTTTAACCTTAACTTCACGTGTGTTGCACGTGGGTGAAAAATTGAAATTGGGAAGTGTTTAAAATGGTGTTGGCATTAGATATAGCTATTGCAATTTTCATTTTGCTCGAGAGTGCAAATGTGCTTATTCTTTACTTTGTGCCGGATTTTAAGTACGCAAACAGCATGGTGTATTTTAACAATTGGTTCAAGGCAAAGGGCGATGAAAACGACGAGCTTTTTGTGCGCTATTTAACAAACTGGGTTGGCAACACAAAATTGATATTTATTTCGCTTTTGGCTGTTATTTTATTTTTTGGCAGTGAAGAAATAAAAGTTATAAGCGTTGTGGTTTTAATCATCACAATTTTCATGTATTTTGTGCGCTTGCACCCGCTAATAAAAAAATTAGACAACAACGGGCAGATAACCCCAAAAAATCACTCGAAAACATTAAGCGCTACAATAATTGTGTTTATTGTAATGTTCAGTGCATCATTGGCAGTTTACTTTGTGTTTTAAAGCTGCAATAAACGTGTGCAAAACATATTGAACGAATAGTTAATAATGAATAGCGAAAAGCTAAAAACGAACAGTTTAAAGCGAAAAATTAAAAATTAAAAGCGAATAGTGAAAAAACAGTGAAAAGGTAAGGTTGCGCTAAAGCGGCAAATTTAACGTTTTACATTGTTCATTAAGCAAGGCAAGAGCACAGCCCTTGCCTTGCTATGCGTTTTGCAGATACTTGGAACAAAAGCCAAAAGGAGATTATAATGCAAGCTACCGCAACAAAAGCACTTGGAGAAGATAAAATAGGCAAATTGCTGTTTCGTTTGGCATCGCCGGCAATAGCCGCGCAGCTTATAAATTTGCTTTATAATATAGTAGATAGAATTTACATAGGCCGCATGGAGGGCGTGGGAACACTTGCGCTAACAGGTGTTGGAATATGTTTGCCGCTGATAATGGCAAATGCGGCTTTTGCAATGCTTGCAGGTGCCGGCGGCGCGCCGAGGGCTTCTAAGCATCTGGGCGCAAAAGATGTTAAAAGCGCAGAAAAAACTTTGGGCAACACTGTTTTTATGCTTTTATTTTCATCACTTGCGGTAACAACTATATATTTGTTATATGGCAAAGAGCTTTTATTCATGGTGGGTGCAAGCGAAAACACAATAACTTACGCCTACGATTATTTTTCTGTTTACACAATTGGCTGTATATTTGTTCAAATAACTTTAGGGCTTAATTTATACATAACAGCGCAAGGTTTTGCAAAAATAAGCATGTTTACCGTTTTAATTGGCGCTGTTTTAAATATTGTGTTGGATCCAATTTTCATCTTCGCCTTTGATATGGGCGTTAGGGGCGCGGCGCTTGCAACAATTGTGTCGCAAGCGGTTTCCGCAGTGTGGATTTTGCTGTTTTTAACAGGCAAAAAAACAACAATGCGCATAAAAATTAAAAACTTAGTGCCAAGGCTTAAATTCATTTTGCCAATTTTAAGCCTTGGTCTCTCGCCTTTTATTATGAGCATTACAGAGAGCTTGCTAAGCATAACTTTTAACACATCGCTTATGCTTTACGGCGGCGATTTAGCCGTTGGCGCTATGACAATTATTGCGAGTGTGCGCCAAATAGGCTCTTTGCCGCAAAGCGGTTTAACACAGGGCGCACAGCCCATAATAAGCTATAACTACGGTGCAAATAACGCAAAGCGTGTGAAAAAAGCGTTTACATACCTCATCGTTTCGTGCTCTGTTTTCACATTCTCTTTTTGGGCACTGGTTATGCTTTTTCCGCAAATGTTCATTGTCATTTTCAATTCCGACGCACAGCTTATTGCCTACACATCGCAAATGCTTAGGGTTTACATGGCGGTTTCGTTCTCTAACGGTGCGCTTTTGGCATGCCAAAACACATTTTTGGCGCTGGGCAATGCAAAAAGCAGCTTGTTAATGAGCGTGCTGCGAAAAGTTATTTTGCTAATTCCGCTAATTTACATTCTGCCAAACTTTTTTGAAAACAAGGTTTTTGCAATTTTCTTGGCAGAACCAATAGCCGACAGTATTGCAATTGCAATTACCGTGAGCTTGTTTATTTACCAATTTAAAAAAGTGCTTATAAAAATGGAAAACAATGCAAACGCTGAAAAACTTGCAGGCTTAAAAAACCAAACTGCGTAAAAATAATTGATTAACGCCATATTTTTGTGCTATAATTGTTAAGAGCGAGGAGCTAAATTGCAATTGGGCAAGCGTTCAATGCATTGTATGTAGGGTAA
>CAYJIT010000019.1:0-4058 GCA_964370365.1 uncultured Bacteroides sp. | reverse complement strand
GCGCAGTCGTTCACCTTTTGTCATTCCGAGCGCAGTCGTTCACCTTTTGTCATTCCGAGCGCAGTCGAGGAATCCGTAACTCTCTGCGTTATCAAAGCACAAAAAGCAGATTTCTCCACTCCACTCGAAATGACACATTATCATATTATAAAGTTTGCTTGTTTATTTAACCCACAACAAAGGAGCGAATATTGAAAAAGGAAAAAGAAAATAACAGCTTAATGTTCCAAGTGGCATTTATTATGACACTTTGTTTTTTTTGTGATGCCGTAAGCGGTGTTTTGCCTTTTGCCATGCCGGGAAGTATTCTTGCAATGTTTGTTTTGCTGATACTGCTGTTTCTCAAAATAATAAAGCCCGAAAAACTTGCGCAACTAAAAAATATCTTGCTTAGAAATATGACACTGTTCTTTGTGCCGGCAGGTGTTTCTGTTATGCTTTACACAGATATTCTAAAAGAAATTTGGCTTGCGCTTTTATTTGTGGTGGTGCTAACAACGCCACTTGTTTTTGTTGTAACGGGCTTAACGGTGCAATTTTGTGCAAACAAGTTAATAAAGCAAAAAGGGGAGAGCGAACATGATTAACACAGTAACAGCAAACCCTTTGTTTGGCATTAGCCTTTGCCTTATAACTTTTTATTTGGGCGATTTTATTAATAAAAAGCTTAAAATTCAGCTTTTAAATTCTCTTGTTCTAAGCTGTGCAATGTGCATAGCGGTTTTGTTTGTTTTTAATATCCCCTACGATAATTTTAACAACGGTGCGCAATTTGTAAACATGATGATAATTCCAACAACGGCAGTTTTAGCAGTTAATATATTTGAACAGCGCATGGTGTTAAAGCAATATTTTTGGCCTGTTATAATTGGGTGCACCGTTGGCGCAATAACAAGCATTGTTAGCGTTTACGCTATATGCCGCATTTTTTTGCTGAACAGCGAAGTTATGGCGTCGCTTTTGCCAAAAAGCACAACAACCGCAATTGCAGTGGCACTGGCGCAAGGCAAAGGCGGCATTGCGGCAATTACAGCGCTCACGGTTTTGTTAACAGGCGTTTTCGGCGCTATAATTGCACCTTTTATATTTAAAACATTTAAAATAAGAAACCCTGTTGCACAAGGCATTGCTATTGGCGCAAGCAGCCATGCTTTCGGCACGGCAAAAGCTGTGCAAATGGGCGATATTCAAGGCTCTATGAGCGGCATAGCCCTTTCAATAACAGGCATTGCAACAGCTGTTTTAATGCTTTTTGTGCCGGTTTAAAATAAGTTTACCGCATTTTAATAAAAACTGAATATATTACAACACAATCTTAATTTAATCCATTTTCATGTAATACAATTTACATTATACTTAGTTCAGTATAATGTGATAATTATATGTGAATGGATTTTGTTTTGCGCTTAAAAAACAATAACTATTCACGGCAGGATAAAAATGTGCAAAACGCACTGTAAGGCAAGGGCTTTGCTTTTGCCGTTAAAAATGAAAAGTTGAAGTGTTGAAAAAGCAATTTGTTTAGTAATTTAAAAACATCAATTTAAAAGGTAAGCACATAAAGGAGAGTAATATGAATATCTGCATGGGTTGCATGGAAAAATTAGAGCAAGGCGAAGAGCTTTTGCTTGATAAGCAGGGCGATATTTTTGCCATGGTGAACGAGAACAGCGAGCAAAACAAGCAATATGTGGCAATGCAGTTTATTCACTTCATGCTGAGCGAGGACGGGCAAAATATTATGCACGTTGAAAATTTGCTGAACATACCCGTGAACAAAGCCGCAATGGCAAACCTAATTGTAAACACGCCCGAATTTGGCATTATAGAGCCGTTTTTAAACAGCGCAAATGCGCAAAAAAGCATCACAACCACCCAAAAATAACACATACACGCAAATTTTTGCATAGTAAAAGGCTCCCAAAAATTGGGAGCCTTTTACAGAGGGGTGGAAAGTATAAAACAAAACTTGTATGTAATTTGATTATGTTTTAATTATAGCGTATATAATTTATTTGTCAAATAAAAAAATAAAACTTGGCTTAATAAAATATATTTACAAAGCGGACAATCTGTTATATAATAAGCTAAACGGCTATTTAACCTTAATATTATTAAGTTTTTGATTTTTTTTTGCGGCAAAACTTTATAATATACGTTTTTTTTGCATTAATTTGGTAATTGTTTGTGCATACTATCAAAATAAATCACAAAGGAGGGTAATTTATGGATGATATAGACAAAAAAATCCTTGAATTGCTAACAGAGGACGCAAGGATGAGTGTTAAAAATATAGCAAAGGTGGTTTGCCTAACAAGCCCTGCTGTTAGCGAGCGCATTAAGCGCATGGAAAAAAACGGGGCTATTGCAAAATACACCATTGTTTTGGGCGACGAGATGAAAAAAGCGCATATAAACGCCCTTGTGAGCATCTCACTTAAAGAGCAAGACAGAGAGCGGTTTTTTGAGGCATTAGCTAAATTTGAAAATGTGCGCCGCTGCCACCATGTAACGGGAAGCTACAGCTATTTAATGCGTGTGGATTGCGCAAATATGCAAGAGCTTGAACAAATTATAACAGAATTTCAAAAAGTGGGGCAAACAAGCACTCAGATAGTGCTGTCTACCCCACTGGACAGAACAAACAATGTTGATATGTTAATATAAAAGGTTAGCTGTTAGGGCCTAAGCCGAACATGTTAATCCGAAAACATTTTACTTAGCCAAAAGCCCAGCAACTGCGGCAAAGCAAGGTTTGCCGCAAAAGCACCTGCGGTTTTAGTTAAACATCATGGGAAGCACATAAAGAGCAATGCAAACATAGTGCAAAACACTGCCTGCAATAACAAACAAATGCCAAACTGCATGCATATAGCGCACTTTTTTCATTGCGTAGAAAACAAGGCCACCTGTGTAGCAAATGCCGCCTAAAACCAAAAGCACCAGCGCATTTGAACTTAAAGCGGCTACAATATCGCTGTAAACAAAAATTGCCGCCCAGCCCATGCCCACATATAAAAACATAGATAATTTTTTAAATTTATGCATGTTAACTGCATTTAAAATAACGCCGAACACAGCAAGCGCCCAAACAACCGCGCAAACCGCCCTGCCGCTAAATGTGTGCCCAAGCGGTATTAAAGTGAACGGTGTGTAAGAGCCGGCTATTAGAAGAAAAATAGAGGAATGGTCGAACACACGTAAAACTTTTTTTGCGCGCTCGTTTGTTATGCTGTGGTAAAGTGTGCTCATTGTATATAGCAAAATTAGCGAAAACCCATATATAAGGCAAATTATAAGCGCTGCTAAATTGCTGTGCCAAATGCATTGCAAAGCTAAATAAATTGTGCCTAAAACACATGCAAGGCTGCCAAGCCCATGCGTTAAACCGTTCAAAATTTCCTCGCCCTTTGTGTAAAAAAGGGTGGGGTTATTGCCTTTGTGCGCCATTAATCTTGCGTTCATTTGCTGCGCTTTGCTTAAATTTATTGCTTTTTGCATAGTAATTTTCTCCTGTTAAAAATGTTTAGCGAAATGTGAATAATGGGTTTTGTGTTTGCCTATATTATTAAGAATAGATGATAAAATATGCATGTTGAACACGATAATTTATAAAATGATTATACATCATGTTTTAAAGCGTGTCAATAGTTTTTTAAAATTGTTTCATATAGTTTTAAAAAACAGATGTGAAACAATACACAAGCTAAACCGTGAAAAATTAGAAAAAAAGAAGAAAAACACAAATAAAAAGCAAAAAAATGTTGACAAACGAAATAAATAGTAATATAATAATTAAGCACCTTAAAAAGAAGGTTTTATGGCGGTATAGCTCAGTTGGCTAGAGCATTCGGTTCATACCCGGAGTGTCAGCGGTTCGAATCCACTTACCGCTACCAAGCTTTATGCAAAGCTGCAAACGTATTTGTTGCAATAGTGGCAGATGTGAGGCGCTTACAGGTTTTCATAAAGCTTTATAAATGGCCCGGTGGTCAAGCGGTCAAGACATCGCCCTTTCACGGCGGTAACCGGGGTTCGATTCCCCGTCGGGTCACCAA
>CAYJIT010000018.1:0-46113 GCA_964370365.1 uncultured Bacteroides sp. | reverse complement strand
GCGGCGGCACTTGGCGAGCGGCCGATACCCCCGGACCCCTAACGCTGTGCCCTAATATCCGCAACAAAGAACAATCACAATCGCTCGCTAACAATAAGAATGACATACGCTCACGATTACATTGTTCTAATGTTGCTAAATAGTGGTAGTTTTAAAGCTTGTTTATCCCCATAAATTGCATTTCAATGTTTGTTTAATTTATAAGTTTGTGAATTAAGGTATTAGTACATATTATTTATATAACGCACATCACACTAACTTCAATGTACTAAAAAGCAAAAAACACACAAGAAAAATAAAAAAACAGAAAACGAGGAAAAAATGACAAAAATAAAAAAAGCGGCAATTAAAATTTTAGCGTTTGCGCTAAGTTTAATCTTGGGCGGTGCCTTAGGCTATATGACACTTGATTTTATAGAAAAATCCGGAATAAGCAACGTTACCGCAGTTTATTTCACAGGAATTTTATGCATTGTTTTTGCTTTAGTGCTTCAAATTGCAGTGCACGAACTTGGGCATATGGTAGGTGGGATTTTATCGGGCTATCAGTTTTTGTCTTACCGCATTTTTAATATAATGCTTGTTAAAGAAAACGGAAAATTTGCATTTAAAAAGCTAAAACTTGCAGGCACGGGCGGGCAATGCCTTATGGCGCCGCCAAACAAAAATTATAATGAAATACCATATTTTTTATACAATTTTATGGGTGGTGGCGCAAATATAATTGCTGGTGCGCTTTGCCTTTTGTTATTGCCGCTTGCCGGTAATGTTTATTTAACAAATTTTCTTTTTTTAACAGGTGTTTTGGGGCTTTTTTTAGCGGGTACAAATCTAATTCCCTTAAACATCGGCATGAATAACGATGGCATGAATATATTGCAAATTAGAAAAAGCGAAAGCGCAAAAGAAGCTTTTTTTAAGCAGATGCAAACAGCGGCTTGCCTTGCCAAAGGGCTTAGAGTTAAAGATTTTCCCAAAGAGCTTTTTGAGGTGGCGCCTGCCAGTGAAAAACAAGACGCTTTAAGCGCCGCATGCAGGGTTAACTACTGCTTAAAACTGTTAGACGAGCAAAATTACAGCGCTTTTATCAGCGAAACAGATGAGCTTATACAAAACAACAACGCAATATTGGATATACATAAAATGCAACTTCTAAACAGCAAAATATTTTGTGCCATTATGCTTTCTCAGGGCGAGGAAAGCATAAAAAAGCTTATGAATAGCCAATACAAAAAAACGGCAAAGGCAATGGGGAATATGCCGGAGTTTTTGCGCACTGCCTATGCGCTTGCAAAACATATTAATAAAGATGAAAAACAAGAGGCAAAGCGCGAAAAAATGTTTTATAAGGCGCTGAAAAACTACCCCTATAAAGGTGAAGTTATAACGGAAAACATGCTTTTTAATGATGCTAAAAACTTAGAGCGACATGAATAATTTGTGAAAAGGTGAAAATCCAATGAACAAAAATGAACTGCGAAAACAGCTTTTGGGCATGAAAATTGATGGGCAAAGCAATAAAGAAGCCTCGCAGGAAATTTGCAGGGCTTTTTTGAACTTGCCGGAATATAAAAAAGCAAAAACGGTTTTTTGCTTCGTGGGCACAAAAAGCGAAATACAAACCGATGAAATTATACAAAATGTACTATTAAGCGAAAAAATACTCTGCGTACCATATTGTGCAAAACTGCAAAACGGCGAAAACATAATGCAGGCAAGGCAAATAACAAGCACAAAGCAATTAACGCAAACGTTTTATAATATTAAACAGCCAAGCGAGTGCGCAAAAATAATTGAGCCGCACGAGATAGACATTGCCGCAGTTCCGTGCATAGCGGCAGATTTAAACGGTGCGCGCCTTGGCTATGGCGGCGGCTATTACGATAAGTTTTTGCCGCTCATGAGGCAAAATGCGCTTAAAGCGGCGCTGTGCCGCAGGCAATTTTTGCAAAATGCAGGCGTTATACCAATGGAAAGCCACGATGTTTTTGTGGACATTGTTTTGGTACAAAGCAGTGAAAATGTTAGCAATAAAACTTGTTAAATGCACTGTAATGGTATATAATAAAAAACAGGCTTTAATAAAAATGAAACAGCGCACGGCAAAGTTTATGGTAAAAGCGAAGTGAGCGCAAAAGCGCAAAGACAGCAAAATACCAAACACAGACATGCGAAAGTATAAAAAGAATAAAAAACAGGCGCATAGCGAAAAAAGAGCAAAAAAATTAAAGAGTGGAAAAGCAAAAAAAGAGGAAAAGTAAAAGAGCGGAAAAGCAAAAGAGTGGAAAAATAAAACGGAAAGCGGTAAATAAAATGATTGTAATTTTCAAACAAAATGCCAATGGCGAACAAATTAAGGCTTTATGCAACGAATTTGAGGCAAGAGGGCTTAGCATCCATAATTCGAAAGGCGAACACACACATTTAGTAGGGCTTATAGGCGATACAAGCAGTGTTGATATAGATTTACTTCGTGCGCACGACGCAGTAGAGGACGTTAAGCGTGTTAGCGAACCTTATAAAAAAGCAAACCGCAAATTTCACCCGGAAGACAGCATTGTAAAAGTGGGCGATAAACAAATTGGCGGCGGCAGTTTTGTTGTTATAGCAGGCCCTTGCAGCGTGGAGAGTGATGCGCAAATGCAAGAAGTTGCACAGTGCGTGAAAAACAGCGGCAGTGCATTTTTGCGTGGCGGCGCATTTAAGCCACGAACAAGCCCTTATGCGTTTCAAGGCATGAGAGATGAGGGATTAAACTTGCTTTTAAGCGCAAAAAAAGCATCGGGCCTTCCCATTGTAACCGAGATTATGGACGCACAGCACCTACACCTTTTTGATGGTGTAGATATAATTCAAGTTGGCGCAAGGAATATGCAAAATTTCGAACTTTTAAAGGAGCTGGGAAAGCTGAATAAGCCCATTTTGCTTAAAAGAGGGCTTTCGAGCACTATAGACGAGTGGCTTATGAGCGCAGAATATATAATGGCGGGCGGCAACGAGAATGTGATTTTGTGCGAGAGAGGAATTCGCACATTTGAAACGAGTATGCGCAACACTTTAGATTTATCTGCTGTGCCCATGCTTAAGCATAAAACGCATTTGCCCGTGGTGGTAGACCCAAGCCACGCCGCAGGCATAGCGTGGATGGTAGAGCCGCTTAGCCTCGCCGCAGTTGCCGTGGGCGCCGACGGCCTTATGATAGAAGTGCACAATAACCCCTCAAAGGCTTTGAGCGATGGCGCACAAAGCCTAACACCGAAAGCGTTTGATGAACTTATGCAAAAAATTAAAACCTCAAGCGAGTTTTACAATAAAAAAATATGCTTTTAAAAATGAAGTGTTTAAGCAGAGATACAATTAAACTAATAGCGCTGTTTACAATGACGCTAAACCATATTTCACTTTCGCTTATGCAGCAAAGCGGTGTGATTGCATTGGTTTTTAAGTATATAGGCTATTTCACCGCAATAGTTATGGTTTTCTTTTTGGTGCAGGGCTATAGTTACACAAAATCGAAGTGCAATTATGCAAAGCGGCTTTTGGTGTTTGGCGTTATATCGCAAGTGCCTTTTAGTTTTGCGTTATTGGGCTTTGTTAGCATAGTGCCGTTAAACATGTTTTTTGCGCTTGCAATTTGCCTTTGTATTGTTGACGTTTACAGCGGCAAAAGCAGTGCGATTAATAAGGTTATAATAATAGGTGCATTGGTGTTCCTTTCGCTTTTTTGCGATTGGCCGCTCATGGCACCTGTTTTTACATTGCTGTTTGTTTGGGCGCAAAAAAGCACAATAAAAAGAGCTATGGCATTTGCCATTGCCACTGTTGGATTTTTTGCGTTTACGTATAACAATGAAATAGCACTTTCTTTTCTTGAAGAAAATGCGCTTACGCCTGTTTTGCCACTTCAAAGTGCACTTTATTCTATGCTTGGCATTATAAGCGCAGGCGTTGTTATTGTGCTTTTCTACAACGAGGGGCACGATGAAAAAATGCAAAGTGCTGAAAATGAACACACAGCAGAAAAGCTGAAAAAGCTGAAAAAATATTTTTACTATGCTTATTACCCGGCGCATTTAACAGTGCTGTGCGTTTTAAAATTTTTGGGGTGAGGCTTCCTGCCGTTGTAGGGGAGGGGCTCTGCTCCTCCCGATAGAATTTAAGAAAACCTAAACATCCGCCATTTCAAGTGCAGCACAGAAATTTGCACTTTTACCCGCCTACCTTAAACCCAAATTCTTGCACAATTAAAAGGCTCTCTTCGTTTAGCTCGTAAACTTCTTCGCTGTAATTGGAGTAATCGCCCGGCAGTGCGCCGGCGTTATATGTTGGCTGTTGCCTATCTAAAAACTGCCAAACGCGCCTTAACTGCGTTAGCTCATCCGCTGAGATATTGGTGGCAATTTCTGTGCTGTTTTTTGTTATAAAATCGCTTAAAGTTGTGCTTAGTTTGCCGTGCCCGGCAGATAAAAACAGCGAATAGCCAAGCGCGCGCATTTCATATTCGTTCGCTTGTGGGAATTTGCCCTCGCTTAATACTTGCGCAAAAAAACGGGGTGAAAGCACTTGCGCCTGGGCATTGCTTTGCAATATTCCAAGCTCACTTAAGCTGTCTTCGTTTACATACTGGCTAACACGCATTGTGATATTCCCAAAGGCTTCGGCGGTTTGCCACAAATTTTGCGGCGATGCGAAAACATATTTTTCCACTTCTATCATAAGCGTTTCGCTTATTGCATTTGCCGCATGTGATGGCCCCGCAAGGCGTGTTGCCTCTTTAAGCGTTAAGGGCTGTTTATTTAGCACCATAACAGTTTCAGGCGGCATACACAAAATAGAAATAGAGTTTGCATAGGCGTTAAAACTTATAAGCATATAGCTGCTTGCGCTTTGAACATCACCCTCGCCCACTAAAACAAGCACATTTATATTGTCGCTTAAAACAGGCTGCGCCACATAAACATCGGGTTGCACTTCGTTTGCAAAAACTGTGTTATCCCTAACAACGCTGAAATAATAAGCGCCGCCGTAAATTGGCGAAAGCACCGCTAAGGTTATTATAAAGCTTAAAAAAAACACTTTAACTTTGCCCATTTATTTCTCCGTTCGTTTATATGCATTTGCATTAATGCGCACTGTGCCTTTATTGATTATACCCAATAGCTAATGCACTTGCGCTAAGATGAACTTTGCTTTACCGTTGCCTCAAATGCAAAAAAACAGGCAAATGCAACAATTTCACTTTACCTAAGTGTTGCCATTTGCCTGTTTTTTATACAAATATATTTTGCTCTAATTCAAAAGTGCGCTCGCTTTGTGCTAAATTTTCCTGTTTTAACTTTAAGCGGAATTGCCCGGGTGAAACACCTGTTTGCTTTTTAAACACCTTGCAAAAATAATTTGCGTTCGAAAAGCCGCACAGCGACGCTGTAATTTCAAGGTTATAATCGCTTTGCAATAAAATTTGCTTTGCGTTTTCAATTTTTATATTTGTTAAATATGCGCCCGGAGTTACACCCATGCTTTTTGAAAACTCTCGCACCAAGTGGTTTTTTGTTATGCCTAAATGCTCGCTCAGCTCTTCAACGCCGTAAAGTTCGGCGTATTTTTTTTGCATAAAAAGTGCCGCTTCACTCACCAAAACAGGCAAGCGTGCCTTGGCGCTGCTTTCATCAAATGCCGCTAAGGCACAAAGAAGCTCGTATGCTTTTATACTTTGCGCTTTATTTTCGCCTTCTTTATGCGCTTTTAACAAGCCTTGCATCGCAATATTTGCGCTTAGCGCATTGCTTTGGCTTGTGTTAATAGGCGCAGTTAAACCGCTTCTTGCCATTTGTGGCGCAATGCCGCTAATGCCCACACATTGCATGGTGCACGCTTGTGCAGGTGTAATTACAACATCGCCGCTTGCCATGAAAATGCTTTGCGGTGCAAGCGGATGCTCTTGCCCGTTTGCGCTTGCAAGCGCACCGCCCTCTTGCAAAAGCACAATAACAATGTGTGCACCACTCACCGAAACAATATCGCTTTCGCTATTTGTTATTTTGCAAAATATAAGCTCACATATCTTATTGCATTCAAATATCAAAAACAAACACCTCACATCAATATTTTGCTATTTATTTCGCTTAATATACCTGTTATTATTATATTATTAGTTAAAGCACTCGTCAAGAGTATCAATAAAATACACAGGAGGCATAAAAATGGCAAGTATTAGTTTGAAAGAAATTTACAAAATTTACCCGGGTGATGTTACAGCTGTTAGCGATTTCAACCTTGAAATTGAGGACAAAGAGTTTATAATTTTGGTTGGGCCTTCGGGCTGTGGTAAATCCACAACATTGCGCATGATAGCAGGCCTTGAGGAGATATCAAAAGGTGAGCTTTACATAGGCGACCGCCTTGTTAACGATGTTCCCCCAAAAGATAGGGACATTGCGATGGTTTTCCAAAACTATGCGCTTTACCCACACATGACAGTTTACAAAAACATGGCTTTCGGCTTAGAGCTTCGCAAAACACCGAAAGATGAAATTGAAAAACGCGTGCGTGAAGCAGCTAAAATTCTTGATATAGAGCATTTGCTCGACCGCAAACCAAAAGCGCTTTCAGGCGGCCAACGCCAACGTGTTGCTTTAGGGCGTGCTATGGTTCGCAACCCGGCTGTTTTCCTATTAGACGAGCCACTATCTAACCTTGATGCTAAACTTCGCACAGCGATGCGCACAGAGATTATCAAGCTTCACCAAAAACTTGGCACAACATTTATTTATGTTACACACGACCAAACAGAAGCTATGACAATGGGCGACCGCATTGTTGTTATGAAAGACGGCTTAATTCAACAAGTAGACACACCTCAAAACCTATACGATAACCCTTGCAATATGTTCGTTGCAGGCTTTATAGGCAGCCCACAAATGAATTTGCTTGACGCTACATTGTTAAAAGAAGACGGCAAATATTTTGTAGACTTAGAGGGTGACAAACTTCTTATCGACGATAGCAAAGTTAATGCTGAGATGGAAAAATACATTGGCAAAAAAGTTAAAGCAGGCATACGCCCCGAAGATATTAAAGATGATGATGAGTTCATTTCAAAGAACCCAAATTCTATCATCACAGCTAATGTTGAAGTTAGCGAGCTTATGGGTAGCGAAATTTATTTGTATTTAACATACAAAGAATACAAATTAACAGCTCGTGTATTGCCCACAAGCACAGCTAAAAACGGCAACGATGTTAAAGTTGCAATCAACACCAAAAAATTGCACTTGTTCGACCCTGAAACAGAGCTTGCAATAATGAACTAAATTTATAGGGTTAATTGTAATATAGCAACCTTAACCACTTGTCATTTCGACCGAAGTGGATAAGCACCGCAGTGCAATGCAAGTGAGCAACCGACGCATAGCGGCGGCACTTGGCGAACTGTAGAAATCCGTTCTTTGTGCTTTAATAGCGCAGAAAGTTACGGATTCCTCTCTTCGCTCGGAATGACAAATATAAATGCACTAAACTTATAAATTAATTCAACAAACAAAAAAGCTATCGAATTCGATAGCTTTTTTTGTGCTGTAAATTAATTACAATTGGTTTTGACGGCATAAACCTGAGTTAGCATTATTCCTAACGGTTAATTTTTGATGGCTATTATAAAAATTAGAATAGTTGATTAACTTGAAAAACAACACAAAATAGCCCAGAGCAGATGTGTAGTACTTAAGTTTGAACAGCTACAAAACCTAAACTTTATTAAAAAACTTGCTGTTTTGTGCCGCCAAAAATAGGCCTATAATGCAAAACAGCAAAAGCGCAGGCTGTGCACAGCATAAATAAGGCACACGCCCCACCCACGGGTTAAACGCCGTTACAAACATATATGCAATTATTAAACAGCGCAAAACAACGCTTAAAATTAAACCTAATTGCACCCACCACAAAACATTGTGCTCCCATTTTTCACCTTTAAAAGTGCTGAGCATTGCAATTTTACCATGCTTAATTTGGAAAAGCAAAGCGGCAATAAAAGCAAAAACCATAAAAGCACTTATGCCATAGCGTATTATGCTAAGCGCCAAAAAACTTAAATTTTGCAAGGGCGAATAATATGCCAAAGAGGTATTTGGCTGTGCGGCTATATTTACGCTTTCCAGCAAATAAGTTTCGTAAACTTGCGTATCTTCAGGCGGCGAAATTGAAATGTTGCTGAACATGGGATGCGTTGAAGAAAAAAGCAGCATCCTTGTAAAATTCAAAAAGCCCTCGCCCAAAACAGGTAAAATATATTGCGCTTTGAACGGCATTAATGTGGAGGATAGCTCGCCGCCGGAATAGGGCAGCGTGCCATTTGCACAAAGGGCGTTAATTTCACTTGTTAGCTGTGCGTAAAATTGCTGTGCCCCGCTTGCGTTGTTTGCAAGGCCGGCGGCATAAACACTGCTTCTCAGTGCCCAGAAAAAACCGCCTGCGCTATACTCGCCCGTGCTAACATCGCCAAGGCCGTTTATCATATCGGGCTGTTTAAGCTGTTCGTTAACAGGTGCGAAAATTTCAACGTGCTCTGCCACGGCATCAAGCGCCGCAACGCTCACGGGTATTTTGCTTAGCTGTTCAAATTCATCCGCAAGGCTAACACGCATAAGCGCACCGCATGCGCCGGTGAACTCTGTGCTTGTGTAATCGCTAACGGTAAAGCGCCCGTAATATTGCAAATTCATAAAACTTATTGCGCATATTCCCAAAGTAAGCACGGCATAAGGCAATGCCTGCAAAGCGCACTTAATGGCTTTTTTTGCCATTTTTTCTTTATTTTTCAGCGCAAAATAAACGGTGAATACACTTGCCGGTATGCAAAAAATTAAAAACCAAATGCCATCTTCTCGGTTTAGGTAAGAGCCGGAGAGCCCTATGCCGCCCATTAAAACAAATGGCAAAGTGCACAAAGGCTTTGCTTTTATTCGCAGTGCCGCACCAATAAAACCGGCAAAAAGCAAAAGCGCAAGTGCACTTGAAATATTTTCCCTGTAAACCCTAAGTTGAACAACTGCCGCTGTTTGCACAGGGTTGAACATCAAAACAAAAAACAGCAAAAGGCGCATTTTGTTGCCGTTTATAACAGGCATAACGGCAAAAAGGGCACAAAGGCACGAGAGCGTGTATAAAATTTGCCCACCGAGCAAATAGGGAATATTTAGTGCGTGCAAAAAGGCAAGCCACACTGAAAAAAGCGGGTATTTGCTTAAAGTTAGCCAGTTGTATTCGCCAAGCCAGTTGCCTTGCGTTATGCTTTGCGCCATGCCGAAGAAAAGCTCATCGTCTATGGGTGCGGCATCGGGGTAAATGAATATCATTTGCTGTGAGGTTAAAAACAGCTTCAAGGCAATTATAAAAGCAATTAAGGCGCAGAAAACTTTGCCGTTTATTTGAAAGTTTGCAAAACGGTGAAATACATTGTTTTTATTTAGCGGTTTATTTTGCATTGTGTTCATTTGTTCACCTTAAAGTGTTTTATTATTTGATGGCACGGCTTCGCTTTAACGCTTACCGTTTCGATTAAATTGTAGAAATTCGTTTAAACTTTGCTTATAATATTTAGGCTTGCTTTTGCCTTTTTTCAAAAAGCCACCACAGTGCCAAAAGCACTGCGCTAATTATACTTATAATTAAGCCCTCATATAAAAGCGGTGGCTCATAGCTTATAACAATTTCGTTTTCGCCTTTCAAAACAGGCACGCCAAGTTGCGTGGTGAAAACTTCTTCGCCCTCAACTTTTTCACCGTTCACCGTTATATTTAAATGCTCGCTATAAGGTATACTAACAAAAAGCACACCGCTATCCTCGGCGTTTATTTGCGCATAAACTTCGCCTCTTTCAAAGTTAACCTGTGCGCTTTGCCCGTTTAAAAGCTCGCTCAATTGCTTAAGGCTTTGCAAGTTAATATCGCCGTTTTTCTCGTATAGCTCGCCCTCGAAAGCATCGTCTTTAAGCATGGTGAAAATATCGTTTAAATATTGCTCGTCGTTTTCATATGGCACAGTATAACCGCTATCACTTTGCGGCAACATAAAGGCAAGTTCAAATGCATAGGGGTTTTCCCAAACGCTTATGCCGCCTTTTTCAATATCGGTTTCTTCAAGGCCCTTTGGCATATAATTATCTTCGTTAATAAGCATATATTTTATGCCCAAAAGGCTACAGGCAAATATATTTGCGCCGTCTGTTTGGGCTTGTGCTGTAAAAGTTTCATACACATTTAAATGGCTGATATAGTGGGTGGCATTGCCATCTTGTGTAGAGCCAAAATGTATAACACCGTAATAATTAAGCAAAAAGCTGTCGTTAAGGCTTCTGAAATAATTTTTTTCAATTCTGAAATCGTCGCTCGCCTCACGCTGTCGGGCTTGCTCTACCAAATAGGTGCCGTCGCTCACAAAATCAGTGTATACATCTGCGGGGTACTTTTCAAATTGATGATTTGTAAAATATGTGTTTAGCAGTAATTCGCCTATAACAAGAACAGTTAGGCCTAAAACCCAAATGCGTTTAAATTTTTTGTGCAAAGCAAAAACAACAAGCGCAAAAGCGCATATAAAAGCACAAATTAAAAACCTTGTGGGAACAAAAATTGTTTGCGGTGTTAAATAGCGGTTGACTAAAAGCAGTGCCACGCAAGCTAAAACCGCCAAAATGCGCTTTTTGTCAAATTCGCCTTTTGTTAAAGCGTTTGCCGCTAAAAAGCACAGCCAAAAAACAAACAAAAACGCATGGCGGTGCGAAAACCAAACAGGCGCTGTTAGCCCGTGGAAAATAAGCATTAAATCTGTGCTGTAAAGGCTTAAATATAAAAAGCAAAGCATGGCAAACGAGAGTATTTTTTGTTTTTTGCCAATGCCTTTTGCAACGAAAAACGCAAGCGCAAAAATTAATACTGTAATGCTTGATGCTACATTTGGCAAATCGTAAAACAAGCTATTCCAATCGAATGTGAAAGGGAAAAGCCTTGATGCAAACTCGCTAAAAGAGAACTGCGTGCCAAAGCCTATGGCAAAACCTTGCGCAACGCCCTTGTTAGCGGTGATATCCGCAAGTGCCGGAACAAATAAAAGCGCACTTAAAAGCCCCCCCAAAAGCGAAGCGGCGCCAAAACGAACGCAGTGGTAAAGCGCATGTTTTTTTTGCAAAGCCGGCAAAAGTGCCAAGGAATAAAAAAAGTAGAGCACGGCAAAAATGCACGCCATATAAGCGATGTAGAAATTAGCAAAAACCATTACAAAAAGCACAATGGCATAAAAAAACGGCTTTTTTTGCTCTATTAAAACATCGATACCATATAAAAGCAGTGGCAATAAAATTAAAACATCGTGCCACATAAAATTTTGCATGTAAACAAAAACATAAGCGCAAAACCCGTAGGACAGCGAGGGAATAACTGTTTTACAGCCGCTGTTGGGGAATTTTTTATATAGGAAAAATGCCATTGAAGTGCACATTAATATAACTTTTGCGAACACAACAAATGTGGTTAAAATGTGGTAATTAATGGGGTTAACAAAAACATATAAAAGCACAAAAGGGCTTGAAGCATAGTAGGATATTATGCCAAGCATACCGCCGCCAAGGCTTTTGTAAAGGCTGTAAAACATGCCGTTGCCCTCTAAAAAAGCATTGCGTATTTGTGCAAAATAATTTATATATTGGCCGTTTAAATCTCCTGTTAAAAACGTGCCGTTGCCAAAAGGCGCCACCTCGAAAATTAGGCTTATAAACAGCATCATGAAAAAAGAGCACAGTGCTGTGATGAAAACCGAATTTTTAAAAATTTTGTTGTTTATAATTAAACATCCACTCCCTTGTCACGGTTTTTTAAATTGTTTAAACTCTCTTTAACAAACACAAAAATGCTGTATAACAAAAGCGGTGCTAAAGCCAAAATTAAAAATTGCCTTTGTGAAAGAGAAAAATAGCTAAAAAACGAAATTTGCCTGTTTAAAGCTATTTCATTAAATGTGAAATTTGCGCCGATGGCATTGCCTAAATCTATGCGTATAGTGTGTGCATTGCTGTGTGGGAAAATGTAGAAAGCTTCGTTATATTCACCAAAAGAGGGAAACAGCCTTTTGTGGTTTGAAAAATCTTCGCCTTGCTTTGCATAATATGCGCAAATTGTGCCGCTTGCGTCTTCGCTTAGGCTATAGTAAATTGTGCGTGTTTTTTCATTTGGCGCACTATAAACCATATATGGATCATCACCTGTGGAAACAAGCGTGTTTTCACTTGTTAATTCAAGCTGGTTCAATGTAAAATCGCTTAAAGCCAATGTTTGTTCAGGTGGCATAGATACTACATCAAGCGCAAAATTAAAAAAGCCGTTTGCAATAAATATTAATAGCGCCGCAATGTAAAAAAGCAAAAGCGTGTGTTTTTTAAAGGCGGTTTTAATTTTTATTTTCATTCGCCCACCTCGCTTAAAAACAAAAGTTCATAGCCGTTTTCATTTTGCTCAAAACTGTATAGGGCGCTGTTGCCGTTTGAAAGTGCGCTTAAATTGTCCTCGAACATAAAACCGTAATTGGTGGCAAAATCAGCGTCTATGCGCTCTACAAAAACAAATTCGCAGTTGTTATTAATTAAATATTCCTCAAATTCCTCGGGCGTTAAAGTGTATTCGTAAATGCCGCCGCTTTCGTGCTCGGGCAAAACCATTGTGCCACCGCCAAAGCTGTATTCAAGTTGAAGCGGCAATATATCACCCGAATACTGAAACCACAAAGAGCCGTTATCCCCTTGGCTTATAAAATAAATATTTCCGCGCTCGGCTTCGCCTAAAATTTCAACAATATGTTGCGCATTGCCAACAACTTGCTTTCGATCGCTTAAATAGCCGTCGTGGTATGTTAAAAATGTCATGCCGTTTGGAATGTATTGGTTAAACCTGAACAAAAACATAAACAAAATGCCAAACAGCAAGCCTTGCGGCACAAAACTAAGCTTGCCTTGAACATTCAGTGCGCTTTTTGCCAAAAAGAAGGCCGCAATGCAAAACCACGCTATATAATAAGGGTAAATATAGCGCTCGTAGCCTATTAATGTTGTTGCCACATCCGCTTTAAAAACAAAGGCATAAGTGAAGCCTATAAAAGTGTGATAAGCCACAAAACCTAAAAGCGATAGCACACCAAAGCATATAATTTGTTGTTTATGCGCTTTTTCTTTTTCAAACAAAGCGCTGACAACAAGCATGGAAATAATTAGAAGAACAACAAAAAACCCTGTGCCTATCATGGAAAAATGCAAGTTAAAAAACGAAGTGCCCATGTTTTGCATAACATTTGTAAAAACTTCGCTGGGGTTTACACCAAAAAGCATTGTTATGCCACTGATAAGCATGCTTGTCATGCTCATTTGCGCCTCGCCGCCAATATCTCCAAACGGGTTTGCGGGCGTTGCAAGAGAGATGTATAAAGACCACGCAAAAAAAGAAAGCAAAACGCTTAAAAGTGCACTGCCGATATAAACAATTTTCCCCTTGGCTTTATGCTGTGTGAAAAATAGCACATCAAGCGAAATTATGCCCCAAGCTATCATTGCAAAAGCAAGTGCTGTGTCACGCGTCATAACCAAAGCGGCAAGCGCAATTAAAACAGGAAATAAAGATAATTTTTGCTGTTTTAACACATAGTAAAGGGCTATTACTCCACAAAAAAACCACGCCATAGGAACGTCGGAGTGTGCGTTGATATAAACATTTGATGGGGTTAACGGCTCGCGGTTAATTGTGAAAATAAACGGCGATATAATTAAACTTAAAAATAAAATAAAACCTATGGTTTTGCCCTTTTGCCTAAAAGGTGTTAACATTAAGCTAAACACGCTTAAAGCAAGCACATTAAGCCCTATAAAAATGCGCCACTGCGCATAATTGCCGAAAAACTCGAAAAAATAGCCAAGCACAATAAGCCCTGCTTTTTGCGAGGCAACCCAAGCCCAACCAACCTCGGCGGTAACCGGCAATTCATGGTTAATTTTCATAAGTTTAACCGCTGTGCCCCAATAGCTAAATTCGTCCCACTCGTTCAAAAGCGGCTGGCGCACGCCGAAACAAATTATCATAATTACACTTAGCGCCACAAACACATAAAACCAAAGCGATAGCTTTGGCAGTGAAAGTTTTTTTATGATAAATAATGCTAAAATTAAAGCTGAAAACGCAAAATAAATATACCCGGCGATTAAAACCAAATTTAACATGCCGAACAAAACAAAATGTACAACGGTTAAACACAGTGCAACAAAAGGTGAAACCGTGCACGGCAATTTAAAATAAGATGAAATAAACAGCGCCGTTAAACACAGTGAAAAAAAACTTATTAAAGTAAATATAATATCGAGCAAAATATTTCCCTTTCGAAAAAACATCATATTTTGCCCATTATACCATTTTTATTAAGTTGTAGCAAGTGCGCCTGGAGTTGCAAAGCTATGTCTGTTTTATAAAGTTGCAGCAATGCACCGATGTGAGAAATACAAATTAGTTAATGTGCAAACTATAATCAGGAAAAGCGAATAAAACGCTTTAGCCTGTGTATACTTCGTAGGGTATACGAATAAAAAATGCAGCGTCATCTATTGTGAGGCTTTCGGTGTTTGCATTAAAATTTTGCCCTGTTTGAACATTTTGAGCAAGCGTGGTTATTGCGCTTGCCATGCTGTGTGCGTTTTGCTTTATTGTGCCCGTCATTTTGCCTTGCGCTATTAATTCCTGCGCCTGCGCTGTTGCGTCCACACCAAAAACAGGAATGTTAATTGCATTGCTTTGCCCCGTGTTGTAGCCCATGGTGTTCAATGCGTTTATTGCGCCAATCGCCATTTCGTCGTTATTTGCTATAACAAGCTCTATCATATTTTCGTTTTCGGTTGAATACTGCTCTAAAAAAGTGCTCATATATTCCTGGGCAGGTGGTGCGCTCCAGTTTCCGCCCTCGTCAACATAGTATAATTTTTCATTTCCCTCTTCAAAAAACACAAGTTCCGGCATTTGTGCACTTACAAGTTTTGCATTTGCATTTTCAACTGCAAATTGTGTGCGAAATTGCGCTTCGGCATTGCCTTCTTGCCCTTTGAACATAACATAAGATATAAAGCCGTCGCCGTTTAAATCAACCACGTCATAGTTTTGAAGCAAGTAATCGCCAATTAAATCGCCCTGCAGCTTTCCGGCTTCCTGTGTGTTTGTGCCTACATAGGCGCATTTTTCATAGGTGTTAACAATTTCAAGGTAAATTTCCCTGTTGAAAAAAACAATGGGGATATCCCTTTGCTTAGACATATCAACAATATTCTGAGCGTCTGTTAGCGAAGAGGGGTCTACAATGTTAACAATAAGAAAATTAGCGCCGTTATCAAGCGCATCATTTATTTGCTCTGTTTGCGTGCGCTGGTTACTTTGTGCATCGTAATTGTTAAACTCAACTCCCAATTCATTAAGCTGCAAATCAATTTCTTGCCTAACAGTTGAAAGGTAGACATCGGAAAAGCTATAGTAAAAAACAGCAACATTTAACTCGGAAATTTGTGCTGTTGCGGCAACATCAGATTCGCTCGCACTTAAAGATGCCGATGGCAAAGATTTTTGCGCACCTGTGCCGCAAGAAGTTAAAGAGAATATAAAAAAATAAGTTGTAATTAGCAATGCAATTGTTTTTTTCATAATAATCTCCATTCTGTGCAAGGTGCGAATAGTTTAGGTAAAACTTCGTTTTGTGCACGGTGTAAAAAGATAAGCGTATAAATATACATTATATATCAATTATACATTAGCTGTAAAAATGCTGTCAATGTTTTTAAAAGTGCTTGTGTAAGTTAACTATAATTATCACCTTTGCGGCATTATTAAAATGTGGGAAATGCTGATAAATCTATAAATAATTAAATTGTGAATGTAATAATTATAGATTATAAGTGCAAAATTGTTAAATGTTTGACGAAATTGTTTGTATGTTATTCATCAAATAAGCTGTTTTTGTGTTTATTCACAAAAACAAAACATGTTCTTGCAAGTATTTTCTTACGGTGTTATAATGAATTTACACTAATTATATTATAAATTAGCGTAAAAAGGATGAGAATAACAAAGTGTGCTTAAAATAAAAACACACGAAAAGCCGTATTAAAATGAAATATGGCTTAAACATTGTTGAAAATTAGCCCAAGCAAGGGCGCACGGTAAAAATTTGAAATGGTTTTTGCGGCCAGATATCTTACCGAATGTTTTAAATAGAACAAAGTTTAAAATTGTGAGGTAAGTTGCTTAATTTGCAGCGCCTCGTTTTTTTAGGAGAAAATTATGCCATTGATACTTGCACAAAACTTGCCTGCATATAGCGAGCTTGAAAGCGAAAATGTTTTTGTTATGCGCAGTGCGCGCGCGCAAAAGCAAGATATTCGCCCGCTTAAAATAGTGCTTGTGAATTTGATGCCAACAAAAATACAAACAGAAACGCAACTTGCAAGGGTGCTTGCAAACAGCCCTTTGCAAGTGGAGCTAAGCCTTGTTCACATGGGCACGCACGAGAGCAAAAATGTTAGCGGTGCGCATTTACAGGCGTTTTATAAAACATTTGCCGAAATTAAAAAACAACGCTTTGACGGCATGATAATTACAGGCGCGCCTGTTGAACTTTTGCCGTTTGAACAAGTGGATTATTGGAGCGAACTTTGCGAGATAATGGAGTTTTCCAAAAGTAATGTATTCAGCACTTTTCATATATGTTGGGGCGCACAAGCTGCACTATATTACCATTACAACATAGGAAAAAAACCGCTTGAGAAAAAACTTTTTGGTGTGTTTGCACACGAGGTAACACGCCCTAAAAACCCACTTGTGCGTGGCTTTGATGAACATTTTTTTGTGCCGCACAGCCGCCACACAATTATAGATGAACAAGCGGTGTTGAATTGCAAGGAACTGCGTGTTTTGGCAAAGAGCGAAGAGGCGGGCTTGCACTTGCTTTCAACGGAAAACGGCAGGCAAATTTTTGCTTTTGGCCACATGGAATATGATAAATACACTTTGCGCAGTGAGTATGAAAGGGACATTTTGAAAAACAAAGGCATACATTTGCCGAAAAATTACTTTATTGATAACGATGCAAATAATGACGTTAACTACTGCTGGCGTGCCCATGCGCAACTAATTTTTTCAAATTGGCTCAATTATTATGTTTATCAAACCACGCCTTATGAACTTGAGGATTTGTAAAATGTGAAAGATAACTACAAATTAAAGCCTAAATAGTTAATAATTTGTATCTCTTGTAAATAAAGGTGCCGGCAGTTTATGCGAAGTTGTGAGAAGTTACATATAATCTTGGTTTTTTGCGGTTTTTGTTACAAGGGTTTAAAAATGTGACGATTTTGGCAAATTTGTTTAAAAAAAATAGCATTACAAATAAAAAATACAAAAAAATGAATATTTATAACAGGCATAATTTGTGCGGTTTAGCTATTTATAGCCTTATTTTGCATATTTTTCCTCGGGTTTTGCTGTTTTAACCAAATTAAAATGAAATTAAAATGTAACTTTTTTCGATAAAATTCTTGCAATGTATAGCCATTTAATATAAAATAGAGTATAATATAAGCATAATGCAATGGTATTCTAATTTAAAAAGTAAATGTTTGCTGTTGCAACGATGTTTTTGTGGCGACTAATTCGAGTGGTTTGAAATAATTTGAATAAATACAAATAAGAACATATATGAACATATATGATGGAGGCTTTTCGATGGATATTTTAAGCACAAACTCTATGCAGATGATGGAAAAATCTCTTGACTTTTTATGGACAAAGCAAGAAGTTATTTTGAATAATATAACGAATGTGGAAACACCGGATTTTAAGCCGCAGTATGTAACATTTGAAGAAAGCCTTAAAAATGCGATAGAGCAAAGGGCAGACGAAGACGGGGCTGTTAGCAATGCGCAAAGCGCAATTGGCAGCGCCGAAATAAAAGTGCACACCGCCGAAGTTTCAACAAGGCTTGACGACAACGGCGTTAATATAACAGAGCAAAATATAGAGCTGGCGAGGAACGCAATACAGCTACAGTATTTGATGGATTCAATTTCTAACGATTTTTCTATTTTGCGAACAGCAATAAAAGGTTAGGAGGAGAATGTAAATGGCTTTTTTAAATTCCATGAGCGTTGTGGGCTCGGGGCTTACAGCGCAACAGCAAAGAATTGATGTTATAGCAGAAAATATGACAAATATCAACACAACTCGCACAGAAGACGGCGGCGGAACCTACCGCAGGAAATTGGTTGTGCTTGAAGCGCAAGACAACACTTTTGGCGGTGCCATGGAAAGGGCAAACCAAAGAAAAAATGAAGAACAAATGGACGGCGGCGTTAAGGTTGCACAAATAATTGAAGACGAAAGCGATTTCAAAATCAGTTTCGACCCAACGCACCCCGATGCCGATGAAAATGGCTATGTGCAATTGCCGAATGTAGATTTGATTAAAGAAACGGCAGACGCAATGGCGGCAAGCCAAGCGTACAATGCCGCAGTAACAGCGTTTAATGTGCTTAAAGAAGTTACGGCAAGCGGTTTGCAAATTGGCAAGTAATATTGTAAATTAGCAAACGGTGTTTTTGAGATGCCTTAATTAGATGATTTTCTTGCTGTATAATGGCGGAATGGAGTATAAAATGGATTTTACACCTATTGGGAGCATAGGCTCGTTGCAGGGTTTGCAAAGCGAGCAAAACGTGCAAAGTGCTTTGGGAGAAACCGAAAGCGGTATGTTTGCGCAAATTTTTGATGCGGCCATTGAAAATGTTAAACAAACAGATGCACAAAAAAATGATTTGCAATATCAACTTGCAACAGGGCAATTAGATAACCCCGCACTTTTATCCATAGCGGAAACTCAAGCTGCCGTTTCGGTGGATTTATTGGTTGAGCTCAGAAACAGAACACTGGATGCTTACAGTGAACTTATGAGAATTAGCCTATAATAAAACCGTCGGGGGTAGTGTGAAGTGCAAGAAAGCTTGAAAAAAGCATGGGGTGGCTTAGTTGCGCGGTTTAAAGCGCTTTCACCTCTTGTTAAAAAACTTATAATTGGTACCTTGGCTTTGGCTTTAGTGGTGGGCTTGGGCATTGCGCTCTTTGGTTCGCTTTCTAATAACAATGCTGTTTTGTTCACCGGTTTAAGCAGTGAAGATATGAATAATGTTGTTACATATCTATCTGAAAACGGTGTTACACAATATAGCATAGAAGGCCAGGATACTGTTCTTGTGCCTGAAAATTTGGTAACTTCGTTGAAAGCAGATTTACTGCTTGCCGGTTACCCAAGTTCGGGCTTTAGCCATGCAACTTATTTCGATAATGTGAGCTCGCTTACAACAGAAAGCGAACGAGATGTTTTGAAACTGTTTACCCTTGAAAATGAAATGGAAGCCGTTATCAAAGAGTTCGATTTCGTTTCAGATGCACAAGTGAAAATTGTGCCGGGTGAAGATAATACTTATGTGCTGGATTCAAACAATGCAACAAAGGCATCGGCATCGGTTTTGGTTGAATTGCAATCGGGCAAACAGCTTACACAAACACAAGTTAGCGCCATACGCCAGCTTGTGAGCACTGCTGTGCAAGGGCTTGAAATTGGGAATATAACAATAACAGATACGGCCGGAAACACATATGAGGGCGATGAAGCCGAGAATTCGCAAAACAGTTTAAGCAGTACAAAATTGGATTTGGAAAGAGATATAAACAACACGATAAGGGCAAACATTATAAATGTGCTTGAACCGCTTTTCGGAACCGAAAACATAAGGGTTAGCGTTAACAGCGTTGTGGATATGGACCACAGCGTTACAAGCAGCACACAATACACAACTGAAGAGTGGGGACAAGACGGCAGTACCAACGGCGAGGGCATTATTGGCAGCCAAGTTTACGATGTTGAATTCACACGCCCAACACCCGAAGAGGGCGATGTTGCAGGCGTTGAACCCAATGCGGATGTAAACACTTATCTTGAAGATGAAGCCGCATTAAACGGCACGGAAGACTATGTTGCAAATTACGGTGAAGTGGATTATTTAGTTGATACTGTAACACAGCAAAGTGAAAAACTTGCCGGTGTTATAAGTGATTTAACCGTGTCAATTTCTATAAATTCCAATGCCGCGGGAGATTTAAATGCGAACGATTTAATGAGCACTGTTGCAAGAGCGGCAGGCATAGCAAGTGATATTCAAAGCGAAAAAATAGATATATTGCTTGCGCCGTTTGTTTCAAACGACGAGCTTATTGAAACAGATAGTGGCATTGTAATTCCGTCTTACCTTGTAATTCCGCTTATAGCGCTTGCCTCGTTCTTGCTTGTGCTAACAGTTATAATTATTATATTAACAAGCAGGCGCAGAAAACGCATTAAAAAGCAAAAAGAGGAAGAAGCGCAACAAGAGCTTGAAAAACAAAATGCACTTAAAATTATTCATGCGAGCGCAGGCGAGGTTGATGTGCTTGAAGTTGGCTCGAGCAAAGGCATGGAACTAAGGCAAAATGTTCGTGAATTCACAGAGAAAAACCCTGAAATTGCCGCTCAGATGATTAGAAACTGGTTGCGAGAGGAGGGTGAATAATGCCACCGAGAGAGAAGAAAAACAAAGCAAAAGAGGCCGAAGCGCAAAACGAACAACAAGCGCCGCAGGAGCTTTTGCCGGTTGAACCCATTCAAAACTTAGAAAGAAACGAAAAAGCGGCGGCAGTTATTGTGTCGCTCGGCATGGAAAAGGCCTCAAGTCTCTACCAGCACATGGATAGTGACGACGTTGAAAAATTGACGGTTGAAATTGCAAAACTTGGCTTTATAGACGCACCCACAACCGAAAGTGTTTTGATGGAATTTTACCAAATGTGCCTTACAAACAAAGCCGTTACAGAGGGCGGCCTTGAATATGCGAGGGCAGTTTTGGAAAATGCTTTTGGAAAAGAAGCATCCGAGAACTTGCTGGATAAAGTTACAAAAGTGCTTGTTAGCCGAGAGTTTGATTTTTTAAACAAGGCCGACGAAAAAAGCCTTTTTGCTGCATTGCAACACGAGCGCCCGCAAACAATTGCGCTTATACTATCTTATGTAGATACTTCCAAAGCGGCGGCGGTTGTTGAGCAACTTGATAAAGACATGCAAGTTAAAGTTGTGCAGGGCATTGCCAATATGGAAAATGCATCGCCCACAGCCGTTAAAATAATAGAGGCAGAGATGGATAAACGTTTCTCAAGCATTATGCAAACAGACAATATCGAAGTTGGCGGCATAGATTATGTTGCTGATATTATGAATAACCTCGACAGAGCAAGCGAGAAAAACATTTTCGATTTGCTTACAGAAAAAGACACAGAGCTTGCCGAGGAAATCAGAAAACGCATGTTCACATTCGAGGATATCGTATCCATGGACGACCGCAGCGTTCAACGCTTTGTTCGCGATTGCGACCAAAAAGACCTTGTTCTTGCCCTCAAAGGGGCCGACCGCACAGTGGCGAACAAAATTTTCGCAAACATGTCCTCTCGTATGGCGCAAAGCATCAGCGACGATTTGGAAATTACCACAAATGTTCGTATGCGTGAAGCTGAAGAAGCACAACAACGCATTGTTGGCATAATACGCACGCTTGAAGAACAACAAGAAATTGTTATTATGAAAGGCGGAAAGGACGATATAATTGCCTAATATTTGGAAAAATAACGTGAAAAAGGCGGCAAGTGCTTTTGTTTTTCCCGTTGCGCAAGATTTAATGGTAGACGACGATTTACCTTTTATGCCTTTGCAAGATGACGACGAGCTGAGCGAGGAATTGAGTGAGAGCTTAAAAGAAGAACAAGATGAAAGCCCTAAAGCTGAGGAAAAAGCGTTAAGTGAAGATGAACAGCAATTAAATATTGAACAGCAAGCACCCAAGGCGCAAAAGCAAAGGGAAACACCCGAGGTTACAGCAGCGCGCCTTAGAAGCGAAGTGCAAGCCGTTGTGAACCAAGTTGCCAAAAGTGGGCAAACGCACGGCGGCGTGCAAAAAAGTGCCGCTGCAGAAATTAATTTTGCCACGGTGCAAGCCAATGAAATTATAGCGAATGCAAAAAAAAGCGCACAGGAAGCCTTCGATGAAAAAATTGAAAGTGCGCAAAAACAAATAGATGAGCAAATGGAAAAAGCGCAAAAAGAAGGCTACCAAAGCGGCTATGAGGCAGGGCTTAAACTTGGGGAAATGAAGGCTAAAACAGAAATGCAAACTCAGCTTTCGGCGCAGGTAAAACAATTTATGCAAAAGGAAACAAAAGTGCGTGAAGAGCTTATAGAAAACACAAAAAGCCAGCTTACGGATATCTCTATTGCTGTTGCGGAAAAAATTATGCAAATAAGCCTTAAGAGCAGTAAAGAAGTTATAACAAGAATGATAAGCGTTGCAATTGAAAAATTAAAGCGTCGTGAATGGGTTAGAATTTATGTGGCAGAGAGCGACGCGGCTGAACTTGTTCAGGCATCACCCGAACTTAGAGCGGCGCTTACAGGCCTATCAGACAATGTTAAAATAGTGCCCATGCAAGACGATGAGCCGGGCACATGCATTATTGAGATGCCCGATGAAATTATAGATGCCAGCGTTTCCTCACAGCTAAAAACCATAAGAGACATCATCCAAGAATAGGGGCAGGCTTCCATACGCACCGGTATGTAGGGTCGGGATTCCATGCCCGACCGAGGGGCAAAAACCACACCCACCAGTGGCATGGAATTTGCGAAACTTTCTACAATTCTAATTTTTAACAACCCAATCTCTAAACGCAGGAGTTTATATGCTGAAAAATGCCGTTGAAAAAATAAATAATGCCGAAACCATAAGCTATATAGGCAAAATTGAAAATTTAGTTGGCATGTCTATAGAAGCTTCAGGCACAAGGGCGGCCGCAGGCGATATCTGCAATATTTTAAGCTCCGACACAGGCGCAAAAGTTATGGCAGAGGTTGTAGGCTTTAAAAAAGATAGAATTTTACTTATGCCCTATGCCAATATGAGCGGCATTTCAGCGGGCAATTTTGTTAGAAATACAGGCAGGCGTTTAAGCCTTACAATGGGTTCGTTTTTAAAGGGCAGGGTTATAGATGCACTGGGAAAACCCATTGACGGCAAGGGCGATTTTGTGGGCGGCACAACTTATTGCGTGCAGGATAAAGAGCATATTAATCCTCTTTCTCGCCCACCTATAAGAGAGCGCATGGAATTTGGCGTTAAAGCAATAGATGGCCTTTTAACAATAGGCAAAGGCCAGCGCATAGGCATATTTGCAGGCTCGGGCGTTGGCAAAAGCACGCTTATGGGCATGATAGCAAAAAATGTTAAAGCAGATATAAATGTTATAGCCCTTGTGGGTGAGCGTGGCCGTGAGGTTTTAGAGTTTATCGAACGCGATTTGGGCGAAGAGGGCATGAGCCGCAGTGTTGTTGTGGTTGCCACTTCCGACCAACCTGCCATGCTTCGCAAGCAATGCCCGGCGGTTGCAACGGGCATAGCGGAATATTTTAAAGACCAAGGCATGGACGTTTTACTTATGATGGACAGTTTAACACGCTTTGCTATGGCGCAACGTGAAATAGGGCTTGCCGTGGGCGAACCGCCCGTTGCAAGGGGTTATACACCTTCTATTTACGCAGAGCTTCCACGCCTTTTAGAGCGAAGCGGTAATTTTGAAAAGGGCAGTATAACAGGCGTTTACACAGTGCTTGTTGAGGGCGACGACACAAACGAGCCCATAGCAGATACGGTAAGGGGTATATTAGACGGGCACATTGTGCTTTCAAGAAAACTTGCCTCAGCCAACCACTTCCCGGCAATTGATGTTAGCAACAGCGTTTCAAGGCTTATGGTGGAAATTGTAAGCGATGAGCACAGGGCACTTGCCGCAAAATTTAGGGACAGCCTAAGCACTTATGAAAAAAGCGAAGATTTGGTATCAATAGGCGCATATAAAGAGGGCTCGAACCCAAAACTTGATGTTGCGCTTAAAAAAATTAACGGTATACAAGATTTCTTAAAGCAGGATATAAATGAGAATTTCTCTTATGAGCAAGCGCAAAAAATGCTTGAAAGAGTTGTTTGAGAGAATTGTGGCACGAAGGGGCTGGCCGTTTAGCAGCTTTAGCCTTGCAAGAGGAACCGCCTATATTTTGGGGCTTTTGGCTAAATGGAAAACGTGTTCAAATTAATTCCTAACGGCTTATGAAAGGGTATCGGTTTATGAAAGATTTTGTTTTTGAATTACAGCCGGTTTTGGGTTATAAAAACCAAGTTCTTGAAAATTTGCAAAGCGAATACGCAATTACATTGGCAGATGTTAAAAGAAACGAAAACAAGTTAGAGCAGATAATAAATTCACATATAATGTTGAACAAAGAATTTAGGCAAAAGGAAAAAGAGGGTATAACAATTGCGCAGGCAATGCAATTTGAAAACGGGCTTAGGGTTTTGGAATTAGATATAAAACAGCAGGAAAAACGCCTTGAATTAAGCCGCCAAGTTGCAGAGGATAAACGTGTACAAGTGCTTAATGCCAAAACAGATACACAGGCGCTTGAAAAACTTAAGGAAAAAGGCGAAGAAGAGCACAGAAAGCAAAAACTTAAAGAAGACGAACTGTTTATAGATGAATTTGTATCGCTAAAGCGCTTTGAAAAAATGAGCGCAAATTGAGGGAAATATGCGGGACATCAAGAACGCCGTCCCTTACATATTGAATGCAATTGAAAGGAGGTGACAAGATGGTAGCAACACAGATGCTAATGCAAAGTATGACGCAAATTTCACAAAACAGCGCACAGCAAAAAGAGCAAAGCAAAACAAACAGCGATAATTCGTCAACAAAATTTGAAGATTTGCTTAATGGCAAACAGCCAAAGCAAGATATCTCTCAAAGCGAAAGCGCACAAAAACCTGAATTTGACGACGAAATGAGCGAAAATTCACAAGTTATTTCACTGCAAAACTTTGGCTTTTTAACACAAAATTTGCAAACGCAAAATGTTCAATTGCAAGATTTAAGCACGGTTAACAGCTTAAATGCAATGCAAGGCGCAAATATACAAGTGGTTAATACGCAAAACCCACAGGGCGAATTGCCGCAAGGTGCAAGTGAAATTATGCCTGAGGAAAACGCAAAAACTCAAAATGCTGTGGCGCAAACGCAAGTTGATGAGCAGGCACCTAAAACAGATGTTGTTCAGCTTAGCTCGCAAAATGCAAGTTCTGAGGATAGCACAAGCGAGGGCGAAAACGAAAATTTAGGCAATTTACAATTGTTTAAAGATGTTAAAGCGACACCCGTTAAAGTTGGCGAGGCACAAACTTTAGACACAACATCAGAGCAATTTGATGTGAATTTGCACAAGGCAATTAGCCAGGCAGATTTACAGGGCGCAGAAAAAATTGTTTTACAGCTTTCTCCCTCATCGCTGGGCAATATAACAGTGGAGATGAGCCGCACACCCGAGGGCGCATTGAACGTTATTCTCATAGCTGAAAACGATGCGGCGGCAAGGCTTATAAACGAGCACTCATCTAAACTTGGCGCAATGCTTTTAAACACAAATGCCGAGCAAGTTAAAGTGGAAGTTGTGCAAGTTCAAGAGAGCGAGCAAAGCCGCTATGAACAGCAAGACAACCCTAACAGGCAAAGCAAAGGCAACGAAAACAGGCAACAAAACCAAAGGCAAAACGAGCAAAACCCGCAAGATTTTATGCAGAGGCTAAGGCTTGGAATAGAGCAAATTCAAATTAGCAGTGCATAGTAAAGGAGGCAACAATTGAGCAGTACAATTAACGGGCTTGGCGCAAATTATAATGCTTCGGGGAATTATTCTTACGAGCAAGTTGGCAGTGCATTAGATGTTGAAGTATTGGATTATTTGGCGCAAAACAACATTAATGTTAACTCTACGGGCGAAACTTCCAGCCTTGAATTTGAAGATTTTATGCTTTTGATGGTAAAACAACTTCAAAGTCAAACACTCGACAGCACTATGGACACTTCAGAAATGCTTAACCAATTGGTGCAAATGTCATCGGTGCAAATGATGGGTTCGCTGCAAGACAGCATGATGGCTATGGCGCAAGCAACAAATTTAACCTACGCATCTTCACTTGTGGGCAAAGAGGTTACAGTTGGCCATGTTGATGCAAACGGCGCTTACAGCCAACTTGTTGGAACAGTAACCGCAACGGGCACATATCAAGGCACAGCAGTTCTTTTCATAGGCGAGGACATGTATGCGCTTAACGAAATTTTAGCCGTTGGCCGCTTGCCCGATTTAACGCAAACACCTGATGCAGACACAGAAAGCGAAGACAGCACAGACGGCGTTGAAGGAACTGAAAATGCCGAGCAAACACAGCCTTAACGCACACGTTTTTGCAGTGAAAAGTGAAAAATTATTGTGCTTTTAAACAATTTAAAATGCATTTAAAAAATAATTTAATTCGTCGCTTTGCGACACCTTAGTTATTCACTCTTTACTATTACTTATTACTTTAATTTACTTTCGTGTGCTTAAACAAGGCTATCAAATAACAAAAAGGAGGCGGCAGTTATTATTGATATTACCAAACAAGCAATGATGAGCAGAGCTATATCTGCCACATCTCCCACACACAGCACGCAAATTAACGGCAAAGTGCAAGAAAATGCAAACCCTAACGCCTTTAAAGATTTGCTTAGCGAAAAGCTAAACCAAGCTAACACCTCTACAATTGAATTTTCAAAGCATGCGCAACAAAGGGTGCAAGAGCGTGGAATTACAGTGAACGAGGGGCTTTTAACAAGCCTTAGCGAAAGTGTTGTAAAAGCAGAGGAGAAAGGCGCAACAAATATTCTTGCGATGAACTCGCAAAGTGCATTTATAATTAATGTTCCAACAAACAGGGTTATAACTGCTATGACGCAAAGCGAAATGAAACAAAATATATTCACAAACATTGACGGCGCAGTTATTCTATAATGAGCAGGACCGCTAAGTGCTACGAATAGCACAAGGAGGCTCACAAAATTTGCCCGATTGGCAAATTTTGCGCGGCGCACAATGTTAGTTAGGAGAGAACTAATGGCATTAACAAGTGCAATGAGCTCCGGTATTTCCGGGCTAAAAGCGCACATGAGCGCGCTTAATGTAACAGGCCATAATGTGGCAAATGTTAACACATACGGTTTTAAAGCAGGCCGTGTTACATTTAAAGAAACAGTTTACTCAACACAACAAGCCGGTTCCGATGGCGGCAACCTTACAGGCGGCACAAACCCATTGCAAACAGGTTACGGCGTTAGCATTGGCACGGTAGATTTAAACATGGCCACCCAAAGCCTTGAGAGCACAGGTTTTGCAACAGACGTTGCAATTCAAGGCGACGGCTTCTTCCTAATTGGCGATAAACTCGGCGTTGAAACCGACAGCCTCGCCTCACTTGATTTCTCTCGCGTTGGCAATTTCCGCTTCGATGCAAACGGCTATTTTGTAGACGGCTCGGGCGGCATTGTTTACGGCTTTATGACATCAAACGCTATTGATGCAGACGGCGACGGCGAAGTTGACGACAAAGCTGCAACCGCAGGCGGCGACGGCTTTGTAACAAGCACACAACTTGTTCCCATAAGGGTGCCCCTTGAAGTTACACAGGCGTTTATTGATGCAAACCCGGGAATATCACAAAGCATGGTAACGCAGGCGTTCATAGACGCAAACACAGTGCCGGCAGCATTAAACCCTGCCCTTGCAGGCGTTAATGTGGGCGATGTTATTGACGTTACTGCGCCACCTTACGACACAGCAGGTTTAATAGACACAAATTTAGCCGAGCAAACAATTGTTACAGCGCAGTTTTTAACCGATAATGCGTTGCAAGGCAATTTTGCGGCACTCGGCTTAACAGCCGGTGATGTTATAGACCCGACAAGCGCAGATTTTACAGGCTGGAATATGGCAAATGTTGGCACACAAGATGTTGTAACGCAAGCATTCATTGATGACAACATTGCACCCGCAGTAATTGACCCTGCCCTTGCAGGCTATAATGTTGGCGATATTATAAACCCGGCAGACCCTGCCATTGCCGGCCTTGCAGGCATTGATTTGCTTGGCGTTGAGGGCCTTGAAGTGGGCGACGCGCTTTACCCGGGTATCGACCCGGTGACAGGCGAAAACACATTTGGCGCACTTGTAGGCGTTGAAGATTTAGGCCCCATTGAAATGGAGAGCATAAGCGTTGACAAAAGCGGCGTTATTAAGGGCATTAACAAACAAACGGGAGAGCCTGTTGTTGTTGGAACAGTGGCACTTGGCAATGTTCCAAACCCTGCCGGTTTAACCCACACAGATGGCCCTTACTACCAAGCATTAGGCAGCACAGGCCCCATTAGCATAACAACGCCGGGTGGCGCTTTAAGCGGTTATTTAAACAACGACGTTGGCGCAACACCGGATACTTTATTAGGGCAAACCACAGTTACATTAATGCCCAACTTCTTAGAGCAAAGCGGAACAGACCTTGCAACGGAATTCGCCAATATGATTACATATCAGCGCGGTTACCAAGCAAACACAAGGGTTGTTACAGTTACAGATACAATGCTTGAAGAACTTATTAACATGAAACGATAGTTTGATTTAAGGTGCGATGTTTGCGTTGCACGCAAATGTTGCGAGAACCTGGCGGGAGGGTGTAAAAGCCCTCCCCTACAAGGAAACATGGTTGGGTTTGCGAAAATTATTGTGGGAGGACGTAAAAGTCCTCCCCTACAACCCATAAAAATGCCTAAAAACAATTCAAAAACAAAAACAAAAACAAAAATATTATATAATTTATAAAAAAATGCAAAAAAATAAAAAAATAATTTGCTTAAATGAAGTAAAAATTATATAATATATAGTATAGATATATTAAAGGGCCAATAGTGCTTGCAAGAATGCTTAGGCTGTGTGGCACACAATATTAATTTGCAAAAAGCCTGCGGGCATTACAATTTTTTAGGGAGAGAAGAAAATGATAGTGTTGCGAAAAATGAACAATGAAGTTTTTTTGGTGAATCATAGGCAAATAGAATGTATTGAGCTTATCCCCGAGTGTAAAGTTGTAATGATGAACCGCAGTTATTATATAGTTAGGGATACAGCTGACGAAATAGTTAAAAAAATAGCCGATTACAATGCAAAAGTTCAAGATATTCACAGGCAAATAACAATTGGAAGAAACGATTAAAAATTGTTTTGACAATGGAATTATATAAATTTTTCGGCGCACGGCGCAAAGGGGAAAGATAATGAATATTCTATATTTAATCGGCGTAGTTATTGCCATTATATTCATACTGTTCGGTATAACGGTAGATATGACAGAAGGCTTTACTATTGCATTTGGAAACCTTGAAAGGTTTTTCGATTTATCCAGTGTGCTTATAGTTATAGGTGGCACTTTAGCTGTGGTTATTGCAGCTTATCCTAAAATTGCAGTTAAATCTATAAAGCACTTTGGCATACTTTTAAAAGCAAAAGCCTACGACCCAAACGCTTATGTTGAAAAATTGATAGACATAGCACAAATTGCCCGCAAAAACGGGCTTTTGGCGCTTGAAGAAAAGGCAAATGCTGAAACAGACCCTTTTTTCAAACAAGCTATCATGCTTATTGTAGACGCTAACGACCCCGAGAGGGTTAGAGGTGTTTTGGAAAACGACATAGAGCAAGCGGCTGAGCGGCATGGTAGAACCATTACCATGTATTCAAGCGCCGCGGGCTCTGCGCCGGCTTTTGGTATGATAGGTACACTTATCGGCCTTATAAACATGCTGGCCAACCTCGACGGCGGCAGTATGGACAGCATAGGCCCCTCAATGTCGGTTGCGCTTTTAACCACCATGTACGGCTCTATATTGGCGCACGTTATTTTTACACCTATTGCAACAAACTTAACCGCAAGAGATGAAGAAGAAATGCTTTGCAAACAAATTGTGGTTGAGGGCATAATGGCTATTCAAGCCGGTGAAAACCCGAAATTCCTGCGTGAGTTCTTGCTTGTTTTCATGAACCAAAAACTGCGTGATAAACAAGGCGGCGGCGAAGGTGGCGAGGGCGGCGGCAAAGGCAAAAAAGGCAAATAATTTTACATAACCCTTAAGGAAGGAGGCGCTGTGAATTGAAAAAAATGAAAAAGAAATCCGGCGGCGGTGGCGCAAACTGGATAGATACCTATGCCGACATGGTTACACTGTTAATGTGCTTTTTCGTTATGATGTTCTCAATGTCATCTGTAAGCGAAGAAAAATTCCAAGCGCTTGCGGAGTCTTTTAATCCGGATGCCACTATTGAAGGGTTTAGCGAAGTTGTTGATGACCCCGATGTTACACAAGGCGCCGCCGAAATGCCTTCGGAAGAGCAAATTGAAATGGATATGCAACAGCTTTATGAAGAGATTGTTGAATATACGCAGGCGGCGGGCATTGAAAGGCAAGTTAGCGTTAGCTTAGGCGACGGCTATGTGTTTATATCTTTCCAAGATGCAGTGTTTTTTGCGCCCGATAGCTCTATTTTGAGCGATGAGGGCGAAGAGGTATTAGATGCAATTGCGCTGTCTATAGGGCAAATTACATCGTCTATTGATGTTATTGAGGTTTTAGGGCACACAGCGCAAGCGGTTAGCAACACACCTAACCAAGTTACAGCCGATAGATACCTTGCCTCTGACCGTGCAACAAGAATAACAATTTACTTGCAAGAAAAAGATATTGTAGAGCCGGCAAGGCTTATAAGCGTGGGCTATGGGCAGTGGCGGCCTCTAACAGGCAATGCCAACGAAGAAGAGAGAGTGCAAAACCGCCGTGTGGAACTTGTTATAAGCGGCTTTAACCCCGAGGGTACACCTGAAGATACTTTGCAAGAGTATTACGATATGGTTGAGGGCTCGGTTAGCAATTTAGAAGAAATAACAGGCGAACAAACCGAAGATGCACAAAATGAAAGCACCGAGGGCGAGCAAACCGAGGACGCACAAGCTGAGGGTGCCCAGAGCGCAGGGGAAGAATAAAACAAAAATTTTTGGCATTGCCAAAATAACGGCAAATTTTAATTGTTTGGGGGGATAGCTTTATGGCGGAAGTATTATCGCAAAACCAAATAGACGCTTTGCTGAATGCGGCAAAATCGGGCGATAGCGCACCGCAAGAAAAAAGCGAAACCGCAGATAAATACAGAAAATACGATTTTTACAGCCCGAGAAAATTCACTAAAGATAGGCTTAGAATTATAAACGGTGTATTCGAGAATTACACGAGGGTAATTAATTCAAGAATAAACGGGCTTTTGCACACATCGTGCGAAATTGCGGTAGAGGGCGTTGAAGAACAACGCTACTATGAATTTTCAAACGCATTGACAGAGGGTGAAGTTATTGCGCTTTCAGATTTAACCTTCACCGACGGCACAAATGAAGATGCCAATGTTCTGTTCCACTTTTCAACACCGCTTATGTTAAGCATGATGGATAGGCTTATGGGCGGCACGGGCGAAATTGAATCGAAATATCTAACATCTTACACTTTTACAGATTTAGAACTGCAATTATATGAGAGTTTGGTGCAAGATTTAATTAATGTTTTAGGCACAAGCTGGGAAAGTTATATAGACATAAACTTCAAATACAGGAGAACAGAGATAAACCCAACGCTTGTGCAACTTCTAAGCTTAGATGAAACCGTAGTTATTGTAACGCTTAATATTGAATTTCCAAATGCGAACGGCCGCATGAATATATGTTTGCCGGGAATGCTTTTAACAAATATCTTCTCTAAAATTTCATCACTTAACAAATGGGGGCGCACAACGGGCGATGATAATTCCGATGACATTATGGATATTTTAAAAACTTCGGATCTTGAAATAACGGCAGAACTCACAAGAACGCAAGTTAGGTTAAGCGATATAAACTCACTTAGACCGGGCGATGTTATTGATTTAAGCCACCCGATAGATAAACCAATTTTCCTTTGCGTTGGCGGAGAGCCGTGGTTTAGCGGAAAAATGGGTGCACAAAACAACAATATTGCGGTTAAGATAAAAGATACTTATCATAAACATGGAAGAAGGGACGAGTAAAACAATATGGAACTACATGTTTTCAGCCCCATGGAACTGGATGCCATAGGCGAAATAATGAATATAAGCCTCGGCTCGTCGGCCACAGCTGTTTCAAACATGCTCGATGAGAGGGTGGATATTACAACGCCTGTGGCAAGCACGGTAACCGTAGAGGATTTTGAACTTGGCGAGGTAGACCCTGCAATAGGCGTTGAAATTAAATATGTTGAGGGCATAGACGGCAGTAACCTTATGATGCTTAAGCGCGACGATGTGCGTGTTATTGTTAACATATTAATGGGAAGCGAAATTCCCGATGAAGAATTTGTTTTAGACGATTTGAGCATCAGTGCCGTTTGTGAGGTTATGAACCAGATGATGGGTGCGGCAAGCACCGCTCTTTCAGATTTCTTAGAGAAAACGGTTAATATATCTACGCCGAAATCTTTTATGCTCGACGATTTACCCGCATTTAAAAAGGAATACTTAGGCGATAGCAACGGGCAAATTGTTGTTGTTAGGTTTAAGCTTTCAATAGAGGGCAAATTAGAGAGCGAATTTTTCAACATTATGCCAATAACTTTAGCGCAAGAGCTATTGCAAGGCTTTGGCGTTGGCGATGAGAGCATTGCGGCACAGGAAAAAGTTAATGCTCCCGCACAAGAAGCACCGGCACCCCAAGAAGCAACGCTAAGCCAAGATATGATAGAAAAAATGATGGCGCAATCGGGCACAGCAGCAGCGCCTGCCCCAAGCGCACCGGAGCCTGCGGGCGGCAAACTTAGCCAAGAGGAAATTGAGCGCATGATGCAAGGTGGCGCACCTGCACCTGCACCTGCACCGGCACCGGCACCGGCAGAGCAAATGCCGCAAATGCCACAAATGCCAACAGCAGAGCAAATGGCGCAAATGCAGCAAATGCAGCAAATGCAAATGGCGCAGATGCCACAAATGCCCTACCCGTATATGCAAGGGCAATATCCGCCGGGCTATATGCCTTACCCGCAGATGATGCAAGTTGACCCAAAACTTATAAACGCAAAAGCGCCGGAACTTTCAAGTTTGATGCCGGATACACAGCTAAACGAAGGCCAAGCGCAAAACTTAGATTTGATTATGGGCGTGCCTTTAGAGGTATCGGTGGAAATTGGGCGCACACAGCGAAAAGTTGAAGACATTTTAACATTCTCCAAAGGCTCGCTGATTGTGCTGGATAAACTTGCGGGCGAGCAGGTAGATTTATTTGTTAACGGCATGTGCGTTGCAAAAGGCGATGTTGTTGTTATAGACGATAACTTCGGCGTTAGAATTACCGAAGTGTTAAAAACACCGTTGATGGACGGAGCATTAAAATAATTCAGAAGAATATATTATAAAAATTTATAACGAAAAGGATGAAATGTTATGGCTAAAATATTAGTAGTAGATGACGCAGCTTTCATGAGAAAAGTTATTAAAGACACACTTACAAAAAACGGCTTTACAGATGTTACCGAAGCTGTTGACGGCAAAGATGCAACCGAAAAATACTTTGAAATTAACCCGGATTTAGTTTTGATGGATATTACTATGCCCAATATGGACGGCCTTGAGGCGCTTAAATTCATCAGAGGTAAAGATGCGAACGCAAACGTTGTTATGTGCTCTGCAATGGGGCAAGAGGCAATGGTTGTTGAAGCTGTTCAAGCCGGCATTAAAGATTTTATTGTTAAACCTTTTAAAGAAGATAGGCTTATGAAAACAGTTACATCTATTTTAGGCACACCTTAAAATATGATAGAGGATTTGTTTGGCATTTTAAGCGCTATTATTATAATTATAGCGGTTATGGCGCTTGCCTATTTGTTCACAAGGCATGTTGTGGGGCGCTTTGGGCAAAGCGGGCTTATTATGGGCTCGTTTGGAACCACGCCGCGCAAAAGGCGCATAAGCGTTTTAGAGCAAGTTGTAATAGGCAAAGACCAAAAATTGATGCTTGTTAAAATGGACGATGAAATTTACTTTTTGGCAGTTTCACAAAACGGCACAAATTTGCTTAAAAAAGTAGAGCGTGAACAGGCAGAGCTTTGGGCAATGCAAGACAGCGAGCTTTTAAGCGATGTGCCAAGCGATTTTCAAACCTCGCTTAGAAAAGTTTTAAGCAACATGAAAAACAAAGGGGGCAAAGAGTAACTTGTGGATGCATTAATTAATGTTAACGGTGAAAATATTCAGGCGTTGCAAATTTTATTAATAACAACACTAATAACTCTTTTACCTTCAATTGTTGTGATGATGACATCTTTCACAAGGTATGTCATATCATTTTCGTTTTTGCGCTCGGCACTGGGAACACAGCAAAACCCTCCGAACATGGTGCTTGTGGGAATGGCGCTTTTCCTAACGCTTTTCACAATGGCGCCCGTTTTAGACGAAGTGCAAACAACAGCTTATGAACCATATTTAGCCGAGCAAATAAGCGACGAAGAATTTATCGAGATTGCCGCAGTTCCTTTAAAAGAATTTATGCTTAGGCAAACAGAGCCGGGAAGCCTTGAGATGTTCTGCGAGCTTTCAGGCACACCTATCCCCACAACAGACGAAGAGGCAATTGCGCTTCCGCTAACAACCGTTGTGCCCTCGTTCATGACAAGCGAGCTTAAGCGTGCGTTTGAAATAGGCTTCATTCTTTACATACCATTTGTTTTAATTGATATTATTGTGGCATCAACTTTGATGAGCATGGGCATGATAATGCTTCCGCCCGCTATGCTCTCGATGCCGTTTAAACTTCTTTTGTTTATAGCTCTCGACGGCTGGCAGCTTTTGTTCTCACAACTTGTAACCGGCTTTAACTGAGGGAGGCGCATATGGAAGTTGTAGACATTATGCGCGAGGGCGTTGGCGTTGCACTTAGGCTTGCGGCACCGCTTTTGCTAACAAGCATGGCAGTTGGCGTTTTGGTTGCTATTTTCCAAGCGGTTACGCAAATTCACGAGCAATCTTTGGCGTTTATTTTAAAATTAATTGTTATTGTTGCGGTTTTGCTTATAGCAGGCGGTTGGATGCTTGAAACCCTATTAGATTTTACCCGCATGTTATACTCACAATTGTAAAGGTTGTTTTAAATGGATTTTACGCAACTGTTTTTATTGGAATTGATAGTGGCGAGAGTGTCGGGTTTTATATTGTTTAGCCCACTTTTCGGGCGCAATAATATTAACAACTTAGTTAAGGCGGGGCTTATTTTAGTGCTTAGCGTGTTTACACTTGGCACAAGTACAACACCCGTTTCCGAACCACAGAACACAATGCAACTTATAAGTGCCCTTTTGCCGGAGTTTTTTATAGGCTTTGTTTTAGGCTTTATAATGCAATTGTTTTTTATGGTTGTGCAGTTTGGCGGCGAGGTTATAGACGTGCAAATGGGCCTTACCATGGCGCAGATGTACGACCCTACCACTCAAACACAAATGAGCGTTACAGCGTCGTATTTAAACATATTATTCGTGCTTATATTTTTTGCGCAAAACGGGCATTACACATTAATGCGCATAATATTAACATCGGGCAATATAATAAATTTTGGCACTTTAAGCATAAGCGAGAACATAACACCCTATGTTGTTGAACTTTTTTGCACATGCGTGGTGCTTGGCGTAAAACTTGCAATGCCAATTTTAGCCGCAGAGCTTTTGGGCCTGGTGGGCATGGGCATTTTAATGAAAGCTATACCGCAAATTAATGCGTTTGTAATAAATATAGATTTAAAAGTTTTAATAGGCCTTTTGCTTTTGTTTGCACTTTTTGTTCCCATGGGAGAATTTATTTTGCAAGTTGAAGTGCAAATGCTAAACAGTTTACAGCAGGCGCTTTTAAATTTAGCCGGTGGCACTTAATGATTAGATAATAGGTTTTAGTTTTATTAGCTGAGTGTTGCCACCCAAGCACAAACCGTTTCGCAACAGCCGAGGCAAAGCACAAACTCGCGGTGTATTTAAGGGATATATGCTAACAGCAAACAGGGGGTGGGCAAATGCCAAGCGGCGAAAAAACCGAGCGCGCCACCGCTAAAAAGCGCCGTGACGAACGAAAAAAAGGCAATATATTTTTAAGCAACGATGCAGTTACGGTTAGCGTTTTAATAGCCGGGTTTGCGGTTTTGTTTATCACAGGCGGCTTTGCAATAGAGCAAATTAACAACTTTTTTCACTATTGCATAAATTTGGCAGGCAATTTGCAAACAGGGCATTTAGCAGGCCAATTAAGCGAACTTACCTTGCAAATGCTAATAACATTGCTTTTTGTGGCAGGCCCCTTTTTCGGCGCATGTATAATTGCCGCACTTGGCACAACATTTTTTCAAACAAAACTACTTTTTGCACCCGAGGCTATAAAGCCAAAATTTAGCAAACTTAACCCATTAGAGGGCTTTAAAAGGCTTTTCAGCATAAGAAGCATAGTGGACGCCGTAAAAGGGCTTTTAAAAATAGGCTTGCTTCTTTTTATAATATACAGTTTCCTAACAGGCGTAATAGATACGCTAACACGCTATTTTTACTTAGATTTGCGAGTTAGTGGGGCACAGCTTTTCAATTTAGTTTGGGATATGGTAATTCAAATTTGCATAGCTTATGTAGTGCTTGCCGCGGCAGATTTTTTCTACCAATGGTGGGATTATGAGCGCAAAATGCGAATGACAAAGCAAGAGGTTAAAGAGGAATACCGCCAAATGGAGGGCGACCCTAAAATTAAGGGCAAAATTAAGGAAATGCAGCGTAAAATGGCGCAAAGCCGCATGATGCAACAAGTTAAAGCGGCAGACGTTATTATTAAAAACCCAACACACTTTGCAGTGGCGCTTAGGTATAAGCCCGATAAAGATACAGCGCCCTATGTTTTGGCAAAAGGGCAAGATGAAATGGCAAAGCGCATTTTAAAAGAGGCCGAAGAGCACAATATAAAAACGGTTGAAAACAAAATGCTTGCAAGGGCACTTTATGCGGCGTGCGAATTGAACAGGGAAATTCCGAGTGAATTTTACAATGCGGTTGCCGAAGTGCTTGTATATATTTACGATTTGAATAAGGGGGACAAAAAACCGATTAGCTAATCGGTAAACCTATATATTTCGGAAAGTGAGAAAACGGCAAATGAAAAGAATATTTGACAATTCAATATCGCTGGCAGTGGTAACGGTTGTCTTGTTTCTAATATTGCCGCTCCCACCGCAACTGCTCGATATTCTGTTAATCATCAATATATCGCTATCAATTATGATTTTGATGATTACCATGAACATAAAAGAAAGCCTTGAGTTTTCAATTTTTCCATCGCTTTTGCTTATTACAACGCTTTTTAGGCTTGCACTTAATGTTTCATCCACAAGGTTAATTCTGCGTGATGGCGGCTATGCGGGTAATGTTATTTTAGCATTTGGTAATTTAATTACACAGGGCAATATAGTTATAGGCATAATTATTTTCATTATTATTGTTTTGGTGCAGTTTATTGTTATCACCAAAGGTGCCGAGCGTGTTTCAGAGGTTGCCGCAAGGTTTACACTTGATGCTATGCCGGGAAAACAAATGGCTATAGATGCCGATTTGAGCTCGGGGCTTATAGATGAAGTTGGCGCAAGGCTTCGCCGCCATAAAATTCAAAAAGAGGCAGATTTTTACGGCGCTATGGACGGTGCCACGAAAATTGTAAAAGGCGACGCTATAATGTCTATTATAATAACCGTAATTAACTTTGCGGCAGGTTTTGTTATAGGCTTATTGGCTGGCGGCGATGTGAACAGTGTTTTATCAGTTTATTCAACGGCAACCATAGGTGACGGCCTTGTTTCGCAATTGCCCTCGCTTATGATATCCACCGCAACGGGCATGATTGTTACAAGAAGCGTTTCGGAGGGAAGCCTAAATACAGATGTTTTAGGCCAGTTTAAAGCACAGCCACGCGCGCTTATTTCAACAGGAATTGTTTTGGTTTTGCTTGCGCTAATTCCGGGCACGCCCACATTTGCGCTTTTTGTTGTTGGCGCAGTTGTTGGCGGCGCAGGGTATTTCTCATCAAGGCAAATGCAGGAAGAAAAAAAGCAGCAAGAGCTTGAAGAGCGGCAAAAAACTCAAAAAGAAGCACCTGCCGCACAAAGCGAGGCAGATTATTATAAAGATATAAACAATGTGTATTCGCTTTTGAATGTAGAGCCCATCGAGATGGAATTCGGCTACAGTTTAATTCCGCTTGTGGATGAGAGCAGTGGCGGCAAGCTTATAAACCGCATTGTAATTTTCAGAAGGCAATACGCACAGGATATGGGGCTTGTTATCCCTTCGGTTCGTTTGCACGACGGCGCAAGCCTTGGCACGAACCAGTACATTATAAAAATTCGCGGCGAAGAAGTGGCAAAGGGCGAAATTCTTGTGGATTACTACCTTGCGCTTGAACCATCTGAGCCGGCGGGAGATATTGACGGCATTGAAACAATAGAGCCTGCTTACGGCATACCGGCACGCTGGGTTTTGCCCGAGAATAAAGAGCTTGCTGAAATTTATGGCTACACGGTTATAACGCCGCTTACGGTTATGCTAACACATTTGAGCGAAACCATAAAAAACCACGCACACGAGCTTTTGAACAGGGCTGAAACCATGCAACTTGTGGATAACTTAAAAGCCACAATGCCCGATTTAATAGAGGATGCCATACCTAATATAATAACTTATGCAGGCCTTGAAAAAATATTGCGCAATTTGCTTCGCGAGGGTGTGCCCATTAAAGATTTAGGCGCAATTTTAGAGGCAATTGTGGATATTAGCGCAACTTCAAGGGATATAGACACTATTACAGAGCACGTTAGAAGTGCACTGAGCCGCACGATAACACGCAAATTCTGCGAGGACGGCCAGCTGAGAGTTGTTACACTTGATGCGGATATAGAAAAGAGCGTTTTAGGCTCGCTTAGCAAAAACGAGCAAGGCGTGTTCTTGGCACTAAACCCCGATATTATGCAACAAATTGTTAGCCAGTTGGGTGAAATAAGAAAGAAATTTAACGATTTACAACAAACACCAATCTTGCTTACAAGCCAAGTTATAAGAGTTTATTTAAGCCGAATGGTTCACCAATTTTACCCCGATGTTGTGGTGCTTTCGTTTAATGAAATTACCACAAGCGTGCAAATTCAAGCAATAGGCAATATAACAATGCAAAGCGAACAAGCGAGCTGATTGCAACACGAAAAGGACGGTGTTATATGAGTGCTGTGTGCGCAGAAAACAGAATAACACAAGACATTGGTGCTTTGAGCAACGACGATTTATTGCTTTTGTATAAAAACACTAACGAGCAAGAGCTTAAATGGGAATTGGTGCTGCGCTATTCAGACTTGTTGCGAAAAATAGCGGTGCAAACAGTGGGGCTTTACAGCAGTTTTGCCCAACTGGACGACATTGTGAACGAGGGCATTTTGGTGCTTTTGCAAGCTGTGGATAGGTTTGAGCCCGACAAGCAAGTTAAATTTGAAACATATATATCAAAGCGCCTTAGGGGCATGATTATAGATTTAGCCAGAAAGCAAGATTGGCTGCCAAGGAAAATAAGGCAAAAGGCGTCGCAAATAAATAAAGCCACGGACAATGCCGCGGGAAAACTTGGCAGAATGCCCACAAATGAAGAAATAGCAAGCGAAATGGGCATCGAGAAAAGCGAGTATGACCAAATGCTCAGCGACACGGCGGTTACACATGTGCTGTCGCTTGAAATGCTTATTGATACTTATGGCGGTGCAAGCGGCAAAATTTTATCGCCGGGCGATAGCCGCTCGCAACTGCCCGATACGCTTTACGAAGAAAAACAGCTTTTAAAAACGCTTAAAAGCTCTGTGAAGAACCTAAAAGAGAGCGAGCAAATGGTGCTTTCTTTATACTATGAAAAAGAATTGACGATGAAAGAAATAGCACAGGTTATGGATATAAGTGCCCCGAGGGTATCTCAAATTCACTCAAGGGCAATTCAAAATTTGCGTTATAGCTTACAAAAAATATAAACGGTTAAACAAATGCAATTAATTTTAAATTAACATTCGCAAGCAGGAAAACAGTTATATTAAAATTGCACAAAAGCCGCTTACATCCGCAAAAGCAGCACAACAAAAAGCGCAAAACGCTTCAAACTCGAAAGGAGAAAGCAATGACTAAAGGCTTTTACAATTTAACTTCGGGAATATTATCTCAAACTCGCCGCCTTGATGTGGTGGGCAATAATATGACGAATATAACCACAGCGGGTTATAAAACCGAACTGTATACGGATATCACTTTTGAGGAAGTTTTAATTAACAGCGCAGGCAATAAATACCCGAACGATGGCAATGAGATAGGCTCTCAAAGCTATGCACTTGTGCCGGATTTGTTATATTACGACCACACCCAAGGAAGCATAGACGAAACAGGGCTTAACTTAGATTTTGCCATTACAGGCGAAGGCTATTTCCAAATTCAAACAGAAGACGGTGTGCAATACACAAGAGGCGGAAGTTTTTCGTTGGATAACGAGGGCTATTTATACCTTCCTCGCTTTGGCAGGGTGCTTGGCGAAAACGGTGCGCCTATTCAGCTTGCAACCGACGACATTAGGGCAGACGGCGCAGGGAACATTTACAACGGGCAAACGGGCGCGCTTATGGGCACAATAGGCCTTGTTAGCTTCGATGATGTTTCACTGCTTGATAAGCAAAACTCGGGGCTTTTTGCACAGGGCACAGCCACAACCCAAGCGGTGGAAAACCCGTTGCTTTACTGGAGAGCGGTTGAGGGCGCAAATGTTGATATGGCGGGCGAAATGGCAAAAATGCTAACAGCTCAAAGGGCGCTACAAAGTTCTTCACAAATTTTAAAATTATACGACGAATTGCTGACAAAATCCACAACAGAGATTGCAAGGTTGTAAAAAACGGTGTTAAATTAAGCGCTGAAAAGCAGTGCTAACAGGGCGGTGTGTGTTCAAACATTGCCACCTAAAGCAAAACACATTAAAACTAACATTGACGGTAATTGGAGGACAACATTATGATGCAGAGCTTTTACGCCGCCGCACTTGGCGCACAGCAACAGATGGAGCGTCTTGGCGTACACGGCAATAATATAGCAAATGTTAACACGCACGGCTTTAAAAACGAGGGCGTTTCGTTCAGTGCTTCTATGTACAGCATGCTAAATGGCGTGCAGGGTGAAGATTTACCAAAGGGTTCGGGCGCATTAATTGCCAGCACTCCTGTTAATTTTTCAACGTCAAGCTTTGCGCAAACAGGCAGAAGCCTTGATTACGCAATTTTCGGCGAGGGCTTTTTTGCACTGCAAGAACCGGACGGCACAATTTCTTACACACGTGACGGCTCTTTTACGAAATCGGAGCTTGATGGCGAATTTTATTTGGCAGACGGCATGGGCAGAAGAGTTTTAGACGCAAATTACCAGCCCATAATTGTTGAAAATGAAACAGAACTTTTAGATGTGGGCGTTTTTGTAATTCAATATAAAGACGGCTTACAGCACTTAGACGCAGGGCGTTTTACGGTGGACCCTGATAAAAACGGCACAGTAACAGCGCTGGAAGAGCCGGAAATTAGGCAGGGCTTTTTAGAGGAGAGCAACACAGATTTGGCAAACGAAATGGCAAGGGTTATAGAGGCGCAAAGGGCGTACGGCTATGCTCTTACAATGTTTAAAACTGCAGATGAAGTTGAAACCACGATAAACGGTTTAATAAGATAAAGGCGGTGATTAATTGAAGCATCTTGAAGATTTCGATATGATGGAGCTTGACACCATAAAGGAAATATGCAGCATAGGCACAGGAAATGCGGCAACGGCACTTTCGGGAATGATAGGCAAAGAAGTGAAAATTACAGTGCCCGATGTGAAAATTATGGGCTATAACGAAGCGATTGATTGGATTGGTGGGCCTGAGGCTATCACGGCAGGTGTTTTGGTTGGCATGAGCAAAGATATGACGGGTGTTATTTTATGTGTGCAAAAGTTAGATTTTGTATCCATGCTAACAAGAAATATTTTAGGCTATGATGTTAAAGCATACGAAGAGCTTACAGAGCTTGAATCCAGCGCATTGGTTGAGGTTGGAAATATAATGGTTAGCTCTTTTGTGAGCGCCATTTGTAAAATGGTGGATATGAATATAAAACAAACCGTGCCCGCATTTGCTGTGGACATGCAAGGTGCAATTTTAGCGGTGCCTATGGTGCAATATGGTGTGCAATCGGATTATGTTCTGATGGTTGGGGCAGATTTTGTGTGTGAAGGCGAAGTTGTTCCCAGCAGAATAGTTTTTTCACCCAGTTTACAATCTCTCAATTTTTTGCTTAAAAAATTGGGGGTATTGAATGGCTGAACAAAAATTAACTGTTGGCATTGCAGACATGAAACTTCTCAAAGGCAGTGGTGAAATTATAACTTATGCGCTCGGCTCTTGTATAGGCATAACATTTTACGATAATATAGTAAAATGTGGGGCGCTTTTACATATAATGCTTCCATTAAACATGGAAAAAAGCAGTACATCGGTTTTTAAATATGCCGATAGCGGTATAAAAAAAACGCTGGATGAAATGATTAAAAACGGTGCGGCGAAAGCGAGAATACAGGCAAAAATTGCAGGCGGCGCACAAATGTTTGCTTTAAGCGCAAACATGGGCAATATAGGCAAAAGGAATATTCAAAGCGTAAAACTGCGCTTACAACAAGAGGGGATAAAACTTTTAAAAGAAGATGTTGGCGGCGAAATTGCAAGAACAATGGTTTTAAATGTAGATAACGGTGAAGTGTTTGTAAGAAGCTTCGGAAAACCGGAAATTAAATTATAATAGTGGCGAAAGTGGGGGTTTTTAATGGCAGACATGCAAAAAAATGAAATATTGCTTGAATCCGGAACAAATGAAATTGAGATAATGGAATTTATTGTAGACGGTGGGCTGTATGGTATAAATGTGGCAAAAGTGCGCGAGATAATGCTTGCACAAGAAGTGAAAAAAATGCCACATTCACACGATGATATCGAGGGCGTTTTTAAGCCCAGAGATGTTGTTATAACTGTTGTGAATTTGCCGAAATATCTAACAAAAAGGGAAGTTGAAAAACAAGAGAAAGACCTGTTCATTATAACCCATTTCAACAAAATAGATATTGCATTTAGGGTGAATTCCGTTGAGGGTATAAATCGCATTTCGTGGCAGTCTATCCAAAAACCGGACCCTACCCTGTTCAGCAATACAGATGGCGTTGTTACCGGCATTGCGCATTGCAATGGCAGAATTGTTAGCGTTTTAGATTTTGAAAAAATTGTTGCTGAAATTGCACCGCAAACAGGCATACAACTAAGCGAGATAGAAGCACTGAAAGCGCGCGAAAACAACAATGTGCCTGTTTGGGTTGCGGAAGATAGCACACTTTTATCGCAGATGATAAAAAAAGCGCTTAACGATAGCGGCTATAATAATATAAAAATGCACGCCAATGGCGCAGAGCTTTGGCAATCGCTGCAAGACAGTGAGGCAAACGGCACATTGCAAGACGATGTTAAACTGATTATAACGGATATTGAAATGCCACAGATGGACGGACACAGGCTTACAAAACTTGTGAAATCCACAGAGCAATTTGCCCATTTGCCCGTTGTAATTTTCTCTTCGCTTATAACGCATCAAATGCAAATTAAAGGCAAAGAGCTTGGCGCAAGCGAACAGCTTAGCAAACCGGAAATTGGCAGGCTTGTTGAAGTTGTGGATAGTTTTGTGCTAAAATAGAATAAAGCATAAATTTGCCGAATATGCGTGATAAAATTATATTTTTCGGTTTAGTTTTTAGCAAAAGTTAAAACAAATACAGCTGCTTTTTAGCATGAAAGCAAATTTAAAAACAAAGTGGGGTTATTATGAGCAAAAAGTTTATTGTGCGCCAACCGATAAAAAACATGCATAATTCAGTTGTGGGTTATGAATTGCTTTATCACGGCGAGAATTCTGCATTTAGCAAAGATGACGGCAGCAGCGATTATGCCGCTGCGGATACAATTTATAAATATTTAATGCTTAACAGCGAGAAAGTTTTGCAAGGTGCGCTCAATTTTATGACATTTACAACCACTTTGCTTGTGAAAAAAACACCTAATCTTTTCGCTAAAGAAGACCTTGTTATTCAAATTGACGACAGTGTTTTAATTCACCCTTTGGCAATGCACATGGTGCGCAAATATGCGAGAGATGGCTATAAAATTGCTGTGAATGAGTTTAGGTTTGCGCCAAGGTATATGGCAGAGCTAAACACAATTAACTATATAAAAATAGATATTGCAAGCACGAGTGATTCGCATATTAAAAACATTATAGAAACAGCGCATAGCCAAAATATAACTTGCATAGCAATTAATATTGAAACAGAGGAGCTTTATAATAAAGCTGCAAAGCATGCATTTAACGCGTTCCAGGGGAGTTATGTTGGGCAAAAAATAGCAACAAAAGCGCACAGCGGCGAATATTTACAAAGCAATTTCTTCCGCTTGATGGTTGCCGTTACTAAAGATGACCCGAACATTGAAGAGATAGAGAGCATTATTAATGTTGATGCTTCGCTTACATATGGAATTTTGAAAGTTGTTAACAGCGTGCACTTTGCACTGCGCTATAAAGTTACAAATGTTAAGCAGGCAATAACAATTATGGGCCTTACAGAGATGAAACGCTGGGTGTATTTGCTAAGTTTGGCCGATAACGACAGCGCCGAGGAGAGCGAGGCAACCGAACAATTTTTGCGTTTGTCATTCTTGCGGGCAAGTTTTTGTAGCCGCTTAGCGGAAATGATAAAAAAATGCCCAATAACTAAGCAAGATGCATATTTGTTGGGTATGTTCAGCACATTGCCCTACTTAATTGATGCGCCTTTTGAAGAAATTTTGGCGCAAATTCCCATTATAGACGAGATTAAACTTGCGCTTTTAAACAAAGAGGGCAAAGCGGGCGAATTGTATTCATTTGTGCTTGACTATGAAAATGCAAAATGGGTTGAGTGTGAAGAAATTTCAAAGCACCTTGACATTGAGATGGAAGAGATAACCAATATTTACTTCGATTGTGTTAGCGAGGTTAACGATATTTGGGATGAACTTATAAAAGAGCCAAGCGAATTTGAAACAGATGAAGAAGATATATAATTTGTGCAATTGCTTTGCTTAGCCGTTAGGGAGTAATTCGAACACGCCTATTTTGGATAACAGAAAATATTGGCTTAAAGGGCGTTTTTTCAAACGCCCTTTTTTAATGTGTTGTTTATATTGTGTGCGTTAGTTATGATATATAAATAATGTGAAATGTTACAGGGTACTATTGCATGAGAGCAGTAAAACCGCTAAAGAAAAAACAGAGCCAATATAAATGCGGTTTTATTGAAGAAAACGGGCGATATATTAATGGTGAAATATGTTTTTTCGGCAGAGCATGGGCTATCATTTACAATTTTAAAGCATATTGGAATATATTTTAAAAAAAAGTGTTGCTTTTTTTAAATATATTTGGTATAATTATTGAGCGTTAAAAAATAAATGCGCTGGTGTAGCTCAGTTGGTAGAGCAGCTGATTTGTAATCAGCAGGTCGGGGGTTCAAGTCCGTCCACCAGCTCCAGCCGAGAAGCTCGGCACCAAATTCGCCCTTTAGCTTTGTGCTAGAGGGTATTTTTTATGCCCGAAATTTAATGGTATCTATTTTGTAAAGCCCAGACAGTCGAGAAGCAGGGCACCAAATTCGCCCTTTAGCTTTGTGCTAGAGGGTATTTTTTATGCCCGAAATTTAATGGTATCTATTTTGTAAAGCCCAGATACGTCGTCACTCACAACATTCAGTGGGTGACGATTTTCTTTTTTCTTTTATGAAA
>CAYJIT010000017.1:0-46673 GCA_964370365.1 uncultured Bacteroides sp. | reverse complement strand
AATACACAAGTTTAATTTTTTTAGCTTTTTTATATTGACTTTAAATTGGTAATGTGATAAAATATTTAAGCGTTGCATTATGTTTCATGCAACGGGGTGAAATCCACACGGAGATGTGTCTGAGTGGTTGAAAGAGGCGGTCTTGAAAACCGTTGACTGTAACAGGTCCGTGGGTTCAAATCCTACCATCTCCGCCAACTTTTTTAATATTGGGCAATTGCCATATTTTAATAGCAAAATGCCCATAAACTTGAAAATTCAGGGTGGATATACCAAAAATTAAATAGCTTTATGCGCTTACCATGCAGAAGTACTCAAGTTGGTGACGAGGCGCCCCTGCTAAGGGCGTAGGCTGGGAAACCGGTGCGAGAGTTCGAGTCTCTCCTTCTGCGCCAGAATGACGCTGAACTCAATATGTTTGAGCTCAGCGTCATTCTTTATTTTTTATTCATTTAAAATTATGACGGCTTATGTATACGGGCTTTTTTCACCTCTTATCAATTCCGGCTTTAACAAAGCCCAAAAACAACGGGTGCGCTTTATTTGGCCTGCTTTTAAATTCAGGGTGGTATTGAACTGCGATAAAAAAGCTGTTTTTCGGCAATTCAATACATTCCACAAGCGTGTTATCCGGTGAAACGCCGCTTAATTTCATGCCGTTTTGCAAAAATATTTCCCTGTAATCGTTGTTGAACTCAAATCGGTGCCTGTGGCGCTCTTTTATCTGCTGTTCATTATAAAGCTTATGTAAAAGGCTGCCATCTTGCACTTTGCAATCGAAAGAGCCAAGGCGCATTGTGCCGCCTTTTTGTGTAACGCTTTTTTGGCTTTCCATTATGTGCACAACGGGGTGTTTGCAGCGCTCGTCAAATTCAACCGAGTTTGCACCTTGCAAGTTACAAACATTTCTTGCAAACTCTATGCTTGCCACTTGCATACCAAGGCAAATGCCCAAGAACGGAATGTCATTTTCTCTTGCGTATCTGCAAGCGCAAATTTTGCCCTCAACTCCCCTGCCACCGAAACCACCGGGAATTAAAATCGCATTGACATCTTTAAATAATTCTGTTGCGGTGTCCTGCGTTATTGCTTCACTGTCTATCCATTTTATTTTAACTTTTGTTTCATAATAATAACCTGCATGGTTAAGGGATTCCACAACAGATAAATAGGCATCGTGCAATGCTATATACTTGCCCACAAGCGCAACTGTTATTTGTGCTTGTGAATTTTTTTGCCTTGTTATAATTTTGCGCCAATCTGTTAAATCGCACTCGTCTGCCTTTATGTTTAGCTCTCTGCAAACAACGCTGTCAAGCCCTCTTTCGTGCAACATTATAGGCGCTGCATACAAACTGTTAAGCGTTGTATTCTCTATAACGCAATCTGCCTTTACATTGCAAAACATAGCTATTTTCCCAAGTATAGATTGATCTATTGGCTCGTCTGCCCTTGCAATTATAATGTTTGGGCTGATGCCTATACTGCGCAGTTCCTTAACGGAATGTTGTGTGGGCTTCGATTTATGCTCATCGCTTCCTTTTAAATAAGGAACGAGCGTTACATGGATGAAAAGGCAGTTTGATGCACCTACTTCTATGGATATTTGGCGAATTGCCTCCAAAAAGGGTTGACATTCAATATCGCCCACAGTTCCGCCTATCTCTGTAATAAGCACCTCTGATTTATTATGGTTTGCACTTTCGTAAATAAAGTTTTTTATCTCGTCGGTTATATGCGGAATAACCTGCACCGTCTGCCCAAGATATTCACCGTTTCGCTCTTTACAAAGCACATTATCGTAAACTTTGCCCGATGTTAAATTAGAGTGCTTTGACAGGCTTTCATCTATAAATCTCTCGTAATGCCCGAGGTCAAGGTCGGTTTCGGCACCGTCGTCGGTAACAAAAACCTCACCGTGTTGCAGTGGGCTCATTGTGCCGGGGTCCACATTCATATATGGGTCTAACTTCTGTGCAGATATGCTTATATTGCGCTGCTTTAAAAGCCTGCCTAAACTTGCCGCCGTAATGCCTTTTCCAAGCCCCGATACAACACCGCCCGTTACAAAAATAAACTTTGTCATCTTAATTCCAACCCTCTTTTAGCTTTTAATTTTCATACATTTTCAGTATGTTTTCTGCCACTTCTCGCCTGGATTTGCGCATGTCCATCGAATTTTTTTCTATGTGCTTGTGCGCTTGCGCTTCGCTCATGCCCAAGTGGGATATAAGCACAAATTTTGCCCTACTAACAACTTTAACATCCTCTAATTTTTTTGTTAGCTTTGTTGTTTTTTTGTTTAGCGCTTTCATTCTGAAATAAACAGCCTTAGATAATTTCAGCGAAGAATAAAGCACACTTTTATTAATGGGCTTTGCAACTGTTATGATACCCGAAAGCTCTAATTTTTCGCTCATATAGTCATACATTTCGCTCTTAACAAAAAACACAACTTGGCTGATATCGTTGCTTATAATTTCCGCCGCTAAATCCTCGCCCGATTCATTGTGAACAGGGCTGTTTATAATATACAAATCGAAATGCCGCTCAAGCATTTTTCTGCGTGCTTCGCCGCAAGTTTTTGCTGTGGAAATTTTTTTAACAGATAATGTTTTTAGCATTTTTGCAATAGGCTCGCTGTTTTTATCTGTGTAAGAAACAATTAAAGCGCTCTCCAAAAAAGTATCACCACTCTTTTACAACTTATCAAAATAAGTTTCAATATTGTATGCGTGTTTATCTTTTGCCTCATCAAAACTTTTAAACTCTGCGGTTTTAACAGCAAAATATTTATCAAGAAATTGCTCGTTTAAGCTTTGTTTTACAAATTCACTGCCCTTTGCAAGCTCTATTGCTTCGTTTAAATTTAACGGCAAAGTGCTTAATGTGCTTTTTTCGCTCGGCGATAGCTCGAACAAATTTTCGTCGAGCGCAGGCATAAGTTCAAGGCGGTTTTTAATGCCGTGTGTGCCTGCGCGAAGAATTAGCGCAAATGCCAAATAAGGGTTTAGTGCACAGTCGGCACTTCGCAGCTCCATTCGCTTTGCTTTTTCGCTTACAACGGGAAGCCTTATAAGCTGCGAGCGGTTTTGTGCAGACCATGATATATAAACAGGCGCCTCAAATTCTCCAAAACGCTCATAAGAATTATTATTGTTGTTTAAAAACAATGTTATCTCTTTTATTTTGTCCATAATGCCTGCCATAAAATACTGTGCATATTTGTAATTTTCACTTTTTTCATCGCTGAATAAATTTACATTATCTTTGTAAACAGATAAATTGATATGCAGGCCGTTTCCGCTTTTATTAATTATGGGCTTAGGCATGAACGACGCAAAAAGCCCATTTCTTGCCGCAACAGATTTTACAACAGATTTAAAAGTCATCAAATTGTCGGCACTTGTAAGAACATCGCTGAATTTAAAATCCACCTCATTTTGCCCGGGGCCTTGCTCGTGATGCGAGCGCTCGGGCTCAAGGCCCATTTCTTCAAGCAGCAAACAAATTTCTCGCCTAATATTTTCCCCTTTGTCCAAAGGCGAAACATCAAAATATCCGCCCTCGTCCAATGTTTCAAATGTTGGTTTCTCGTTTTCATCGGTTTTAAAAAGGTAAAATTCACATTCCGTGCCTATTTTGCAATTAAAGCCAATTTGCTTTAATTCAGATATCGCATTTTTTAAAATTTGCCTTGAATCGCTCTCGTAATTTGTTTTATCGGGATTTTTAATATCGCAATAAAACCGCAAAACAGCGTTTACATTCGGGCGCCACGGCAAAAGCGAAAGTGTGTTTATATCGGGGAATAAAAGCAAATCAGATTTAGCAACATCAGAAAAACCCTCTATGGCACTTGCATCAAACGAAACACCGTTTTCAAACGCACTTTCAATTTCGCTCGCCATTATGGATATATTTTTTTGTGTGCCAAACGGTGTGCAAAAACTTAGCCTTATAAATTTAACGTCGTTTTCCTCAATAAACTCTAAAATATCACTAATTGTCATTTTTATAACTCCCCTAAAATAAAAAAATCGCTCATCAAATATCAGAAGGCAAAAAATTGCAAACTTGAATTGATGAACGTCTTTGTTCATAGTTAATAATATACTATAAATGAAAAAATGTCAATTAAAATTATATAAAAACTTTTTTCAAAAAAAGCATTGACAAAATAAAAACGATGTGATACAATGCATGGCATAGACAACAAAGACGTTGTGAGCTTTTATGCTCGCGGCGTCTTTTTTTATTTTTTAAGGAGAGAATATCATGAAATACTGTACAAAATGCGCTATGCCAAGCACAAGGCCCGGAATTAGTTTTGATGAAAAAGGAGTTTGCAGTGCTTGCAATCACTACGATAACCGCAAAAATATAAATTGGGATAAACGCTTTGAAGAATTCAAAGCTCTATGTGATAAATATCGCGGTTGCAACGGCCCCGGTGGCTACGATTGCGCAGTTGCCGTTAGCGGCGGAAAAGACAGCCACTTCCAAGTGTATATGCTTAAAGAAGTTATGGGCATGAACCCTATTTTGTTCAGCGTTGAAGATAACTTCCCAATGACAGATGCCGGTGTTCACAATTTGAAAAACTTGAGCGAAGAGTTCGGCTGCACAATTATATCTTGCAAACCGAATATAAAAATCCAAAAAATATTAATGCGCAAATTCTTTGAAAAATATGGCAAACCAACATGGTATGTTGATAGGTTAATTTACACTTTCCCACTTCATATGGCGCTTAAATTTAATGTTCCCATGCTTTGCTACGGCGAAAACGTTAGCTTTGAATACGGCGGCAATGCAGACGAAGAAACATACAGCGCAAAAGGACAAATTGAAAACGGCGTTGCTGTTGGCATGCCTATGGAAGAAGTTTTAGGCGACGGCGTTACTGAAAAGGATTTAAGCTTAACACTTGCACCAAGCGCAGAAGATTTGGCTAAATTAGACCCATTCTATATGAGCTATTTTATGCCGTGGAACAGCTATAAAAACTACCAACTTGCAAAAAGCAGAGGTTTCCACGATTTAACACATGAGTGGCAACGCACACACCACGCAGAAGATTTCGACCAAATAGACAGCCGTGCATACCTTGTGCACTCCTGGCTAAAATACCCGAAATTTGGGCACGCCGCTGCAACAGATTACACATCAAGATATGTTCGTTATGGCTTTTTAACAAGGGATGAGGCAATAAAAATTATAAAAGAGAAAGACGCAGAGCTTGACGTGCTTTGCATAAGAGATTTTTGCGAATTCTGCGGTTACAGCGAGAGCGAATTTAACGCTATTGTTGATAAACTTTATAACAAAGATATATTTGATAAAGACGTTTACGGCAAATGGGTTTTGAAAGACCCTATTTGGAAGCAAAAATAAAATATTGTAACCTCACACCGATATTTTATACAACTTACGAAAGAGAGCTTATATTATGAGTAAATTTTTACCTGTAACAGATTATAAAACAACATTATCTTTATACCAAACGCAAACTGCAATTAGCGATATTAGAAAGGCATTTCAAGAGAAATTGAGCGAAAAATTAAACTTAAAAAGGGTTTCAGCGCCGCTTTTTGTAGAGGAAACAACCGGTCTGAACGACGACTTAAACGCAGTTGAACGCGCGGTTTCATTCGACATAAAAGAAACAAAAACCAATGCCGCTGTTGTGCACTCTTTGGCAAAGTGGAAAAGATATGCGCTTCATAAATATGCATTTCCTGTTGGTGAAGGCCTTTACACAGATATGAACGCTATTAGGCGCGATGAAGAGATGGATAACTTGCACTCTATATATGTAGACCAATGGGACTGGGAAAAGGTTATAGACGAAAAAACAAGGACAATGGAAACTTTGAAAGCCACTGTGCAACTTATAGTTGATGCAATTTGCGAAACGCAAGATGTTATAAGCAAACAATATGGCATAAATGCAGGGCTTTCAAACAAAATTAGCTTTGTAACAACTTATGAGCTTGAAGAAATGTACCCCAGCCTTGCACCTAAAGAGCGTGAGAATGTTTATATGAAAGAGCATAAAACTGCATTCGTTATGCAAATTGGCGATTTGCTAAAGAGCGGTGAAAAACACGATGGCAGAGCACCGGATTACGACGATTGGGCAATGAACGGAGATATATTGTTCTGGAGCGATGTTTTACAATGTGCGTTTGAAGTATCTTCTATGGGTATTAGGGTTAGCCCGAAATCTTTAGACGAACAGCTTACAAAGGCAAATGCGAATGAGAGAAGAAAATTTATGTTCCACAAAATGCTTTTAGAAGGGCAATTGCCGCTTACAATGGGTGGTGGAATTGGGCAATCTCGCCTTTGCATGTTGCTTCTTAAAAAAGCACATATAGGTGAAGTGCACGTTTCTGTTTGGGACGAAGCCACAATGAAAACCTGCAAAGAAAAAAATATAGAGTTGTTGTAAGGAGAAAACCATGAACAATGTTCCGAATTTATTCGCAAGCAATGTTTTTAACGATGAGGTAATGAGGAATAAATTACCTAAGGACATTTATAAAGCGCTGAAAAAAAATATAGAGTTTGGCAAGCATTTAGAGCTTGATGTTGCAAACGCTGTTGCAAGTGCTATGAAAGAATGGGCAACAGAAAAAGGTGTTACACATTTCACCCACTGGTTCCAGCCCATGACAGGCATAACAGCTGAAAAGCACGATAGCTTTATATCGCCTGTGGACGGCGGCAAAGTTATCATGGAGTTTTCGGGCAAAGAGCTTGTTAGGGGCGAGCCCGATGCATCCTCATTCCCAAGCGGCGGCATAAGAAGCACATTTGAAGCAAGAGGCTACACTGTTTGGGACACCACATCATATGCTTTTATAAAAGACGAAACCCTTTGCATACCCACAGCGTTTTGCTCATATTCAGGTGAAGCATTAGATAAAAAAACGCCGCTACTTCGAAGCATGGAGGCAATTAACAAGCAGGCATTGCGTGTTTTAAAACTTTTTGGCAACAGCCGTGTAAAAAGGGTTGTATCCACAGTTGGCCCCGAACAAGAATATTTTTTGATAGATAAAAAAATGTTCTTAAAACGTGCAGATTTAATGTATTGCGGCAGAACACTTTTCGGCGCAAAACCGCCTAAAGGCCAAGAGCTTGACGACCACTATTTCGGCACAATTAAGCCCAGAGTTGCCGCATTTATGAAAGAGCTTGATGAAGAACTTTGGAAACTTGGCGTTATGGCGAAAACAAAGCACAACGAAGTTGCACCGGCACAGCATGAATTAGCGCCTATTTTTACAACTTCCAATATTGCAACAGACCATAACCAGCTTACAATGGAGCTTATGAAAAGCATTGCCGACAAACACGGTTTAACATGCCTTTTGCACGAAAAACCTTTTGCGGGTGTTAACGGAAGCGGCAAGCACAACAACTGGGCAATAAGCACAGACACGGGCACAAATTTGTTCGAGCCGGGCGATACCCCGCACGAGAATGCGCAGTTTATTTTGTTCTTGGCAGCTGTAATTAAAGCTGTAGACGACCATCAAGACCTGCTTAGAGTTTCCGTTGCAAATGCCGGAAACGACCATCGCCTTGGCGCAAACGAGGCTCCGCCCGCTATTGTTTCAATGTTTTTGGGCGATGAGCTAACCGCTATTTTGGAATCTATTGAAAATGAAGCGGAATATAAAGGCATAGAAAAATCTAATATGCAACTTGGGGCAGCTGTTTTACCGCACTTCCCAAAAGATACAACAGACAGAAACAGAACTTCACCCTTTGCGTTTACGGGAAATAAATTCGAGTTTAGAATGCTCGGCTCAACATTCTCCATTTCGGGGCCGAATATAATTTTAAACACAATAGTTGCCGAAGTTTTGGAAGAGTTTGCAGATGTGCTTGAAAAAGCCGATGATTTTAATTACGAGCTTACACAGCTTGTGAGAAACATAATTAAACAGCACAAAAGAATTATATTTAACGGCAACAACTATTCAGATGAATGGGTGCAAGAGGCGAAAAACAGAGGGCTTTTAAACTTGAAAACCACAAAAGACGCTCTGCCCGAATTTATAAAGCCCAAAAATATTAAATTGTTTGAAAAGCACAATGTTTTCACGGCAAATGAAGTTCATGCAAGGTATGAAATTTTATCGGAAAACTACCACAAAGCAATACATATAGAGGCACTCACCTTTATAGAGATGGTATCTAAAGATATTTTGGGTTATTCGCTAAGCTTCCAAAACGAACTTTTGGACATTGCAACAAAAAAACAGCAATTCAACAGCGATGCTTCTTTGGAAGATGAGTTAATTAACAAATGCTCTTCATTAACCAAAAACATATACGATTTGCTGCAAAAATTAAACAGCACTTTAATTGACGCAAAAAGCATAGAGGGTGTTAAAGAGCTTGCAGATTTTTACAGAGATAGCGTTTATGCACAAATGACGGAAATTAGAGTTATGGTTGATGAGCTTGAAACAATGGTGCCGAAAAAACACTGGAAAACACCAACTTACGGCGAAATTTTATACAGTGTTAATTAGTGCCTTACATCTTAGCAGAATTAAAATTTAAAATTGTGCACAATGGGGTGCACTTAACCGCTAAAGCGGCTAAGTGCACCCCATAAATTTATTTTAGGAGGATTTAACAATGGAAGCAGTACTATCAGAATTATATGGCGTGTGGTTTTTAATAGGTGCCGCACTGGTGTTCTTTATGCAAGCAGGTTTTGCAATGGTGGAAACAGGTTTCACAAGGGCAAAAAATGCAGGTAATATCATAATGAAAAACTTAATGGATTTCAGCTTCGGCACCGTTATGTTTATACTTATAGGTTTTACCGTAATGATGAGCGAGGACTATATTTTAGGGCTTTTCGGTTTGCCCAACTTCGATATATTTACAGATTATGCAAATTTCCCGTGGTCGGTTTTTATATTCAACTTGGTTTTTTGCGCAACAGCGGCAACAATTGTTTCTGGCGCAATGGCAGAGCGCACAAAATTCAGCGCATATTTAGTTTACAGCGCCGTTTTAAGCGCAATTGTTTACCCAATTGAAGCGGGCTGGGTTTGGAATTCTCAGGGCTGGCTTTTTGAAATGGGCTTTATAGATTTTGCAGGCTCTGCGGCTATCCACACTGTTGGCGGTGTAAGTGCTATTATAGGCATAATGTTCTTAGGGCCACGCATAGGCAAATATGAAAAAAATGAAAAAACAGGCAAAACAATAGTAAAGGCAATACCCGGGCACAATTTAACAACAGGTGCTCTTGGCGTGTTTATACTTTGGTTCGGTTGGTATGGCTTTAACGGTGCCGCCGCAACAACTTTAAACGGAATAGGCGGCCTTGCCTCTATATTTGTTACAACAACAATTGCACCGGCAGTTGCAGCTGTTACAACAATGTTCTACACATGGATTAAAAGCGGCAAGCCCGATGTATCCATGACGCTCAATGCGGCGCTTGCAGGGCTTGTTGGCATAACTGCGGGCTGTGCAACAATGGACGCAATAGGTGCGGCAATTGTGGGGCTTGTATGTGGCTTCTTAGTTGTAGTGGCAATTGAGTTTATTGATATAAAACTAAAATTAGATGACCCTGTGGGTGCGGTTGCGGTTCACGGTGTAAACGGAATTTGGGGCACACTTGCAGTTGGGCTTTTCGCAGTTGAGGGCGGCTTGTTCTATGGCGGCGGTGCAACACTTTTGGGCATACAAGCAATAGGCATAACAGCAATTATAGCATGGACTGCCCTAACAATGACAATAACATTTGCCATTATTAAAAAAGCGCACGGGCTAAGGGTTTCCGAAGAAGAGGAAGTTTTAGGGCTTGATACAACAGAGCACGGCCTTGATAGCAGCTATGCCGATTTTATGCCCATTGGCATGTTAGAGCAGGATAAACCGCTTGTTGCAACCCCGAGCGAAAGAGCAATTCCAATTGTGGATAATTCAAGCCCCGGCTCAAAATTAACAAAAATCTCTATTGTAACAAAACAAAGCCGCTTTGAAAGATTAAAGCGTGCGCTTGAGGCAATTGGCATTACAGGCATGACAGTTACGCATGTTATGGGCTGTGGCATGCAAAAAGGTATGCACCAATACTACCGTGGTGTTGAAGTGGAAGCCACATTATTGCCAAAGGTTAAAGTAGAAATTGTTGTTTGCAAAATACCTGTTGAAACCGTTATTCAAACAGTTAAAAAAGCGCTTTACACGGGAAACATAGGCGATGGCAAAATGTTTATTTACGACGTTGAAAATGTGGTGAAAGTGAGAACCGGTGAAGAGGGCTACAGCGCATTGCAAGATGATTAATAGCTTTTAAAAGCGCTTTGTTACAGCTTTTAAATTATAAACACATTTAAATTTCAAATTTTCACTTTTACACTTTTGGGCAAATGGCTCAAAAAAATGAATTTATGTTTTTTCTTAACTCTTAGTGTTGCATTTATATAAGTTTTGTGGTATAATAATCAAAATTTATATTTGCGACAATGAGGTCGTGCATACTGCGCCGCTTAGGTGCTTTATGCGCGACCTTTTTTATATTTCTAACGGAGGGTGTATATGCAAAACACATTGTACAATAAAAATTTTGAGCACGATGCCTGCGGAATAGGTGCGGTTGTTTCCATAAACGGGCAAAAAACGCACTCGGTTGTTTCAAATGCTTTGGAAATTGTTGAAAAGCTTGAACACCGCGCAGGAAAAGACGCCACCGGGCAAACGGGCGATGGCGTTGGCATACTTGTGCAAATTTCCCACAATTTTTTCAGCGGTTTAAACCTTGGGTTTAAACTTGGAAACGAAAGAGATTACGGCATAGGCATGTTTTTTATGCCAAGCGAAAAGCCAAAAAGAATGCAAGCTGAAAAGCTGTTCGAGCTAATTGCATTAAAAATGGGCGTTGAAATTTTAGGATGGAGAGTTGTGCCCACAAACTCATCGGTGCTTGGGGAAAAAGCGCTTGAAAAAATGCCTTATATCGAGCAATGTTTTTTAAAACGCCCTAAAAATGTTGAAAGAGGAATTGATTTCGACAGAAAATTATATATTATAAGGCGCGAATTCGAGCACAGCGCCTCAAACACTTATGTTGCAAGTTTATCCTCGCGCACACTTGTTTATAAAGGCATGTTTTTAGTGCAACAATTAAGGCAGTTTTACACAGATTTGCAAAGCGAGCAATACCAAAGCGCCATTGCAATGGTGCACTCTCGCTTTTCCACAAACACAAACCCAAGCTGGGAGCGCGCGCACCCGAACAGGGTTATTTTGCACAACGGCGAAATTAACACAATTAGGGGCAATGCCGACAGGATGCACGCACGTGAAGAAACTATGTGCAGTGACATTTTAGGTGACGATATAAGCAAAGTTTTGCCTGTTATAAACGGCGAGGGCTCCGATTCCGCCATGCTTGACAACAGCCTTGAATTTTTGTATATGAATGGTGTAGATTTACCACTTGCAGTTATGATGACAATACCCGAGCCGTGGAAAAACAACAAATACATGAGCAAAGCAAAAAGGGATTTTTACCGCTACTATGCCACAATGATGGAGCCTTGGGACGGCCCTGCCGCAATTCTTTTCTCCGACGGTGATATAATGGGCGCTGTTTTAGACAGAAACGGCCTTCGCCCTTCACGCTATTATGTGCTTGAGGATAACACGCTTGTTTTGTCCTCTGAGGTTGGCGTTTTAGATATTGCGCCCGAAAAAATTGTTAAAAAACTTAGGCTTGAACCCGGAAAAATGCTTTTGGTAGACACTGTAAACCAAAAATTAATATCCGACGACGAATGTAAAAATTACTATGCCAACAAAAAACCTTACGGCGAATGGCTTGATACAAACCTTGTGCGACTTAAAGATTTAAGTGTTCCGAACAAAAAAATGCAAACTTATTCTCAAAGCACAAGGGATAAACTTTATAAGGCTTTTGCATATTCCTACGAGGATATAAAGAACAATATTTTGCCAATGGCAAAAAACGGCCTTGAGCCTACAAGCGCAATGGGCACGGATATTCCGCTTGCTGTATTAAGCGATAAACACCAGCCGCTGTTCAGGTATTTCAAACAGCTTTTTGCACAAGTTACAAACCCTCCCATAGATTCACTGCGTGAAGAAATTGTTACCGACACAACCGTTTACATAGGTAAAGACGGCAATTTGCTGCAAGACAGTGCGCAAAACTGTAAAGTTTTAGAGGTTAACAACCCAATTTTAACCGCAACGGATTTGGCGAAAATTAAAGCCATGAAAAAAAGCGAGTTTAAGGTTAAAACGGTTTCACTTCTCTACTACAAAAACACTTCTCTTGAAAGAGCGCTCGACCAATTATTTGTAAAATGTGATAAGGCTTATAGCGAGGGCGCAAATATTATAGTTTTATCCGATAGAGGTGTTGATGAAAACCATGTTGCAATTCCGTCGCTTTTGGCGGTTAGCGCAATGGAACAATATTTGATACGAACAAAAAAACGCACAGCTGTTTCCATAATTTTAGAGAGCGGCGAGGTGCGTGATGTGCACCAATTCGCCACATTGCTGGGCTATGGCGCAAGGGCAATAAACCCCTATTTGGCGCACGAGTGCATTGAAGAACTTATTGATAAAAAAATATTGGATAAAGACCTTTTCACCGCAATTAACGATTATAACAGCGCTGTTTTACACGGCATTGTTAAAGTGTCTGCTAAAATGGGCATATCCGCTGTTCAAAGTTATCAATCGGCGCAAATTTTCGAGGCGGTTGGCATCAACAAACAAGTTATAGATAAATACTTCACAAACACTGTTAGCAGGGTTGAGGGAATAGGGCTTAAAGAGATAGAAGAGGGCGTTGAATTTCGCCACTCGCAAGCATTCGACCCGCTTGGCCTGGGTGTGGACAACACATTGGACAGCATGGGCTATTCCAAACTTATTAACGGCGAGGATAAAGAGGATCACCTTTACAGCCCCGAAATCATAATTGCGCTGCAACAAGCGGCGCAAAATGGAGATTACAACAGGTTTAAGCAATATACCGCCATGGTGGACGACACAAATAAGCCGCACACTTTAAGGGGTTTGCTCAGCTTTAAATTTGGCGAGGGCATACCGCTTAGCGAAGTTGAGCCGGCAAGCGAGATTGTAAAACGCTTTAAAACAGGGGCAATGTCTTATGGTTCTATATCACAAGAGGCGCACGAATGTATGGCAATTGCCATGAATACGCTTGGGGGCAAATCTAACTCGGGCGAGGGCGGCGAAGAACCGCAACGGCTTACAACACAAAAAAACAGTGCCATAAAGCAAGTTGCCTCGGGGCGCTTTGGCGTTACAAGCGAATATTTGCTTAGCGCACAAGAGATACAAATTAAAATGGCGCAAGGTGCAAAACCGGGCGAGGGCGGCCATTTGCCGGGCGCAAAAGTGTACCCGTGGATAGCAAAAACCAGGCATTCAACACCGGGTGTTTCGCTAATTTCACCGCCGCCACACCACGATATTTATTCAATAGAAGATTTGGCACAGCTTATATACGACCTTAAAAATGCAAATAGAAAGGCGAGAATTTCAGTAAAACTTGTATCCGAGTGCGGTGTTGGCACAATAGCTGCGGGCGTGGCAAAAGCAGGCGCGGCTGTTATACTTATATCCGGCTACGACGGCGGAACGGGCGCAGCGCCCACAAGCAGTATTTTAGACGCCGGCTTGCCGTGGGAGCTTGGCCTTGCAGAGGCGCACCAAACGCTTATACAAAACAATTTACGAAGCAGTGTTGTTTTAGAAACAGACGGCAAACTTATGAGCGGGCGTGACGTTGCCATAGCGGCAATTCTCGGCGCGGAAGAATTTGGCTTTGCCACAGCGCCGCTTGTTACAATGGGCTGTATGATGATGCGTGTTTGCAACTTAGACACTTGCCCTGTTGGCATTGCAACACAAAACGAATGTTTGCGCAAACGCTTTAGCGGAAAACCCGAGCATGTTATGAACTTTATGATGTTTATAGCCGAGGAACTGCGTGAAATAATGGCAAAATTAGGTGTTAGAACCTTAAAAGAGCTTACAGGCAGAACAGATTTGATAAAAACCAAGGACAAAAAAGCCACCGAGCGTGCACAGCTTGTTGATATGAGCGCTGTTATATCTGATTTATATGCGCACAGCGAGCAAAAAACATTTGATGAAAAGCATTTGTTCGATTTTAAATTGGGCGATACGATTGATGAAAAAATATTGCTTAAAAAATTTGCAAATGCAATAAGCACAAAAACAAAGCACACAGAAAAAATTGATGTGTGCAGCACAGACAGAACGCTCGGAACCATTTTGGGCTCGGAAATAAGCAGGCAACACAAAAACACATTGAGCGACGATGTTTTCACCGTGGAATGCAAGGGCGGCGCAGGGCAAAGTTTTGGTGCATTTATACCAAAAGGGCTAACGCTAAACCTTGAAGGCGATGCAAACGATTATGTGGGCAAAGGGCTTTCGGGCGGTAAAATAATTGTTGCGCCACCGCAGCAAAGCAATTTCAGCGCAGAGGAAAACATAATAATAGGCAATGTTGCGCTATATGGTGCAACTTGTGGAGAATGTTATATAAACGGTATTGCAGGCGAGCGCTTTATGGTGCGAAATTCAGGCGCAATTGCAGTGGTAGAAGGCTGTGGCGACCACGGGCTTGAATATATGACAGGCGGAAAAGCCGTTGTTTTAGGGCAAACAGGCAAAAACTTTGCGGCAGGAATGAGCGGCGGCATAGCTTATGTTTTGGATACAGAGCACGAATTGTATTTAAAGCTGAACAAAGAATTTGTTTCTATGCTGGAAGTTAGCGATAAGCACGACAGCGATGAAGTTAAAGCACTTATTGAAAAGCATTACGAGCATACAAAATCGAAAAAAGCAAAGCACATATTGGATAATTTTGATGAATTTTTACCGCATTTTAAGAAAATTGTACCCAACGATTACCAAAAAATGCTTAGAACAATACACGGATTTATTGAAAAAGGGCTTAGCGTTGAAAGTGCACAGCTACAAGCCTTTACAAAAGTAATTAACGGAAAATAGGTGAAAAACATGGGTAAAATTACCGGGTTTATGGAATATGACAGAAAAAGCAACGAAAAAGTGCCTGCTAAAAAGCGCATTTTGAATTACAATGAATTTTACAGCTATAATGAAAAGCAAGAGCGAATGAACCAAGCGGCAAGGTGCATGAATTGCGGTGTGCCTTTTTGTTCAAGCGCTATTGAGCTAAGCGGCATGGTTACAGGTTGCCCTTTGCACAATTTAATTCACGAATTTAACGATGAAATTTACAGCGGCAACTTTAAACACGGGCTTACAAGGCTGCTTAAAACAAATTGCTTTCCGGAGTTCACAGGCAGGGTTTGCCCTTCGCTGTGCGAAAAGGCATGCATTAACGGCATACATTCCGATGCCGTTACAATTCACGACAACGAGCTGTTTTTAATTGAAAACGGCTTTGAAAAAGGCTATGTAAAACCTATGCCGCCGCTTGTGCGCAGTGATAAAAAAGTGGCTGTTATAGGCTCGGGGCCGGCGGGGCTTGCCGTTAGCGAAAAGCTGAACAAAAGAGGGCACAATGTTACTGTTTTTGAGAGAGATGACGAATTTGGCGGCCTTTTAATGTATGGCATACCCAATATGAAACTTGACAAAAATATTATTGCGCGCAGAATTAAATTAATGCAAGAAGAGGGCGTTGTTTTTGAAAAGAACAAAGATGTAGGCAAAAATTTAAGCCTAAAAACCCTTCAAAAGGAATTTGATGCTGTAATTTTGTGTTGCGGCGCAAAAAAAGCGCGTGATATCACAGCTAAAGGCAGAGATACAAAGGGCATTTATTTTGCTTTGGAATTTTTAACAAGTTCAACAAAACATGTTATGCAAAATTCAACAGGCGATTATATAAACGCTAAAGGCAAAGATGTTATTGTGCTTGGCGGTGGCGATACAGGCAACGATTGCGTGGGAACATGCGTTCGCCAAGGCGCAAAAAGCGTTGTGCAAATAGAAATGATGCCGCAATTGCCACAAAAACGCCAAGAAACAAACCCCTGGCCCGAGTGGCCGAAAGTGGCAAGCGTGGATTATGGGCAAGAGGAAGCCATTGAAGTTTATGGAAGCGACCCAAGAGTTTATGAAACAACAATAAAAGAAATTTATGAAAAAAATGGAAAAATAAGCGGCATATTAACAGTGAAAGTGGAATTTAAAGGCGGCAAGCTGTGTGAAATTGAAAACAGCGAGCAAAAATTAAATGCAAATATGCTTTTAATAGCCGCCGGCTTTACAGGCTTTGAAGAATATTCTGCGGCAAAATTAAATATCCCAAGCAAAGCGCAAGCATCTTATAAAACAGATGCGCACAATGTTTTTGCCTGCGGCGATATGAAAAGAGGGCAATCGCTTGTTGTTTGGGCAATAGCAGACGGCATTAAATGTGCAAAAGAAGTTGATGAGTATTTGCTTAACAGCTAAACAATTTTAAAAGCGCACAAAATAAATGGGTGCAATAAAAGGTATATTAAGCACTACGCCCTCTACAAATTTAATTATAATTTTGCGCAAATTTTTCAGGACAATTTTTTTGACACTTAAAACCGCCACAGCATAAAAGCTGTGGCGGTTTTAATATTCTTTTAAGATATTTTAATATTGAAAACGAATATAAATAATTTGTAGTTAACAATTGTCATTCCGAGCGTAGTCGAGGAATCCGTAACCCCTCATATAATATAACTGATATCTTTTTTATGCTCTTCATATTTTTATTCTACAAAAAAGTTTATTAAACAAGAGTAGAAAAGTTACGGCTATGTCCAGTGAGAAAACCACAAAGTAAATTTTCCGCTTCTTACATCTACACCGTTGCTATCGATAACCACGCAGTAGTATTCTACTTGTTCACCATCCGAACCCACAACTTCTTCTACTGTTGCAGGCTGATAAGTGGCACTATGTGAACCGTTTGCAATATCCTCTGCACTGTCGAGTACAAAACCATTTTTACGCCACCGGTAGGTATAAGGCGCATTTCCGTTAGAAGCTGTAACCGTTAATGCAGCCGGTGTTTCACCCCACTGATATTTAATAACTGTGTCCCCGCTTGGCAAAACGCTTACAGGTTGTTGCTGTGGCGCTACTTCATATATTTCAATACCCACAACCGGGCTAATCGCAGACACTCCTGAGGAATGAGTTGCAACGCAATAATAATACAGTGTGCCCACTTGGCTGGTTGGCGGTAAAAACATGCTTGTGGTTTGGTGTGTAATAGCAATGCCCCCCTCTGTAGAGTTGGCTAAATTTGCATACCATTGGTAGGTATAGTTGCCCCCTCCCGTAAAAACTGCCGCCACAAGCATGTCTGCCTTCTCGCCTTTTAGATATCTCTTCGATTGGCTATTGTTGAGAGTAACCGAAAAGTTGAAGATAAAGTTAGTATCGTTATTGTAAATGTTATATATCTCGCCGCTTGCGCTTGAATCGATGCCTGTGCTCGAACCGTCGACATCGGTTGCGCCGTCGTCAGTTTCATCAGCAGCGTTATTGCCACCGGCGGCTGTTATGGCAGCTTTTGCATTATTAATAGCTTCAAGAACATCTTCAGCGATTTCATTTGCATTCTCAAGTGTGTTTTCAGCGTCAGTGATGCTATAAGAGCTTGTATCTTGGCCTGCATTATTCAAAGTTGTTAATAAATCATTAATTCCTTTAATTATAGTATCCATTTCATTAATATTTTCCACAAGGCTGTCGTAAAAAAGCTGCGCCGCATCAATTGCAGTTTGGGCATCTGTTATGCCTGTTGCAATTGCGCTTTCATCATTCGCCGTAATTGCGGCATTAATAGCTGTAACGGCATCGTTACAAGCCTTTATAAGTGCATCGGCACCATTAATATCTTTTGTTATTTCATCTATAATCTTATCTAACTCATTTACATAATCGTCAAGTGCTTTAAATTCATCAGTGTAATCATTTTGCACTGTGGATGTACCCCACGATGAAACTTCGGAGTTTATACTCGTGCTATTTTGGGATGCTTTGCAAGCACTGTTGGAACTGAAAGTTAACACTAAAACCATTATTAGCATATAGGAAAGCATTTTTTTCATTTTTTCACCTCGTATTAATTAACCGCTTCACATTTTAATTTTCATGAAGCATATATGATTACTATACCATAAAATTACATCGATTTCAATAATTTGCCTCGAATTGCAGTAAATAATATAGTAAAGCATAGAAACTGCGAGTTTTTAGGGCTTTGCTCACAAAAACAAATATAAACATTCAAAGCTTATTTAAAAAGATGTAAGTTTTCTAATATTATTAATAAAATTTGAGATAATATGTGGTAAGCTATAAAAACAAAGTGATATATTTTTACACTTTTTTGTTTTATCTGTTTTTTATAGCTAAAACACTTGCGAATTAGCACTTAAAATGTTAATATATACCTATAAACATTATCGGAGGTTTATTATGCGATTAGTTACAAGATCTGATTTTGACGGTTTAGCTTGTGCTGCACTTTTAAAGAAAGTTGGCGTAATTGACAGCTGGACTTTTGCGCACCCGAAAGATTTGCAAGACGGGTTAGTTGAAATTACCGAAAACGATTGCCTTGCAAATGTTCCTTATGTGCCCGGTTGCGGTTTGTGGTTCGACCATCACTCCAGCGAGCACGAAAGAAACGAACTTGAAGGTAAATATAAAGGCGAAAGCCGCCTTGCCCCTTCGTGCGCTCGGATAATATACGATTATTACGGCGGTGCAAAAACATTTGTAGGCCTTGAAAAAATGATGTGGGGCGTTGATAAGGTAGATTCTGCCGATTTGACTATTGATGAAATTCAAAACCCCACCGGCTGGATTTTAATGGGCTTTTTGATGGACCCAAGAACGGGCCTTGGCCGCTGGAGAAATTTCACCATTCCAAATTATAAATTGATGGAAAATTTAATTGACGCTTGCATTACAATGAGCATTGAAGAGATGCTTTTATTGCCCGATGTTAAAGAGCGTGTTGATGTTTACTTTGAGCAAAACGCAAAGTTTATTGATATGGTTAAGGCTTACACTCGCACCGAGGGCGATGTTATAATTAGCGATTTGCGCGGTGTAGACCCTATTTATTCCGGAAACCGCTTTTTGGTTTACAGCTTATATCCTGCGCAAAACATATCTGTTTGGATAGTTAGCGGGCGCGGCGGCAAAGGGTGCAGTTGCGCTGTTGGCTATTCGGTTGTAAACCGCACATCTAATGTGGATGTTGGCAGTTTAATGCTAAAATACGGCGGCGGTGGGCACAAAGCTGTGGGCACTTGCCAGTTCACCGATGAAGTGATGAACGAAAACATTAAAAACCTAATAAGCGATATAGTTAACTTTTAATTTTATTGGGCTAAATAAAACCGTGTTCGAATTGCCTTTAGTGGTTATAATTTTAAAGGGGATAATTCAACTTTTAAAGTTCTACTGTTTAAATTCAGTGCGCCTTGCTGTGCTTTTGCATTGCAAAGCGCACTTTTTAATTTTTCGGCAAAACAAATTTGTATAAATAACAATATATAGGAATATAAATATTATACAAACTACCGAATTTGCAAATTTGCAAAAAACGGCTGTTTGTGTTATAATATTTTGTGTTTTACAGTAAAAATTAAACGGAGATTTTTATGAAACATTTTTTCAAAGTTGCCAAAAGCTTTTTTTTCATATTTTTTGTACTTTTAATTTCACTTGGTGCAATTGGTGGGGCGCTTTACTACCATTATGTCAACGTTCCTGCCGATATTGTTCCCTCTGTGGAAATTAGCATAAACAGCCAAAACCCAAGTGCTTTGCAAAATGTTGCTTGGCACACGCCTGTTTTTGGCGGCTATATTTATAAAGATTACTTCAGCACATCGCCCTCCACTGCGCCCGAGGGTGGCTTGGTTTTAACAACGCCCAACATTGTTATAAACACACCGCCTGAATACCAAACAACAGTAACGGTGAAAGACAGTAGCGGCCAGCTTGTTAACGGCGCACAAGAGCCCGGTGTTTGGAAAGCTTTGATGAGCAAAAACGATGTTTACACTTACAGTGTTAATTTAAGCCGCCCGCAAACACAGAATTCACAATACGGCACTTTCACATTAGAGGGTGAATTTACAGTTAATGTTGTGCCATCAATTCACATTTCTTCAACTAATATTGTGCAGGGCGATATAATAAATGTAACTGTTTCAGGCATAGGCGAGCTTGAATTGCCCACAATACAGCAAAATATAGCACCTGCTTTTTTTGCAAAAGATGGCATGAATTACACAGCTCAAATTGGAACAGGCTATTTGGTTGCGCCCGGAACCTACAATTTAAGCGTGAGCACGGGCGATATAACAGTGAATGAAACCATAACAATTGCAGCCGCCGAATATGGTAGGCAAGATTTAACCATTAGCTCTTCCACTGTTGCAAACACAAGCGGTGCCGAGCACTTGCAAGCCTATCGAGATGCAATTTACCCGCTTTATGAAACATTCGACAATGTAATTTATTGGCAAGAACCTTTTATGAAGCCTGTTGACGGCGATAAAATTAACACCGAGTATGGCATTTATCGCTACACAAACGGCTCCAGCACATACGAGCGCCACGCCGGCATAGATTATGACGGAGAGGAAAACGATAATATTTATGCCGCCAACAACGGCAGGGTTGTGTTTGCAGATTTCTTAGACGTAACCGGAAACACCATAGTTATTGAGCACGGCGCAGGCCTTAAAACCTATTACTTCCACCTGCATGAAATTTATGTTGAAAATGGCGCAATGGTACAAATTGGCGATATTATTGCGGGAATGGGCACCACCGGTTACTCCACAGGCGAGCATTTGCACTACGAAGTTCGCATAGGCAATATAAGCATTAACCCTCACCTTTTACAAGACGGAACATCGGGAATTTATAATAAAGGATAACTTAAACTAAACAACAAGGAGATTTTATGGCAACAAATAAAGGGGATGCCAAAACAACGAGCAGCGGCAATAACAATAGCCCCGAAAAAAATGCTGTAATAAAAAAACAAGAAAATAAAGCAATTAATAATGTAAAAGCAACAAATAAAAAGCAAAACACTTCCGAGCGCATTATTCAAATTGCAAAAACTTTTCAACGCGGTGAAAATGAAACGGCACTTCTTTATAAGAACGAGAGAAGAGGCCTTATTCTTAATGCCTTAGGGCAGTTTTTGTATGAAGTTGGCTTTTTTGTTGAATATAGCTTTTTGCGCTTTTACCGCACATTGCGCTTTTTTATTGTTACGGTTTTAAGAACAATAAATTTATTGTTCTTAACTTTATTGCGCCCTCTTTTTGCTTTCATCAGGGGTATTTTCCGAGATTTAACATCGCCTATTGTAAGTGTTTTCCAAACTTTCACTAAAGGCAAAAGTTCTAAAAGCGAAAAAGTGCGCCTTTCTAAAAAAGAGCTTACTATAATGTTTTTGCAAGCTTTAAGCTATATTTTGCCCATTGGTGCAGGCACTGTTTTTATTCTAACCGTTTATTTCACGCTATCAACGCCCTATTCGCTTGCGGCAACGCAAGAGGGTGTTTTGCTTGGCTATATCCAAAACGACACCGTGTGGGACGAAGCTGAAAAAACTGTTGAAAGCCGTGTTAGGGCCGCACATGAACAGCAAGCATTAGACATTACACCAACATTCACTTTGGCATCTGTTAGCGAAAGTGAAATTCTAACTTCTTTGCAACTTGCAGACAGAATTATAGAGGAAAGCAGTGAGCAAATTGCCGAGGCAACCGGAATTTATGCAGGCGATGTGCTTGTTGCGGTATCTACAAACAAAGATGAGATGCAGCTGATATTAGACACGCATTTAAATGTTGTTGCCCAGGCAAACCCCGATTCAAGGGTTAGCTTCGTTCAAGATTTAAGGCTTGAAGACGGCCTTTATTTTACAGAATCCATCACAAATGCGGCGCAAGTTGAAAGCAACCTTATAAGCGGAAATTATTTGCAAACACAAGTTACAGTAACGCAGATACGTGAAGAAATTATACCGTTTGAAGAGCAAACACAAGATAGCGAGCTTTATTACACAGGTACAAGCATAATTTCACAAAGCGGTATAAACGGCATTAAAAATATTACCGAAGATGTTATTTATATTGACGGTGTTGAAGTTGGACGCATTTATTTAAGCGAAGAGCTTGTGCGTGAGGCAAGAGCACAAATTACGCTGAACGGAACAAGGCAAAACACAGCCGGCGCAGGTTCTTACACAGGCGATGTTATAGCCGGAACAGGCTCGTTTATTTGGCCGGTGCCTGCCTACACAATGACAACAGTTGAATATTTGGGTGTAAATCACCGTGGCCTTGATATTGCGGCACCTTCCGGCACGCCTATATACGCTTGTGATACAGGCACTGTAATAGAGGCAGGCTGGCATTACAGCTGGGGCTATAATGTTCTTATAGACCATGGCAACGGCATAACCACAAGGTATGCCCACTGCTCAAGGCTTGATGTTGCACCCGGTGTTAATGTTCAACAAGGCACACAAATTGGCCTTGTGGGCAACACAGGAAACTCTTTTGGCAACCATTTGCATTTGGAAATTGAAGTGAATGGCTCAACTGTTAACCCAAGGGGTTATATAACACAGCCATAAAATGTGAATAACATTATCTTCCTTTAAGCAGGGCAAATAATGCAAAATTTAGCCGTTAAGAACTAAAACGAACAAGTTCTTATCGGCTAAATTTATACACACACAAAAGAAAGCCGATTGCTCTTGCAATCGGCTTTGGTTTTTAATCGAACCCATCAAATTAATCTTTACTTGATGTGCGTTGTTTCATAATGCCGCTCGGCTTAAACCCCGGAGTAATAGCCTGGTCCAGTGTACGCACCTCTTTGGTTCTTGGGTTAACATAAGTTTTTGGTGCCCTTTCACGCATTTCAAAGCGTCCAAATCCACTGAGTGTAACCTTTTCTCCTGTTGCAAGGGTCTCCATAATGCTATCTAACATTGTGTCGATAACCGAGTCCACATCAGAAACGGGTAGCCTTGTCGATTTTGCCACATGTGTAATCATCTCTGACCTTGTCACTTTGCAAGCCCCCTTTCCTGTTGCTATAGAAATTATTAGTGTTAACACGTCTTCTTCTCATCTATATTGTAATATATTTTTAAACAGTTTACAATAAATTATAGCATTTTTGCCATTTTATTCAAAACCGCCTATTTTAAAGCTATGCAAATTATGATATATGTTACAAAAATAACGTATTAACCGAAAATTATGCTTTTGCAGTGCTTTATACACTTAAATTAACTTATATAAATTTTTCAAAGGGATTTGTGTAAGTTTATAACTGTTTTTTGCTAAATTCTCATGCGTATAATCTACAAAACAAACACATTGTGCGCTATAAAGCAACGCTACACCGCGTTTTACTCCTTTTTCACGCTGATAATATTTTTCCAATATGGCAGTTGCTTTTGCAAGCTCGGCATCTTTTATTTGCAGTGCTTTCGGAATTTTGCCCGAAGCATTTGTGCACAGCCTATCTCTTACAAGTTCATCTCGGAGCAAATCTTTGTTTAAACAGCACATTTTGGGCAGTGTTTCAAGCAAAAAGTTCGTATAATCGTCTAAATTCACATGATGTGTTCCTATATTTTTTTCATTTGCTGTCTTTCCTAATTCACAGTAAAAATCAAACGGGTTTTTTTTACTGTGCTCTATCGCAAGTTTAGCTGTTCTTAAAAAACGCCCGCTATTATAAAGCCGTTCTAAAGTATCCTCGCAATATTTAAGCACTTTTATATCTTTTTCGCTAAGCCACGGTGTGCATTTTATTTCATAAGGCGGTTTTTCACTGTATTCGCAAGGGTAATTTTGTGAATTAATTCGCATTTCACTGCCGTGCAATATTTTCAAAAATCCCAATTGCATAACGTCGGCTTTTAGCGCATATCCTTCGTTAAAGCTGTTTTTAAATTCACTCAAGCCTTCGTAAGGCAGCCCTGCAATTAAATCTATATGTATATGCAAATTTCCGCTTTCAACAAGCGTTTTGATATTTTCCTTAAGCTTATATATGTCTGTTTTTCTGTTCACGGCGCTTAATGTTTTTTCATTGAATGACTGCATACCAATTTCAAGTTGCACACTGCCCCTTGGCATGGCTTTTAATAATTCAATTGTACTTTGCTTTAAAATATCAGCTGCAATTTCAAAATGAAAGCAAGTTTTGGTGCTAATGGTTTTGCCTATGTTATCCTTTATAAATCTCAATATTTTATCGGCATGCTCTGTGTTTGCATTAAAAGTTCTATCTATAAATTTCACTGTTTTTGCCATGCTGTTTGAAAGTGTTATTATATTATTAAATATTTGCTCATTGCTGAAATAGCGAGGTTTTGCGCTTTGCCCCGATAGGCAAAACGCACATTTGAACGGGCAGTTTCTTGAAGTTTCAATATATGCTATTCGCCCTTTCAAACTGCTCAAATATTCGCTTGTGTAGGGGTTTAAAAGCTGTGTGTCCCCTTTTAGCTCGCACGGCTCACTTAAAAACTCCCTTGTGTTCAAACCGCTTATCTGCCCTTTTCGGGGTGCTTTTTTTGCACACAAAAGCTCTATTAATTCAGGCACACTCTTTTCGCCCTCGCCCGAGAGAATATAATCTACATACCGGCAATCTCTCAAAATTTGTTTTGCGTTATAGCCTGCCTCGGGGCCGCCTAAAGCAATTACAACATCAGCATTTTTACGCTTAATTTCTTTTGCAAGCAGCAAAGTTGTTTCAATATTCCATATATAACAAGAAAAACCGATAAACTGTGGTTTATCGGTTAAAATTTCATCTGCTATGCCGCTTAAATCAGCGTTTGCTTCTTTCACTGTGCCCTCGTAAACTGCGGCGCTGATGCTGCTGCTTTCACACGAGTTCACCGCAACTGCCAAATAATAAGGTGCAAGGCTTGCATGAACATATTTTGAATTTAAAGTGCAAAATTTAGCCAAATACAAAACATTTGCCTCCAATTGTCTCTATTTTCTGCGCCCTAATATTCTTAATAGATATATGAAAATATTGATAAAATCTAAATATAATTGCAAAGCGCAAATTATGCTTGTTTTTTTAGCCATTTCGCTGTTAGAGCCGTAAGCCGCATAATATGCTTTTATTTTTTGTGTGTCGTAAGCTGTTAGCGCCATAAATATTGCAAGGCCTATAATGGACACCACCATATCGAACATAGATAAGTTTATGAACATGCCCACAACAAAATAAACCAATAAAAATATTAAACCGCCAAATAAAATTGGCCCAAGGCGTGTTAAATCTGTTTTTGTTACAAAGCCATAAATTGCAAGCCCTGCAAAAAACAATGCTGTTAGCCCAAAAACAAAAATAAGCACGGTTAAATCGTAAAGAATAAAAAATGTTGTGAATGTTACACCGTTTAGTATGGCGTAAAGGAAAAATAGTATAACGGCAGTGCTTGCTTTTAAGTGTGCTATGCGTGCGCTTAAAAACATTACCACGAAAAGCTCTGCTATTAAAAGTATAAACGGTGCCGCCGGAACGGAAAAAACGCTTATCCACAAACCGCTAACAGCAAACACAATTGCTGTTACAAATGTGGACACAAGCCCAAGGAACATCCAAAGGAATGTTTTTGTTGTATATGAGTTAAGTGTTTCACCTGTATTGTCTTGAATTGCAAAACTTAGGTTATTTACCCCATTATCCTGCGAAAAACCGTCATTGTGACCATACTGTTGTTTGCCATCTTCACCAAACATTTGTTTGTTATAGCCCTGGTTATTGTCGTTATTAAACATAAAACACCCTCATTTTCAATGAAATATGTAATTTATCCACATATTATCGTTAATTTTTTATATGCCACAATTTCAAATATATAGCATACCATTAATTTTAACACAAGATTTCACCTGTTTCAAGATGTTTATATCAATTATTTGTAACTTTTATGATAAAAACAGATAAAACACTATTTTTTATTGACAAAACGTCATATTTGCCATACATATTCACCAATAAAGATTGGTGCTTTTGCATATAGAATATAGCATTAAAACCATGTACAATGTAATAAAGAAGCCGAATATGTACCGTACAGCGCACAAAAAGAGATGGGGTATTAAAATGAGCGCAAAGAGTTACAAAAAGGTACGCGAATTTTTATTCTGGCTGGATATTGATGAAGATTGCTTAGCGCCGCCTCAAAGCAGAATTGTTTATGACGGCGTTGTACAAATGCTACACAGTGTTCAACGTGTGGCAGATGTTGTAGTTTGCAGCAAAGAAGGTGTTGTATCTTTAAAAATGCACTGGCAACAATGGAGGCTTCCAAGCCCTGATTGTTTTTTGGGCGCAAAACTCTCAAGCCAAAGTGCACTTTTGAAAACTGTCCTCACTTGCGGATATCAGCCAAAACAAGTTCTTGTTGTGGGTAGCACTCATGATGTTATGATTGCCTCACAGCAAAGTGGTGTTTTGTGTTACCCGATAGTAAAAGGCAGGCAGGCAGTATCATGGGAAAGGCTTTTAGAAGAAGGCCTTGATAAATGGTTACATCGTTCTTTTTCAGAAACATACCAGCAGGAATTATTTGCAGCACAATTTAGCATGTTGCACCAAAATACTTCTTCTACTATTTACATGCATAATTCAAACAAATAAATGCAAATTTTAATATATGTTTATGTGCTTTCAATATTATATTGTGGTATCACTTTAATTGCAATTTTAGGCGATAATGTATAATACATTATCGCCTAAATACATATTATTATGCATAAAGCGTTATTCATTTTTCATGAATAACGCTTTAATTTTATAATACGTTTTAATCTGCCCTTGAGTTTGCCAAATAGAACACTGCAATAGCACCTTGCCCTGCGTGCCCACCAATAACAGGCCCTATCATATTTATAATAACATCTTTTGGAACCGCTTCATATTTTATTTTGCTCTCTATGTACTTTGCATCTTCCTCGCAATTTGCGTGGCTTATAAAAATTACTTGATCTTTCAAATTATCAGCGCATTTTAAAACTTTATCAACAAGAATGTCAAGGCTTTGTTTTCTGCCGCGCACTTTGCTGTTAGGTGTAAGTTTACCCTCGTCGTCAATGTACAAAACGGGTTTAATTCCCATAACAGTGCCTATTGCCGCCGAAGCGCCCGAAAGCCTGCCGCCACGCTTTAGGTGGAACAAATCTAACACTGTAAACCAATGTGCAACTTTTAGGCGGTTTTCACTAACCCAATCTGCCACTTCCTCAATGCTTTTACCCTCTTTCTGCATTAAAGCGGCGTAATAAACAAGCAAGCCTTCGCCCATTGAAACGCTAAGTGTATCCACTAAAATAATTTTGCGCTCGGGATATTCTTCGCGCAAATCTTGCGCCGCAACAGAGCAAGTGCTATATGTTCCGGAAAGCGCAGACGAAAAAGCTATATATAAAATGTCTATACCCTTATCTAAATATGGGCAAACTTCCTGCCTGAACATTTCCATTGAAATTTGCGCGGTGGTTGTCATGTGTCCTTCTTTAAGTCTTTCATAAAATTCAAGATGATCAAGTTCTCTGCCATCTGCATAATTTTTATACTCTTTATCACATTGCGTAAAAATCATGGGAATTGCGTGAACATCCAATTCATCAATAATTTTTTGGGGTAAATCAGTGTTTGTTTCTGTTATAATTTTGTAATTCGACAAAAATAACACCCTTTCTTTTAATATTGGTTTTATAAAAATCTCGTAAGACGAAATTCATTATATCATATTTGTATAAAATTTTCCAGTGCAAAATAAAAAATTCAGTTTTTTATAATAAAATTCCATAAAAACCCAATATTTATAATGCATCTTAAACAAACCACTTATTTGCGAACTTGGGCAATTAACGCGTGTGTTAAAAGCCCTTTTTGTGCAAACATATTTTCATGCTCTGTTCTTATATTTTCTATTGGGAAACTTTCTTCATTTGCGTGCAAATCCCATTCTTTCCAAACAATTTCAAAATTTGCCTGTTCAAAATAATTCACACTGTCCTCAAAAAGCTCGTCGTCGTCGCATTTAAAAAAAATCTGTGCGCCTTGCGCCATAAATTTTGTGTAAAGCATAAGCTGGCGTGTGTATGTTAGCCGGTGCTTTTTTTGCCCGCTTTTCCTGTTCCAAGGGTTGCAAAAATTTATATAAATTCTGCTTACAACATCTTGTGCTGCAAGCATTTCGTCAATGCGCTCAATGTTGAATGCGGTTATAACAACATTGTCAACTTCACGCTTTTTTTCTTTAAACTGCCGCTCTATATTGCGCTTTGCAAGCACAAGCACTTTGTCTGTTATATCTATTGCCAAATAATTAATATGCGGGTTATTGGCAGCGTGTTTTGCAACAAAACTGCCTTTGCCGCAACCAAGCTCTAAGTAAAGCTCTTGCTCTTTTCGTGCAAAAACTTCATTCCATTTGCCGCGCATAGCTTTGGCATCACGCACGCAAGGCACCCAAGCGTCAAGCTCGGGCCCTGCATATTTTTTAAATCTCATTCGCATAGTTTTTCTCGCTTTGCTAATTTAACTATTCCCTACCGGCTAATTGCCATCGCTCATCTTTGCTGAGCACAGCTTTTTTCGCCTTTAGGCTTTCTTTAACATCTATAATGCGCTGGTTCTCACTGCCCCTATAACTAAGGCTTAAATTAAGTTTTGCCAAAACAAACCTGCCGTCAATAAGCACATCTATATTATTCAGCAATTGCTCTTGCTCTGCGCCCATTGCCAACAATTCTTCGAATGTGTAGCCGGTGTAACTTGCAATTTCATAACCATGCGCTTTAAGCAGTTTTGCAAGTGCGCAAAATGCTTTTGCTTGGCAAAATGGCTCGCCACCTGTAAAGGTAACCGCCTTGCACAGTTTATTTTTTTGTATGTTCTCAAAAACTTCTTGCACGCTCATCAAAACATTGTTTTCAAACGGCAAACTTTGCGGATTATGACAACCCAAACACGCATGTGGACAGCCCTGGCAAAATATGCTTATGCGCATACCCGGGCCGTCCACAATAGAATCGTGTATTATATTTGCTATGTTAAACACGCTCATATTATGCAATTATGCGTGTTTAACACGTTCGGATTCTTCGGCTTTTTTTGCGTCATTCCATTTATCCATTGTTCCAACCAAATACCCTGTTATGCGGCGAATTCTCTCGAATTCCACATCTTTTCCGTTTTTAGCCGCTGTGCTTGTTTTAATATCGTCTGTCATTTTCATTCCCTCACTTTTGTAATTTTTTGTTGTTTTATTACTTATAGTATAAACTTGTTCATGTTTGTCATTCCGAGCAAAGTCGATGACGCACCACAGTGCTAATGCCAGCGAGCAACCGCCTCGAAAGTGGCGTCTTTTGGCGAGTGGCTGAATCTGAAACCTCTTGCGTTTTTAAAGCACAAAGTGCGGATTTCTCCATTGCAGTCGAAATGACAATTGGTTAAATTTTGCATTATTGCATTAAACCTATACCGCAAACGCATTTATACTATTATTTTTGTTGTTTAGCTTTTATCAAGCATCAATTATATATTTTTCAATAATATTATTGTTAAGTTTTCAAACAAAACATGTTAACCTTCTTAATATTATAAAAACGCCGGAAAATTGCTACTATTTGTATGTTTTTGTTAATATATACAAACGGTATATTATATCAATGCAAATTTAAATCATCATCGTTCCCGTGCTATTCGGGAATTTTTTGCGCAATTCAGCAATTTTCTCTTCACTTAAAGCCTCGCCAGTGCGCCTGCCGCAGCGTGGGCAAACATCGCCTATAACGCCCACATAACCGCAAACAGGGTCTCTGTCTACCGGGTGGTTAATGCTACCATAGCCAATGCCGGCATCGTGCATGCAACGCACAACGCTCTCAAACGCTTCAAGGTTGCTTGAAACATCGCCGTCAAGCTCTACATAGCTTATATGCCCTGAATTTGCAAGCGCATGATATGGCGCTTCTTTGTTAATTTTATCATAAATTGAGATATCAAAATAAACGGGCACATGGAAAGAATTTGTATAATAATCGTGGTCTGTAACGCCTTGAATGTTTCCGTAACGTTTTTTGTCCATTTTAATAAACCTGCCGCTAAGGCCTTCTGCCGGTGTTGCAAGCAAACCGTAATTCAGCTCTTCCTCTTTTCCCCTGTTATCGCAAAAATCTCGCATGAACTTAACAATTGCAAAGCCTTTTTCCTGCATTTCGTCCGAGTGGCCGTGGTGTTTGCCGTAAAGGGCTACCAATGTTTCCGCAAGGCCTATAAAGCCTATGGATAAACTGCCGTGCCTTAAAACTTGCCTAACTTCGTCTGCGGGGCCAAGTTTATCACTGTCAAGCCAAACACCTTGCCCCATTAAAAACGGGTAGTTATAAACGCGCTTTTTGCCTTGAAGCTCGAACCTATCGCGCAATTGGCGTGCAACAAGGTCTAATTTTTCGCTGAGCATTTCAAAAAACTTTTTCTCATCGCCTTTCGCCTCAATTGCAAGGCGTGGCAAGTTAATTGAAGTGAAAGATAAATTCCCTCGAGAGTTAGCAATTTCACTGTTTGGGTAAGCTGTGTTTGCCATAACACGCGTGCGGCAACCCATTGTTGCAACTTCCGTTTCAGGGCAACCCTCTTTGTAATATTGCAAATTGAAAGGGCTATCCAAGAAAATATAATTGGGGAAAAGGCGTTTTGCGCTAACCCTGAATGAAAGTTTAAACAAATCGTAATTAGGGTCTTCTTTATTGTAGTTAACGCCCTCTTTAACTTTAAATATATGAATTGGAAAAATTGCTGTTTCACCATGCCCAAGCCCGTTTTCGGTTGCAAGCAATATGTTTTTTATAACCATGCGCCCCTCGGGCGATGTGTCTGTTCCGTAGTTTATTGAGGAGAAAGGCGTTTGAGCACCTGCCCTTGAGTGCATTGTGTTTAAATTGTGCACAAAGCCTTCCATTGCCTGGAATGTTTCACGCTCTGTTTGTGCGCTTGCCCTGCGGCGAGTGTTTTGCACAATGGTTTTTGCGCAATTTTCATCCGCTTTTGTATTTTGCACCACATAATTTTGCACCGCTTTGTCGAACTCGGGTTCCTTTGCAAGTAGCCTTGGGCATTTAAGCCCACATTCTTCGCTTGCATGTTTAACAGCTGCGTTTGCAATTTCATTTGCATTGTCAATTAAAAGAATATCTTCAAGCGCATTTTCAAGGCGGGTAACATAAGCTTTTGCAAATGTTTTTTTAACGCCGTCTGCCATAGCGTAATCAAAATTAGGCACACCTTGCCCACCGTGTTGGTCATTCTGGTTAGATTGTATTGCTATTGCCGCAAGCGCCGCATAGCTGGCTATGCTTTTCGGCTCTCTTAAAAAGCCGTGCCCTGTGGAAAAACCGCCATCAAACAGCTTTAACAAATCTATTTGGCAGCATGTGGTTGTAAGGGCGTAAAAATCAAAATCGTGAATATGTATATCGCCGTTGGCATACGCTTCGGCCTGCTCTTCCGTTAGCAAATTAAGTACATTATATGCTTTTGCGCCCGCAGTTCCTATTTGAAGCATACTGCCCATGGCGGTGTTGCCGTCTATATTGGCGTTGTCACGCTTCATATCGCTAATTCGGGCATCAACGGTTGTAATTTCATCTATGGTTTTCATAAGCGATGTATTAGCATCTCTTATTCTTGTGCGCTGTGCCCTATATAATATGTACATTTTAGCGGCCTTTTCAAAGCCTGCACGCATCATTTCATATTCAACTGTATCTTGTATTTGCTCGATAAGTGGTGGTTCTTGCCCGCATTTTTCCTCAAGGTTTTTGCCCACATTATCTGCAATAATTGCCGCTTGTGTTGCATCGCCTTCTGCCGCAGCTTGCATTGCCTTCAAAATTGCCTGCGCTATTTTGCCCTCGTTGTATAACACAACACGCCCATCGCGCTTTTTAACACTTTTAATCACTTTTCTCCCCCTAAAATATGCAAAAGCCCCTAAAATTAAAGCCTAATTAGCTTTAATTGGGCTTGCCACCTTTACTAAATATTGAGTGTACTTTTAATTATAATCACTATATATAGTTTAGTCAATAGAAAAATAACAAAAAGTTACAAAAAAATTTTTGCTGTTTAATTGTTACATTTGCTTGTTTTTAAAGTTATGTAAATTATTATTTATACACGATATTTGCACACGTACAGTTAATATTGTATAATAATATCAACCCAAAAATTTTAACGCAAAGTGAGTTTATTCAATGCCAAAAGAATATTACGCAGGTGATATAAAATATATATTAACAAAAAAGCGCATTAAAAACATAAATTTGCGCATAAATAAAGACGGGCAGGTAAGTGTAAGCGCACCGCACCGCTGCACCATAAAGGAAATAGACAGCTTTTTGCTCTCTAAAAGAGATTGGATTGAAAAAAGCCGCTTAAAAATAATGAACTCTGCGCAAAACACAGTTGTTATAAGTAAAGAGCGCACAAAAGAAGCGCAAATTTTGTTCGAGAGCATAAGTTTGCAGTTTTTTCCTTATTTTTGCAGTGTATTAAACGAAGAATTGCCCAAAATAAAAGTGCGCAATATGAAAAGCCGCTGGGGCGTTTGCCATATAAGCAAAAAATACATAACATTAAATTTGCAATTGCTTTCAAAGCCGATGCCATGCATTGAATATGTTGTTTTGCACGAATATGCACATTTTATTCAGCCCAACCACAGCAAAAAGTTTTGGGCTGTAGTTGAGCACTATATGCCGGACTATAAAGAGCGGCGAAAACTATTAAAAAGCGCAAACTGAAAAGGAGCTCGTTTTTCTATGGAGAAAAAATATAAACGCTTAATATCCAACACTGCACTTTTTGCAATAAGCCAGTTTTCATCACGGCTTTTGTTTTTTATTATGGCGCCTCTTTTCAGCTATTGGTTTGATTCACAGGCAACAAACGGTGTGAGAGATTTGTTAAACCAACTTGCCAATTTTGCAATTCCAATTGTAAGCCTTGGCATAAGCAATGCAATAGTGCGCTTTGGCCTTGAAAAAGATAGCGACAAAAGCCATGTTTACACAAACGGAATACTCGCAATATTTTTAGGCAGTTTTTTGTTTTTTGCGCTCTCGCCCCTTATTGCGCAAATTGAATGGTATACAGATTATATTGTGCTTCTTTGCATTTATGTACCTGTAAGCTGTTTAAGAACGCTAAATTGCCAGTTCACAAGGGCAATGCAAAGAACACGGCTTTATGCAATAGACGGCATTGTAACCACAATTGTAACATGCATTTTATATGTTGTGCTTTTGCGCAATATGCAACTGGGGCCAACAGGCTATTTGCTTGCTGTTATTTTGGCAGATGCATTCAGTGTTCTGTTTTTATTTTTTTCGCTGAAAATGTGGCGTTTTGTGCAGTTCACAAAAAAAAGTTTACCGCTGTTTAAGCGCATGCTCGCATACTCTTTGCCGCTTGTACCGGCAAGCATATTTTGGTGGGTTACAAATGCGAGCGACCAATTATTTGTTGCCGCCATGCTTGAAGATGGCGAGAGCTGGACGGCTATTTACTCGGCAAGCTACCGTTTGCCCACCATTTTAACAATAGTGGCCACCATATTCACCGAGGCATGGCAAATTAGCGCAGTAACAGATAGCGACATGCTTACAAGGGCAAAGTTTTTTTCAAATGTGTTCAAAGCGTACCAAGGCGTTATGTATGTTAGCGGAGCCGGGTTAATTTTAATTGCACAGCCCTTTATGTGGCTTTACAGAAGCGATTATTTTATAGGCTGGGTTTTTATACCGTTCCTTGTTATAGCAACTGTTTTTTCATCGCTTTCAAACTTTTTAAACAGCGTTTACATGGTGGAAAAGCGCAGTATGCTCTCGCTTTTCACAATGATGGCCGCCGCTGTTACAAATTGCATTTTGAACTTTGCCTTAATTCCAATTTGGGGTGTTAACGGCGCTGTTATTGCCACATTGGTAAGTTATGTGCTTGTTTTCTGCCTTCGCATGATAAGCACTAAAGGCATTATTGCCATGAATTTTTCAAGCAAAATTTTGCTTGTTAACACGTTTTTAATTACAGCGCAGGCGCTTATAACCATTTATCAGGTTAATTATTGGGTGCTTTTCAGCGTTTTAATTTGCGGCTTAATATTTGTGTTTAATTTAAAAAGCCTTTGGGGCACCGTTCAAAATATTATAAAACGCAAAAGATAATTTATTTTTTTGTTCACAAAAAATGCATTGAAAGTTGCAAAAAATTGCTATATACTTTTATAAAACAATGGTAAAACAAGGAGGATTTTAAATGGATTTCAGCACAGCTTTAACAGAATTTAGGGCGCACCAAAACAAAATGGACGCATACAACCACGCAATGGGGCTTTTGTACTTCGATTCCGAAACAATTATGCCAAAGGGCGCATTTGAAAATTTCGGTGCAACAATTGGCGTTTTAACCGAGGAAGTTTACAAATTGGAGATGAGCGAAGAATTTACAAATATTTTAAAAACAATGAAAGAAAACGAGGATAAATTAGACGCTCAAACAAAAAAAGAACTTGAAGAAATTTTGATTTCACGTGAGAAAATAGAGAAAATCCCCATGGACGAATTTGTTCAATACCAAGTTTTACGCAGCAAAACCCATGCGGATTGGGTTAAGGCAAAAGAGACAAATAATTACGAGTTATTTAAACCTGCCCTTGCACAAATTATAGAGTTTAATAAAAAGTTTGCAAAATATGTAAAGCCCGAAGAGGCGAACATTTACAACACCATGTTAAACGATTATGAGCGCGGCTTAACAACAGCCGAAGCCGACGAATATTTTGCGAAAGTGCGCAGCGAATTAGTGCCGCTTATAGCTAAAATTAAAGAAAAGCCCGAGCCCAGAACAGACTTTTTATATAGAAACTACCCTATTGATGGGCAAATGAAACTTTCAGAGTATTTGATGGACTTTTTAAACCTAAATAAAGATAACTGCATTATGGCGCAAACAGAGCATCCTTTTGAAACTAATTTTTCAAACAAAGACGTTCGCATAACAACACATTTTTACGAAAACTTCCTTGCAAGCAGCCTTTACAGCGTTATGCACGAGGGCGGCCACGCAATGTATGAGCTTAACACTGCCGACGAGCTTAGCAAAACAGTGCTTGCAAGCGGCACAAGCATGGGCGTGCATGAATCGCAATCTCGTTTTTGGGAAAATGTTGTTGGCCGCAGTAAAGAATTTTGCTATTTTGTGTTCCCTAAAATAAAGGAAATTTTCCCCGAGCAACTTAGCGATGTTACAGCAGACGAATTTTACAAAGCAGTTAATATAGCAAAACCCGGCCTTATTAGAATTGAGGCGGACGAACTTACATATTCAATGCATGTTTTAATTCGATATGAAATTGAAAAGAAAATTATGCTTGAAAACGCCGATATTAACGAGCTTCCCGCCATTTGGAACAAACTTTACAAGGAATACTTAGGTGTTGACGTTCCAAACGATGGCAAAGGCATTTTGCAAGACGTGCATTGGTCTCAAGGGATGTTTGGTTATTTCCCAAGCTATTCAATTGGCAGTGCCTATGCCGCACAAATTGCTAAAAGCCTTGAAAAAGAGGTTGATTTAAAAGGCGACATAAGCAAAGGCGATGTTAAACCCGCCGCAAGCTGGCTGAAAGAACATATTTACAAGCACGGCAAAATGCTTAACCCAAAACAGGTGATTAATAACTGCTGCGGTGAAGATTTTAGCGCAGATTATTATATTGAATACCTAAAAGAAAAGTTCAGCGAGTTATATGATATTGCGTAATTAATGACACTATTGTTATAAATGCGAAAAAGCCTGTTCGATAAATCGAACAGGCTTTTAAAGTGCTAAAAAAACCCCTGCGTAAAATTGTGCTTCGTTATTATGCATAAACGCCGGTTGTAGGGAACGGCCTCGGCCGTTCCAAAACATTAAAAAACAGATATCTTTACATTAATTTGTGGCGGTCGAGTCAAGACTCGACCCTACGTTTTGTTAATTTTTTGTGCGCTATTTTCTAATTGCAAAAATCGGCAAGCCGTCTTTTATGGGCATTAAAATTTCCCCTTGAATAAGCGGTTTGCAATAATCTATAAACTCTTGTGTAACATCGTGCTTATTTTCGCTTATATAATTTGCGGGCACAGTTTTTTCTTTGTTGCAAATTAGCTCTGTTGCTTTGGTAACACAATTCACAACATAGCCGTTTTGGTCTTCTCTTTCAAAGCAAACCATTTTGCCGCTCTCGCCCTCAAGTGCCGCTTGAACACCATATAAACCGGCATACATGGCCTCTTGTGAATCTGTTGCGGAAATATAACCCGCCGCACAGCGCTGGCTTAAATTAAGCTCTATACTGCGCACTTTAACGCCAAGTTTTTCCTTTACCGTAAGCTCTAAATATTTTGCGGCACCCGTTAGCATTTTATGCCCAAATTTATCTTGTGTTGCCTGATGTAAATACTCGCAAATAAACTTGCCGTTTTCGTCGTGAATACCCTCGGAAATACACACTATAACAGCATTTGTCGTTTGCAAAGCGGTTTTCATGTCGCTTATGAATTTATCTATGCTAAATGCATTTTCGGGCAAATAAATGAACATTGGATTATCGCCCTCAAAATTGCGGGCAAGCGCACTTGCGCCTGTAAGCCAGCCCGAATGCCTGCCCATAACTTCCACAATTGTCACAGCTTTTGTGTTGCCGTAAACACAGGCGTCTATGCAAATTTCCCGCAAAGTGCTGGCAACATATTTTGCCGCACTGCCAAAGCCGGGTGTGTGGTCTGTTTGAACAAGGTCGTTATCAATTGTTTTGGGTATGCCTATAAATTTAATATCGCTATTTATGCTCTGCGCATATTTTGTAAGTTTATTTACAGTGTCCATTGAATCGTTTCCGCCTATGTAAAAGAAATAACCTATATTATACTTTTCAAATGTTTCAAAAGCTTTTTTATATATTTCATCGTCGAAACTTTCGGGCAATTTATATCGGCAAGAGCCCAAATAAGAGCCGGGTGTAGACTTAATAAGTTCAAGTTCACTTGTGCCGAAAAGCTCGTTTAAACTGATAATATCACCTTGTAAAAAACCCTCTATGCCATTAATCATGCCATATAAAGTGCCAATTTCATTCTCGCTTGTTAACGCTTTTGATATAACTCCGTAAAGGCTGCTGTTTATAACAGCAGTTGGCCCACCCGATTGCCCAACAATTGCATTTTTCATTCTTGCATCTCTCCTTTTTATTATTACTTTGGCGCTATAGTATAAGTTGCTTAATATGTTAATGCACAATTGTTTGCCGTGAAGAATACTAACGAAAAATTACTTGATCGCTTTTGTGGAAATGCAAAATTATTTTTTGTTTTAATTATACACAATTAAATGCAAAGTGTCAAAAATTAATATGATTATTTAAAAATGTTTGGTTTTGCGCTTGAACTTGCTCAAAGCCGAACTATTTTATTAAATAGCAACTGCAGGGCAATGTGCAAATTTGCACATTGCCCTGCAAAACAAACAATAGATATTAAAACATTTTTTAATTTATAATTGTGTTAATGTGTTTGTGCAACTAATTATCGCAACAAGCAAACCCATTATTATGCCGGGTAAATACGGGTTGCGTGTTTCTTTAAATATTTTACGAGATATTACTGCATAAAGTGGTAAGTAAATAACTATCGGGAACAACCAAATACCTATTATGCTGCCGCCGAATGTTGGGTAGAAATAGTTTGGCAAATGCCCTGTAGCATAAAAACAACCATACATTACAATTATCATTAACGCGCTTGGCAATGCATTAAAAAATGCATTTACAGCAGTATTTAGCCAGGATTTTTTACCCATCTCAAAGTAATTATAGCTGTTTGTAACTACTGAATTTAAAATATAGTAAATTAAGAATAACGGTGCATAGCAAAGGATTATTGGTAATTTATCTACTGTGAAAGCTTTAATTGCTATTACCCAAATACGGAAATCAGCTTTAAAGAAGTAATCTGCCGCAAATACTATGCTGTAAGATAAAGCAACTACTGTTAAGCCCAACGCAATTGTTTTGCATATTTTCTTTGCATCCATTTTTACGCCATTAGCTACGGCATCCATTTTAACGCCTGTAACTTTTGCGCCGATAACAACAAGAATTATGCCAAAAATTCCACAAAGCGCAGCCCATACACCAATGAAAAACGGTGGTGATTGCGTTACAAACGACGGCATATTGGGAGCGATTTTGCTGTAGCCGAACATATATACAACAAAACTGAAAATAACAGCAAGTATACTGCTAACAATAAACCATGTTTTGGATTTACCTGTTAGTGCAGGTTGTGGTTTAACTTCTTCTTTAGATTTAAGCGAAGCAAAAACAGCTGTGCCAACAAGCACTTTTGTAACGCTTACTATAAACATGAAAAAGCCAACAAGGCCAAGCGTGTTAAATGCTGTTTTAACTTGCCAAATTTGGTTTGAAGCGTCAATTGGGTTTGGTGCACCAAAGGCATTCTCAAAAAATTCTACACTGCTTGTAACAACAGTTGCTGAGAAATGTGCCCAAGGGTGAATTTGGTTAGGGTTATAAATTACACGCGTTGCCGTTTCACCATCAATTTGTTCTTCATATATTGTGTATGCTTCGCGAGCTTCTAAACCTTCAGGGTTTTGCCCAAAATTTAAGAACGATTGAGCTGTGGCTTGGTTTATGTAATCTCTGGGTGCGCTTCTGCTGCCATCTTCCTGTGCCACACGGTGGAAGAATTCATCATATTGGCAAGCAACAACACCAATATCTCTTGCGCCGTAAACATCTACAAACTCGCCATTCTCATCTACATAATCTGCGTCGTTTGAAACAAATAATGCTGCTGCAATAAGTTGTTCCTCTTGCTCATTGTCAAGGCCAATTGCAACTCTACTTGCTCGAGCGCCGTTAGAATGGCCTGTAACGCCTATTTTTGATGCGTCTACATAAGGCAAATCGGCTATCATTTTTACAGCGTCATACATGCCGTTTGCACCATATTCCGGCGTCCACCATGCGCCGGCAGGGATGTTGTCCGAATTACCGTGCCCGTACATATCTATGGAGAGCACAACATAACCTCTTCTTGCATATTCAACATAGTTTAAATCTTGCATTTCTCTGTTATTATACCAGCCATGGCTTGTAATAATAGCAGGTGCAGGGTTTTCAGCACTTGCTGTGTTGGGAACCAACAGTAATGCGCTCATCTGTACTCCGGATTCAGTTTCAAACCTCAAATCTTTAATTGTAACGTCGCCGAAGTTTGATTGAACTATGCTTGCACCTAATGCACTTACAAAGCACAATAGTAATGCAAGACACATCCAAAATTTGGGGGATTTTACTCTTTGTTTCATGGTGTCCTCCTTGTGTAGCGAGTGCAATAATTACACTCACTCTTTATAAAAATATTTATTTCACCGACATTTTGCAGTATTCTAATTATACACAGCAAACAAATTTATGTCAATTGTCAAAAACAAACTAAAATATGCAACAAAATATATGCAATTTGATTGTATTTTCGCTTAAATCACTAAAAAAAACAGTTCAAATTAATTAGATTGCTCAGCCTTTAGAAATTAATACAATCGGCTATATTTTATGCTCCAAAATATATGCCTTTGTGTTTTGCTCCCATGTAATCTCTTTGCATATATATTCATCGTTTTCATAAAAACCGCTGTTTTGCTCGGCTTTTTGCATTGGGCAATTTTCGCACACCTCGCCGCCTTTAGCAGGTTTTAAGCACTTTTCGCTGTGCTTTTTAACATTTTGAATTTTAGCGGCATCATTCATAAATAAAGGCTTAAAATGCGAGGGGCTGCACACCTGCACAGGCCTGCTCAAATTGTTCAAAACATTCTCTGCATTTTGCTTTGCGCTTACAACGCTCTCCAACAAAAACTGGTTTATAATAATAGAGGACAACTGCTGGCAAACATCAAAAACATTGTCTTTAATGCGCGTGTTTATGGCGTCATCGCCTTGTTTTGCCTCAAAGCATATATATCCAAGCAACGATTTTTTGTTCTTTAATGCAAAAACATATTTAAAAACATCTTTACTTTCAACACTGTTAAGCTTAATATTTTGCTTAAGTGGGTTCATTACAATCAAATTGGATTGCTCAAATTTCGCAAACAATTCGCTAACTTCAAAAAGGGTTATTTTTTCGCTTGTTGCGTTTATATTTTTATCTGTGTTTTGCCAGTTACATATACGGACAATTTCGCTTTTGGCATACTCGAACTTGCAAACATAACCGCTTTGGAACTTAAATTGTGCGCAAATTAATTGCAAAATAGATTGTATAGTGTAATCGGCAACTTTTGTGCCCTCTACCACATCAAAAATATGTTCTTTAATGTTCTCTTTAAATTCTTTTAAACTACCGCTTAAATCACTTGCGCTCTCTTTCGAGCTCTCAATTGCTGTTCTGACAGATTGATATTTAAGCTCCTCGTTGCCCGTGAAGAACGAATAATTGTTTTTACCCTTAGCCTTTGTATTGTAAAGTGCTATATCCGCCATTTTATACATCTGCTCAAATTTGAAAGAATTATTTGTTGTGGCAATGCCAACACTTGCAGAAACATTCACCGTTAAGCCGTTTTGCTCATACGTTTTGCGAAATTCATTGCACACTTGCACCGCTTTTTGCTCAAGAACATCGTTTTGTTTATAATTGCGCAAAAACACAAAAAACTCATCGCCGCCAACACGGCCGAGTATATCGCTTTTTTGGAAAATGCTGCGCAAAGAACTTCCAAGTTGTTTTATAACAGCGTCGCCGTAAAGGTGGCCGAAAGTGTCGTTTATACTTTTGAAATTATCTATGTCTATAATCATAAGTGCACCGCTATCAGTGTTTTGCTTATCACTTAAAAATTTCACTATCAATTCTTCGGTGGTTTTTTTGTTATAAAGCCCTGTAAGTGCGTCTTTTTGCGCTAAATCTTCCGACATTTTGATATAATCGTAAAGTTTAACATAAGAGTGCACCCTTGCGTTTACAACCCTTTCGTTAAAAGGCTTTGTTATGTAATCTATTGCGCCCAATTTAAAGCCTTTTTCCTCGTTTGCCTCGTCGTTTAAACCGGTTATAAAAATAACAGGTATTTTGTTATACTCATCGCTCGCTTTTAGTTTAACTATTATCTCAAAGCCGTCAAGCTCGGGCATTATAATATCAAGCAAAATAAGTTTTGGCTCAAATTGCTCAAGAATTGAGAACATTTCTCTGCCGCTTTTTGCGCACAAAATATCAAAATCATTATTCAGCATTTTTGTTAAAGCCATTTGGTTAACAATGCTGTCGTCAACAATTAAAATGGTATCCATAACAAATTCTCCGTCTTATAGGTTAATAAAATCACCCGACAAATGTGGTTTAAACCGCTTGTAGGCACAATATTGATATCAAACCCACTTGAACAAAAAACAGTTGATTAAGCGTTATTTATGCTCTTACGCTATCTGTTTTTAACAGGTTTTAGTTTTTGTGCGTTATTCACAAAATTATACTTAATTATACAACTTTTTATAACAAATGTCAAAAACTTAAAATTTTTGTAATTTTGCTTTGTAAGGCGTCACTTTAAGTAATTGGTATATGTGTATTTAATAATTTTCTGTATGTTTAAAAGTTTATAAAAATTCACAATTCTCTGTATTGCTTAAAAGCTCGATTTGATGTATAATAAAAGATGATTACTCAAAGGTTTTTATGATAATAATTAAGCCGTTAGACACCAATTCAAAAGAAAGGTAGGAACTTTATTTGCCAAATGCACAAAAAAGCAACAGCGCTAAACTAACGCATGTTGAGCGCCGCAAACGAATTCGCAAAATGCGCAATAAGTTTTTCCTTCTATCTTTTGTTGTAATTTTAATATTGGCAGGCATAATAACCGCTATAATTGAACTGCCGCAAATGCTTGCAAGTGATGAGCAAGCCTTGCAAAACAGCACCGCAAACAGCGGCGCACAAAGCGAAGTTACAGCGCAAACACAGCAAGGCCAAACAAGCGAGCAACAAAACACTGCCGGCGAGCAAGTGCCTGTTAGCGCAGTTATAGGCCCACAGCCGGGGCAAATTAGCTATGCCGTACCAACTGCGCAAATGCTTGCACTGCCCGAGAACGGCAGAGTGGATATGGCATATTTTGCCAATGCCGTTTTTGTGGGCGATAGCCTAACGCTCGGCTTTCAAACATATGCAAGCGGCATTGTTAACACAAATTATGCCGCTTATACAGGTGCAGGCCCCAGAAATATTGTTGAGGGGTTTGTTACAAATGTTAGCGGTGAACTTGTTTTGGCAATTGACGAAATTAAAGCCGCAGCACCAAAAAAAGTTTATGTGCAATTGGGCATGAATGTTCTTCAAAGCCTTGATGACGAAGCGTTTTTGGTTTATTATAAAAATATGATGGTGTTTTTACAGGAAAATTTACCAAAGGATACTGTTTTTTATTTGCAGGCAATAACGCCGGTAACCAAAGAAAAATCTGAAGAACAAAGTGAGTTTAGCAATGAGCGCATAAGGAATTTGAACGAGAGTTTAGCGAAATTAGCATATGAATTCGGCTGGAATTATATAGATTTATACACGGCACTTAGCGATGAAAGCCAAAATTTGCGCGAGGATTTAACCGCCGGCAGTGACGGTGTGCATTTGAACGATTTAGGCTATAATGTTTGGCGTGAATACCTTATAACACATGCGGCTTACAGCGCAGATAACCCTTATATAGCGGGCTCGCCTTTTATGTGATGGCGGCAAGCAAAACACCTTTACAATTAAGGGCGGCAGAAAATAATGCGAACACGTTTTTTGTTTAGCCAAAAGCCCAAAACAACAAACATTTAATACAAATTTTTAATAATACACATCTTTCAAACGGAGGAAAAAATGGCAAATAATTTTGATTTTAACAGCGGAAAAGGAAGCGCACATAAAAAAAGAAATGCCGCAATGCGTGGCATTGTTTTGATATGCGTTTGTTCAGTTATAGGCTCCGGTTACCTTTTTTATAATATGTTAACGGGGCAAAATATTTTTTCACAAGAAACAGATTTACAGCAGTATATAATTGCAAATTCCGCTGTGCAAACTGAAACCGAAGAAGTGCCACAAGATGTGCAAGAAATGCAAGAGCAAGCAATAAATGAGGAATGGGATGTGCGAATTCCCGTGGCGCAAAACCTAAACTATGCCGCAACAGCGCCGGATTCAAGGATGCTTTCACTGCCGCAAAACGGGCAAGTTAGCGATGAATATTTCAGAACAGCGCTATTTATAGGTGATAGCCTTGCGCAGGGCTTTTACCTTTATGCGCCAACAGCGGGCGTTGCGGTTAATGCGGGTTACAAAGGTATAGGCCCCAGGGAAATTATTTCAAATAATGCCGCAACATTACAAAGCGGCGAAACTGTTAATTCGTGGGATTATATTGCACAGCAAACCCCAAGCAATATATACATTGCGCTTGGTTTAAATGCGCTTGTATCGCTGCCGGACGACGAGGGCTTTTTGAAATATTACAGCGATTTTTTAGATATGCTTATACTGCAATTTCCGAATATACCAATATATTTAAATTCCATAACACCGGTTACGGCGGCAGAGGCTTTAGAGCGCCCTGTTATGGGCAACGACAGAATTAAAAGGCTGAACGACGCCCTTGCGCTTATGGCAACACAAAAAGGCATTTACTTTTTAAATGTTAACGAAATACTTTTGAATGACACAGGCTCGCTTAGAGAAGAAATTGCCTATAGCGACGGTTTTCACATGAAGCCCGAGGCCTATGCCGAATGGGCGGAATATATTAAAACGCACACGGTTTACAACACATATAATTTGCAGTTTTTGCAAGTGCCTTACGATAACGAAACTGTTTAAGGTTTAGCGGTGGTTTAACCCTCACCCCACTTTACAAGGAGATATTTTGCAAAAAGAGAATTTAAAACGCAATTTTTTGTGGAACACAGCGGGCTCGCTTATATATTTTGCCGCACAATGGCTTTTTACAATTTTGGTGTGGCGCTTTGGCACACAGCAAATTGCACAGCAAAATGCAGGGCTTTTAAATGTTTCCACTGCGCTAACAAACACATTTTTGGCGCTTGCCGCATTTGGTATGTACAGCTTCCAAGTGTCAGATTTAAAAGAAACATACTCTAACACAGCTTATGTTAACAGCCGCAATATAACTTGCACTGCGGCTGTTTTGCTTTGCGCTTTTTTTGTTGTGGGTGTTAGCATTTTTAGCAGTGCATATTCACTTTTGCAAATTTTGTGCATTGCTTTTATGCTTGCTTTTAAAATGGTAGAGGCGAAAACCGATGCATTTAACGCAATTAAGCAAAAAAACGGCAGGCTGGATTTGGTGGGCAAAACTTATGCGGTAAGGGGTGTTGTTTCCCTTGTTGCATTTGTTTTTGGGCTGATGTTTTGGAGCTCTATGGCTGTTGCGCTTTTTTGCTTAATGGCTGTTAATTTGCTTGTTTATTTCATATTTACTAAAAGTATAATTAAGCCTTTTTACAACAAAGAGGAATTTAATTTTTCAGAGGTTAAACACTTGCTAATTGCATGTGCACCGCTTGCGCTTTACAGCTTTTTCACCACTGCAAGCGTCTCGGTGCCCAAAATTATATTAGAGCAAATTCACGGGGCAAACAGCCTTGGAATTTACGGCTCGGTAACGGCGCCTGTTTTGCTGTTGCAAGTTGGCGCGGCATATTTGTTCACGCCTTTTATAACGCATTTTGCAAGCGATTACAGTGCAAAAAACAAACAGGCGTTTTACAAAACACTTTTAAAAATATCTGCGGTTATTTTAGCTCTTTTGCCTTTGGGTTTGGCATTTGCATATATTTTTGGAGAGTGGGGCATAAAAACATTTATAAATGCGCAGTTAACACAATATAGCTATTTGCTTTTGCCAATGGTTGTGTGTGCGGTTTTAACGGCTATGGTGCTTTTCTTCAGCATGGTTTTAACGGTTATGCGCGCTGTGAAACAGCTTATAATTGCAAGCGTTTTGGGCATTATAACAGCGGCTGTTATAAGCGTGCCGCTAATAAATGCATTTGATATGCAGGGCACAACATTTGCGGCAATTGCCGCACTTATTGTTCAAATTTTGTTTTTGTTCTTTTTTGCATTAAAACGGGCAAAAAAACATTTTGGGTGATGGATGCCTATCCCATTTAGGTTAGCCTAAACCCTTGCGGGAGTGCGTGGAAGCCCTCCCCTACAAGATATTTAGGTTTGCCTAAACCCCCTAACGGCTAAACACAAAAAAACAAAAAGCCAAACACTTTTGTGCTATTTGTTTTGGCAAATTTAAAAAACTTTGCCCTGCGGCTTAAAAGCTGCGAATTAATAGCAAATATAGTGTTTATGCTTTTTGTTTTTGCGCGTGTTAAATTTTTTTGCAGATAATATACATCTTCAAATTCAACTGCGCTTTTTGCAAGTTCAATAAACTTGCACTGTGAAACTACAACACATTATTTTTACAAATTAAATTTATAAATTTATTATGCTTTAATTTGCTTTGATGGTTATTTTGCAATTTGTGTTTAGCTAATGCTATTGCACTTGCGTAAATGTTTCACATTTTGTTTCTTCTCCCAGCAACGCCATGCGCTGTTTAACGGTTACGGTTTGCGCTGTGCAGCCCATATGCCCGTTGTTGTAAATGCATTTATCTACATTGCATGTTACAGCGTGGTTAACGTTGTCGAAATCAGAGTTTCTCACTTCGTTTTGCATGGGAAACACCTCCTTTGGTGTGATATTATTATTTGCGGCAAACAGCGCATTATTCATGGAGGGCTTATGGCAATTTTTACTATAGGAGATTTGCATTTATCTTTGGGCACGAATAAACCTATGGACGAATTTCGGGGCTGGGATAATTATGTGCAAAGAATTGAAGAAAACTGGCACAATAGCGTTAAAAACGGCGATGTAGTGCTTTTGGCGGGAGATATATCTTGGGGCATGAGCTTGAATGAGTGCGAAAAAGATTTTGCCTTTATTGATAAGCTCCCGGGCAAGAAAATCATTATAAAAGGCAACCACGATTATTGGTGGAGCACCGCTAATAAAATGCAAAACTTCTTTGAGGAACACGGTTTTACAACGCTTAATATAATGAACAACAACTGCTATATTGAAAACGGCATTGCCCTTTGCGGCACAAGAAGCTGGCTTTTTGAAAGCGGCGAAGATAAAGATATGAAGATAATCAACCGTGAAAAAGGGCGGCTTTTGGCATCTTTGCAACAGGCAAAAGCGAAAAATGCAAACGAAATTATTGCGTTTTTGCATTACCCGCCAATAAGCAAAAGCGAAACTGCACAGGAAATGATAAACGTTTTGCAACAGTTTGATGTT
>CAYJIT010000016.1:36504-47287 GCA_964370365.1 uncultured Bacteroides sp. | reverse complement strand
GCCGTCTTTTGACGGCACGCCGCATTGGATAAGTTTAGCGTGATTTATCACGCTATATCCCATTCTTAATGTGCTAATATATAATTTAACCAAATTTGTAAATATTATTCTATTAAATCAGCTTTTTAACGATGTTATTTTATTGACAATCTAAAAGAAAAGGTATATTATTATATATAACTGATTTAATATGGATATAAAGTGCAAGAGCACGTAAATAGTGGGGGAAAGAACATGGCGAAAACACTGGCGCAAAAAATTTTAGATGCGCATATAGTTGGAGAGAAAGTAAAAACAGGCGAAGAAGTTGGAATTAAAATTGACCAAACTTTAACACAAGATGCCACAGGCACTATGGCTTATTTGGAATTTGAAGCCATGGGTATACCAAGAGTTAAAACAGAGCTTAGCGTTGCATATATAGACCATAATACGCTACAAAGTGGCTTTATGAACGCAGATGACCACGCATTCATTCGCACAATTGCGAAAAAAATAGGTGTGCGCTATTCACGTGCAGGCAACGGAATTTGCCACCAAGTGCACCTTGAGCGCTATGCTAAACCAGGCAAAACACTTATAGGAAGCGATAGCCACACACCTACAGCCGGTGGTATAGGCAGCCTTGCAATGGGTGCAGGCGGGCTTGACGTTGCAGTTGCAATGGGCGGCGGCGCTTATTACATACCTTACCCTAAAATGGTGCGCATAAACTTAATCGGCAAATTAAAGCCCATGGTTAGCGCAAAAGATATTATTTTGAAAGTTCTGCAAATGCTAAGCGTTAAAGGTGGCGTTGGCAAAATAATTGAGTACACAGGCGATGGTGTTCAAAATTTAAGCGTGCCACAGCGTGCAACCATAACAAATATGGGCGCAGAGCTTGGCGCAACCACTTCAATATTCCCAAGTGATGAAGTTACAAGGCAGTTTTTAAAAGCGCAAAGCCGTGAAGATGATTATATTGAGCTTAAAGCTGACGATGGCGCAGTTTACGATGAAGAATACACTGTGGATTTATCATCGCTTGTTCCGCTTGCCGCTTGCCCGCACAGCCCCGATAATATTAAACAAGTTAGCGAGCTTGAAAATATTAAGGTAGACCAAGTTTCAATAGGCAGTTGCACAAATTCAAGCTATACAGATTTAATGACAGTTGCGCTTATGCTGAAAGGCAAAACAGTTAACCCTGAAGTTAGCCTTTCCATTGCGCCCGGCTCTCGCCAAGTTTTAAGCATGTTAAGCGAGAACGGCGCACTTAAATATTTAATAGATGCAGGCGCAAGAATACTTGAAAGCGCATGTGGGCCATGTATTGGCATGGGGCAAAGCCCAAACAGCGCAGGTGTTTCACTGCGCACATTTAACCGCAATTTTGAAGGGCGCAGCGGCACAGCCGACGGCCAAGTTTACCTTGTTAGCCCCGAAACAGCGGCGGCAAGTTGTATAAGCGGCTATTTTACATGTCCAACAAAATTTGAAAAAATTGAAGAAGTTTCAATGCCGAGCCAATTTTTAATAAACGACAATATGGTGGATATGCCCGCAAGCGATAGCGAATATGAGAGCGTTGAAATAAAAAGAGGGCCTAATATTAAAGCGTTGCCTCAGGCTTTAGCGCTGGAGCAAACAATGAGTTTGCCGTGCGTTTTAAAAGTTGGCGATAACATAACAACAGACCATATAATGCCGGCGGGCAGTAAAATATTGCCGTACAGAAGCAATATACCTTACCTTTCAAAATTCTGCTTTGAAGTGTGCGATGAGCAATTCCCCGAGCGCGCTAAAAAAGCAGGCAGCGGAATTATTGTGGGCGGTGCGAACTACGGGCAGGGCTCCAGCCGTGAACATGCGGCGCTTGTGCCTTTGTATTTAGGCATAAGGGCAGTTATAACAAAAAGTTTTGCACGCATACACAAAGCCAATTTGGTGAATGCCGGCATATTGCCTTTGTGCTTTGAAAACGAAGCAGATTACGATAAAATATCGCTTTTAGATGATTTGGAACTTTTAGATGTTTTAAACGGAATTAAAAGCGGAAAAATAACACTTTTAAACAAGGCGACAAACGAGAAAATTAATTTAATTTGCGATATAAGCGAGCGCCAAGCCCTTGTTATTGAAATGGGCGGGCTTTTGAATTACACAAGAGCAAATGTTGCAAAATAAAGAAAAAACACTTTTATTAATTTATGCGCTGAACGAAAAGGGGATAAAACAAATTTAGCGAGTGCCGACACTGAGCGGCGGAATGGAGAGTTATATGAAAACAATACAGCAAGCACAACAAAGTTTTGGTGAGCTTATTAAGGCGCAAATTGAGCGCGTTGAAAAAATGCAAAGCCAGGGCGAATTTTTAGATTTTAAAAGCCTTGATAAAATTATTATAGGCATTTGTGGTGGCGACGGCATAGGCCCGGTTATCTCAAAAGAGGCAGAGCGTGTTTTACGCTTTTTACTTAAAGATGATGTTGAAAAAGGCAGGATAGAATTTAGAACCATTGACGGCTTAACAATAGAAAACCGCGCGGCACAAAACAAAGCAATACCCGATGATGTTTTACAAGAGCTAAAAGCGTGCCATGTTATTTTGAAAGGGCCAACAACAACACCGAGAGCGGGCGATGAATGGCCGAATATTGAAAGCGCAAATGTGGCGATGAGAAAAGAGCTTGATTTGTTTGCTAATGTGCGCCCTGTTAAAGTTTTAAGCCAGGGCATAGATTGGACATTTTTCCGCGAGAACACCGAGGGCGCTTATGCGCTTGGCTCCAGCGGTTTTGAAACAGAGAGCGGCATTAGTGTAGACTTTACCGTTACAACAACCGAGGGTACAAAACGCATTGCAAAATTAGCTTATGATTTTGCGAATAGAAACGGTAAAAAGCGTGTTTCTATAATTACAAAGGCGAATGTTGTTAAAGCTACCGACGGCAAATTTTTGAAACTTTGCCAAGAAGAGGGCGCAAAATACCCTAATATAACAACAGATGACTGGTATATTGATATTATGACGGCAAAACTTGTGGACGAAAAACGTCGCAGAGATTTTGAAGTTATGATATTGCCTAATTTATACGGCGACATTTTAACAGATGAAGCGGCAGAATTCCAAGGCGGCGTGGGCACAGCAGGCAGTGGCAATATAGGTAAAAAATATGCTATGTTTGAGGCAATTCACGGCTCGGCACCCAGAATGATGCAAGAAGGGCGTGGAATATATGCAGACCCTTGCAGTATGCTAAGGGCGGCGGTTATGCTTTTAAGCCACATCGGCTACCAAAACAAGGCGGATAATTTGGCAAGTTCGCTTGATAAATGCATGTTTGAGGAAAAAGCACTTAAAATTACAGGCAGAGATACAGGTTGCACTTGCAGTGAATTTGGCGATTATGTAATGAAAAATATTAAATAGGAACAAAACTTTAAAAATAGTAAATTAAATTTTGCTTTTAAATATTAGTTTGTTTTATTTTAGTAAATTGCGTTTTTATTTGTTTTAAGCTGTGTTTTAAAAACAGTAAATTTAATTTAGAGGTGATTAATTATGCCGTTGAAAATTAAACCGTCTTTACCTGTTATTCATAGGTTGCCAAAATATCATAGATATTTGCGGGAATTAAAGGCAGAGGGAGTATCAAAAATTTCTTCGAGCGAACTTGCAAAAATGATGGGAACAACAGCTTCTCAAGTTAGGCAAGATTTTAATTGTTTCGGTGGTTTTGGCCAGCAAGGCATAGGATACCAAGTTGAAACATTACTCGGTGAAATGGAAGAACTACTTTTTACAAAAGACAAACTTAAAACAATACTTATAGGTACAGGGCGCTTGGGCAGGGCTATTTCAGGGTATTTAACGCAAAGTGCTAAAGGCTACGAGCTTTTGGCGTCCTTTGATATAAAACAAAGCGAAATTGGGCAAGAGCTTTGTGGCGCAAAAATTTACAGTGTTGAGGATTTGGGCGAGTTTTGCAAGGAAAACAACCCTGATGTTGCCGTTTTATGTGTGCCCAAAGCGGCATCAAAAGAAATTGCGCCCAAATTAGTTGAATTGGGCATTAAAGGTTTTTGGAATTTCAGCCATTATGATTTATCGGTTGACTATAAAGATGTGACAGTGGAAAATGTGCATTTAAGCGATAGCCTTGCAAGTTTAGGCTACCGTGTGAGGTTAAACAGCGATAAGTGATTTACCACAGGCGTTTTTTGATGAAAAACGAGGAAGGTTTAACGCGCAAAAGTAAAGGGCGGCCTTGAGCTTTTGCACGTTATCAATTGAAACACAAAATTTTGGGCGGCCATTCAGGGCCGCCCAAACATTTATATAAAAAATTGAAAAAATTATAATATACTCTACAACCGATTTTTTAATAAGAAAACATTTGATTTATTGTACAATGTGAAAACTATATGAAATTAGTGTACTTTGCATTGTATTTTTTTCTAATATGTGGTAATGTTAATTTAGAAAAGAAAAAGCTTTGCAAAGTTTGGAAAAGAGGTTGTTATGCAATACTTTTTAGCGTTTATTGAAGGTGTATTTATGTTTATATCACCTTGTTTACTGCCTATGTTGCCGGTATACGTTTCATATTTTGCCGGGGATGTAGGGCAAGATATAAGCGATAAGCAAAAATCTCGTGCGCTTTTGGGCTCTTTGGGTTTTGTTTTGGGCTTTACATTGGTTTTTGTGCTTTTAGGTGCATTTGCCGGCACACTTGGGCGCATATTAATAAGGTATCAAACAGTATTTAACATTATAACAGGCGGCATTGTTGTAGTTTTCGGTTTGCATTATTTAGGAGTGCTGAAAATAAAACTATTAAATAGCACAATGAAATTATCTTTTAAAAAAACAGGCGGGTTTTTTAAAAGTATTTTGTTCGGCATAGTGTTTTCAATTGGGTGGACACCGTGTGCAGGTGCATTTTTAGGCTCGGCACTAATGCTTGCGGCGCAAAGTGCAACAAGCACACAAGGCATTTTGATGCTGCTTTTATTCTCGGCAGGGCTTGGAATACCATTTATAATGAGCGCATTGCTCATAGAAAATTTAAAAAGTGCATTTGCTTTTATTAAGCGAAATTATAAAATAATAAATTTAATTGCGGGCATTATGCTGGTGGCAACAGGGCTATTAATGGCAAGCGGCGCTATGGGGTATATTTTAAGTTTGCTTTCGTTTTAGCTTAGGTAGTGTTCATATTTAATAAGGAATAGAGGTAATTTAAATGAAACAAAAAACAAAATTGTTAATTATTGTTTGTACGCTTGCAATAGTGCTTGTAGGTGCGGCTGTGATTTATGAAATCATCGGTGATGATTTCACAGCGCAAACGCAGTTGATGACAACCGTGCCCGACAATAGTGAGGCCGACGAGAGCACTGCGCAAAATGTACAAGAGCCACAAAGCGAAAGTTTAGCCCCGGCGCAAAGTGAAATGCAGGAAAACACGAGTGAAAGCCAAAGCGAAAATGAGCAGGAAGAAATAATAGAGGCAATAGATTTTACCGTGCAGGATTTAGACGGCAACGAGGTTAAATTATCCGATTATTACGGCAAACCCATTGTGCTAAACTTCTGGGCGTCTTGGTGCCCGCCATGCATAGAGGAAATGCCTTATTTTGAAAATGTGTATAACAGCCTTGGGCAAGATGTTCAATTTTTGATGGTTAATATGATTGGCAGTAGGTCGAGCGAAACAGTGGAAACTGCCTCGGGGTTTATTGCTCAAAATAATTTTACATTCCCTGTTTTATATGATGTTGATGCCACTGCCGCTTATGCTTACAGCGTGCGCTCGTTGCCCACAACATATTTTATAAACGAAGATGCACAAATAGTTGCGGGTGCGCAAGGCTCTATAAATGAAGAAATGTTGTTGAGCGGCGTTTCAATGATATATGACATACCTCAGCAAGAACAAGATGAAGCTGAGTCTCAAACACCATAATTATTAAATTTTTTATATAAATGTTTGGGCGGCCCTGAATGGCCGCCCAAAATTTTGTGTTTCAATGCGTTTGCACTCGCTATAATTCTTGTTAAATTACTGCTCGTCATTATTGAACAGCAAAGAATTTATCAAGTGCATTTTCGGCATAAAGTTTTTGCGGTTTAAAACTTCCATATATGCCTCTTCGGCTTTTTCGCCAAAAAATTCCGCAGAGAACTTTTGTGCGCTTTTTAGTGCATTTTTTTTGTGTAATGGTATATTCTCTAAATTATCGCAAAAATAGTTAAAATACTTATTGAATTCACTCTCGCTTTTAAAAGTAAAGCCGTTCATTTTTTGCTCTACTACACCGTCCAAGCATTTATCATATTTGCAAAGTAGCGGCAAACCGGCACTTAATGCCTCAATATAAGTTAAGCCTTGTGTTTCACTTGTTGAAGCAGATACGAAAACATCGCCCAACGTGTAATAAAGCGGCATGTTTTCAGGCTCTACCATTCCGGTGAAATATACAATTTCCTGCAAATTATACTCGAGCACAAGTTTTTTAACATTTTCCATATAAGGGCCGTCACCCACAATGGCAAACACAAAATCTTTGCGTTTTATCTTTGTTAAATACATTAATATTTCATCAATATTTTTCTCTTTGGCAACCCTGCCGGCAAACAAAAACACAAGTTTATCCTTGGTAATACCAAGTTCCTGCTTTTTTTGTTCTTTCCAATAATGGCCGGTTGCAGCACTGTTAAATTTGCTTATATCAATGCCTGTGGGTATAACAACAACTTCGGGTTTCACGCCATAACCTTGTAAAATATTTTTTACTTTTTGTGTGGGCGCTATTACAATTGCTGTGCGGTAAACAAAAAATTTAGTTAAGTAGCTAACAAGTTTTTTGCCCAACTTTTCGCCGGGAAGCACATAGTGTACATAATCCTCATAAACAGAATGATATGTATGAATAAGCGGTATATCATGCTTTAACGATAAATATTGCGCAACAATATAAGTTGAAAACTCATTTTGTGAATGTATAATTTCTGGTTGCCATTTTTCAAGTTTTTTAACAAGTGGGCTGTAAAACGGCACGGCAATGCGCACTTTATCATATACTTTGTCGGCATTCACCGATGCTAAATATGTCACATCTCCATCAACATAAGAGCGGTGTGTTTGCGAAAGTGTTAGTATTTTCACTTCGTTTCCGCGTTTTTCAAGCTGGCTTTTTAAATTTATTACACTTGTAACCACCCCATTTACCGTGGGAATATATAAATCTGTTGTTATTAATATACGCATATATTTTCCTCCTGTATGCTATATATATTCGCCAAACTGTATATAAAACACTTATTGCGGCGTCAAATGCGAAATTCCGTTTCGATTGCATATAAAAAATATGCGCTCTCACGTACTTTCTTTTTGCCTTGCGCTAAGCGCTTTCTATCCATCTGCCGTTTTTTGGAAACTTTCTCTATGGTAGCATCGTTATACTCACGCTTTGTTTTTTACGGTTAAATTGCGCCCGCCGCCGCTCATATTTTCATATTTTGTTTCAAAGGCATTGGTGCTGTCTATAAGTTTATGCAATTTGTTGAATCCGTAGTTTCTTGAATCAAAATCGGCATACATGCGGCTTAATGTTACACCTATTTGCGAAAGAGATGTAAAGCCGTCTTCATTGCTTTCGTAATCTATTATCTCTTTAATTTTTTCAACAATCTCTTCAAGCGGAACAAAAGCGTGCATAAGTTCTTCTTCGTTTTCCAAAATATTTTCAGCGGTGTTTACAGCAGACGCTTTTTGTGTTTTTGCCTTAGTACCTTTTTTAGCTTTAGAAGCTTTTTCTGCTGTATTAGTTTGTTTTTCTTTATTATCTTGCTTTTTTAAGCCTTGTAAAATATCTAAGTATTTAAATGTGTCGCAGGCGCTTTTAAACGCAATTGGCGTTTTGCTCTCGCCCATGCCAATAACAAACATGCGGCTCTCACGAAGGCGTGAGGCAAGGCGTGTGAAATCGCTGTCGCTGCTTACAAGGCAAAAACCGTCTACATTTTTTGCATACAATATGTCCATCGCGTCAATTATCATGGCGCTGTCGCTTGCGTTTTTGCCTTGGGTATAGCTAAATTGTTGCATGGGCGAAATATTGTGCTCGTTTAGCATTTTTTTCCATGCACTCATCTCGGCTGTTGTCCAATCTCCGTAAATGCGTTTATAAGCAGGTGTGCCGTAAAGGCTTACTTCATCTAATATAGTTTTCATATATTTTGGCGAAATATTCTCGGCATCAATTAAAAGTGCAATAACTTTATTGTTGTTCTTATCTTCCATTGTAATCTCCTTTTATAGCAGGCGAATTAATTATGTAATTATATAAATTGAATAAATACAAAAACTATTGTTGCTGTTTTTGCAAAATAAATTTTAATAGTGCCCGGTAATGGCAAATATCAAGTAATATTATACCTGTTTTTTACTGCTGTTGCAACAATTTTCTGCTGATAGCACAAAAATGGCAAATATAAGCATGCAGCCTTTTAAAATTTATATACTTTTTTTAAAAAAATACCTTGACAGATGAGGTATCTTGATGTATTATATAAATAAGGGAGGTGCTTTATGCTCTATGTACCTGATATAATCCGCGGTTATACCGACACAATTATTTTAGCACAGCTTTATAAACAGGATAGTTACGGTTATCAAATTAACAAAGCTATACAAAATGCAACAAACGGCGAATTTGAACTTAAAGAGGCAACGCTTTACACATCTTTTAGGCGCCTTGAAACAGCAGGCTTTATAGTTAGCTATTGGGGCGATGAAAACACGGGCGCACGCCGACGCTATTATTCCATAACAGAGCAAGGCAAAAAACTTTACACTGAAAACTTAAGCGATTGGCAGCGCGCAAAACTAATGATAGAAAACTTATTAAAACAAGGGGAGTAAACGATGAACAACAAAATAAAAAATTACGTAGATGTACTTTTTTCAGATATTCCACGCACGAACAAAGCAATTGAGATGAAAGAGGAAATTCTTTCAAACTTAAACGATAAGTTTGACGATTTGATAAAACAAGGCATGAGTGAAACACAAGCCTATAGCATGGCGGTTAGCAGCATGGGTGATATTGACGAGATGTTAAATGAAATTAAACCCGATGCCGAATTTATACAAAAAGCGAATAAAAGCCAAAACAAAAAAACAATAGTAAATATAATATCGGTGATTTTGGGCTTTTTTGCTTTGAGCAGTGTAATTGTTTTAGGCGTAGTATCAGAGTTGTTTGAAAACACATTTCTTGAAGATTTAATAGGAGTTTCAGGGCTTTTGGGGTTTTTATTCTTCGGTGTTATTGTGGCGGCGCTTCAAATTTGGGTGCACGCAAGCGTGCCCAAAGCCCACAAAGATTACAAAGCAATTGAAAACAACAAACCCATTATGAAAAAGCGCACTAAAATGTTCGAGGGCATAATGTCTATTTATTGGAGCGTTGTTTTGCTTATTTACTTGGCAACAAGTTTTATATTTGGTATATGGAGCATATCGTGGATAATTTGGCCGATAGCGGGCGTTTTGTCCTCAATAATAAACACTATTTTTGAAATGGGGCAAGATGATGAGTAGAAAAACACTTTTATTAATAAGGCTTATAGTTTTAATTTTGTTGCTTTTGGTTATGAGCTTTGTGGCAGTTGCAATTTTTTCGTTTAATATTTTTGAAAATAACATTAGTTTGCTTGATAATTTTAGGTTTACAGGCGAAAACACACAGCAAGTGCAAACATTTGAGGGTGTTGAAGAAATTGAGCTTGATTTGGCGAGCATAGATGTGAAAATTGTTGAAACAAGCTCGGATATTGTAACTTTGTATGATAACACAAGCATAAGCGGCTTTCGCTTAGGTATAGGTGGAAACGATGAAAATAAGGTTAATTTCACAAATGGAACACTTACATTCACACAGGCAAAATCTTGGGGCATAGGCATAAATATGTTAAATGTGGTGGGCGAAGTTGTTATAGAGGTGCCAAAGGGCTCGCTTATTGAATATGAAATTAACAGCGCAAGTTCAGATGTTTATTTTGATGCTAAAGCGAAAGATAAACTTGATATAAACATTGTGAGCGGTGAAATTGAAATTGAGCAGGGCGGAGATGAGCTTGATATTGAAACAGTGAGCGGCGACATATATGTTTACGATGTTTTTAAAAATGTAGATGTAAATTGTGTTAGCAGCGATTTAAATATGGTGGCAGATGAAACAACAAATAGAATAGGATATAATGGCGTAAGCGGCGATGTTGAAATTGAAATTGAAAACGACGCAGAATATAATGTTGAAATAAGTTCTGTTTCGGGCGATATTAACGATGATTATAATAATGCAAGCAACGACAGCGGCGCAATTGATATCTCTGTGGATAATGTGAGCGGAGATATATATTTGCAAGATTGGCGATAATTTTGCTTAGTAAAAATAAAATTAGTGCGTTTTTCGCACAATAAAAAAGCTGCAGCGGTGAGTAATTACCGCTGCAGTTTAGTATGTTCACATATAGTGTTATTTGTGCTTGTATACACTGAAATATAATAATTCATTGTTATGTTAATAATAACAAACTGCGCTTGAAGTATAGAAAAGTTAATTAAATGTCATTCCGAGCACAGCCACTTACCCTTTGTCATTCCGAGCACAGCCGAGGAATCCGTAACCCTTTGCGTTTTCAAAGCACAAAGTGCGGATTTCTCCACTTCGGTCGAAATGACAGGATATCGGATTTCACCACTTCGGTCGAAATGACAGGATATCG
>CAYJIT010000016.1:0-36404 GCA_964370365.1 uncultured Bacteroides sp. | reverse complement strand
GTCGAAATGACAGGATATCGGATTTCACCACTTCGGTCGAAATGACAGGATATCGAATTTCACCACTTCGGTCGAAATGACAGGATATCGGATTTCACCACTTCGGTCGAAATGACAGGATATCGGATTTATTTGGTGCAATGCAAATGCCGCCACTATGCGTCGGCCAGTCACTTACATTGCATTGCGGTGCGTATTCATTTCAACTCAATTTGCTTTACTCAATTTCAACAATCCCGCCATCATCATTAAAACCAATTGCCACTGCCGTGTTTCTTGTATAGCGCAAAACATCTTTAACACGTTTTGTTTCATCTTTAATGTATAAAATATAAGCTTCGCCCTCACGCATTGCCCTGCCGGTTCGCCCTATTCTGTGTGTGTAATATTCGTTCGAGGGTGGTACATCGTAGTTAAAAACAGCGTCTACATCTTCAACGTCAATGCCGCGTGCGGCAACATCTGTGGCGCAAAGCACTTTTATTTCACCGGCTCTAAAGCGTGACATTATATCGTTGCGCTCTTTTTGCGATAAATCTCCGTGCAAGCAATCTACAACAAAGTTTAAATTTGCCAATTGGTTTGCAAGCATGGCGGTGGTGTATTTTGTGTTGCAAAAAACCATAACCCTGTTATAAGCCTTTTGCAAAATGATATTTGTTAAATCCGGCAATTTATTGCGCCCTGTGGTTAAAACTGTGAACTGCGCTATTTTGGGCATACTCTGCTCAAGCGGCATAACCTCAATTTCTTGTGCGTTGCGTTGGTAAAGCCAGCCTATATCCATAACTTCACGGCTTATTGTTGCGCTGAACATCGCAAGGCGCTTTTTGCTTTTAACAGTGTCTAAAATTTTGCGAACATCTTTGTAAAAACCCATGTTCAACATTTCGTCGGCTTCGTCCAGCACAATATCGGAAACTTTGCTAACGTTCACCGTTTTGCGGTTAATATGGTCTTGCAAGCGGCCGGGTGTTGCAACAATTATATGTGCGCCCTTTTTTAAATTGTCTATTTGTTTTTTTATGTTTGCGCCGCCGTAAAGTGTTATTATGCGTATTGCCTTGTGAAAGTGCGTAAGGTCACGTAAATCGTCGGTTATTTGGCGTGCAAGTTCCCTTGTGGGCGCTAAAATGATGGCTTGCGGCATGTTTAGGCTATCGTTTATGCTAAGAACAATAGGTATGCCAAAAGCACAGGTTTTGCCTGTGCCGGTGGGCGCTTTTGCTATAATGTCACAGCCGCTTTTCATTATGGGTATTGCAAGCTCTTGCACTTGGGTTAATTCGGTAAAGCCCATGCGCTCAACAGCTTTTTGTATATAGCTTGGCAAATTAAGTTCGGTATAATTCATTTAGTATAATTGCTCCTTATTTATAAAAGGCTTTGAAATAAAGCTTTAAATTTATTTTAATAGTACCTATTATATCACAGGAATGGCAAAATAGATAGTGTTGCTTTAATATGCGCTGTATTCCTTTTGCGGTAAAATTTGATGTGCTGCAAATATTTTGACGATAAAGCATACGTTTTTTAATTGTTTTTTCACAGAATTTACACAAAAATAATTCAAAGGTTTTAAATTTTCGTAAAACTGTGTTCATATATTTATATTAGAATATATTCAATGCAAAAGATATTGCAAATTAATTAGTTTAAATTAGAATGCGCAAAGGCAAGGAATCTTGCTTTACAAAAAGCGCAGGAATACTTATAACAGTGTTCATCGGTAGCCGAACCTAAAATGCAATGTTCGGCGACAAAAAATTCCTCGCCTTGTGCGAGTTTATATACCGCAAGGCAGATAAAGCAAATGCTATACTGCCTTGTGTTTTTGTGGTATAATAATTAAAATGAAGTGAAAATTCAGCAGAGATTTTTTATTGAAATGGGAATAATGAAATTTATAAGGTGATAAAATTATGACAAAACAACAAATTGCACGTATAAATGAACTTGCGGCGAAAAGTAAAACACAAGAGGGATTAACACAAGACGAAAAACAAGAGCAAAAACTTTTGAGAGAGCAATATGTTCAAAACATGCGCTCGTCGCTTAAAGCACAGCTGTCGAATATATCTGTAATGCAAGATGACGGCAGTGTTGAACCACTTTCAAAAAAAGGCGAAAAACCAAGCTGAAGAACTTTAAAGTTAAAAAACAAACGGTTGATACATTTTTCGAAAATGCGCATGTTAAAAGTGCTGTTTAAACAGCGCTAATAATCAAATAAATAGCATAAAAGTTAAGCATAAGGGGGTAAAAAGCTTGAAGAGAAAATTGAAAATGCACAGAGCAAAAATAATATTAAGTGTTATTTTAGCGGTTGTTTTGCTTTTGGTATTTTTGCTGGGCATTTACCTTTACCAAAACACTAAGAACGATTTTTTGTGGCTAAATTTATCCCAATTAGAAGCTAAAAGTGCAACCACGCTTTACATACAAAATGAAAACGAAGAATTTGAAATTTATGCGCAGCTGCCATCGTGGCAAGAAAAAATATGGGTTGATATAGAAGATATACCATTGCAGCTTCAGCAGGCGTTTATAGCAATTGAAGACCAAGATTTTTACTCGCATATCGGTTTTAGCATATCACGCACAATTTTTGCCGCGATGAACGAGCTTGTTTATATGCTTACAGGTGAGTATATAGGCGGAGAAGACGGGATGATGCAAGGCGCATCAACTTTAACACAGCAACTTGTAAAAAATTTAACTGCAGATGATTCTCAAAGTGGGTTTGAGGGGTATTTGCGTAAAATTCGTGAAATATACAGGGCTGTTTTGCTTGAAATTGAATATGATAAGCAAACAATTTTGCAAGCGTACCTTAATATTATTAGTTTCACAGGCGATACCGCAGGCGTGCAGGCAGAGAGCATAAAGCTGTTTGGAAAGCCAGTTAGCGAGCTTACATTAGAGCAGTGTGCCAGCATTGCAGCAATAACAAAGAACCCAAGCGGCTATAACCCCGTAACAAACCCTGATGCGCATTTGGCACGAAGAAATTATATTTTGTTTGAGATGTACAACCAAGATTATATTACATTGCAAGAATACGAGAGTGCGAGCGCAATGCCTTTGGGCTTAAATGAGGGCGAGGTGCAAAGCCCGAATTATATTAACAGGCGATATTTTACAGATGAAATTATTGAAGTGATAGGCGATGAATTAAAGGATAGCTATAATTTATCGGACGATGAAGTGGAGCATATTTTGTATTACAGCGGCATAAATATTTATACAAGTTTAAGCGCCGATGAATTAAAAGATGCGCAAAACCTAAAAGGAAACATCATATTCAGCTCGGTTCATGAGGGCGCTACGCTATTTTAGTAGGCGCGGATTTCTATATCCGCCCGTAAGATTTACGCGCACATTCGCCACAAAATTGATTCCGTGAAAATTTATCCGTTTTGCTTGTTAATTATATTACTTTTATGTTATAATGTTTTAGTATGCAAAATAAAGCGTGCAAAATAAAAACACAAATGTTAGCTGTTAGGGAGCAATCCGAACAAGCCTATTTTGGCAAGTTTATGTGTTATGCTTCGTTATCCTCACTCGCAATACAAAAAGTATTACTTATTAACGGCTATCCAAAGGAGTTTGCAATGCTGTTTAAAAAGCGAACATTATACAATTTTGGCTTTATAGCAGGGCTTTGCACAGCTATTGCCTCGGTGCTTTTAATAGCGGGTGTTTATTTGGGCATAATGTTTACAATAGCCAGCGTTTTGGGCTCTGCCATGATGTTTTTTATAACGCCATCGCAAGAAAAACCCATAAATAAAATTTTGTGCCTTTTTGCAAGCGTCTGTTTAATTTTTGCCATGGTGGGCGGTTCGCCGCAAACATTGCAAGGTGCGCTGGCATCAATTGCAGGGGCTATAAGTTGGCCTGTTTTTGCACTTGTGCACATTAAAAAAAGTTCTGATGAAAATATAATTAACACAGTTAGCAATTTGGTTATTATTGCAGGCGTAGTGCAACTTGTTTTTAGTTTTGTGCCATTAGATGAAAACTTCATTGTAGTTATGGCGGCGGCAATAGGTGCGGCGCAAAGCGCATTTGCTTTTGTGCTTAAAAATGCCCAGCCAACATCTTCTAATTCATCAAAATTATAGGTGATATATGAGAAAACATACAAACAAATCGCTTTTTAATATGAAATTTATTAAAACAGCTTTATGCGTTTTTTTAACAGCAATTATTTTAACAGCTTGCAGCGAGCAAACAATCCCTGCACAAAACGATTTTACCGGAGTGCCCGAGAATATGAGTGAAAACGCAAACAATTCGCAGGCGCAAAGCGGCCAAGCGGCAGAGCAAGCGCAAAATTTAACGGCAGAGCAAATAAAAAGTGAACTGCCTTACAGGGCAATGTGGATTAGCTATTTAGATTTTTTTGCGTTTGATACAAGTAGCGAGCAAGCGTTTACACAAAGCGCAAACGTGGTTTTCGACAATTGCGTTAGCATTGGAATTAACACGGTTATAGTGCAAGTGCGTCCGTTTTCAGACGCTATTTACCCCAGCGAAATTTACCCTTACAGCCATCTTATAACAGGTGTTCAGGGCAATGCGCCCAGTTACGATCCTTTGGCTGTTTTAATAGAGCTTGCCCACGCGAAAGGCCTTGCGTTCGAAGCGTGGATAAACCCTTACAGAATTTCGCTAAATGCTATTTTGCCCACTGAAGAAATTGCGCAAAACAGCCCGGCTACTCTAAACCCTGATTGGGTGCGAACGGTTGACACAGGAACTTATTTCGACCCGGCAATCCCAGAGGCACAGCAAATGATAATTGACGGTGTGCTGGAGATAGTTAACAATTACGATGTTGACGGTATACATTTTGACGATTATTTCTACCCAACAACAGATGTGAGTTTTGATGAAGAAACTTATGCGTTATACGCAAACGGGCAAGAGCTGGAGGCATGGCGCAGAGAGAATGTTAACACATTAATTCGCAATGTTTACAGCGCCATAAAACAAGCAGACCCAACATGTGTTTTTGGAATAAGCCCGCAAGGCAATAACGATAACAACTATAATATGCAGTATAGTGATGTTAACCTTTGGCTTTCACAGCCCGGCTATGCAGATTATATTTTGCCGCAAATATACTGGGGTTTTGATTTTACGCTCTCAAACGGTTCACAGCAATATGCTTTTGGCAATTGCACACAGCAGTGGGCAAATTACGAGAGGCACGAAAGCGTTAGCCTTGCCGTTGGCATTGGCGCTTACCGCATTGGTGTGGGCGACGGTGGCGTTAACGAGCAAAGCGAGTGGAGCTCGGGGCAAAATATTTCAGATATGATAAATTATTTAAGTACGGCAAACGGCGTTGACGGGTATGGCGTTTTCCGCTACGCAAATTTGTTTGATAATACAATTGCACTTCAAGAAAATGAAAAACAAAATATAAAAGCAACTTTAGATATTTCATAATTGCAAAAAAACGGAGGTTAAAATGAAAGTTACTTTAAGAAAAATTATATTGCTCGCCATTTGCGCTGTAATGCTTTTTAGCTTTACAGCTTGCGCGGATATTGAAACATTATTGGAAATTGAAGACGCATCGGAAACAGAAGAAGTGATAGATAACAAAACTTATTCAACTGCCGGCGGCCCTGATATAGTTTTGCCGGAAGACTTTGTGTACCCGGAACTTGCAAACAGAATTACAGGCATGATTTTGCCTGAATCAGACGTTTATGTGGCCACAATTTACCTATCGCAATACCGCTCGGATTCCTATCTTTTCATCAACGGAAACTCGCTTACATTAAACGCTAATTTCTATTTAACGGATAGCAATGGGCAAAGTGTTGATTCTCACGAAGATTACAGAGATGTAAAAGTTGTGCTTTGGGAAAAAGGCGTAAATAACGCTAAATATGTTCAAACAGTGCATTTTACCGGCGATGGTACAAACCAAAGCTACACATTTACAAATTTAAAATCCGGCGGTGAATACCGCATTTCCATCACTTATAGCGATTATTGGGCCTATTATGTGAACGGAAACTTTATGTTAAGCTCTATTTCAGGCGAGGGCAGTGAAGAAGAAACACTTGCCGAAGAATAAATAGCAAAACTTTATAAAGAAAATTAAGAAAAGCGAGGGCGCAGCCCTCGCTTTTTTGCCTATTTAAAGTTTTAAAAGCACTTTTAACAAATTGTAAATTTTTATATTTTTGCTGCAATTTTTGCCAATAGAACAAAAATATAACTTTATTTAGCGTTGAAATAATCGCATTAACGTGGTATAATTAATATATAGCAATGTGAACTAATATTGAAGATTGAAACCTTTATTTAGTTAGCATTATGTTAGCACAAAATAGGCAATAAAAATCAAATGATTTTTATTTTGAACGGAGGGCATTATGACATCATCTTTTATATGGCTGATACTTGTGGTTGCGTTTTTGTTTTTAGAGGCAATTACAGCAGGGCTTGTATCTGTGTGGTTTGCAATAGGTGCGCTGTTTTCGCTTGTAACTTCGCTTTTTACAAACAGCACGGCAATACAAGTTGTTGTGTTTTTTGCAGTTAGCATTATTTTAATGCTTGCAACTTTGCCACTTGCAAAAAAATACCGCAGTAAAAAATCTGCGCCCACAAATGCGCAAAGAAATATAGGGCGTATGGGCAAAGTGGTTGTGGATATATCACCACAAGTTCCGGGTAGGGTTAAAGTGGACGGAGTAGATTGGATGGCAATGTGCGATGTACCGCTAAGTGCCGGGCAAATGTGCGTGGTTAAAAGCATACACAGCACAACTTTTGTGGTGGAGCCCGTGAACAGCGAGCAAACGGCAAAAGCTAATTAAATTTAAAATATAATAGTAGGAGTGAGTTTCATGGTTGATTTTGGTTTGGTTTTAGGCGTGTTTTTATTTGCGATAGTTTGTATTATTTTAGTATCAAGCATACGTATAGTTTCGCAATCGGATGAATATGTTATAGAACAGTGGGGTGTTTATCACACAACATGGAGCGCAGGTGTGCACTTTAAAATTCCGTTTGTGCAGCGCATAAGAAAAAGGGTTTCGCTAAAAGAGCAAGTTGTAGATTTTAGGCCACAGCCTGTTATTACAAGCGATAATGTTACAATGCAAATTGATAATGTTGTGTTCTTTCAAATTGTGGATGCAAATTTATTTACCTATAATATAGAGCGCCCACTTGTTGCTATTGAAAACTTAACCGCAACAAATTTGCGCAATATTATAGGCGGAATGGATTTGGAGGCTACACTTACAAGCCGTGACACAATAAACACAAAAATAACCGCAACTTTAGACGAAGCAACAGATAAATGGGGCATTAAAGTTAACAGGGTAGAGGTTAAAAATATAATTCCACCATCTGAAATTCAAGATGCGATGGAAAAACAAATGAAAGCAGAGCGTGAACGCCGTGAGAGCATCTTGCGTGCAGAGGGTGAAAAACGCAGTGCCATTCTTGTTGCAGAGGGCGAAAAGGAAAGCGCTATTTTGCGCGCAGACGCTGTGCGTGAACAGCGCATACGTGAGGCAGAAGGTGAGGCGCAAGCCATTTTAACAGTGCAACAGGCTTTGGCAGATTCTATTCGCATGTTGAACGACGCAAAACCCACAAAACAAGTTTTAACAATTAAAAGTTTAGAAGCGCTTGAAAAAGTTGCCGACGGGAAATCTACAAAACTTATTATACCAAGCGAAATTCAAAATTTAGGCGGCCTTGTGGCAAGTGTGAGTGCACTTGCAAAAGAGGAAAACGCAAATTAAGCTATAAAAGTTAAAAAAACAGAGGGCACTGCCCTCTGTTTTTTTGTATAGTAAAATCACTTGTTTTGCCTGCTTATAAATTTATCTTTACTAATTCTATAATTTTTTGAGCTTTAGCATCATTTAAATAAACAAAATTAAACGCATGCAATATTTTGCTGTTATTTATTCTAAAATAAGCAAGGTTGTTATTTTGATTTTGAATAACTTTATAAACAAAAGAAATTGCTAAATTGTTTTGAACAAGATTTTCTATTATTTTATTACTGCTTATAATTGATTTGTACTTCAGATTATCTATGCTATAACCTTGCGTTGACATAAAATTTTCGAAAATATTTCTTGTGCCCGAACCTTTTTCTCTCAAAACAATGTTTTCACTTAAAATGTTATCTAAATCAATTTCTTTAAATGCAAATGGGTGATTTAATGAGCAAATTCCAACAATTTCTTCATCAGATATTTTAGTGTGTAAATATTTTTCTTTATCTACATGTCCTTCAAGTAGCAATAAGTCTAATTTAAAATGGTTTAGATCGCTAAGAAGATTTTTGGTGTTATCAACAATAATATTGAATTCGTATTCACTTTGAAACATAAAAGAAAGCATAGCATTATCAAGTAAATATTCGCCTATTGTTTTAGTTGCTCCTATATTAATTATTGTTTTATCTTTATGCGATAATTCTTGCTTAACAAATAAGTTTAGTGAAACAATATTACGGGCATGTTTTTCAAGCTCTAATCCTTTTTTTGTTTTGCTTAGTTTTCTGTTGGTATAATCAAATAATTTACACTTATAATAACCTTCTAAAAATTTTATGTGCTGAGTTACTGCCGGCTGTGTCATATTCAAGTTTTCTGCTGTTTTATGATAATTCATAACATTGCATAATTCTAAAAATGTGTAAATTCTATTATCTAACATAAGCACCTCAATATAATAAAAAAATATTATTATAAAATAATATAAGATTATTTTATTTTATCATTTGTTTGTGGTAAAATCAATATGTTAAATGAAAAGGTGGTTGAAATATGCTGAAAAAGGCAAATTTGAAGCAATAATATATGCAAACTATTTTTTAAGTATCGCTGTATTGTTTGTAAAAATTTCAAATATATGTGCTCATCTTTTATTAAGTTTTTTATATCTACTTATACTATATTTATGATGAACTTATAAATTTGGCAAAAACACAAAGGAAAGTGAGAAACAACATGAAAAGTATAACAAAAATTATCCCAGGGGTTTTATTAGCGTTACTTATTGCGCTTTTATCTGTATTTATTGAAAGTATTTTGCCAATACATTTAATAGGTGCAACCGTTATTGCAATTTTTATAGGAATGTTTTTAAATGCATTTATTAAAACAGATATTTTTGCTCAAGGATTGAAATTTACATCTAAAAGAATGCTGAAATTTGCAATTATTTTACTTGGTGCATCTTTAAGCATAACAACGGTTTTAGAAGTTGGCAGAATATCGCTGCTTGTTATGGTTTTCACACTTTTCACTTGCTTTGGCGGTGGCTATTTCATTGGCAAAGCGTTAAAGCTCGATTGGAAACTTTCCAATTTAATATCTGCGGGAACGGGCATTTGCGGCGGCTCGGCAATTGCGGCTATAGCGCCTGTTATTGATGCAAAAGAGCGAGATATTGCCTATGCTATTAGCGCAACATTCATATTCGATATGATAATGATAGTGCTTTTCCCTTTGATGGGTTCATGGCTTGGCCTTAGCGATATGGCTTATGGGCTTTGGGCGGGAACAGCGGTTAACGATACCTCAAGCGTTGTTGCAGCAAGTTATGCCTACAGCGAGGCAGCGGGCGATTTTGCCACTATGGTTAAGCTTACAAGAACGCTTTCCATTATTCCAACAGTGTTGGTGTTTGCGTTTATCAATGTTAAAATAAAGCAAAAAGAGGCACTTGCGCTTAATAAAAACGCAAAAAAAGATAAAGTTACACAAAATGTAAACTTTATAACACTATTCCCATGGTTTATTGTGGGCTTTTTAGCATTGACTGTCATAAATTCTATGGGGTATATTCCTGCTGAGCTATCTGCGTTTTTAAAGGAATTAAGCAAATTTATAATGGTTATGGCTTTAGCGGCAATTGGCCTTGGAACGAGTTTTTCGAAAATGAGAAAATCAGGCCCGGCGCCTATGATACATGGGTTTATAATATCAGCACTTGTGGTAATAGTGGCAATTGTTGTAGAATATTTTATGGGCATTGTATAATTTACTTGCTTAAAAGCCAAAAATAATGTAAAATAAATAAAGAAATATTGCAATTTTAGTGAAAATACACTATTGTTGTTAATGGCTCATAACCTCTAAAGAAGGTGAAATTATTTTACTGCAAAATATTCTAAGCTTTATACAAAAATACAGAAAACAAACATTAATAGCCATTGATGTTGTTATGGTAACAATTGCATATTTAGCACCTTGGATTTTAATTCAAGGGCGCACTTCTTATACAGAGCACAACAGCCTTTTAATTGCAAGTTGCTTTTTCTTTGTGTGCTGTTATGAAATAGTTTACGGCCTTATGGGCATGTACGACAGCCTTTGGCGCTATGCGGAAATAGTTGAGTTTTTTCGCCTTTGCTTAGCTTCGTTTATATCTGTTAGCATATTTTTTGTTGTTACGATGATTATGTTTAGCGCCGAGCGCAGGGTGCCATATTCCGTTTATTTGTTAAGCGCACTTTTTGCATCATCGCTAACGTTGTACACGCGCTTAACTTATAGAATGTACAGAAACACACGCCTTGCAAAAAACCCTAAAAAGCGCAGGCGTGTTTTGGTTATTGGCGCAGGTGATGCCGCAAGCACATTGTTGCACGAGCAGTTTAAAAACCCATCAAAAGATATGAATATTATATGCTGTGTGGACGATGCGCCCGAAAAAGTTGGCAGGCGCATTATGGGCGTTGAAATAATGGGAACCACACAAGATATACCCGAGCTTGTGGAGCGCTGTGAAATTGAAACATTGCTTCTTGCCATACCAACTATTGAAGAGGAAGATAAGCGCAGAATATTGAGTATATGCAATAAAACGAAATGCAATGTGCGAATTTTGCCGGATATAGTGAAACTTATTGCGGACGGCAAAGATTTTTTATCGCGTGTTCGCGATGTTAAAGTTGAAGACGTTTTGGGCAGAAGAGAAATTGAAATAACAAATAAAACGCATAAACTTGTAACGGGAAAAACAGTGCTTGTAACAGGCGGCGGCGGCTCAATTGGCTCAGAGCTTTGCAGGCAAATTGCATCTTATGCGCCAAAAAAACTTATAATAATAGATATTTACGAGAACAGCGCCTATAATATTCAGCAAGAACTTTTAAGAAAATATAAACAAGAGCTCGATTTGCAAGTTTGCATAGCCTCGGTGAGGGATAGTAAAAAAATTGAAAAATTATTCGCAGAATTACGCCCTGAAGTTGTTTTTCATGCCGCGGCACACAAACATGTGCCGCTTATGGAAGATGCGCCCGAAGAGGCGGTTAAAAACAATATTTTTGGCACATATAATGTTGCTTTAGCGGCAGATAAATATGAAGCACAGCGCTTTGTGCTTATATCCACAGATAAAGCTGTGAACCCAACAAATGTAATGGGGGCAACAAAACGTGTGTGCGAGATGATTGTGCAGGCGATGGCACAAAAAAGTAAAACAAAATTTGCGGCGGTGCGCTTTGGCAATGTTTTGGGCTCTAACGGCAGCGTTTTGCCTTTGTTTAAAGAGCAAATTTCGGCAGGCGGCCCTTTAACGGTTACACACCCGGATATAGTGCGCTTTTTCATGACGATACCAGAGGCGGTTAATTTAGTGCTGGAAGCAGGCGCAATGGGTGACGGCGGGCATATTTTTGTGCTGGATATGGGAAACCCTGTTCGAATATTGGATTTGGCGGAAAACTTGATTAAACTTTCGGGGTTTATCCCATACAAAGATATAGAGATTAAATTCACCGGCCTTCGCCCGGGTGAAAAACTTTTTGAAGAGCTGTTAATGGACGAAGAAGGCCTTATGCAAACAGATAGCAAAAAAATATTTATAGGCTCACCGTTAGAGCTTAATAAAAACACTTTTTTCGACCATTTGAAAACGCTTAAAGAAATAGCCTATTCAAATAACAGCGGCAATTTGCTTCAAGCGCTTATAGATTTGGTACCAACATTCAACCCCGATATACCCACTAATTACGATGTGAACTACGAAGCTTAAACGGGAGATTTTGATGTATAAAAACATAATTAAACGTTTTTTAGATTTCATTTTAGCATTAATAGGCGCTGTTGTATTGTTGCCGGTATTTGCAATTATTGCTATATGCATTAAGTGCAATTCTAAAGGGCCTGTACTTTTTAAGCAAGAGCGTGTGGGAAAAAACAAAGTGAATTTTAAGATATTAAAGTTTAGAACAATGTTTGCAAACACACCCAAAGATGTGCCTACACACCTATTGAAAAACCCCGAGGCAAGTATTACAAAAGTGGGCAAATTTTTGCGCAAAACAAGCCTTGACGAACTGCCGCAAATTTTCAATATCCTCTCGGGGAAAATGAGCATAATAGGCCCACGCCCGGCACTGTATAACCAATACGATTTAATAGATGAGCGTGATATTTACGGCGCAAACAGCCTTGCGCCCGGCCTAACGGGGTATGCACAAATTAACGGTAGGGATGAAATACCTATAAAGCTAAAAGCGCAGTACGACGGCTTTTACACAAAAAATATAAGTTTTAAATTAGATGTTATTATATTTGTAAAAACAATAGCCAATGTTTTTATAGCAAAGGGCGTTAAAGAGGGAGAAAACAGCGAAAACTTGTGAATATATTTTTAGGGGAGGGCTTTTAAGCCCTCCCCTAAAATTTACAAATCATCTATTATTGTCGGCGGCAATTTTGAAGTTGAATGGCTCTATAACATAATCTTCGCCCAAAAGGTGAACATTAACGGGAAAATTATTGCAGTTAACAGCGATTCCAACAGTGTTTTGCTCGTCTTGACGCATGTAGGAAAGCGTGCCGTTTTCTTTTCTGATAAATGTCAGCTTTCCCTCTTTAAATGCGCTGTTCGCCTTTCTTATTTTGCCAAGCATTTGCAATGTTTCAACTATGCGGCTCTCTTTGTTGCCCCAGTTAAAATATGCGCGGTTAAAAGGATCTTTATAGCCTTGCATGGCAATTTCATCACCGTAATAAATGCAAGGCACACCGGGTAACGTGTATATCAAAGCGTAAGCTATGCGAAGCAATTTAATGCCGTGTTCGTATTGCTCGTGGTTTAAAAGGCGCTTGCTTTGCCAATATCTGTCGTGGTTTGCAACCTCTTCACCTGCCAAGGCGGTTATAGCACGCACCGTATCGTGGGTGCTAACAAAATTCATAGCACAGTTCAGTGCCGGTGCAGGGTAGTTCTCGCAAATATCCATAATTTTTTGCGCTGTAATTTTGGCGCTTTCCCCACGGCAAAAAGCTAAAACAGCGTCTTTGAAAGGGTAGTTCATGGTGCAATCCAATCCTTTGCCCAAAAGGTAGGTGCGCCTTTGCCCATAGCTTATTTTATTTGTGGCATCTTCCCAAACTTCGCCTATAAGCAAGTTATCCTTGCCACAGCGCTTTATGGTTTGCCGTATTTCCTCAATAAATTCGTCGGGTAATTCATCGGCAACATCAAGCCTGAAACCGCTTGCGCCAAGGTTTAGCCAGTGCTCAATAACGCCGCCTTTGCCGCAAACAAAGCGCCTGAAGCTCTCGTCGTGCTCTTTAACTTCGGGCAAACTTTCAAAGCCCCACCAAGAGCGGTATCCGCATTCGTACATATCATTAAAATCATACCAAGGGCGGTAGGGGCTGTTTTCGCTGTTGTATGCGCCGTTTTGTGCATATCTGCCCTCTTTGTTGAAATAAATGGAATCTGAACCCGTGTGGCTGAAAACACCGTCTAAAATAATTTTCATATCAAGCTGTTTTGCCTTTTGGCAAAGCTGTGCAAAATCGTCATTTGTGCCCAAAAGAGGGTCTGCCTTCAAATAATTTGCAGTGTTATAGCGGTGGTTTGCATGCGCCTCAAAAATGGGGTTTAAATAGATTATGTCAACGTTTAGTTGTTTTAAATAAGGCAGTTTTTGCATTATGCCTTTGAAATTGCCACCATAATAATCTTTGTTTAAATAGCCGCCGTCCTCCGTGGGCCAAAAATACGGCTCGCCCAATTTGTTTTTGCGGTAAATTCTGTCTGCAAAAGGCATAGTTTCATTCACATCAACACCGTGAAATCTATCAGGAAAAATTTGGTACATTACACTTTGCATTGCAAAATTTGGCGTTTCAAAGTTCTTTTCGAAAACGGTTAATTGCCATTTTTCAGCTTGGTTTTGGGTTACAACCGCTTCGCCGTCCTCGCCTTTAAATATTTTGTTATAGTCTTGGTTTAAATCAAAATAATACATATAAACGCCGGCTGTTTGGGCAACAAAACTAAAGCAAAAAGCATCATTTTTGTTCTCAAAATCTATATTTAGCTGTGGTTCAATAAGCCGTGTGCCGAAAACGACACACGGTTTATTGCCATGCTTTTCAATAATGATAGATGGCTTTTTACAATTGTAGAGTTTGGGCACATAAATTGTAAAATTGCAAGTTTGCCCACATTTTATAGCGCCAAAAGGGCTTTTGCAGCGCACGCTTGTGCTGTTGTAAATCAATTGCATTTCATCAACCTTTTTATTTTAATGGGTCTATATTCCAAATTTTCTTTGCGTAGTCAAGCACCGAGCGGTCTGCCGAGAAAATGCCGCTGTTGGCTATATTCATAAGGCTCATTTTATTCCAAACAAGGTTTTGGCTGTAAAGCTCGCTTAAATACATTTGTGCTTTAGCGTATTCGTCATAATCTGCCATAACCATATAAGGGTCTTGCGTGCGCAAATTCGTTACAACTTCGTGGAAGTTTTCGCCGCCCCAACCTTTTTCAAGGAATGCAAGTGTTTGTGCGGCTTGCTCATTTGCCTCAATATAGGTTGCAGGGTGATAACCGAAGTTTTTGAGGTTTTCAACCTCATGCGTGCGCATACCAAAAATAATTTCGTTCTCTTCGCCCGCCGCCTGTGCAATTTCAACATTTGCGCCATCTAAAGTTCCAATAGTAATTGCACCGTTAAGCATAAACTTCATATTGCCTGTGCCGCTTGCTTCTGTGCCGGCAAGGCTAATTTGCTCGCTAACTTCACTTGCAGGCATAAGCCTTTCGCTTGTGGTAACGCAATAATCCTCAAGGTAAACCACAGCAAGTTTATCTCGCACTTGTTTATCCTCGGCAATGTGTTTGCCCAAAAGGCAAATAAGCCTTATCATCTGCTTTGCCATATAATAGCCCGGTGCGGCTTTTGCGCCGAAAATATAAGTTTTAGGCACAAAATCTGCATTGGGGTTGTTTTTTAAATACAAATATTGTGAGGCAATATTAAGCGCACTTAAATGTTGCCTTTTATATTCGTGCATACGTTTAACTTGCACATCAAAAATGCTGTTTGGGTTAATAATTTGCCCGGTGCTCGCTTTTAAAAAGTTGGAAAATACAACTTTGTTATTGTGTTTAACCGCTGCAAGCTCTTTTAAAATGCTATTGTCATTTGCATATTTTTCAAGTTTTTTAAGTGCAAAAGCATCTGTTTTAAATTCACCGCCTATGGTGTTTTCAAGTAAAGTTGTAAGCGCAGGGTTTGCGCTTAAAAGCCAGCGGCGATAAGCGATGCCGTTTGTTACATTTGTGAATTTTTTAGGTGAATACAGATAATAATCATTAAAAACGCTCTCTTTAATAATTTCACTGTGAAGTTTTGAAACACCGTTTATACGGTGGCAAATATAACAGCATATATTCGCCATTCTAACTTGATTATCACCCAATATCGCCATATAGTTAATTTTGCCGGTATCTCCGGGGAAATAATTTTCAAGGTCCTCTCTCAGGCGTCGGTCAAGTTCCTGGCAAATTTGATAAATTCTCGGCAAGGTTTTTTTGAAGATATCTATGTTCCATTTTTCCAAAGCCTCGCTCATAACCGTGTGATTTGTGTAGGCGAAAACTCGCTTGCATATATCAACAGATTTATCCCAGCTGTAACCGCAATCGTCTAAAAGTAGGCGGATAAGTTCGGGAATGGCTAAAGTTGGGTGGGTGTCGTTAAGCTGAATTGCAACTTTATCGGGCAAATTATCCAAAGTTGAATATTGCGCCAAATGGTTTTGAACTATGTCGCCTATGGCCGCAGCCGACATAAAATATTGTTGGCGCAGGCGTAAAGTTTTGCCCTCTATATGGTTGTCGTTTGGGTATAAAACTTTGCTTATAAGCTCTGCATTTGCGTTTTTGGTCATGGCATTGCTGTATTCGCCGGCATTAAAGCTATCCATATCAAAGCCGGGCGCTTTTGCCTTCCAAAGCCTAAGTTTGCTAACATTTTCGTTGCCATAGCCTGCTATATACATATCATAAGGCACAGCAATAACATTCACACAATTTCTGTGTTCAATAGTATGGTAATCGCCGTCCCATTGCTCGTGAATTTCGCCGTCAAAGCTAACTGTTACAGCTTGCTCGGGGTGGCTTTTAAGCCACACGGTTCCGCCGGGTAGCCAGTTGTCGGCACGCTCTTGCTGCCAGCCGTCAACTATTTTTTGGCGGAAAATGCCATATTCGTATAAAATGGAATAGCCTGTGCCGGGCACACCTGCGGTTGCCATTCCGTCGAGATAGCAAGCGGCAAGGCGCCCAAGGCCACCGTTGCCAAGGCCGGCATCCGGCTCTTGCTCAAAAACATTGTCTAATTTTATATTGTGGCTTTTTAAAACATCTTTTGCAACATCTTGAAGCCCTAAATTAAACAATGTGCTCTTTAAACTGCGCCCCATTAAAAATTCCATGCACAAATAATACACTTGCTTTTCGTTGCAACCATAGGTTTTAGCCATAAAATGCTTGCGGCGCTCGCTCATGGTGCCACGGCAAATTAACGCTAAAGCACGATAAATTTGGTCGTCAGTTGCATTGAGGTAATCCACATTAAACTGTGTGAAAAGTTTTTCTGCAAGAAGTTTATCAAATTCTTTTTTATTTATTTTATTTAATGGCATAATTATAGCTCCTTTAATTACTTATATACATGATATTATAATATAATCACGGTAATATTCCAATACAGTATGGGCAAGTTTAGCACAACTTACCAATATAAGGGCAATTTAAATATGAAAATTTGACATATAAGCTTTTTTTGCGTTAAATCGGCTAAAAATATGTGCAAATCAAAGGTGGAATACGCTCGGGTTTATATAAATTTGAAATATTGTAATAATTGTTAAAAAATGTTTGCTATTGTGCTCAATTTTTAGTATAATATATGCAGATAATTTTTTGTATTTCGAAAGGAGCCCTTTATGTCTATGAACAAAGCGCGCTTTAAAATTATGGGCGCAGAGTATGTTATATCCACTACGGATAGCGAAGTTTATGTGAATACGCTTGCCGAGCGTTTAGATACGGACGTAAGAGCAATACTTGAAAAAGCGCCTTCAGCTTCAATTATGGCGGCAACCGTAATTACAGCTATGAGCTATTTGGACGAGCTTGAGCAAAAATCAATGGCGCTGGATAATATGAGAGAGCAGATAAAAGAGTATTTGCAAGAGGCGGCAAAGGCTAAATCTTCAGCGGAAGAAGCTGTTAGGCAAGCACAAATGCTAAGAACAGAAGTTGGCACAAATAGCCTAAAAGAGAATGCCGATGCCTACAATAAAAACGCTCAAAATTATAGCGATGCTCATGTGCGTAGCAGTGGGAATTAATTGTAATACTTATGCAAGTTAAAAAAGAAATATTAGCACCTGCCGGCGATGAGTATATGCTTAAAGCTGCTGTAATGGCGGGTGCAAATGCCGTGTATTTGGGGCTTTTGCGCTTTAATGCAAGGCGAAATGCAGGCAATTTCGATTTGCAAAATTTAATAGATGCCGTTAAATTTTGCCATGCCCGCGATGTGAAAGTGTATGTTGCGCTTAACACCATAGTGATGCAAGGCGAAATGCAAGAGCTTGCACACGCAATACAAAACATTGCAAATGCAGGTGCAAACGCTGTTATTGTGCAAGATTTAGCAGTGGCAGCTCTTGTAAAAAAAATGGCACCCACGCTTGAAATTCATGGCTCAACGCAAATGAGTGTGCACTCGCTTGAAGGTGCGCTTGCACTTAAAGCGTTGGGCTTTAGTAGGGTAATTTTATCAAGAGAGCTAAACATTTCGGAAATAGAGTATATTTCAAAAAACTGCGGCATACAAACAGAAGTTTTTGTGCACGGTGCGCTTTGTTTATGCGTTTCGGGGCAGTGCTATATGAGTGCGTTTTTTGGAAACAGAAGCGCAAACCGAGGCACTTGTGCCGGGCCTTGCAGGCTTCCGTTTAAAGCAAACGAGCAAGATGATAAAAGCGGTGAAAAAAAGTATGAACATGATAATTTTCATTTATCGCTAAAAGATATGTCGCACATTGAAAAGATACACGAGCTATTCAGCGCAGGCGTTTGCAGTGTTAAAATTGAAGGGCGTATGCGCAGTGCCGAATATGCCGCACTTAGCGTTAATGCTTGCAAAAGCGCAATTGACGGCAAAAGCTATGATGAGGATTTACTGCGCGATATTTTCTCGCGCTCGGGCTTCACAAATGCATATTTAACCGGCAATTTAGGCAAAGAAATGTTCGGGGTTAGAACAAAAGAACAAGCGGCTTTAGCAAAAAGCGCACAGCCTAAAATTCGGGAATTATACAGGCGAGAATTGCAGGCGGTGCCAATAGAAATAAGCTTGAAACTAAGCGAAAACGGTGCTGTTTTATGCGCGAAAGACGAACAGGGCAACACAGCGCAAAATAATTTGCCTTTGCAGTTGCAAAAAGCGAACAACAGCCAGGCGAGCGCCATTGAAAAAGCGCTTTCAAAACTTGGTGGAACGCCGTTTTTTCTGAAAAAAGCATATATTGAAGGCGATGAGTATTTTTTGCCGTCATCGCAGCTTAATGAGATGAGGCGCAAAGCGGCAGAGCAATTGCTTTTGCTAAGAAGCGAGGTGCAAGCGCACGAGTGTGCAGGCGCAAGCAGTGAAGAAATTAGCACTTTGGTATATTCGCAAACACTTGAAAGCAAAGCGCCTTTAAGGGCTGAGGGCAAAGCGCACATACCGTTTAGCGTATTTTTAAGCAATGTAAACCAAATTAGTGAAGAACTTTTACAAGAAGGCATTAGCAATTTTATTTTGCCTATAGAACAATTTAACGATATACCGCTTGAAATAAGGGGTAAAACATATTTAAGCCTGCCCAGGTTTTGTGCAGTGCCAAAGCAAGAGCAAAAAATAAAAGAACTTGTTTTGAAAGTGCAAAACTTGCAAAACGGAAAATTTGCCGGCTTTTATGCGCAAAATATTGCACATTTTAATATATGCAAGGGCAGTGAAATATTTGCGGGCTTTGGGCTTAACATAACAAATGCGCTAAGTGTTGCCACATATGCGGGCATGGGCGCTTGCAAAATTAATGCGTCACTGGAGCTTACATTAAAGCAGATGGAAAACTTAAAGCCGTCTCAAAAAACTTTAGCGCAGTTGGCGGGTGAAAACGTCAACGCGCCGCAAATTTCTTGCATCGTTTACGGGCATATTCCGCTCATGTTAACAAGGGCGTGCCCATTGCACAATGTGTTGCAGTGCAACAATTGCAATAAAAGCGGCTATTTGAACGATAGAAAAGGCGAGCGCCTTTACGTGCAATGCTCTGCGCCTGCAAATTTGGGCGTGCGAACAATTTACAACCCCGTTGCGCTTTATATGGGAGACAGGCTTCATGAAGTTAAAGCAGACGAGGCATTTGCTCTTTTCACATTCGAGAGCGCAAGCGAAGTAATTTCGATTGTGCGCAATATCAAAAGTGGCGAGAAGATGAGCAAAAAATACACAAGGGGCCTATATGAAAAAGGCGTGCTGTAAATTGTTGTGCACAGAATGGAGATTAATATGAAAAAAGTTAATGTGGATTTTAAACTGCTGTGTAGGGGCGCACAAATGCCAAAATATGCAACAAAGGGCAGTGCGGCGGCGGATTTGCACGCGGTGCTGAATGAGCCTTTAACATTGCAACCGGGCGAAAAAACAACATTGTCCACAGGTGTTGCAATTGCGCTTGCCAAAGATGATTTTGTGGCGCTTGTTTTTGCACGAAGCGGGCTTGGAATAAAGCACGGTATAACACTTTCAAACGGTGTTGGCGTTATAGATAGCGATTATAGGGGCGAAATACTTGTGGGGCTTGTTAATTTATCTAAAGAGCCATATACCTTTAAGCACGGCGATAGAATAGCACAGCTTTGCATTATGCCGGTTTTTGGCGCAAATTTTATTTTGAAAGAGGAGCTTGATAATACTAAGCGTGGCACGTCGGGTTTTGGCTCAACAGGTAAGTGAAAGAAATTTAGCGTGAAAAAATACGCTTAAAATTATTTAAACGGCGCTTTTTTGGCACATGCCAATTAATCTCTGTTTTGTACGGAGATTTTTCAAAGCTGTTTGTGCTTTGCACGGAATGGAGATTAAAATGCATAATATTATTTTAGCATCGGCATCGCCCAGGCGAACACAGCTTATGAATTTAATAACAAGCGATTTTTCAGTAATTGTGAGCGATGTGAACGAGAGTGAGATTACGAATGAAAACTCAGCGCAGCTTGCGCTGCTTTTGGCAGGTGCAAAATGCAAAGCTGTTCAAAAAAACCATGCCAATAAAATTGTTATAGGCGCAGATACAGTTGTTAGTTGCAATGGCGAAGTTTTTGGTAAGCCGGCAGATAAACTTGATGCAAGGCGGATGCTTTTGGCTTTGAGTGCAAACACACATTTGGTGCACACGGGCGTTTTTATAAAAAAAGGCGAGCTTGAAAAAGGTTTTGTGTGCACTACAGAGGTGGAGTTTGCAAAATTAAACGATGCGGAAATTGAGCAATATATTTCAACAGACGAGCCTTACGACAAAGCCGGTGGCTATGGTGTTCAGGGCAAAGCGGCTGTTTTTATTAAAGGAATTAACGGCTGTTATTATAATGTTATGGGCTTTCCCGTTAATGAAGTTTACAATAATTTGAAGCTGTTTTATTAATTGTGAAAAATTGGGATGAGCTTGGCTTTTGTGTAAAGGTATAGGTTTTGGACAGTTATATGTATCATTTTGAGCAAAGCGGCTTGCCCTTTGTTATTCTGAGCAAAGCCGAGGGAAAAGGTTAACCGCATGCTTTGTCATTTCGAGCGAAGCCGAGAAATCCGTAACCCCCTTACGTTTTCAAAGCGCAAAGAGCGGATTCCTACAGTTCGCCAAGTGCCGCCACTTGCGTGGCGGTTGCTCACTTGCATTGCACTGCGGTGCTTATCCGCTTCGGTCGGAATGATAGGTGGTAAAGTTTGTTGTATTTGTGTTGAACTTATATTTTTAACAACATATAAATTAAAGGAGAAATCGCGTGCAAGATAAAAACCATTATAATTTTATAGACATAATGCGCCTTTTTGCGATGTTTTTCGTGTATGTTGTGCATTATTCTTATATGGGGCGTTATAGCGATTACTTTTTTTTGCTGCTTGTACCGTGCTTTTTCTTTTGTTCGGGGTTCACATCTTACAGGCGCAGCGAAGAGGGCTTAAAACAGTTTGTTTTGCTAAAATTGCAGCGTGTAGCATGGCCATATATATCATTTAGCGCTATAAGCTTGTTTTTTCAAATATTATTCATGGAATTGCCCCTTAGTGGCATTATTGAATGGGTGAAAAACATCGCCTATGGCGCAAGAAATGTTGTGCCAGTGGTAGCGCTTTGGTTTTTGCCGTGCCTATTTGTTTTAAGCATTTTATACCACATTTTGCAAAAAGCAGTTAAAAATAAACTTTTGCTTTTAGCACTGTGCTTTGTAATAAGCGCAAGCGTTAAATTTATACGTGAAGAACCCGTGTGGCCGTGGGGAATAGATATGGCAGGGCGCTTTTTAATTTATTACGCCTTAGGCGATTATGTGCACCATTTACTTTATAAATACCCGCCAAGTTTGTGGAAAACACGCACTAAAATCATGCTTGTTTTAGCTGTTGTTCCATGTGCATTTGTTTCGTTTTTCGGCTTTTACTTCGGTATAAGGTATATACCCAGCTTGTTTTCAATATTTGAACCGCCATTTTATATGCTTGCCGCAGAACAATTCTTATATATAATTACCGGCATGGTATGTGTTTTGTTTATAAGCGTGTGCTTGCAAAATGTTAAACCACTGTGTGAAGCCGGCAAATATACAATGTGGCTTTGCGGCTTGGAAAAAATTGTTAAACTTTCATTGCCGTTTGCCTTTAGTGCCATAGGCTTAACATTAAGCACCGAGGGAGGGCAAGCAATGTTATTACAAGGCATAATTACAATGGTAATTTGTTATTATTTGTTTGCAAAGCCACTTCAAAAATATATGCCGGCAATTGTTAACTTTAAATATATAATAAATGCATTTAAAGAAAATGATAAAAAGAAAATATGAATTAATAGAGCTTTATATGTAAGTTAATTGCAATAAAAGGAAAACAAAATAAATTTTCTTGTAATTAATTTATGTTTGTGTTATAGTATGTTGTATAGAACCAAAATTTAGCGCTTAACAAATATCACATGAAATCGTTAAATTTTTTGTTGTATTATTTCGGAGGGCATTATGCAAGGCGAAAATGCACAAATTATAATGTTTGCATCGGGCAAAGGCGGAACAGGGAAAACAAGCCTTTGTTCACTTATAGGTGCGGCACTTGCGCAAAACGGCGCAAAAGTGCTGTGCATTGAACTTGCAAGCGGGCCACGCTGTATGGACTATGTAAGCGGTGTTGGCGCAAATGTTGTTTACAATTTAAGCGATGTTTTTGCAAAGCGCTGTAATGTTGAAAAGGCAATTGTAAAAAGCGAATTATATAATAATTTATATGCAATTTGCGCTTCAAATGAAGATTGCTTTATTGATATTGAAATTTTCACACGGTTTATAAAAAAATTGAGCGCGAGCTTTAATTTTATATTGTTAGACGTGCAAACGGGTTATGGGTTGCCGCTTTTTGCCGCAAAACTTGTTGCGCAAAAGGCAATGCTTGTTCTAACGCCCGATAGGCTTTCAGTTAGGGCAGGGCAAGTGATGCAAAAAGCCATAATGCAAGACGGTGCAATACAAACGCAGCTAATTATTAATAAAGTTCGGGGTGAATTTGCCCACACAGGCATTAATAATTTAAGCGATATTGCGATAGACACAAGGGCGAAACTTATAGGCGTTGTGCCTTATTGCAATTATGTAAACAGCGCTGCAAATAAAGGTTTGCGTCTGCCTGAAAACAGCAATTCGGCAAAAGCTTTTCTTGAGATTGCCGCAAGAATATGCGGCATTGAAGTGCCATTAAACTACTAATAGTTTTTGATAGAAAGTATAAAATGAACAGGGGGATAATATATGAATATAGCACTTATAGCGCATGACAGCAAAAAGGAGCTAATGATACAATTTTGCATAGCCTATTCAAGAGTGTTATCGCAACATTCCTTAATTTCCACAGGTATTACAGGCAAAATGGTGTCGGAAAGCACCGGGCTTGTTATACAAAGGTTTTTATCGGGTTCACACGGTGGTGACCAGCAAATAGCGGCGAGGATATCATGCAATGAAATTGATTTGCTCTTGTTTTTCAGAGATCCCATCTCAGCAAAACCACACGAGCCAAACGAGATGAACATTTTGCGCCTTTGTGATGTTCACAATATTCCTATTGCCACAAATATAGCCACAGCAGAGGTTTTAATTCACGGCCTTGAGCGCGGAGATTTAGATTGGCGCAATATTGTAAACCCAACAAGGTAAACAGCACTTGCATTTTAGTGAAACAAAAAAGTGAAGCCCTTATGTATAGCAATTATACATAAGGGCTTTTTGTTTTATAACCTATATCTTAAAACCACAAACATTTAATATAAAGCAAAAGCCTTTACAATATCCAAATGTGCATTTTCGCTTGCTTGCAATTGCAAATTGCTACCCATGCGCTTAAACCAAGTTATTTGCCTTTTTGCATATCTTCTTGTGCTCTGCTTTAAAAGTAAAGCGCAGTTTTCTAAGCTATCTTTTTCTTCAAAATACGCAAAAAACTCTTTATAACCTATTGCCTGCGCTGCGGTTTTAAATTTTTCCTTGTTTTTATAAACTAATTCGGCTTCATTTAAAATGCCGCTTTCAAGCATTATATCCACCCTTTTTTCAATGTTTTCATAAAGCTGTGCTCGATCATCATATGCTAAATTCACAACAAAATCGTCGTATGGGCGCTGTTTTGGAATTGAGTTTTCCAAATGCTGTGACATATTGATGCCTGTTTGCTTGTGAATTTCAAGCGCTCTTGTAATTCTTTTATGCTGGTTTATATGCAAGTTTTTTGCGTATCTTTCGTCAATTTGCATAAGCTCTTCATAAAGTTTTTCTATTCCTTCTTTTTCAAGGCGCTCTTGAATTTTAAACCTGATGTTTTCATCTGTTTTTATATTTGTAAAGCGCAAACCCTTTACAAGGCTTTCAATATACAGCCCTGTTCCGCCCACAATTATTGGCAATTTACCCCTGCTTAAAATATCATTTACGCAACAATTAGCATCCTTAACATATTGAGCAACGCTATAAGTGTTTTCCGGCGGCAAAAAGGCAAACAAATGGTGCTTTATCTCGCTTTGCTCTTCTTTGCTTGGCAAAGCTGTGCCAATTTCAAGGCCTTTGTATATTTGCATAGAGTCTGCACAAATAATTTCACCGCCAAGCTCTTTTGCCAACTTAATTGAAACGGACGTTTTCCCTGTTGCTGTTGCGCCGCATATAACAATTATCCTCTTTTTATCTGCCAAATTGTTTTTCTATCTCCTTTTTGGTGATTTTTAAAACCATGGGCCTGCCATGCGGGCAAAAAAGCGGAATTTTCTCTTGCAAAACATCTTCCGCCAACTGTAAAAGCGAAGCTATCGGCGTTTTATCGCCACCTTTTATCGCCGCTTTACAAGCTATGGAGTGAAGTGTCCACTGCATTTTCTCGCTCTTGCTCTCACGAGGGTTTTTTACCAATTTATCGGCAATTTCCACAAGCAATTCGCCTGCTTCATTCGGGTTTGTGTCCATGGGCACCGCCCTAATAATTACTTCATTGCCGCCAAAATCTTCAACTTCTATGCCGCTGTCTTTAATTATTTGCTCATATTGCATAACTGCGTTTTTTTCGCTTGCAGAAAGTTTAACGCTAACAGGCACAAGCAAAAGCTGGCTGTTTACGCTTTTGTAGTCTTTTACAAGTTTTTCGTAAATTATTCGCTCGTGTGCCGCATGTTTATCAATTAAGCACATATTATCGCCGCTTTGTATGATAAGGTATGTGTTGAAAACTTCCCCTATCACTTTTGGCGGCACATAGGTTGCACTTTCGCAAAGCGGCAATTGGCAGTGCTCGCTGTGTTCATTTTGCGCATGCTCATCTTCAGATGTGCTATCCTCTTGCTGTGGTTTTTCCTGTTCGCTCTGCGCATTTTTCAGCGCATTGCGCCACGTGTTCTCATCATCACTTTTTTTGCCCTTATATTTAACTGCTTCATCTTGCCTTAAAACAAAATCGTCATCGTTTTGCATTTCATCTGTTGTGCAGGGCACAGGCTCAATATCATCTGCAAATATATCTAAACTGCGTGGTTTTATGGCGGGGTATTCACGTTTGGGGTATTTGCTGTTTATATTTTCAGCTTCACTGTTTGCATCATTTTTTGCGCTGATATCAGCTTGGTTTTCGCCTATATTTGTTTGGTGCTCGTTATTTAAAACCAAAACACTGCCGGCATTACTTTGCTTGCTGTCGTTTTCAAAAACCGCTTTTTGAAAATTAAGCTCAGCTTTTTGCTTTTGTTCGCTTTTTGGGCTGTTTTGCAGTTCGCCTTTTTGCATTTGCTCTGAATTCGCACCGCTATTTGCGCTTAGTTCAAACTGCCGCACTTCGCCCTTAACGCTGTAAAGTGCACTTTTAACCGCTGTGTAAACAGCACCGAAAACATCGCGCTCTTTTGCAAAGCGCACCTGTGTTTTTGCAGGGTGCACATTAACATCCACAAGTTGCGGTGGCAATTGCAAAAACAAAATGCAACCGGGGTATTTTTTTTGCATAAGCGTGCCTTTATAAGCCGCCTCCAACGCCGACATCATTGTGGTGTTTTTTACAAAGCGCCCATTAACAAAAAAGAACTGCATTGCCCTGCTTGCCCTGCTTGCAATGGGCAAAGTTATAAGCCCTTTCACTTCATAGCCGTTATTTATCTCGAAAACCTCTGCTAAATCTTTTGCAAAATCTCGTGACAAAACCTCGTATGCGGCGGCCTTTAAATTGCCATCGCCCGAAGTTTTAAACTGCTTTTTGCCCTCTCGCACAAAACTGAACGATATTTCCGGGTGTGATAATGCAAGCTGTGTTACAACATCACTAACAAAATTCGCCTCGCTCACATCTTTTTTTAAGAATTTAATGCGCGCAGGTGTGTTGTAAAATAAATCTCGCACATTAATTGTTGTTCCATCGGGCCTTGCATCGGCTTCAAAGCTAATTTCCTCGCCGCCGTGAACAGTGTATTTGCTTGCAAATTCATCTTGCTGTGTTTTTGTTATAAGCTCCACTTTTGCAACTGCGCTAACGCTTGCAAGCGCCTCGCCCCTAAAGCCGAGGGTGTTAATATTTTCAAGGTCTTGCCCTGTTTTAATTTTGCTGGTTGCATGGCGAATAAAAGCTGTTGGGATATAATCTGCCTCTATTCCACTGCCGTTATCACTTATTTGAATAAGGGCAATTCCGCCTTTTTCTATGGCTACGCTTATCGCTTTTGCGCCTGCGTCAATTGAATTTTCGCAAAGCTCTTTCACCACGGATGCCGGGCGCTCTACAACCTCACCTGCGGCAATAAGCTCTGCCGTATGTTTATCCAATATATTTATTACCGCCATGTTTTCACCCTCTTTGTAATTTCTAAAGTATAGGTTTAGTGCAAATATTTAATAATATCAAACAAAGTAATATTGCTTCAACGTAAGCAATTACAAATTCTCACCTGTATCACTATTTGAGAACTTCCGCTTTGTTTTAATTTTGTGCTTGTACATTGCGGTTTCTGCCCGTGTGTACAGCTGTTCAATGTTTTTATCGCTGTTACTGTCAAATTTAAGCATGGCGTAAGCGGCGCTTATTCTTGTGGTGAGCAATTTGTTTTTTTCATTAAGCAAGCTTTCAAGCGTCTGCATACATTCATCGCTGAAACAATCGCAAATAACAACAAATTCTTGTACGTCTGTGCGGTAAATATATTTGCAATTGCTAAAAGTTTGTTTAATGCAATCAATTAAAGTTTCAATTTGTTCTTGTGCTTCTTTGCGCCCTTTAATTTGCGTTATAAGTTGCAAATTATTTAAGTTTATAACGGCAACACTGTAATTTTCGGGCGCATTTTCTTTTGCAAAACGCTGTTTTAAATCTTCTTCAAAGCGGTTAAAGTTGTAAAACCCACTTTGAGAATCGGTGTATGCCATTTGCTCAAGCAAGGATATTTTTGCGTTGCTCTCAATTGTTTTGCTAAAGAAATAAACAAAATACCGTATGAGCAAAATGCAATATATTATGAGCCCAAAGCGAAAAAAAGCAGTGTAATCATCAATAAAACCCGTGTAATAAAAAACGATGCTTGTAAGCGCGCCAAAGCACATAAGAAAACTGCCTACGTCAAGGCTGTGGATTTTGCGCTTTTTAGAATAGCTGCCCTCGGTGATATTAACTGCAATAACTATTAAAATTGTAACAGCAATTAATATAGTATATAAATTCAATTGCAAATTCTTGTTTAATTCAAAAAATATTTCGGCGACAAGTGTGCTTATAAACACAACTAAGTGTGCGCCACAAAGAAATTGAAGCAGTTTTTTAGATTTCAACTTATAAGCGCTTAACAAAAACATTAAAAAAGGAATGGGCATTAAAATTAGTGATAAATTTCGCAAAGTGCCTACAATAGGCGAATTTATGCTTAAAATTTGCGAGAACCTTGTTTCTGTTAAGCACCATACACCGCTAACTAATGTAAATAAACCAAAATACAGCAAAAACGATTTTCGTATTTTTTTATCTATATTTAAAAAAATGATAATTTGTATAATACCTATAAAAATGATAAACATACAAACGAAAACATTGAAAAGCAAAAAAAACACGTTTGAATTTGGCCCACCCATATCATACACCTCTTTTGTTAAAACGGCTGTTTTTGAATTTGCAATTACTCTTCCCATATAGGTTTTTTCAAAACCCAGCTGCCATATTCGTCTTTTTCAAAAAGTTCTGTGTTGTAGTGTTTGTCCATTATAGCGTAAAATTCGCTCTCGGTGTAACCGCAAAATTCGCAAAAATCTCTCACGCAAAGCACGTCCAGCGCTCCGTCGCGCTGCTTTATTATCTCAATAGCTTCATCACGTGTAAGTTTACCGTAGCGAATGTAGCGAGCGGTGTAATCAGTTGCGGCGGCGTGCCCGAATTTCGGGTATTTTAGCCAGGAGTGCACAAGGTATGCGCGGCTGTCTATTTGGTCAAAATTCTCGGCATGGTGTGTTCTGTCCCACTCGTGGGTTAAATCGTGAAAACCGCGGCTTTTTGCAAGTTGATAGTTTTTGTAGCTGTTCCACGGAATAAAATAGCTCATGTAAAATGGGTCTAATTTGCTCAAATCTTCTGCGCTTGGTGCAAGTGTTAGGCTTAAATCTTTTTCGGTTACACCGTCGCCCAAAAGTTCTTCCATGGGCATGCCAACAGCAACGCCGTTTTCAATTTGCCCTTTTGCGCTGTATGTTTCTTCGTCTGCATTGCCGCCGTATTCAAAGCTAACATTTTCGCCATAGCAAAGCAGAGCAGTGTTAAATTTAAGCGCCATTTGCAGTGGGAAAGTGTAAATTAGCCTATCCACATACCATGTTGGTTTGCCGTATTTTTCAAAAAACTTGCGCATAAGAATTTTTTGCACTTTTATATTCGGTTTGCAAGAAATTATTGTGCAGCCAAATTCTTCACTGATGTTTTTTAAATTGTGTACTCCGGCATCCGTCATGGGGAAGTTATCTTCAACGCTGAACAAAATGGGGTTCATACCCATTATTTCTTTAAGCATATACACTTGAAAGTGGCTGTCTTTTCCGCCGCTAACGGCAACTGCGCAATCGTAATTGCCGGGGCCGTTGCAACCTCGGTATTTATCGCACAGTGCCTTGAACTCTTCAAAGCGCTTATCCCAGTTGATGTTTTTGCGCCCCTCATAATTAGTGCAAGCCGTGCAAACGCCTTGCTCGTTAAATTTAATGCCCGGGCGGGTTGAGGGCATGGTGCATTTTGTGCAGTATTTCATAATTGCTACTCCTATATTAGTTTTGTTAAATGCGTTTAGGGCTAAATAAAAACGTGCTCATGTTAATTCCAAGCGGCTATGTTCAATTTATATTGTGCAAATGCGGCACGCATCTTCATTCACGAACAAACGGCGCAATGTGCTCGCTTAGCTTTTGCACGTCGCTTTTGCTTATATGCGCCTTATCTATATAGCCGTAAATGCGCCCGGCAAACTTGGCAAAATCCGGAAAAACCTTGATGAATTTGTTGGGGTGTAGTTTTATTTTATACATGCCGTGAACACCAATTAAAGCGCAAAATTTTATAAAGTTGAACTTTGGAACAAACGGCGGTGAAAAAGGTTTATCCTTCGGCGGTGTTTTATAAATTTCCTCTAAAAGGTCTGCCGTTCTAATATAAGCCGGTGTGTCGCTCTTGTCAAAATAACCCTCTATCATCTCTTTTTCAATTGGGAAAAGGGTGTTTGTTGAATTAGCCGCACTCTCAAATTCTTCATAAGTTTTTATATAGTGCGCATCTTTGTAAATAACGGGGTCGAACTCGTGCTCAATGTGGTGAGGGCGCAAAATGTGGCAGCTTTTGCCTGCAAAATAAACCTCTGCAATAGCAGTGCTCATCCAAATGAAAATATTGTCACTTATAACAATCCACTGTTTAACGCTGTCTTCAAATATAATGTGAAAATTTTCGTGCTTTTTTGAAAGTTCATTCAGCGCTTTGCTGTTCCATTCGCTTGGGTGGCGGCGGTAAACAAGCTCTACATCACTGTGTTTTGATAAATATTCATCAAAATATTCAAGCGTTGCACCCATGCTTTGCCTATTTGTTTTAGCAAATGCGGTAAAATCTTCGCCCGCCATATCGCTAAGCTCTTTAACCTCTTCATCAGACATGCTTGCATAGCCAAACGACGAAATATATAAAAGCAGTTTTTTACTTGCGTCTAAACCGTGCTTTTCGCAAATTTGCTCTTTTGTTTTAAAATATCCGTTAAACTGAGGAAGTAAAAAATCCATCATTACAGCGCCGGTAACGGGCGTGTTGTGCTCGCTCATGCCGTTTTTTTGCAGGCGCAATGCTGTTTTTTTGCCCCAGCAAGTTTGCACGCATTTTTTTGCGTTGCCGTTCATATTAAACCACGGCGCGGCTTCTTGTGTATCGCTCAGCATTTGCTCCCAATGCAAATTGACTATTTTGTTGCATTTGCCTATATTATTGTAAACATGGCTGTTTATGGCTTCGTCGTCGTACATACAGCTTGCAACAAGCACTTCGGGTTTTTTCCATGTCATTAAGCTAAGGCTTTTTGCGTCTAAAAGTTGGCGCACTTTTGTGGTGTAACCTCTGCGTTTAAGCTCTTCTTGCAAAAGAACTATGCTCTCATATTCACGCACAACATGCTCGTATAAAATCAAAAAATCAAGGCGGCGTTTTTTATTCATCTAAGGCTTGAACCTCCTCGAAAAGCATATTTGTATACTGCGGTAAGCCGTGCAAAACATCTATATGGAAGCCGTCGTAAAAATAGGTATCATCATAATTCGGGCGGTTTTGCCATTCGTGATCAATTACGTGTGCGCCACTGTTATTAAGCGCAGTTAAAGCCTCTTGCATGGCGTCATCAATGTCCAAAGGCTCGCACACAAGTTCTTTAACGCTGTCGTCCATGGGCGGCAAAACAAAAATTAAATTAATGCTGTTTTGCTGTGCAAACTGTGCTAAAATTAAAAGCTGTTCCAATGCGTGCTCGTTTATGCTGAATTTAGAGTGCTCTTCGCTTATTTCGTTTAAAATAAAGTTTGAAATTTCGTTTGCATTTAAAAGCTCTGAGTTTTCACCATACTGCCTTTCAGGCAAAACAGATGTGCCTCCCACAGCGCAATTTGTGTATAGAGTAACCGCATAATCAATTAAGTTTTTGCGGTGAGAAAGCTGTGTATCGCCCTGCATATAATCCGTTTGCGTGTAGGTGCCGCTCGCAATAATGTCGTCGTAAGGCAAGCCCCTAAGCGCATAGCTCAGCCTGTCCGTCATAACGGTTAGGGCGTTTATGTTATACTCTAAGTTGAAAATAAAAGCCGCAGGGTTTTCGAGCTGTGTTTGAACTGTTTGCATACGGTTCACAGGATTGTAAGCACTATTCAATGTATAGAAGGATAAACCGAAAATCACAGTGTCAATATTCGGGTTAATATTATACAAATAGTAGAATTCTTCTATGCTCTCTTCAAGCCCTGCGCCACCGTAAGAAACATTTGAAACACCGCGCTGCATAATGTCTTCAACCAATTGCATATCAAAATGCGCCATGCGGCTATCGCCTAAAATTATGGCGTTTTCAGGCTCTGCCTCATAAGCTCTAATTCTGGCAATTGGGCTGTTATTGGAAGCATTGTTTTGAACACCAAAGTAATTGTTGGGCTCGAAAGCGATGAAAACGGCCAAATAAACAGCTATTGGAATTAATGCGAGAGCGAATTTTAAAATTAGTTTTTTCATATTCGCCTCCGTTTAAAATTGCGCATAAGCAAAACTAACAGTGCCAAAGCCGCCACTTTGCATTATGAAACCAATTAAAATTAAAAATATTAAAGCATAATAAACCGCCCATTTAACAGCGGGCTTTTGCTTTGAAAGCACTGTTGATATATGTGCGCTTTTGTGCCTAAAGCATGATAAAAAGTCGCAGTAAAAAGCTAAAATAAGAACTAAAGCAAGGTAAAAAAAGTAAAAATAAACCATTAAATCACGAGAATAAAAGCCGCTTGATACAAGGGCGAAAACCTCACCTGAAAAGTTTTCAGGCGAAAAGTTCAAAGCGAAACTGCCTATATAATTAAGCGCATGTGATATTGTGCCGTTTTGCATTAACCCTATGCGGAAAAACACAAGGCTTAAACACCAAAGAATAAAAACACCGCTTGTTTTGAAGATGCGAAGCGGAAGTTTTGGTTTTTTTTGCGGCTTTTTGTAATAGCGGTGAAGCAATTCTTCGCAAACCCTGTAAACCGCTTGCAAAACGCCCCACGCAAAGAACGGCATAGTGCTTCCGTGCCAAATGCCACTTATTATAAAAACAAGCGCAACGCTTGAGATAACAGGCGGCTTTTCAAAATATTTTGCGCCAACAAGTGGCAGTTTAGACGGCCAACGGCTCCAAACAAGCGGCGTGAAAACATAGTCTTGCAGCCAGGAGGAAAGGCTTATGTGCCACGCACCCCAAAACGACGAAAAGTTTGTGGAAAAATAAGGCGTTTTGAAGTTGACGGGGATATCTATGCCAAAAATAAGTGCTACACCTCTGGCTATATCGCTGTAGCCCGAAAATTCAAAATAAAGCTGAAGCGCCCATAGGATTGCGCTTAACATCAGCGTTGCACCGCTGTAAGAGAGCATAATGTCTGTGCTGTTTTGCGCACTGCCGAACACTTCGTTCACAAAAAGCCCCAAAACATTTGCTATTGCAATCCATTTAAAATAGCCAAAAAGCATTAAGCGCAAAGCGTCGCATATTTTTTGAATATCTAATATGCGTTTTTTTTCAAGTTGTGGCAAAATTTTGCCTGCGCGGCAAATTGGCCCGCTTATTATGGTGCCAAAAAACGAAATGAAGGCGGTGTAGCGAATAAAATTTCGCTCAGCTTTTATATCGCCTGCGCTTACATCGAATATATAAGATAAATTTGTGAATGTGTAAAAACTGATGCCAAGCGGCAATGCCAAACTTGAAAGCGCGCCGCCGCTGAGCATTAGCAAAACAGGTGCAAATGCACCGGAATATTTAAAAAAACAAAGCACAGCAACTAAAGAAAGCACAGCTGTAAATGTTAAAATTTTGCGTTTTTTAACATGTGCACTTTCTTTGGCATTCTCTATGCACTTTGCAATGAAAAATGTGAAGAAAATATTTGCATAAAGCACAAAAACAGGCAAAAATGCATTTGTAAAGCCATTGCTTTGAATGTTGGGCATATTGAAAAAATAAAACGCGGCACTGCCAAGGCAAAGCACAGTGTTTTGCAATTTTTTGGGCAAAATGTAATAAGCTAAAACTACAATTAGAACAAGAAAAGCAAAGCTTATGTTTGTGAATATCATTTTTACCCTCCTTTTCGCAATTGCCTTTTTTATTTGCTGTTTTTATTAAATAAAAAATTAACGCATTAAAGCTATTTGTGAAATGCTATTAATAAATTATATATGTTTTTGCTGTTTTTGTAAAGGTTAGCCGTTAGGGAATAATACGAACTCGTTTTTTATTTAGCCAAAAGCCCGAAAACTGCGGCAGTGCACTTCGTAAGGTGAAAGCCTTACATCAGCGCACTTTCTTGTTTTAGAACTTTTGGCGGTATAAAAAATTCTTTGAACCTATTTTGCACAAAATAGGCGTGTTCAGATTACTCCCTAACGGCTAAATATGTTGATATTTTCTATTATATATAGTATAATAAAAGGGTAAGTGTACGGTTTTTTAATAACGGTACAACACAAGGTTTAATTAAGGGGTTTTTATGGCGTTGCTACAATATAAATTTAATGAGAGTGCGGCAAATTTCATCGCGAGTGTTTACAGTGCACCGCCTAAAGCCTATGTGCAAACATTCGGCTGCCAACAAAATGTTAACGATTCCGAGCAATTGAAAGGCGTTTTGTGCGATACAGGCTTTGAAATATGCGATAAATCTTCAGATGCAGATTTAATTGTGTTCAACACCTGCGCTGTAAGGGAACATGCCGAACAACGAATATTTGGCAATATTGGCGCGCTGAAAATACTTAAAGACAAAAACCCACGGCTTATTATTGCCGTTTGCGGTTGCATGGTGCAACAAAAGCATATAGTGCAGAAAATAAGGAAAAGTTACCCTTATGTTGATATAGTTTTAGGTGTTAACCGAATAAGCGCTTTGCCACAACTTGTTGTTGATAAAATTAGCACTAAAAAGCGTAAATTTGAAGCAAACGGTGACGTGCAAGATATTGTGGAAAACATGGCAATTAAAAGGGATAATAAATTCAGGGCTTGGCTGCCCATAATGTATGGCTGTGATAACTTTTGTTCTTTTTGTATTGTGCCCTATGTTCGAGGGCGTGAGCGAAGCCGCAAAAGCGCAGATGTTTTGAATGAATTCAAAAAACTTATTGAACAGGGATATAAAGATATAACATTACTTGGGCAAAATGTTAATTCCTACGGCAAGGGATTAGAGGGCGAAAAGCAAGATTTTTCAAGCCTTTTGCAAATGCTTGACGAAATTCCGGGCGATTACAGAATTCGCTTTATGACAAGCCACCCGAAAGATGCCACAAGAAAACTTATAGATACAATTGCGCAAGGAAAGCATATAAGCCACCATTTGCACCTACCTGTGCAATCCGGCAGCGATGAAATGCTGATGCAAATGAACCGTCGGTACACATCGCAAGATTATATGAACCTTATAAATTATGCAAAGCAAGCAGTGCCGGATATGACGTATTCAAGTGATATTATTGTGGGCTTCCCGGGCGAGAGCGAAGAAGATTTTGAAAAAACCCTTGAACTTGTAAAGCAAGTAAATTTTGCACAGCTTTTCACATTTATTTACTCTAAGCGCAGTGGAACGAAAGCGGCAGAACTTCCGGATTTTTTAAGCCGCCAAGAAAAAGCACAAAGAATAGATGAAGTTATAAAACTGCAAGAGAGCATAGCGGCAAAAAACACAAAACAGTTTATAGGCAGTGTGCACAAGGTGCTTGTGGAATCTTTAGGCAAAGACAAAATAGGCCTTACAGGCAGGCTTGATAACAATATGGCTGTGGATTTTGATGGCGATGCAAAACTTGTGGGCACATTTTGCAATGTTAAAATAACAGGCGCAAAAGGCGCTGTTTTAAAAGGCGAATTGCAAAGCGGCTAAATAAAGGCAGTGGGTTTGCAATTGAAAACAAAATGAATACAATTTAGCATTAAGCAAAAACAAAATAAAGCAAATTTAATTTAATGTATTTTAAAGGAGAACAATATGAAAAACGCAATTACAATGTTTCAAGAGGCGGCGCTTCAATTACAAAATGAAGAGACCTATAAAAAAATTATGAGTGCTCGCCAAGCAAACGATGAGGATAAAAATTTACAACAGCTTATAGGACAGTTTAACGCCTTGCGCATAGATTTGAACAAGGAAATGGCAAATGCAGGTGATAAAAACCAAGAAAAAGTAGACGAGTTAAACCAAAAAATAAACGATTTGTACACAGATATTATGGAGAGCGAAGCCATGATAGCCTACAACGAGGCAAAAGATGAAATGGAACAGAAAATAAGCCATATACAAGCAATAATTGACGAAGCGCTTAACGGAGGCGACCCTATGAGCATTACCGAGCCTCCTGCACCTTCAAGCTGTGGCCCGGATGGTTGCTCGGGCTGCTCGGGTTGCGGCTGATATTAAAAGCACAAAAACGCATGTGCGGCAAGCAACTTTTAAATTTTGAGCATTTAGTTTGTTGCTATTTAATGAACTATTAAAATATTTTCTAATTTTAGCGGTATATTATGTACCGCTAAAGTGCTATACAGTGTTAAAAACACCCCTTATTTATATTATGTGAGGCACGAATATAATATAAATTGGCATGTGGGGCATCCTTGCCCCGCGCCATAAAATGAGATATGAATAATCGGAGCGAAGCGCAGATTATTTATATTATGTGAGGCACGAATATAATATAAATTGGCATGTGGGGCATCCTTGCCCCGCGCCATAAAATGAGATATGAATAATCGGAGCGAAGCGCAGATTATTTATATAATGTGTGCAAACCTAACCACCTGTCATTTCGACCGAAGCGGATAAGCACCGCAGTGCAATGCAAGTGAGCAACCGCCACGCAAGTGGCGGCACTTGTCGAACTGTAGAAATCCGCACTTTGTGCCTTGTTTTTTTATTTGCTTAAATTATTAAGTTTTATAGTTCTCTCTTCTTTTCAGCGTGAAAAGAAGCAAAAGCGCCGGGGGTTTGCGTATACCCCC
>CAYJIT010000015.1:0-48244 GCA_964370365.1 uncultured Bacteroides sp. | reverse complement strand
CCACTTGCCAATAATATGTATCATGTCGCCTCCATTAAGAATAATCAGTTTGAAGAGTTATATATTGAGATGATTTCTTCAATTGTTTCATCCGGGGTTTTGCCTTCAGTGTAAATGATATAATTTGCAACTTGGGTATTTGTATATGAGTTGATAAATATGCGATTTAAAATTTTCTCAGCATCTTCATCTCCGATGCGCTTATCTAAAATTTCAATTGCTCTATTTTTATCTATACATGGTAATAACAAAAATATGTGCTTTTCCCCACTCATTAAACTTATGAATTCTTTCACCTGTGTTTCATCTTCATACACACTTTGCCCTCCGCCAAATTCAATAACAGCGTTTTTATTGTTTCGCATTATATTTTTTACTGCATTTAATTCAAACGGTTTTTGATATAGATACCAGCCTTCTATACCTTTTGATTTGTATTCTTTTTCCGCCAATTCATCTGAATAACCTAATTTTGGATATAAATTTGCCCTTTGATCATCCATATCTACATGATTTTTATTTAATTTTTCAGATAGTTTTTTGCAAATTGATGATTTACCTGAACGTATTGGCCCAATAACTATAATGTTCGAGTTCATTTTCCCTCCAATATATTGTATTTCGCTTGTAAAGTGTATTTAGTTTTATTATATATTAATACTCGATTGAATTCAATAAAAATTACTGAATATCATTAATTTTATAAAAAATAGGCTGTGACGAAATATAAAAATCGTCACAGCCTATTGTGCACTATTTAATTTTAAACATTACTCAAATACATTAAATGAGTAAACTGTTTCAAAATCTCCGCCTACGCATATATCTATAGATAAAGTTGTATTGTTATAAACAACAGACCATTGTGTGCTGGAGCCTGTATCATCTTGTGGATTGTATGAATCCTGGCTAACAGCTTCTAACACATCCATCACTTGTTCTTGGCTCATAATTCCGTTTGTTTCTTCTAATGCGTCAATTAAAATATCATATCTGTCGTGTCCATGCCCAAACCCATAGTTTTCTTCACTTACAAGGAAGTTTGTAAGTGCCATAGGTGTTTCTCCGCCTTTTTCTATAATGCTTATTTCATTGCCTAAATACTCTATTATAGCACTGTTGCCTTGTGCATCTGCAAGTTGAAAATGATATGATGCATTAGCAGATGAATGCATATCAAAACTTTTAAAAAGTTCAATTGCTTCATCAACATTTTTAGCCTTATCTAAAACATATCTTATTGCTGTAGTTGTGGTAAGGTCTAACTCGCTGTCATCTTGATGTGTTGCTTCGTCTTGTATAAGCAAAACACCAATTGAAAGCCCCATTTCATTCATACCGTCCATTGGCAAATATGGTGCAGCTAAAGACATAACTTCTTGCACAATAGAATTAGGTGCATCCGGTGTTGTATACCCTAAAACTGCCATATTTGCAACAGAAACCGATTTATAGCCGCCTTCAGGTTCACAAACCACTATCATGCTTGGAACATAACTTAAATCAAAATTCCTGCCAAAAAGCCATTCCCCTTCTTCAGATTGTGCTTGTATTGTAGAGCATCCAAAATCAGGCACATTAAGTTCCACTGGTAGGCCTTTAAGTACTCTATCTATAACAAAATCAACCAATTCATTGTCGTTTTCAACCCCGCCTTGTTCCACAAGTTCGTCTAACCCATAATCGCTGCTTACAGTCATCATGTGCAAACTATAATCGTCAATTTTTTCAATGCTGTTAATTGTCGCAATTTCTTTGCTGAACAAAAATAACACTCCGGCTACTGCTATCACCACAATAGCTAACAAAGATATTAGAACTATTTTAATTGTTTTTTTCAATTTATTTCTCCTTAATTGTTTTGTTTTTTTTATTTGTGCTTTTACAAACCGTTTTTGATTTTAACACGTAAAGAAATAAATGTCAATAAATTTATATAAAAATATTTAAGTATTTTACTTCAGTCTATTTTTTGCATAAAAAAGCGTCAACAAGTTCTCACTTTATTGTTGACGCTTTAAATATAGTTTAAATTTTCACACAGCACGTTTCACTTTGAATATCATTTGCCAATATTTATTTTTTCTAACACCGGCATCAGCACTTTTAAAGAAATTGATGTGATAAAGCCCATAATTGCGCCTGAAATAATTAAAACAGGCGCATAAAATAAACTGTAGCTTGTGTTTAGCAATAAACTAATCACAATTAATTGTCCTAAATTATGCGATATTGCACCACAAAGTGAAAAAATATAATACTGCTTTTTATTAGCGAGAAATAGCAGTGATGATAGCACAATAAATGAAATTAAACCACCCGAAAAGCTTAATAAACCGGCAATTATGCCTCTTGTTAAAAAAGCAAACAGTGCTTTTAAAAACACAAGAATTAATGAGTTTGCTTTGCCCATACAAATTAACGCATACATTACAACAATATTTGACAACCCAATTTTAACCCCTACCGGTAAGGCAAAAAAGGTAGCTATAAAATTTTCAATAAAAGAAAGAGCAATTGCAAGTGAAAATAACATTCCGATAAATGTTATTTTTTTTGTTTCTATTTTCATATTAAATTCCCTTTTGAAAAATAGCTAAAGTTATAAAAAAATAGCTCTATTCTTCAGCTAATATTAATGTAAAAATCAACTGTTTTTTACAAACAACAGTGGTGTAAAGCTTTTTAGCTTTGCGCTGATGTATTTCTTATTAACTACAAATTTGTAAAATTTTAACATGTACATTATTGATTAAGAAATTGAGAATTATACAAGTTTTTCGGTATAATAAATTTGGTTGCTTTTTCAATAACATGCGCTTGCAATTGTTTATTTACCACACATTCACCGTCTAAATTCATTCTCAATTCGTTTTCATCAAGGGCTGTAATGCAAATTTTCTTAGTGGTTTTATATGTGAAAAACTCTTGTAAATTTTCAATCACTTCGCCATCATTTGTTAAGTGTTCACCCTTTTTATACTTTGAAATTACCGAAGCTATTTTCAAACGGCTTATTTTTTTCACTATATTCACCTCTAAAATGCCGTCTTGAACATTGGATAGCGGCGATGCCATAACGCCGCCGCCATAGGCTTTGCCGTTACAAACAGCTATTAACAAAAATTCGCCTTCAATTACTTCATTATCTAATTCAACTCTATAATAACGGCCAAGTTTATTTAGCACTTGTTGTATTATGGAAAAATGATATGCCATTTTCCCATTTACCAAAGGTATTCTTCTGTAATTTTTAACGCCAAATCCAACTTCTGCATCAAGCCCAACAGAAGTTATTGCAGCTGAAATATCGTCATTAACTTTGATTAAATCTATATCTACCGCTGTTCCGTCAATTATATCTTCAATATTGTCAAAGTGATTTTCTTCACCAAAACTTCTAATGAAATCATTACCTGTTCCACATGGGATGCAGCCAATTTCAACATTATTATATTCGTAAGCACCTTTTATAACCTCGTTTAAAGTTCCATCTCCACCACACGCATAAAGCCTAATATCCTCATTTGTTTTTGCATATTCACGTGCAAGTATTTCGGCATGGCCTTTATATTCCGTTTGCCTAATAATAAAAGGCAGTTTTCTTTGTTTGGCAATTGCCTTTATTTTAGGAGAAAGTGCTACCAAAGCATTAACTTTTCCTGCGGTTGGGTTAATTATAAATATGTGTTTTTGTTGCAAAATTAATACCACCTTTATTTTTTAAACTTTGCTTGATACAAAAATGCACAAGCTATCACAAAGCAAAGCATCTGCTTTTAATAGTGCCCTTGCGCAATCATTCAGGGTTGAACCGGTTGTAAGCACATCGTCGATTATAAGAAATTTCATAGATTTAACGCGGGTTCTATCGCTAACATCAAATGCATCTAAAACATTTTCAAACCTTTCTTCTTTTAAAAGGCTTGTTTGCCTTTTTGTTTCTTTAACTTTAATTAACAAGTTGTTTTCAAATGGAATATTAAGTTTTTTTGAAATTATTTTTGCAAGTAAATATGGAATATTATCTCTGTTTTTGTGCTCTTTATAAAATGATGGAACGCAAACAATCTTATCGTAATCTAATGTGCTATTACTCATTTTTAAATTTGCTATCATCAAATTTGCGCAGTATTCAAGCAAATATAGCTCGCCGTTGAATTTTAGGCGGCTTAGCATAGGTTTTGTAAAATCGCTGTGAAAAAGTGGGGCGTACGCACTTTGCAAATTTGGTATGTTGAATTTGCTGTGCTCAATGCTTTGGCTAATATTGTTATAGCACTTCTCTTTATTGGCATCACAAGCGTTGCACTGTTCAAAACCAATAACTTTACCGCAAAAAGGGCAACGCTTTGGGAAAATTATATTGGAAGTTAAACTTGTTAAAGCACCAATTGTTTTAAATGTTTTTTCAAGCAGTTTATTCTTTTGCATTAGGCACCTCTTTTTTTCACATTCGAAACGGTGAGCTTAATCGTAAATTAAAAAATCCGATAAACAAGAATAACGTTTGTTTTTTAACGCATTATCAATCATATTCTGCGCTTGGTGCATTTGCCCACACATTATGCAAAGCTGTTTTGCCCTTGTAATTCCTGTGTATAGCAAATTGCGGTAGCAAAGGCGCTTTGGAACATCGAAAAGCGGAACAATTATTGCTTCAAACTCACTGCCTTGGCTTTTGTGAATAGTGATAGCATAAGCCAACTCAAGTTCATATAAAAACTCACTCGGGTAAATAATTTGCCTATCTTCGCTGATTACCGTTAATGTATTTAAGCGCAAATCAATCTCTGAAATTATGCCTAAATCTCCGTTGAAAACGCCTGTCCCCTCTTCATTGCTATTTAATTTAGTGAATGGTAAATCATAATTATTTTTTATTTGCATCACTTTATCGCCAACACGAAAAATTCTATCTTGTAAAATTAACTGAGCTTTATTTGGGCTAAAGGGGTTTATTTTATCTTGCAGTGCTGCGTTAAGCGCAATTGTTCCAAGAGGCCCTATTTTTGTGGGGCAAAGCACTTGGATATCTTCAAGCATATTAAAATTGTATTTTTTTGGTAGGCGTTCACTTACAAGCTCACAAACAAGAAAAGAACATTGCTCCGCAGACGGCCTTTCCAGCATAAAAAAGTCACTTTCATAGCCACTTGACGAGAGGGCTTGTCCTTTTACAACTTTATGCGCATTTGATACAATATCACTTTGTGCCGCCTGCCTAAACACTTCGTTTAACCTTACAAAAGGCACGCAATGTGAGCTTAATAAACAGCCTAAAACATTGCCGCCTCCAACACTGGGTAATTGGTCTTCATCGCCTATCAATATAATTTTACAAGTGGGCTTTAAAGCGCATAAAAGGCTGTTAAAAAGCAAAACATCAACCATGCTCATTTCATCAATAATAACAACATCGGTTTTAAGTGGGTTTCTTTCGTTGTGAACAAATTTAACCACATTGTCTTTAGAATAATCCACTTCTAAAAGCCTGTGGATAGTTGTTGCTTTTCTTTTTGTAAGCTCGTTTAGCCTTTTAGCCGCCCTACCGGTTGGTGCGGCAAGCGATACCCTATCGCCTGTCATATCAAAAGCGTTAATAATGCCGTTTACAGTAGTTGTTTTACCTGTGCCCGGGCCACCTGTAAGAATAAATATTTTATGTGATAGTGCATTTTCAATTGCCTTTTTTTGCAGCGGCGCATATTTAATATCTGCAATAGCTTCAAGTTTTTCAATTAATTGCTCTCTTTTAGAAATATCGCTTTTGGGGAATTTCAAAAGCGATTTAATATGTAGTGCAATATTTGTTTCCGCATTGTAATACTCGTTTAAAAAGGCATAGTTCACATTGTTGATGCTTGCTGTTTTTATTTCTTCATTAATTTGAAGTTCTTCAAATGCACTTAAAACATCATTTTTTTCAACATTTAAAAAACCGCAAGTTGAATCAATTATTTTCTCACAAGGCGCGCAAGTGTGCCCGTTATTTTGCAAATTATAGCGAAGCACATATAAAATTCCGGCATGTACACGTTTTGAGCTATTGTATTCTATGCTAAAACTTAAAGCAATATTGTCAGCTTTTTCAAATTCTGAAAATGTGGGGTAATTGCAAAGCACATAGGGGTTATTTCTAACAAGTTCACTTGTGTGCTCACCGTAGGTATTAAAAAGCAAAATAGCATCTTGTGCGCTTATATTAAGGCTGTTTAAATAGGCAATAGTTTCACGAACGCTATATTTTCTTTTGAACTCATCTTGAATTTTAAGCGCTTTTTTAAAGCTAATTCCTTTAATTTCAGACAGTTTTTTTGCATCGGTTGCTATAATTTCAAGTGTTTTGTCTTGAAATGTATCCACAATTTTGTTTGCCAAAGCCGCACCGATATAAGGCAAAGAACCTGCCGCTAAATATTTCCTTAATGCCGTCAAACCGCTTGGCATACTAACTTCAAACATCTCAACTTTGAACTGTTCGCCATAATTCACATGCGTTTTAAAATAGCCATGTAAAACAATCTCTTCGCCCACGCAAATTTCAGATAAACTACCCACTGCTGTTATTAAATCATCGTTATCGTCTACAATTTCCAAAACAGCATAACCGTTTTCTTTTTTAACAAAAATTATATTTTCAACAATACCGCTAATCTTTTGTAATTTTTCGTTTGAGTAGCTCATTATCATCCTCACATAATTGCTTTTCTTTCATTAACACTTCTATCAATGTGTTTTTTGATGCATAAATAATATTGTTGTAGTCTGAATATTCAAAATGTTCATTATTATTCACATTTTTACATAGCACTAATATTTTTGAGTTCTTAATTTTTCTGTTTATATAATTTACATCTGCCCACATTTCTTCAATATTGTTTTCAGCTATCAAAATATAGCATTTTTTGTTTGTTCCTTTAACAAATAGCAAATTGCAAATTATCCCCGATAGGTAAAAAACACCTAAAACCATAAAAAACACTGCTATAATAATTAAAAAATTGCTTAGCATAATTAACCTCAAATTAATAGAATTAAATAATCATCCATTCAAAATTGACAATTATTTATTATATTTTATGCGGCTAAATAAATTATGTTAATAAAAGGGCTTACTCAAGTTCATCAACCGGGTTTTCTTTTGCTTTTTCATTTCGCTTTCCAAATATTTTCTTCAAGCGGATAAATGCTTTCTCTGAAAAAAGAATTTGCAAACAAATCCACATTTTTTGTTTAAAGCTCAATTTCATAGTGAACGCTTGTTGTAATGTCATTTGAAATCTTCGCTCGTTATAAAAATCTAATATGCCTTGCATTCTGAACAGAATTTTATCGTTTGTAACCATGCGTTTCGTGTGCCATTTTGCAATAATTTCATTTAAAAGCATCATATTATTGATGTGCTCGTTAAAAGCTTGCTCGCTTGTGCACGCTGTTGCTATTAATTTTCCTTTGCTGTTAACAACAATAGGCACTAAATATTCATACGCCGGATAATCGCCCTCAAACATGTAGGGCTCAAATTTAAAATCACAAAGTGGTGCAATTGCGCTTGTTTTCGCAAAAAACATGCTTCCACGAACAGCAAATCCAACGGCATCATCACCCTCAACTGTTCTTATATTAGCATCATTAAGCGCATTTTTTATGGTTTTAAAAGCTTCCTGCCAATTTTGCCCCAAAACCAAATTTTCATGATGCAATGACGCCAATGCAACAAAAGCGCCTATATCATCCCTTTTTGAAAGAACAGAGCCGCAACCCTCGGGAGATAAAGCGTTTAAAGAATTTTTCATACTGGTAGCGTCACTGAATTCTTTTAGAACAAGCGGCAAATCATTATGGCAATATAATATGTTCTCAAAAACACTGATATCATGCCATAAATTGTTAAACAAATAAACCATGCCATTCTCTTTTGTTGTAATGCATTGAGATTTCGGCGGAAGTTTAGGCGAAAATTTTTCTTTTAGTTCATCACTTGCAAATATGCACAAAATGGCGATGTTCTTTTGCATATTCGAGGCAGCTTCACAAAGATAATCTGCAAGGGGCTCGTGTGCAAACCAAAAAACAGCGGCGGTTCTTTTCACTTCACCTTTTTCTTTTTGCACATCAAAAACCATGGTGAGAGATTGATTGATAAGTGCAGGCGGCACGGTTCTTGTTATATTTTGGCATATAAGTGAAACAGGGTAATTTGTGCCGGCTCGAATATAATCGTATAATGCTTGAGCGTTATAACCTTGCGGCACACTTGTGTAATTAATTCTGCTAAGCAAAAACAGCTTGCGCTTAAAGAATGGGCTTTTGCGCTTCAATGTTTCCACAGGCATACCCATCATAGGGTAATCGTTATATTGCAGCAAATCTTGCGCATCAAGGTAGGTGCTCCATTTATAGCCGGCATCTTCAAAATGTTTAGTAAATAAAACTTCGTGCTTACTAACAGCATCCCAATAAGTGTTTATTTCGGGCAAATTTTCCCAATATAGTTTAAATTCATCACTTGTGAACATTTTATTTTTCACAACAAAAAAATAGCTTTGAATGTGCGGCTGAATGCTAACGCTATTATCCCAAGACGCTTTTTTTGCACCTTTATGGGCACTTATACCCCAAAAATCCACATTGCGCTGTGACATTAAATTAAACATTGTTTTTAGCGAGCACACAGGCCCAAATATCGTTTGGTTATAAAAAACAACTTCGCTGTATTTTTTAACATTTTCTATAGATAAAAAAGCCTCTTTATAAGCTGTTATGTCATAACCTGTGTTGTTTCTGTACAATATTTTAGAGGCGTAGGGCTTAATTTTTTTCTCGTTTTCAGGTGTTAAATGCCCATTGACAATTACAATTTGTTCCTTACAATGTTCAAACATTGCCTTTAAAAGAAAAACAACATAATTGTCAACTACTCCGTCTTTATCATAATAAGCGAATATTGAAAGACGGTTGTTTTGAATATTCTCTATACTTTGCAAATAATTTCACCTCTTATGCGTAAACTTTTCAGCTATTAAAATGGGTTTAATTTTTGAAATTTTATTATTGGCGCACAACATATATGTCCATATTGTAATGCGTCATATTAAGGGCTTCCACGGTGCCGTCTTGCATTAGGCTTGCAAGTGCGTCATCAATTGCAGTGCTAAGCTCGGGGTCTGTTTTTCGTGTGCCTATTGCAACAGGTGCATCTCCAAAATCAAGCATTGCAGTAGAATATAATTCCCTTAAATCGCTTTCGCCCATCGCTTTGTATACATCGGGAACAATAACACAATCTAAAATGTTCTTTTCCATATCTTCAAACGCCATTGTATAAGCCGGATATTCTATAATGTCGTTTTTAATGCTGTCGTAAATATAGCTGCTTTGAGCCACTTCAATAGCAGTTCTACCCTCTTGCACGCCTATGCTAAGGCCTGCTAAATCAGATACTGAGCTCACAGAAATTTCGGGTTTTGTATAAATAACGAGCATGTTTGATAAATATGCCCTTGTAAAATTCATTATTTGCGCACGATTTTGCGTAATTGCAAGGCCGCTCATTAAACAATCCACTTCACCTGTGTTAAGCATTTGTTCTTTTTGCGCCCAGGGCACAGCTACAAACTCGGGTGTAACGCCTAATATTGTGCAAATTTCATTAGCTAAGTCAATATCCAAGCCCGCAAAATTTCCGCTGTCGTCTTTGTAGGAAAGTGGATAAAAATTCTCGTCAACACCAACAATTAAAGTACCTCTTGCCAATATGTCTGCAAGGGTGGCAGCATACGCCATTGAAGGCTCTTCTTGTGAAACAGATGACGATGAAACCTCACTTGGCGCTGATGCAACTTGTGATGTAGCCTGTGAGTTTTCGCTTGCTTGTTGCTGCTGTGCACTGCTGTTTTGCTGTGAAGTTTGCGCAAGTGGAACGGGGTTTGCGCAAGAAGTTAAGAATATACACAGCATTAAAAATAACGCTACAAATTTAAAAGTAATTTTCATGTTCTTTCCTTTTAATATGCACACAAAAACCAATTGAAATTTTGTGCACACCCTTTCTTTTACTGATATTATATTTTGGATATTTGCTCAATATTTATTATTTGAATTAAGAATATTATACAATATATTGTTAAATTGGTAAAGTGCTTTTTAAACTACATATTTAACCATCAAAATTTGAATTTGTTATATTTTGTTCATTTAAAAAATGCTCGTTTGTTTCGCCGTGGTGGTAATTTTCAACCATACTTAGTTTTCTTTGTATTTGCCTTGTTCTAACGCCAACAAGTTTTTCAAGCTCATCATTCGCCTGTGAAATTCTTGTTTGTGCTTGCGTTAAAACTTTGCCAAATGTATCAAATTCACTTTGAACATTTCCAAGCACTTTCCAAACTTCACTGCTGCTTTTTTGTATTGCAAGTGTTTTAAAGCCCATTTGTAAACTGTTTAACAGTGCCGCCATAGTTGTGGGTCCTGCAATTATAACTTTGTAATCGTTTTGCAAGCGCTCTATCAAACCGTGCCGAACCACTTCTGCATAAAGGCCTTCTATGGGTAAAAACATAATTGCAAATTCAGTGGTGTGTGGAACACGCACATATTTTGTACTTATATCTTTTGCAAAACCTTTAATGCGTTGGGTAAAATTTTTAACGGCAATGTCAATTTGCACTTTGTCGGCTGTTTCCTGTGCATCTAAAAGGTTCATATAGGCATCTTGAGGGAACTTAGCGTCTATCGGTAAATATACATGGGTGTCACCGTCACCGGGTAGTTTCACCGCAAATTCCACGCGCTCGCTTGCACCGGGCACTGTTGGCACATTTTTGTCGTACTGTTCAGGCGTTAATATTTGTTCCAAAATAGCGCCTAATTGAATTTCTCCCAAAATTCCCCTTGTTTTAACATTGCTTAAAACTTTTTTCAAATCTCCCACACCAACCGCAAGGCTTTGCATTTCTCCAAGGCCTTTGTATACGCTTTCAAGCTGTTTGCTCACTCTTTCAAAAGATTGCTGCAATTTCTTTTCAAGCGTATTTTGTAATTGTTCATCAACGGTTTTACGCATTTCGTCTAATTTCTTGTTGTTGTCTGTCTGCATTGCGCTAAGGCGTTGTTCCACAGTTTCTCTTATTTTATCAAGCCTTGTTTCATTTGAAATGCTTGTGTTTTGCATACGCTTTTCTATTTGCGTCAATTGGTCGTTAAGTGTTTTTTGAAAAAGCCCTAAACTCTCTCTTTGCGCATTGCCCATCTGCGATATTAAATCTGCCTGAGATTTTGATGTGCTTGTTAAATTTTGATATAGTGAAGTGCTGATTTCTTGCGCTAATTCTTTTTTTGATAGTGCTATATTTTGGTTTACTCCCTGCACATCCTCAAAACTTGCGGCTTTATTGCCTTGTTTAGCACTTGTTTTAATTAATACAGCAAGTGAAATAACAAATGCCATTGCAGCAAATATTAAAATTAATATGTCTATTATCATAAAAATTCCCCTCTGTGCAAAGCACAAATAATGTTAAAACCTCTGTAATGCATGGAGGTTTTTTGAAATGTTCCGTGTATATTAATTTGTTTGTTTTAATATTAATAGTAATAGTATAAATTATTATTGAAACAATAGCAAGCAAAAGAAATTAGGAGGGATTATTTTGCATAATAACAATGAAATTGAAAGGCGATGGAAAATAATATTTAGACGTAGCACTGTAACATCAATGTGTGTTATTCTTTTATTCTTTGCAAGCACTTTTTGGGCGCAGCAAACATATATCGGGTGCACTGTAGACGATTTAAACATGCAAACGGCACTACCTGTGCAAACATCTTTTGATGAAAGCGTAGACAACGAAGAAAAAACAGTTTATTTAACTTTTGATGACGGCCCTTCTAAAACAACACAAATTGTGCTTGATATTTTAAAAGAAAAAAACATTAAGGCAACATTTTTTGTGATGGCAGCAAGCAATAATGAGCAATATTTACCGCTTATTACCTCTATTGTAGATGATGGACATTTAATAGGCTTGCACACATGTTCACATGTTTATGAAGACATTTATAAAAGCAGTGAAGCATTTTGGCAAGATATTGAAAATCTTAAAGAAAAATTATCTTTATATGGTGTTCAAAACACCAATGTTTTAAGGTTTCCCGGCGGCAGTGGCAACACTGTAAGCAGGCAATACAGCAGCGAAGATTTAATGGCAACGTTAAAACAGCAAGCAACCGAAAAAGGTTATGGATATTTTGATTGGACTGTAGATGCGCAAGATGCAATAGGTGGCAGCAGAGATGCACAATCGGTTTACAACCGTGTAATAAAGCAAGCTCAAGGGCAAACCTCATGTATTGTTTTAATGCACGACACAAACGCCACAAATAATTCAATAAATGCGCTGCCCGATATTATTGAGTGGTTTAAAAACGCAGGTTATACATTCAAAACTTTAGATAATTGGGGCACTTAGCACCTTTATTTGCACAAAAAAATAACTTTATATGTACAAACAGTTAAATAAATAATAAATATTTGAAATTTATAAGATTATATATTATAATGATTAATATAAGTGCATTAAAACGGAGGTTAAATATGTTCGGATATGTTTTGCCGTATAAGCCGGAATTAAAAGTGCGAGAATGGCAAGCATATCGCTCGGTTTACTGTGGGCTATGTAAAGAGATAAAAAGGAATTACGGCCTTTTTGCACGTTTTATTTTAAACTACGATTTTGTTTTGCTTGCACTTATTGCAGATAATTTAGGCAAAGAACATATAGAGTGCTCTATGCAAAACTGCATTGCAAACCCTTTTGCTAAAAGGCCTGTTTGTAAGCATACCGAGGGCTTAAACTTAGCAAGCCACACATTAATGTTAAGTGTGTTTTATAAATTAAAAGATAATTTGTCAGACGATAGATTTATTAAAAAAATTCCAACTTTAGCATTTTACCCATTGGCCAACTTAAAAAGGAAAAAAGCTGTTTTGTTGTTTGAGGGCTTAGATAAAATTTTAAACGAGCAAACTATTAGGCAAAGCGAACTTGAAAACCGTAAAACCCAAAACTTTGATGAAGCGGCAGACCCTACATCTATCATGACAGCTACCATTTTTTCACTTGCAGGCGATGAAAACACAAAAACTTCTCTATACAGATTAGGTTTGTTTTTAGGGAAAATCATTTACTATTTAGATGCCGCTGAAGATTTTGAAAAAGATGAAAAGAATAAATCTTATAATGTTTTTTTGCAAAGCAATTTAACAAAAGAGCAAGCTGTTATTGAAGCAAAACGCCTTTGTAAATTATGCGCTTATGAAATGAGCCTGGCTTATGCGCTTTTACCAAGAGCACATAATTCCGAGCTTTTGGATAATATAATATATATGGGTATACCTTACAGCATACAAAATGCAGGAATGCCCAAACAAAAACAAATTAACGGAGAAAAAAATGAATTTAAAGGACGCATATAACAAATTAAACTTAAACGAAAACGCAAGTGCAGACCAAGTTAAGGCTGCTTTTAAGGAGCTTGCACAAAAGTATAACCCTGAAAATTATTCGCAAGGGCCTTTATACGACGATGCAAAAAGGCAAATACAGGAAGTTACCGAGGCGTTCGACACTGTTATGACACATTTGCGCACAGGTGATAACAGCACAAATTATCAATCTCAAAGCGCTGATTACAGCGGTTCATCTCAATATGCTTCTGTAAGGCAAAAACTAAGTTCCGGCAATGCCGATGCTGCACTTGCCGAGCTTAACACAATAAGTGGTGGCCCGAAAAATGCAGAGTGGAATTTTTTGGTTGGCAGTGCTTATTATCACAAAGGTTGGGTTAATGATGCATTGCGCTATTACACACAAGCTGTGAAGTTAGACCCAAGCAACCGTGAATACCAAAATGCTATGGATAATTTAAGATATGGGCAAAACGGAAATATGCACGGAAACCCCTATGCCCAAAATAATATGTACGGCTCAAGGGTTGGTTGCTCTTGCTGTGATATGTGCGCGGCATTTATGTGCATGGATTTGTGTTGCTCTTGTGGTGGTTGCTAAATGAACAACAAACGCTTAAGAAGCAAAAAAATTGCGCTAAGCGGTGTTTTTGGTGCGCTTAGCTTAACACTTATGCTTTTTGGAAGTATTATGCCCCTTTCCTCTTACCTTGCGCCTGCATTAAGCGGTTGCATGTTAATTCCAATAGCATACGAATTCAATAAAAAATCGGCACTTGTTATGTTCTTTGCCATTAGCATTTTAGCAGTTTTAATTGTTCCGGATAGAGAATGTGCTTTTTTGTTTTTAGCTTTTTTGGGTTGGTATCCCATATTTAAAATATCTTTCGACAGCATTAAAAACAAAGTTTTAGCGGTTGTTTTAAAGTTTGTTGTTTTTAATGTCAGTATTGCGCTTATGTATTATTTTGTTTTGTTTATTTTTCCTATTCAAGCCATAGTTTCATCGTTTAACGGCCTTGAAAACTACTTTTTCGCTATTTTAATTATCATGGCGAATGTTACATTTTTTATTTATGACATTGCATTAAAACGGTTAGTTTTTACTTATATTCATGTATGGAGCCGTTTTTTTATAAAATAAATTATAGTTTTTAATTCAAAATTATTTCAATATATTTTTACTAATATTAAGATGCTTGTTTTTAAGTTTAGATTAATATGCAAAAAATTGAAAAATTTTGATTTTTAATTAAATTTTTTAAGGAGGTTTGATATTTATGCTACTAAGCGCCGGGGCCTAAACGCATTTGTTTAGGTTGACGAGGTTGAGGGTTATCGAATTTTTCGGCGGATGCTCTCATGGCTTTAATTTGCAGCCATAAAAAGCGCACAAAAACAGATGGTAACATCTTTACAAAACGCTTTTAAGTAAATTAAGATGAATTATTAAAATTATAAAAATATATATCGGCAAAACGTGTTTAAAAACGTTATGCCTTTTTAAACACGCTTTTGCTTTGATAGTTTGGAGTAAATTATGTGTGGAATAGTTGGATATGTAGGAAAGGGCAACAGCACAGAAATTCTGCTTGATTGCCTTTCAAAATTAGAGTATAGAGGGTACGACTCTGCCGGAATAGCAATGCACTTAAACGGTGAAATTGCTGTTGTAAAAGCTGAAGGGCGCCTTGAAAACTTGTGTAACAAAGTAAATCGAAGCCAAACATCACTTAATGCGGATTGTGGTATAGGGCATACTCGCTGGGCAACACACGGTGTGCCAAGCGATATAAACAGCCACCCACATTCGTCGGCGCAAATAACACTTGTGCACAATGGCATTATCGAAAACTACAGCTCACTAAAAAAACATCTTTTGAAGCACGGTTATACATTTGAAAGCGATACAGATACCGAAGTTTTGGTTAAATTAATTGATTACCACTATACAAAAAAGCCGCTTGAAAATTTAATGCATACACTGGAACAAGTTAAAGGAAGCTATGCGCTTGCGGTTTTATTTAAAGATTTTCCCGATAATATTTTTTGCGTTAGAAAAGAATCCCCTTTAATTATTGGCTATGGCGAAAACGAGAACTTTTTAGCGAGCGATATCCCTGCAATTTTAAAATACACAAAAAAATATTCTGTTTTAGACGAAGGTGAAATTGCTGTTATCTCTAAAGAAAATATAGAGGTTTACAGTGAATTTGGCGATATTGTAGAAAAAGAAATTTTAGAAGTTAATTGGGATATGCAGGCGGCCGAAAAAGCAGGATACCCGCATTTTATGCTAAAAGAGATACACGAGCAACCATCTGCATTAAAAAACACCGTTAACCCCAGGGTTAAAGATGATTTGCCTGATTTTAGCTTGGAAAATTTAAGCGATGAATTTTTGAGTAATGTTAATAATATTCACATTGTTGCTTGCGGAACGGCAATGCATGCGGGCATTGTTGGAAAGTATGTTATAGAAAAACTTGCTCGTGTTAATACATTTGTTGAGATTGCAAGTGAATTTAGGTATAAAAACCCAATAATTGATAAAGATGATTTAGTTATAATAGTAAGCCAAAGCGGCGAAACGCTTGATAGCCTTGCAGCTTTAAAGCTTGCTAAAGAGCGCAATGTTAAAACTTTAGCCATTGTAAATGTTGTGGGTTCTTCAATTGCACGCGCGGCAGATTATGTTTTATACACTCATGCGGGCCCAGAAATAGCAGTTGCAAGCACCAAGGCTTACAGTGTTCAAATAGCAACGCTATATTTACTTGCACTTAGCCTTTCAAGGGCAAAACAAATAATGAAAACAGACGAAATTATGCATTTTACAAAGCAATTGCAATTAGTGCCTGAAATTATAGCAAAAATGCTAAACGAGTGTGAAGAGATTAAATATCTTGCAAGCCGTTTTATGGCGGTTGAGAATATGTTTTTTATGGGGCGTGGTTTCGATTACGCTTTAAGTTTAGAAGCGAGCTTAAAACTTAAAGAAATAAGTTATATCCACAGTGAGGCTTATGCCGCAGGCGAGCTTAAGCACGGCACAATTTCCTTAATTTTCGATGGCACACCCGTTGTTGCGCTGGCAACACAAGATAATATTTACGAAAAGACAATTAGCAATATAAAAGAGGTTAAAACAAGGGGTGCAAAAGTTATTTTGCTTTGCAAAGAAAATTGCGACGCTCCACGTGATATTTATGATTATATTGTTAAACTTCCTTGTTTTGAAGAGATATTTATGCCGCTTTTAAGCATAGTTCCACTTCAATTATTTGCTTATTATATGAGCGTGCTTCGCGGCTGTGATGTTGATAAGCCGAGAAACCTTGCCAAAAGTGTAACTGTTGAATAAGGATTTATTTAGTTCACAGCCTTAGTTTTATTGAAACCGGTTAGTGCTATACCATGCTGTCTTTTCAAATGAAGCCATAAAAACACTTGCATAGCATTAGCTCTTGCTTTTGTTTTTATGGCTATATAAACATTTAGAAATTATTATAAAACAAAAACACAGGAGGTTTAAAATGCGTAAAACCAAAATAGTTTGCACACTGGGGCCGGCAAACACCAACGAAAAGATATTAAGGCAAATGATAGAGGCTGGAATGGACGTTGCCAGGTTTAATTTTTCCCACGGAACGCACGAAGGGCACGCAAAGCACTTTGCTCTACTCGATAAACTAAGAGGCGAATTCAGCAAACCTGTAGCGGCTTTATTAGACACAAAAGGCCCTGAAATTCGTTTGGGTGAATTTAAAGATGGGAAAGTTTTTCTGAACGAAGGGCAAACATTCACTTTGCAAACAAAAGAATGTATAGGTGATGAAACCCAATGTTTTATAACTTACAGCGAATTGCCAAGCGATGTTAGTGTTGGTAAGCACATATTATTAGATGATGGAAAAATTGATTTAGAAATTACTAAAGTAAATAAAGATTCTATTGTTTGCACAGTTTTAAACGAGGGTGATATATCTAACCGCAAGGGCGTAAATGTGCCGGGGGTTAAGTTGTCACTTCCCTATTTAAGTGCGCAAGATAAATCCGATATCACTTTTGGCATTAAAACCGGGTTCGATTTTATTGCCGCTTCTTTTGTTCGCAGCGCATACGATGTTTACGAAATTAGAAGATATTTAGAAGCACAAAATTGTAATTTTATGAAGATAATTGCTAAAATTGAAAACCAAGACGGTGTTAATAATATTGATGAAATTATAGCAGCGGCAGATGGCATTATGGTTGCCAGAGGCGATATGGGTGTTGAAATTGATTTTACGGAAATACCTATCTTGCAAAAAGATATTATTTCAAGATGTTATTCTGCAGGCAAACCGGTTATTACGGCAACACAGATGTTAGAGAGCATGATATCAAAACCTCGCCCAACAAGGGCCGAAATAACAGATGTTTCAAACGCTATTTACGACGGAACATCGGCAATTATGCTTTCCGGCGAAACTGCTATGGGGGAATACCCTGTTGAGAGCGTAAAAACAATGAACGCAATAGCTTTAAGAACAGAGAGCGATATAAACTATGACAAACGCTTGAAACAATTGAATATCCTATCTAAATTGAGCGTGCCCGGTGCTGTTTCTCATGCAGCTTGTACAACGGCAATGGAAATTAAGGCAACTGCGATTATAACTGTGTCAAAAAGCGGTGAAACCGCACGTTTGCTTAGCAAATATCGCCCATCAACAGACATAATTGCATGTGTTGTTTCAAAAAGGGTTAGCAGGCAATTAGCGCTTTCTTGGGGCATAATTCCGCTTATTATGGAATTGGCAAGCAATACAGATGAATTGATAGATTTATCTATAGAAACATCTAAAAAGGCAGGGCTTTTAAAAGATGGCGATGTAGCTGTTTTAACTGCAGGTTTGCCCATTAGCGTTTCCGGCACAACAAATATGATTAAAGTACATCTTGTGGGCGATGCCCTTATTACCGGTGTTGGCTTAAACAAAAATGCCAATGTGGTTAGCGGCTTAACTTGTGTGTGCAGAACCTTGCAAGAGGTTAAAGAAAAAGCAACACCGGGTTGTGTTTTGGTTGTTCCCTCAACAAACAACGAAATGCTGCCATATATTAAAGAAGCAGCTGCAATAATAACAGAAGATGCAGGTGAAAATTCACACACGGCAATAGTGTGCTTAACACTTGATAAACCCGTTATAATTGGCGCACAAGGCGCAACTTTAGAATTGATAGACGGGCTTAATGTTTCTGTAGATGGCAAAAGAGGAATAGTTAGGAATATGCTAAATTGAAGAATGCAAACTTTTATTAATTAAAAGAATAAAAACCGCTTAAAGAGATTAGATCTTTTTAAGCGGTTTTTATTTCTGTTATTTTTCGGTGTATTCACATATTGCCCTTTTTGTTTTAAGCAATTTTTCTGCGGAAACCGATAGTGTTAATATATTGTTTTTAATAAAAAACTCTAACATTTTTTCATCGCTTGCTATATCTCCGCATATTTCTATCTCAATGTTATTTTCTTTAGCTGCTTTTGCTGCTAATTCTATCAATTTTAACACAGCAGGATGATGTGCATTATAATAGCTTTCAACGTCTGAATTCATTCTATCGGCAGCTAAGGTGAACTGTGTTAAATCATTAGAACCAACGCTGAAAAAATCAACCTCTTGCGCCAGTTCATCAGCCAATAATGCAGCCGATGGGGTTTCTATCATAACCCCTAATTTAACAGCTCCATAGGATATATTCTTTTTATTAAGGTCATCTTTAATTTCTTCAAGTAGCATTTTAACCCTTTGCACTTCCCATACGGAAGTAATCATGGGCAATAAAATGCTTACATTCTTATTGCTATATGCCGCTCTTAAAATTGCGCTTAATTGCTCTTTTAAATAAGTTTCTCTTTCACTGTTTAACAAAAACAAGCGCATAGCCCTAAGCCCCATAGACGGATTTGCTTCGTTTTCCTTGCAAAGGTTGCTCATTTTTTTATCAGAGCCTATATCAAATGTGCGAATAATTAAGTTTTTACCCTTAACTTGTTTTAAGGCGTGTTTATAAACCACATATTGCTGTTGCTCACTTGGCAATTCATTTTCATCAGTGCACAAAAATTCGGTTCTAAATAAACCTATACCTTGTGCAGAATTATTTAACACATTTTTTATTTCTGAAATATCACCTATATTTGCAAACAAATTAAACTTAACACCTTGTTTTGTTTGGCACGGCATATCCTTATAAGTAATAAGTTGTTTTTCTTTTTTCTTTTCTTCTTGTATAAGTGTTAGTGCATTTTCAAGTTGAACATTGGTAGGCTCTATAATAAGCTCGCCGGTATATCCGTTAATAACAGCGTTTTTGCCGTTAATATACTCATCAACTTCAACACTAACAAGTGTGGGAATTGAAAAAGCACGAGCTAAAATTGCAGTGTGTGAATGAACACTGCCTGTGCGAATTATAATGCCTTTTATGTAATTTTTATCTAATTGCAACAAATTTCCGGGCGATAAATTATTGCAAACAATAATCCCCTTACCTCTGAAGTCCACTTCATTTTGAGAGTCTTTTAAAATTGCAATTAATCTTTCGGAAATATCTACAATATCCAGAGCTCTCTCTCTCATATACTCATCATCTGTTTTGGCGAAAATATTGCAAAGAATATTGCTTGTTCGCATAACAGCATATTCTGCATTAACATTCTCATTCGAAATAATATCAATTACAGAATTTGTATAAAGCTCGTCTTTAAGCATCATTTGGTGCACTTCAAAAATTTCCGCATCAAATTTGCCAACATCAGCTTCTGCCTTTTTATACATGGCTTTCAACTGGTCAATGGCTTTTTCACGAGAAATATAAAACCTTTTTATTTCATTATCTATATCTAAAACATTCAGTTTAGTAACGCTGACATCGTTGCTTAAAAACTCGCTAATTTCGCCAACAGCTACTCCTTTATGTGCAACTTTTCCGGAATATTTCTTCATTGAGATTTCCCTCATTAAAAAGATGTGTAAATTTAAAGCGTCAAATTTATTTTTCACTTAATTTTAAACATCATGGCCTATAACTGCTTAATATTTGCCAAAAAATTTAGCAATTATTAAACAAAAGAAATATTATAACATCTCTTCAAGCTTCTCTTTCGAAACAAGCCCAACGCTTCGAGATAATTCTTTTCCGTTTTCAAAAACAATAACAGTGGGAATTGTCATAACGCTATAGCGCTGTGCAAGCTCTTGCTCTGCATCAACATTTAATTTGCCTATTTTAACGTCTGTTCGCTCCTCTGCCAATTTTTCAATAACCGGGCCAAGCATACGGCAGGGGCCACACCATTCAGCCCAAAAATCAACTAAAACTCTTTTATCCGAGTTTATTACTTCTTTTTCAAAATTATTGCTTGTTATTTCTAAGTGCATAATTATCCCCTTTCATTTAGGTGAATTTATAATTTAAACTAACGTAACATTTCTAATTTCTAAAATGACATAATATTCATCATAATATCACGGTTTTTGCTTCTTGTATATACTATATCACCATCATTTAGTTTTTACAAGCATATTTTATGTAAAAATGAAAATTTTTACAATTTGTTAAAATTTTTAATACAATTATTATAAAAAATAATGTTAATTAATAAAATTATCTGTTTTTATGCGCTTTTGCTGCTTAAAAAAATTATTTTTTATTGAGTTATACCTTTGACATTTAATTTATTTAAACTATTTTAATGCCAACTTTTAATATTTTTTTAATAGCTTTGAATTATTAATTTTACAAATTATTGTTTAATTGTGTATTTTTAATAGTATTAATATTATATGCAATTAAATTTACTATATTAATTATTTAAATAACAATATTATACATTGTGCAAAAATTGGTGAATATAGATAAAAAGAAAAAATTTTGTAATATTTCCACATCATATTGTGTCGAAAAATATAACATTTACCATATTTAGAATTATTTTCCAAAAAAGGGTTGTGTTTCCAGTTACAATATGGTAAAATTTGGTAAAGAAAAACATTCAAATAAAATATACAAATTTGAAAATTAAAGAATATCGGAGGAAAATTATGGAATCACTTATGACATTACTTATCACACAGAGCAATAACGAGGAGGCAAAACAGATAGAAAACTTGCTTTCTAAGTACAAAATACGAGTGAGCACTTGTGAAAAAGACGGCAACAAAGTTTTTGAGGCATTGATGAGAGATAAACCTGCGGCGGTTTTAATGGATGCATTTATGCCGGGCATTGACGCTATAAGCGTTAAAAAGAAATATGACGAGAGCGGAGCTATTGGCACAACATTTTTTGTAACAGGCAGCTTTTCAAACGACAACCTTGAGCAAGAAATAATGGAGAGCGGTTTTTCATACTACTTTTTAAAGCCATTTGATATTAATGTTTTGGCAAATAGAGTTATACAGAGTGTTTCAAGGCATATTCACCTTGAGCCGCAAGTTGACGATGAATGTACCGTTACAGAAATATTGCATCAAATTGGTGTTCCGGCACATATTAAGGGCTATAAATTTTTAAGAGATGCAATATTGATGACAATGGATGACAATGATTATATTAACAGCGTTACAAAAAGGCTTTATCCTGAAATTGCCAGACGAAACAGCACCACCGCAAGCAGAGTTGAAAGAGCAATTAGACATGCAATTGAAGTGGCATGGGACAGAGGTGATGTAGACACTTTAAACGGCTATTTTGGCTACACAATACACAATTTACGAGGAAAGCCAACAAATAGCGAATTTATTGCAATGATATCCGATAAAATGCGGCTTAGCAAAAAACAGCAATTACGTGTTTAATTAATACTTATATAAACAAAAGGGTGAGCCCAGGCTCACCCTTTTGTTTTATATATTATAATTGCGCTATAATTCTGTGATAAAACCCTACAACTTTAACAGCTTTTTCAAGCGGAATTCTCTCATCGTGGGCATGTATAGTTGCCCTTTCCTCTTTTGAAAGCTCCATTGCCGAAAAGCGATATACATGGTCACTAATTTTTGCATAATGGCGTGAATCACTACACGCTATCATCAAATAAGGGCTGATAATAGTGTTTTCCCATGTGCTTGCAATTGCATTTTGAACAATTTTATAAGCGTTGCAATTTGTTTGCGAGCATTTGCAGGGCGGCATGGAATAAACATCTTTAACAATTACATCATCGTTATTAATTATGTTTTTCATATATTCCACTGCACTTTCAGGTGTGTCCTCACCTATTAAGCGCAAATTTGCCCCTAAAACTGCCTTAGGCGGTATTACATTAAAAACCTCACTGCCTTGCATTTTTGTAAGTGCGCAAGTTGTGCGCATCAATGCGTTTAATTCGCCACCTTTTTTTGTGCATATTAAATCTAAAACCGGGCGAAAAAACCACAAATTTGCAAATATTAGTTTATATGTAAAATTAGAGTATCTGCCCAAAGTGTTAAACATTTCACTTGTTGCCTGAGAAAGCTGTGTTTTAAAAGGGTTGTTTTCCAATTTAACGGCTGCGGCTGCAATTATGCCTACCGGTGTGTGTGGCGGTGGCGAAGAAGCGTGGCCACCTTTAGATTTCGATTCAAATTCTACATTTAGCATACCTTTTTCGGCAATGCCAATTAAAGCCGCTTTTTGGGAAACACCGGGGAAAATATCTTGAACAACTGCTCCGCCTTCATCTAAAACAAGCGCGGGAACAATATTATTGTCTTGCATATATTTTACAATTGTTGGCTGAGCGCTACCCGCAACTTCTTCATCACCGGCAAATGCCAAATAAACATCGTTTTCAGGCACAAAACCCTGTTTAATTAAATGTTCAGCGCTTTCCATAACGCCGAGCAATGTTGTTTTTGTGTCTAAAGTTCCCCTGCCCCATAAAACACCATCTTCAACAATAGCTTCAAAAGGCGGTTTGCTCCAGCTTTTTTCCTCAACAGGAACAACATCATAATGCGACATTAAAACGCTCGGGTTTTCACTGCTTTTGCCTTTCCAATAATATAGCAAACCGCTTTCATCAAACAATTGCATAGGGCAGTTTTTTGTGACATTCGGGTACCTTTCAGCTAAAAGTTTGCGAAATTTTTCAAACTCGGTTTTATCTTCAAGGCTTTTATAGTTATAAGATATGGTTTTGCATTGTATCATACGTTTCAAAGATTCTATGGCGTACTCTTTATCAAAATCAGGCGCATCAATTTTTTTATAATCCTCTTTTATAGGTGTAAACAAAACAGCTCTTGCTACAAGTACAGCAATTAAAGCTATTATTAAAAGCGCTAAAACAATTAAAAATATTTGCATAATAATCTCCATTCTGTGCTAAGCACAAATAGTATTGCATAATCTCCGTAAAGAATGGAGATTATTTGTCATGTTCCATTTTGTGACGGCACACCTTTTTATAAAATACCTTTCTTATACATAACCCTTGCGGCGCCTATTGCAATTAGCGAGCCTACCGGAACCAAAATGCCAACACTACTTGCAAGGCTTGGTACTGCTATAAATAGCACAAGCATAAAAAGAACAGGTGCTATTGCAATTTTTGGGTTTTTAGAGATAAACACAACCGCTAAGCCCCCGAAAAGAGCAGGCAAAATGTTATTAAATGCCGGCTGTAGGATAGGCGCTTGTAAAATAGGCTCTATTTGAGCAAGCAATAAAACGCCTGCCGCTAATATTAAAGTGGTAACTATAGAAGAAACACCAATAGCTATTGTTGAAATAACTTCACCCTCTTCAGAGCCAGATTCATACTTAGCTGCCTGCATTGCATTTAATGCACACGGCAGTTTTAAATTGGTTAAATTGCCCGTTACAAAGCCAAGATAAGAGCCTGCCGCTCCAAGCATTGGAATATATGTTACAACCTCTATAACACCAACTGTCCAAAATATTGGTGCAACGCCTAATAATCCAAGTAAAACATCTGTTAATTGTGGCCAGGCATTATAGTAAATGCAAATAAAAAGCGGTACACTTATCAATAAAATTGCAGCAGCAATCATCCATATACGCCCGTAAAAATGAACTGAATCATTATAGTCTTTCTTATTCATAGTATTCTCCTTTTCTTTAAACACTTATAACTGCATTTACAATATTTGTTATCGGTATTGAAAAAGCCATTGCGCCAATCATGCTTAGTGGCAGTGCAAAATCTTCAAGCCACTTAATTTTATATTTTTTAACGCATATGCCAAAAACAGCCATAAACGCCACAGAAACTATCATAACAAAAACAGGTATCCAGCCTTGCAAACCTGTGCTCACTTCTGCAAAAATCATACCTAAAAATGCGGATATCATACCTAAAAACAAAGCATCCATGAAAATTTTGCCCCATTTTTCATTTTTAGCTTTAATATTAACAACACCATTTTGAATTTTTTTGCCAAAAATAGGCACTAATACAATGCCGGGAATAATGCCAAATGTCATAACCCAGGCAATTGCCGCAAACGCCTGTGGGCTGGATATTGTTTGTGCTGTGGATATGCCAAGTGTGCTTGCGGCTGTTGTGGCAGCTGCAAATTCATAAGTGATAGAGCCTAAAACGCTTAAACGTAGCCACGGAAGCGGAAAGCCTAAAAATTGGCTTAAAGAAATTATACCAATTAAAATGGAAACCGCCGGTGCTATGGAAAACACCGCGCTTGATGCTATTGTGCTTTTGATTTTCTTAGAATCAATACCAAGCTCTTTACCCCTTCTTATTGCCCTTACAATAAAAAATACAGATTGCGCTATAACAAACGCAATAATTATTGCCACAAGTAAATACATTGCCGAACTGTTTGGATTAAATTCATTCATACATAAAACCCCTTTCAAATTTATTTAAGCTCTAAAACAGTAACGCCAGATTCCCCTTCACCGTACGCTCCAAGCCTAAAATTTTTAACATTTCTGTGCCTTTTTAAATGTTCGTGAATTGCTTTACGCAAAATACCCTCGCCTTTTCCGTGGATAACATAAAGCGTTGTTTGCCCGCTTAAAACTCCGTTATCAATAAACCTATCTGTTTCAAGCAAAGCCTCTTCAACATGCATACCTATTAAATTTATCTCCATGCCTGCTGTTCTAACTGCATTAGAAGAAATTGTATTTTGCTTATTCTGCCTTGGTTGCAATGCATGTTTTTGTTTTTTATTTATTTGCGGCTTTTCATATTCTGCAAGGTTTTCAAGTTTAACTTTAGTTTTTATAACACCTGCTCTAATTTCAAGCATATTGTTTTTATCGGGTAAAGTTTGCACAATGCCCGATTTGCCAAGCGAAATAATAAACACTTCATCGCCAACTTTAACGCTTTTTAGCGGAACATAATTTTGAGCTTGTTCGGGCTGTGCTGTGTTTTCAAATAGCTTTTCTGTTTCTTTTCTGGCAATTTCTCTTGCGCGCATTGCCCTTTGGTTTGCGCTCATATTTTCATTTTTTTGCAGTATTTTTAGCTCATCTGTTAGCGCAAAGGCGGAATTTTGAACATCTGTTATAATTTTTTGTGCCTTTTGTTTTGCAAGCACAAGTTCATTTTCGCCTTTTTTAATTAGTTCATCTCTTTCTTTTTGCGCTTTTAATAGTTCAGTTTCGGCAATGTTTTTCAAGTTCTCTATCTCTTGAGTTTTATCTTTTAGCTCTAATTTAATATCTTCCAATTGCACCAAAACGCTGTTTAGTCGTTTATCCTCACCCGATAAGTGCACCTGTGCAACTTTTATAATTTGCTCGGGCAATCCTAATTTTTCGCTTATTAAAAATGCGTTAGATTTCCCCGGAACACCCACGCTTATTTTATAAGTGGGCTTAAGCGTTTGCACATCAAATTCACAGCTTGCATTTTGCACGCCCTTTGTGTCCAGCGCGAATATTTTAAGCTCGGCATAATGGGTGCTTGCCATAATTTTCGTGCCTGTTTTGCGCATATTTTCTATGATGGAAACAGCGAGCGCAGCACCTTCTGCAGGGTCTGTTCCCGAACCTAATTCGTCCATAAGCACCAATGTTCTATCGCCAATATGCTCTAAAATTTGTGTTATGTTTTTTATATGCCCTGAAAACGTAGATAAACTTTGTTCAATGCTTTGCTCATCGCCTATATCGGCTAAAACATCGCTGAAAACACAAATTTGGCTACTTTCATGAGCAGGTATTAAATAACCGCACTGCGCCATAATGCTTAAAAGCCCAACTGTTTTTAAGGTTACGGTTTTGCCGCCTGTGTTTGGGCCTGTAACAATTAGCGAATCATAATCTTTGCCAAGCGCTATGTCAATAGGCACCACTTTTGTTTTGTCAATTAAAGGGTGCCTTGCTTTAACAAAATCAAAGTGCATCTCATCATTTACATAGGGCATAGTAGCATTTAATTTTATTGCCAAATGCGCCTTTGCAAGTAATATATCAATTTTTATCATGGCCTCATAGCTGTGTGAAAACATAGGCTCAAGCATTGAAACTTTGTTGGATAAATCGCTTAAAATCCGCTCAATTTCCTGTTGTTCTTGGTTTTTTAGCTGCAAAATTTTTGCATTTGCCGCCACAACTGCTGCAGGCTCTACAAAAATAGTTGCACCACTGGAAGAGACATCATGTATAACCCCTTGAACCTCACCTTTGTTTTCAGCTTTAACAGGCACAACAAAGCGCCCGTTTCTAAGTGATACCACAGCGTCTTGCAAATATTTGCCTGTTGTTTGAGATTTAACAATGCCATCTAAAGTGTCCCTTATAGAGTTTTCAACACTGCGTATTTTGCGCCTTAAATCGTACAGGGTATCACTTGCTCCATCCGCCATTTCCGTTTCGCTTAAAATGCTATCAAAAATGATTTTTTCAAGTGCAGGCTCGCTTGTCAGCGCATAAAAATACTCATCAACTAAAAGCTCATCGTGCTCGCAAGAGGAATACCACGAGCTTAAATTTGCAAAATTGCGCAAAGTGTGCCCAACGCTTAAAAGTTCCGCCATAGATAACATTCCGCCTTTAACGGCTCTGCCAACTGAATTAGTTACGCCGTCTATATTAGAATAACGGGGCTTTGAATGTTTAAAAAGCAGCACAGTTAAACTATTTGTTTTTAAAAGCGCAGTTCTAACTTCGCTCACATCTGTTGAGGGTAATTCTGCTTTCAAAAATTGCTTTGATTGGCTGCAAACAGCATAATCACAAGCCATTTGCACAATTTTATCAAATTCTAAAATTTTAATGTATTTTTCTTTCATTTTATCCTCTTGAATTTCTAAAAACACTATATTAATAAAGTTGCTTGTTATTAATAAATATTAAAAGCATTAAGCTAATTAAATTTTTAGCATTATAATGTTGCGCTACATATATTTTATAATAAGTTTTTTAATATTCCCTCGCGCTTTGCACAACAAGCTAACCATATATTGCTATATTAATTTAACACATTTTCGTTGTTTTGCCAAGTGCTTATTAAAAAACGCTTAGCAAAAACGCTAAGCATTATATTTTTATGCGCAAAAAACTTGCAATCAATTTTACATAAAAATTATTGATGAAAAATTGAAAAACAGTATTAATTTAAAACAGAGTTTAAAAAATCAAGGCTTTTAATTTGCCTCTCCATGCAAAAAACGGCATAATCTTGGGCTGTGTGATACAGTAAATTTAAACTGTTTTCAGCAAGTTCAAAATTAAAAAGTTTATCGTCTTCACTGTAAACTATGTGCCGCATGGCAATTAAGGCTGCTAAATCTAAATTGCAATTCAAATCTCTTTTTAGTGCACAATCATAACAAAAAAGCCGTGCTTTAGCCACTTCAAAGCAAAATTTAGGTTTTTCATAGCATATGCAATCACTACAAGCCACTAAATTGGGCATATAGCCAATTTTGCTCATTGCTCTAAGTTCAAAAATTGCTTTCAACAGTTTGACAGGGCGTTTTTTGATACTTAAAAAATGAAATGTGTTCAGCAAAAGACGAAGCAAATATTTTGCATCATCTTTTGAAGGCGAAAGCGCACTTGTAAGCTCGGACAAATACATGCCAAGCGACATTCGCTCGATGTCCTCGTGCAAGCCAATAAAAACACTGTGCACTTGCGCCTCATTTACAATGAACATATTTTTACCCTCAAACAGCACAAATTCACTATAACAAAAAAGCCCTGTTGCGCTGAAAAACTTGCTTTTTAAACGCAGTGCACTTTTTGCCATAGCAGATATTAAACCGTGTTCAGGTGTTAAAATTAAAAGGGCTCTATCGCTTTCACCTGTTTTTGTTGCACGTAAAACAAGGCCCATTGTTTTTAATTGCATATATGCTCCGTTTACAGTGTAGTTTTGATGTTAAATATTAAGCTCTTTTGCTCTTTTTAAACACGCATCAAACCCTTTAATAAGGCATTCTTTTAAACCGTTTTGTTCAAATTCATCTAAAGCGGCTCTTGTAGTTCCGCCTTTAGATGCAACCATTTCAATTAGCTCGTCTGGCGAATAAGGTGTTTGAATTAGCATTTTTGCACTACCTATCATTGTGTTGCAAAACATATCAAGTGCAATTTTGTGATCAATGCCATGCTCTTTTGCATAATCGGCAACGGTTTTCGCAATTAAATAAATATACGCAGGTGTGCTACCGCTAACATTTATAATTTCATTAAACAAGTTTTCGGGTAAATTTTGAACTGTGCCAATACTTTCAAAAATATTGCAGATAAAATTATAATCTTCTTGCTTTACCCTTTCATTTTTGCAAAGCGCAACAGTGCCGCAGCCAAGCAAAAGCGGCGTGTTTGGCATTGCTCTAATTATAGCAGCGCTTCCTATTCTGTTTTCTATTGCTTCAATTGAAACACCTGCGGCAACAGACAAAAACACATTATTTGGGTTAACATCGCATTTTATTTTATCGAGTAAATCTGTAAAGTGTTGCGGCTTTACACACAAAAACACAAATTCTGAATTTTTCACAATTTCAATTTCATTTTCAAAAAGCGAAAACCCCAAATTTTGCGCTTGCTTTTTTGCGCTATCATCAATATCATAAACACAAATATTCTGTGATTTAACCGAATTATTTAAACAAACACCATTGGCAATTGCCTTTGCCATATTTCCAAAGCCTATAAAACCAATTTTCATAATAATCTCCTTTTTAAAACAAAACACTCGCCCTATTTAAAGGACGAGCATACTCTCGCAATATTAATTTAACACATTTTCGCAATTTTGCCAAGTACATATTACTATATAGGTTTATTGTATTTGTATTTGTCATTCCGAACGAAGCCAAGGAATCCGTAACTCTGTGCGCTATCAAAGCACAAAGTGCGGATTTCTACAGTTCGCTAAGTGCCGCCGCTATGCGACGGTTGCTCACTTGCATTGCACTGCGGATTTCTCCACTACGGTCGAAATGACAGGTTGTTAAGTTTATATGTTACAATATACTATAGAATATAATATTTTTTGTGCAATAAAAATAACGATAAATAGAAATATTGCACTATCTATTTCTTCTTACTTTCCTTTTTTTAACACTTTTTAGCATGCCAATATAGCCGCCAAAAGCGCCTGCACTAATCATAGTAAACGCCTTTATTGCAGAAAGTTGAGTAAGAACTTCATACCCTTGAATTGCAGAAATTATAATTATAATCACATAGATAAAAATGCCAAAACAAGAGCCTAAAATTAAACCATATTTTTTTACTAAATACGCAAAAACAAAAGCACTAATTCCCGTTGCTATACCTGTAATTGCCAATGTTAAAGGCGGCAATAAATTAAGGGGTAAATCTACATTGCTGAGCACAAGCGCAAACACACACATTAAAGCTAAAAAAAACAAAAAACCAATACACAAACTAATTGCTAAATAAAAAACACCTTTTTTTATATTTAACTTATTTGTTTTCACAAAAAAACACCTCCAAGCATTAAATACTATGCAAGTAGGTGTTTAAAAAATGCTTAAAAGCAAATTATTTTTTATTTTCTTTTGCCGGTGTTTCTTTTGCAGCAGTGTCTTTTTTATCTGCGGGTGCATCAAGGTTAAGTTTTTCAACTTCTTGAATTGCCCAGCGTTTCATACGAATTTTAATGCGCTCATTGCCTGTTTCAAGCACAAATGTGTCATCTTTTATAGATGCAACTCGCCCAACTAAACCGCCAATGGTTGTTATTCCGTCGCCAACTTCTATAGAGTTGCGCATATTAGTAGCTTGTTTTTCTTTTTTACGCTGTGGGCGTATCATAATAAAATACAATAGCACAAGCATTGCACCAATAGATACAAAAGAAAATACCGTAGAGCTCATAAGCCCCGCTGAAGCGTCTGCTGTGGTTGCCATAAATGCAAAATTCATGTTTAAACCTCCTAAAATAATATTTTAAGTATACATAAAATAATTTGTACTTGCAAGTGTTTTATAGTAAAAAAACAATAAATTCACAAAAAATTAAACATTTTCTATTTAATTTTTATTTGTTATTACAATTTTATTGAATTTAATTAAAGCTGTAATTCTTAGCTGTTAGAAGCTACTACATTTTCGTATTAATTCCTAACAGTTAAATTCGCCTATCTAAAATTTCAGTGTAGTAATCGCAAAATTGTGTAAAGCTTTCATTTTCTATTTCTGTTTGAATTTTTTTCATAAGCGTGTTATAAAAATGCAAATTGTGAATTACAGCGAGCCGCAGTGCTAAAATTTCATTTGCTTTAAACAAATGCCTTAAATATGCCTTTGAAAAATTTTGGCAACATTCGCAATCACAATGCTCATCAATTGGGCTTTCATCTAATTCATATTTGGCATTTCTTATATTAATCACACCGCTCCAAGTGTTTAAATGCCCGTGCCTTGCATTTCTGCTGGGCATAACACAGTCGAACAAATCCACACCTCTTTTAACAGCTTGCAGTATATTTCCCGGTGTTCCAACGCCCATTAAATAGCGAATTTTATCTTGCGGCATGTGCGGAACAACCACATCAAGAATATGATACATTTCCTCTTTTGTTTCGCCAACAGCAAGCCCACCTATCGCATAACCGTCTAAATTGAGCTTTGCAATTTCTTTCATGTTTTCTATGCGCAAATCTTCAAAGCAACAGCCTTGGTTAATTCCAAACAGCATTTGCTGTTTATTTATTGTGGTATCAAGTTTTTTTAAGCGCTCCATCTCATTTTTGCAGCGCACAAGCCACCGCACCGTTCTTTCACATGATGCTTTAGCATAATTATACTCAGCAGGGTTTTCCACACATTCATCAAAAGCCATTGCAATTGTAGAGCCTAAATTTGCCTGAATTTGCATGCTTTCTTCAGGCCCCATAAAAATTTTTCTGCCGTCTATATGAGAGCTGAAATTAACGCCTTCTTCTGTTATTTTTCTAAGTTTTGATAAACTGAATACTTGAAAGCCGCCGCTATCCGTTAATATTGGCCCTTGCCACTTAGTAAAATTATGCAAGCCTTTAAGTTTTGCGATATTTTCATCACCGGGGCGCAAATGCAAGTGGTAAGTGTTGCAAAGCATAACAGCGCAGTTGATATTTTCAAGGTCTAACGCCGATAAGCCGCCTTTTATTGCGGCAACTGTAGCTACATTCATGAATGCAGGCGTTTGAAAAGTGCCGTGAGGTGTTATAAATTCAGCACGCCTTGTGCTATTTTCTGTTTTAATTAATTTATACATTTTAATGGATATTCCTTTCCGCCAAAAGCACAAAACAACCATGAAAATGGTCATATATGCTGCATAGTTTTTTGCATTACTTTATAAATCGTTTGCTATAAACATCGCATCGCCAAACGAAAAAAAGCGATATTTCTCTTCTATTGCCGTTTTATATGCATTCATTGTGTACTCATAAGTGCAAAAAGCGCTCACAAGCATAATTAAAGTGCTTTCAGGCAGATGAAAATTTGTTATTAAACCGTCTAAAACCTCAAATTTAAAGCCGGGGTAAATGAAAATATCCGTTGCCGCACTGCCAGGCACAATTTTGCCGTGTTTTTTTGCAACGCTCTCCAAAGTTCTGCAAGTTGTTGTGCCAACAGCAATAACCCTATTGCCGCTATTTTTTGCGCCGTTTATTATTTGCGCACTTTGCTCTGAAATAGTAAAGTGTTCGCTGTGCATTTTATGGTTCAATATATTTTGCTCTTTTACAGGGCGAAATGTTCCAAGCCCCACATGCAATGTAACATCAGCTATTATAACACCTTTTTCTTTCAAAGCGTTCAATAATTCATTCGTAAAATGAAGACCCGCAGTTGGTGCAGCAGCGCTTCCAATTTCTTTTGCGTAAACCGTTTGATATCGGCTGTCATCTTCAAGACGTGTTTGAATATAAGGCGGTAGTGGCATTTCTCCAAATTCATCTAACTTTTCATACAGTGTTTTTGTGTTGTACATAAATTGCACAAGTTTGTTGCCATCTTCAATAGTTCTTATAATTTGCGCTTTTAAGCTGCCATCTCCAAATGTTACAATTGCGCCTTCTTTCAAACGTTTACCGGGCTTTGCAAGGCATTCCCATTTATCGTTTTCAACTTGCTTTAAAAGGAGAATTTCGCAAATTGCGCCAGTGCCTTCCTTGTGCCCAATAAGCCTTGCAGGCAAAACTTTAGAGCTGTTTATAACTAAAACATCGCCACTGTTTAATAAATTAAATATTTCTTTAAATTTGCCGTGCTTTATGTGCCCATCTTGCCTGTTCAAGCACAAAAGGCGCGATTCATCACGTTTTTCAATGGGATGCTGTGCTATTAATTCATTTGGCAGTTTAAAATAAAAATCAGATTTTAACATAATTTCTCCGTTTAATTATTAATTATAAGCAAAATATTTACAAATTCATTGACATTTACAGTAATTTGCATTATTATAAATTTAACAAATATCATCATATAAACGGCAAATGCAACAATTTGCTTTTTATATGAGATTATATTTTACAGAGGTTGCGAGATGCATTAGTATTTTTGCCTTTTAGATTGCCAAATCATTCAAAGCATAAAAAAAGGGTATCTCGCCGAAAGCGAATGTTCGGCAGGCATCGCTTGGGGAATGTTGCGAAAGGACATTCACTGTCGCCTTATAGCAAAACATTTTTTGCTAATGGCGGAGGGCTGTAATCATACAATAAGTTATATTATATTGTATTTTCTGCCGGTTTTCAAGCCGGCTATTATTTTTTGTTAATAATTTTTTGGGAGGAACATAATGAAAAAGTATAAAGTTGGGGTAATTGGCGCTACGGGAATGGTTGGGCAACGCTTTGTTAGCTTGTTAGATAACCACCCTTGGTTTGATTTAAGTTTAATTGCTGCATCGCCGAGGAGTGCAGGCAAAACTTACGAGCAAGCATTGGCAGGCCGTTGGGCACTTGAAACTAAAATGCCCGATTTTGTTAAAAGTATGGTTGTTTGTGATGCAGCGGATATTGAAAACATAGCAAAACTTGTGGATTTTGTTTTTTGCGCAGTTGATATGAGCAAAGACGAAATAAAAAAACTTGAAGAGGCATATGCAAAAGCTGAATGCCCTGTTGTTTCAAATAACAGCGCACACCGTTTCACCGACGATGTACCTATGATTGTGCCTGAAATTAATGATGCGCACACAGATATTATAGACAGCCAGCGCAAACGCCTTGGAACAAAACGTGGTTTTATTGCTGTTAAAAGCAATTGCAGTTTGCAAAGTTATGTTCCTGCGCTTCACCCTTTGATGGAAGAGTTCGGTGTGAATAAAGCACTTGTGTGCACATATCAGGCAATATCCGGTGCAGGCAAAACATTTGAAACATGGCCTGAAATGGTTGATAATTGCATACCGTTTATAGGCGGTGAAGAAGAAAAAAGTGAAAAAGAGCCTTTGAAACTTTGGGGGCATATTGAAAACGGGAAAATTGTGAATGCAAGCTCACCGTCCATTACAGCGCAATGTTTTAGGGTTGCTTGCTTAGACGGGCACATGGCGGCAGTGTTTGCAAGTTTTGATAAAAAGCCTACAATAGAGCAAATAAAAGGCGCATGGGAAAACTTTAAAGGTGCGGCGCAAACGCTTGATTTGCCAAGTGCGCCAAAACAATTTTTACATTATTTTGAAGAGGAAAATCGCCCACAATCTAAGCTGGACCGCAACTTAGAAAACGGAATGGCAGTTAGCCTTGGGCGTTTAAGAGAAGACACACAATATGATTATAAATTTGTTTGCTTATCTCACAACACCTTGCGCGGTGCCGCAGGCGGTGCTGTTTTGCTTGCTGAACTGCTTGCTAAAAAAGGCTATTTTGATTAATTATTAACGCTAAAAATAAAACGGCAAATTTATGCAAGTTTTTTAAGAATGCAGCGTAAAATTAAATAGGGTGCTAAGTTATAGTTATATCCAATAGCTTTCAGCTCGCCCTTTGCAGGGCAGGTGCCGAAAATGCCAATAAATTACATTGCGTGTTATTTATATAATGGGTAGTTAAAATGCAATTCATGAACTTATAAATAAGGCAAAGCTAAAAATAAAAGTTATATAGGATAAATAACCCTAAAAGTTAGCACCCTTTAGCAGCATTAGAACAATGTAATCGTGAGCGTATGTCATTCTTATTGTTAGCGAGCGATTGTGATTGTTCTTTGTTGCGGTTGTTAGGGCACAGCGTTAGGGGTCCGGGGGTATCGGCCGCTCGCCAAGTGCCGCCGCTATGCGGCGGTTGCTCGCTGGCATTAGCACTGCGGTGCGTCAAAGGCCCCAGTGCTTTTGCTTACTTTTCACACTGAAAAGTAAGAGAAAAAATATAAAAACAAACCTAAATGTTATACGCAAAAAAAACGGATTCCTCGACTGCGCTCGGAATGACAAGAGATTAGGCTTAATTTTATTCTCGGCTAAGCTCGGAATGACAAAAGGATAACTGCGTGTTATTTATATTAGCTTATTATGAATTAAAACAAATATAAACCAAACTAAACTAAATGGAGGACAACATGAAAAAACCTATTTTTACAGGCTCCGGCGTTGCCATTGTTACACCTATGAAAGATGACGGTAGTGTTAATTTCGATGTTTTGGCACAATTACTTGAATTTCAAATAAAAAACGAAACAGATGCTATTATTATTTGCGGAACAACGGGCGAAGCCTCTGCTTTAGACGATGACGAACACTTAGCAGCTATTGAATTTACGGCAAAAACTGTTGCAAAACGCATACCTGTTGTTGCGGGAACAGGCGGAAATGACACACGCCATGCCATAAACCTTTCAACAGAAGCTGTTAAAAGAGGCGCAGATGCGCTATTGCTTGTTACACCATACTACAATAAAACAAACCAAAGTGGCCTAATTGAGCATTTTAACTGCATAGTTAATGCGGCCGGTGTTCCTTGCATTTTATACAATGTTCCCTCTCGCACAGCAATGTCTATTGCACCTACCACTTACAAAGAGCTTTCAAAAAACCCGCTTGTAGTTGCAACAAAAGAGGCAAGCGGTGATATATCTGCCATTGCGCAAACTGCGGCACTTTGTGGCGACGATTTGCAGATTTACACAGGCAATGACGACCAAATTTTACCAATATTAGCACTTGGCGGTATTGGTGTTATCTCTGTTTTGGCTAATATTGCGCCAAAACAAACACATGATATTGTCAGCCTATATTTAAACGGAAAAACAAAAGAGAGCTTGGCATTACAGCTTGAAAATATTGAACTTATAAATGCAATGTTCAGCGATGTTAACCCCATTCCCGTTAAAGCGGCATTAAATTTAATGGGCTATAATGCAGGCGATTGCAGGCTTCCTCTGGGAAAAATGAGCGATAGCGGCATGAACAATTTGAAGAATGTTCTTGCAAAATATAATTTAATTTAATATTGGATTAAGCGGTTTTGTATTGCTGGGTTTCAATTGAAATGACAGACGATAAGGATTATAAAAATTACACTTACAATTATAAAAAAGCAGGTGATGAGATGGTTGAAATAATTATCAGTGGAATACACGGAAAAATGGGCAATGCACTAAAGCGAATTATTGGCGAGCGCCAAGATTGCAAAATTGTTGCAGGCATTGATTATTTTGAAAAGCCTTGCGATGTACCCGTTTTTAAAACTTTGGATAAATGTGATGTTAAAGCTGATGTTTTAATTGATTTTTCAACTGCATTAGCTGTTGACAATTTAATTGAAAATTGTGTTAAAAGAAAATTGCCTTGTGTTATATGCACAACAGGTTTAAGCGAAAGTAGTATTTTGAATATTGAAAATGCTTCAAAAGATATTGCAATTTTTAAAAGCGCTAATATGTCACTTGGGGTTAATGTTCTTATTGGTTTAGCGCAAAAAGCAAATGAATTGCTTGGCCTTAACTACGATGTTGAAATTGTTGAAAAACACCACAATAATAAATTAGATTCACCAAGCGGTACAGCGCTTATGATTGCAGATGCCATAAATGAAAAAGCAGAGCAAAAATACAATTACGTTTACGACAGACACACCGAGCGCAAAAAAAGAGATGTGCTTGAAATGGGTTTGCACGCTGTAAGAGGTGGCGGAATTGTTGGAGAGCACGATGTTCTATTTTGTGGCAACAATGAAACACTAACTATATCTCACAGTGCCATTTCACGCGAGGTTTTTGCAGACGGTGCCGTTAAAGCTGCACTTTTTATAGCCTGCAAGGGAAATGGCCTTTACAGCATGAAGCATTTAGTAGAAATGTAAATTTAAAAACCGCCTTTGCCAGTTCACGCTGGCAAAGGCGGTTTTTGCTTGCTTTAATATATTTCTTTTACTCTAATAAAGAAATGCAAATGGCAAACAATACATAAAAGAACAATTTATTTAGTTTGTCGCCAAAAAACTTGCGTAATTTTCGACGTTTATAGTTTTAATCACCATTTTAGCATTTTACTGCTTAATATATTTGTGCTTAAAGCTACACAAAAAAACTAATTGTTTTTAAGCATTTGTTTTGCATTTTCAAGTGCAATATCTGTTATATTGTCGCCTGATATCATCATTGCCAGTGCTTTAACTCTTTGTTCTTCCGTTAATTTTTTAATATCTGTATAAGTGCGCTCTTTTTTCACATTCTTTTCTATAAGTAAATGTACATCTGCCCTCGCCGCTATTTGTGCAGTGTGTGTTATACAAATAATTTGCCTACCTTTTGATGTTTGCTTTAACTTTTCGCCTATGCGTGCAGCGGCAAGCCCTGAAACACCTGTGTCTATTTCATCATAAATTATGCTTTGGATATCATCTTTATCGGCAAGGGCGCTTTTTATTGCGAGCATAATTCGTGACAGCTCGCCGCCTGAGGCTATTTTTGCCAAAGGTTTAGGCGTTTCACCAACATTTGCACTTATATAAAACTCTATTGTATCTTGCCCCATAGACGTTAACGTTCCTGCTGTGTGCACAAGCGAAAGTTTTATGCCCGGCATATTTAAAAATGAAAGCGCTTGCAAAATTTCTGTGTTAAAATGCTCAAATGCATTAATCCTTGTATCGCTTAATTTTTGCGCAAGATTTTTTGCCTGTGTGTACAGTTTGTCTTGCTTTTCATATAATTCGTCTAAATATTTTGCACTGCTTTCAATTAAAGAGAGTTCCTTTTTTGCATTTTGCTCAAACTCTAAAATTTCAGTGATATTATTTCCATACTTCTTTTTAAAGCTGTAAATTAAATTTAGCCTTTCTTCAATTTCTAAAAGCAAATCGGCATCAAAATTAACGGCTTCAAATGCGTTTGAAAGTTCATGCGCATATTCATTTAAATTATAATATAAATCTTGCGTTTTTTCGTTCAAACTTTGAAAATCTTGCGATAATTCACAAGCACTTGTTAACGAATTTGATGCTATTCTGAAAAACTCAAGTACATTTTCGCCTTCGTCGATGCCGTTTACAGCTGCATTCGCTCTATATAAATACTCTTTAATTGCGGCAAAATTCCGCATGGTATTGCGCTTTTTTGTAAGGTCTTCCTCTTCAATAGGCTTTAATCTTGCACTGCTAATTTCATCAATTTGAAAATTAAGCAGCTCTGTTTTTTGCTCTTTTTCATCTTCACTTATCTGTAAGAAATCAACCTCTTTTTTAACCGCACACAGCTCTTTATAAACTTTATAATACTCATCGTGTATATTTTTATTTTGCGCAAAGGCATCTAAAACCAAAATATGTTTTGCAGGGTTAATTAAACTGTGGTTATCATGCTGGCCATGTATATTGATTAAATTTGAACAAATATCCCTTATAACACTTGCACTTGCCGGCATACCATTTATTCTGCAATTGCTTTTGCCCTCTGCTGTAATTTCTCTGAAAAGCAAAAGCTCATCTTGCACTTCGTAGCCCGCATTTTTAATTAAATTTATTGTTTGTTCATTCAAATTATTGAATTTTGCCCAAATTGAAGCTTTTTGCGCACCTGTTCTAACAATATCTTTAGAAGTTCTACTGCCTAATATTGCACTTATGCTATCAATTAAAATAGATTTGCCGGCACCTGTTTCGCCTGTTAAAATATTAAGCCCTTCCCCGAACAAAATATTTGCTTTTTCTATTACCGCTACATTTTCAATTGTAATTTCGCAAAGCATAATCAAAGCTCCTCAATATGCTATATATTTATATATTTGCCTTGTTATTTTTTGCGCTGCTTCTTCGGTGCGCATAAGTATAAAAAACGTATCATCGCCTGAAAGCGTGCCAACAACATTGTCCCAAACAAGGGCATCAAACACTTCACATGCGGCATTAGCCATGCCTGTATAGCACTTCACAAGCACTGTGTTGCCTGCGTAATCCACATTTAAAACACTTTCTTTAAATATTGTTTCAAACCTGCTTAATGTATGGTTGTTTTTGCTTGCACCGGGTGAAACAACATATTTGTAATTGCCGTCACCGGTAGACGTTTTAATTAAACGCAGTTCTTTAATATCACGGGAAATTGTAGCCTGTGTAGCAGTAAAGCCGCATTTTTTTAAATGCTCTATCAAATCTTCTTGCCGGTCTATTGCGTTCTCGGTTATAATTTCGAGTATTTTATTTTGCCTTGTGCTTTTCATGGCTATCTCCTCCTAAGTTTTTTGTCAATTGCCTTAAATTGGTCTGTATTGCTTGTGCAAATTAAGTTCATAAATTGTTTTGAATAGCTAATGTTTGCAACACACTCATTTTGAAGTTTAATTTCCTCGCGCCCGTCACAGCTGCAATAAAAATCTGAACGGCCGTTTGAATTTACAACAACTTTTATATTTCTCTGCTTAGAAAAAACCATAGGTGGGCTTCGCATACTGTGCGCGCAAAGTGGTGTTACAACTATTCCGCTAACTTTTGCGTCTAAAATAGGGCCACCTGCCGAAAGCGAATAAGCCGTTGAGCCTGTGGGTGTTGAAATAATTACGCCATCTCCGATGTAATCGTTAACCAGTACATCGTCGCAATAAATTTTAACACCAACAGTGTGTAAAACACTTGCTTTTCCTATAACAAAGTCGTTCAGTACCATTTTTTTTTCGTTGTCGCCATCAAGTTCAATTTCCAATATGCTTCTTTTATCAATAAAATAATCGCCATCTATAATATTTTTCAAAAGGTGTAATTCATTTGGCTCTAATGTTGCTAAAAAACCCAAAGTGCCCACATTTACGCCCAAAATTGGCTTATTATAGCTTAAACTTTGGCGTGCAACACGCAAAAGTGTACCGTCACCACCAATTGTTATAATAGCATCACATTCTTTAAAAGCCTGCTCATCTTCCATAAAAATTAATGTATCATCAATATATTCGTCTTGCATTTTTTTTTCAAGTATAACTTGCGAGCCAAAACTTTTAATTGCTTTCACATACTTTTTTGAAACAACCATAGCATGTTTTTTTTGTGTATTTGTTACAATAAAAAACTTCATAATATGCCCTTCTGCTAATTAATTATAGGTTGCCGTGTGCTTTTTCCACAATGCTTTCAATAAGCTCTTTTTCAATTTCTGCGGCTTTTTCACTCTCGTTTATCTTCTTAACATGCATTAAAAATTCAATATTGCCTTTTGGCCCTTTTATAGGTGAAAAATCAACTGCCACAACGTTAAAATTATTATCGTTTGCTATTTTAATGCATTTCTCAACAACAAAAACATGTGTGCTTTTTTCTTTCACAACACCATTTTTTCCCACAAATTCTCGCCCTGCTTCAAACTGCGGTTTTATAAGGCAAACACCTTCGCTATAGCTGTGGGTAATTTCCTTTGCAACGCTAAAAATATGAAAAAGTGAAATAAATGAAACGTCAACACTAAAAAAATCTATTTTTTCATTTAAATTATCAAGCGTTACATTCCTAATATTTGTGCGCTCCATATTTACAACTTTTTCATCACATCTTAATTTCCACGCAAGTTGCCCATAGCCAACATCCACCGCATAAACCTTTTTGGCACCGTTAACAAGCATGCAATCTGTAAAACCTCCTGTAGAAGCGCCTATGTCCATACATATTTTCTCGCTTAAATTTATGCCGAAAGCATCAATGGCTTTTTCAAGCTTTAAGCCGCCTCTGCTCACATAAGCCAAATCTTTTCCACGCACTTCTACAACTGCATCTTCATTAATCATATCGCCGGCTTTGTCGCTTTTTTCACCGTTTACATAAACAATCCCCGCCATAATCAGTGCTTTTGCTCGCTCTCTACTTTGGGCAAAGTTTCTTTGTAATAAATATTGGTCTAATCTAATTTTCACTTTTTATCCTTTATACAATTAATTAACAAGTAAATTTAACAAGCTATTTTCATCTAACGCAAAAATTTTCCGCAGTTCGTCGGCACTGGCGTGTGTAAGCATTTTTCCGTCTGCGGCTAAGTGAATATATTCACCCTCGTAGTTATAGCTGTTTAATTCACTGAGTAGATGCTCGCCTATACCGCCACTTTTTATGCCTTCTTCGGCAAAAACAATTTTGCTGTATTTAAGTAGTTTTTCAGGCAAATTTTGCGGTATAGGGTGAATTTGGCACATTTTAATAACGTGAACATCAACATTTTTCTCTCCTGCTTTTTGCGCAGCTTTAAGCGCCTCGGCTGTTTGTGCACCGTAGGTTATAAGGGCAATTTGTGCATTTTTATTTTCTGCATTTAATACATCGTACTCATTTTTTGTGCAATTTAGTTTTGCAAGTGTTTCATCTTCAGCACCTCTTGAATATCGAAGCGCACGCACTCCATCCTCATATAAAAGTTTCTCAAGCCAATATTTAAGCTCTTCATAATTACAAGGAGCTATCACTTTCACACCACTTAACTGGCTTAAAAATGCGGCATCGTAAATGCCCTGATGTGTTTCTCCATCGCCTGCAACAAAGCCGGCTCTATCTATTGCAAAAAGCACATTAAGTTTTTGCAAATGCACATCGTGTATAATTTGGTCGTATGCTCTTTGCAAAAATGTTGAATAAATTGCAACAACAGGTTTCATTTTACCCTCGGCAAGGCCTGCGGCAAATGTTACAGCATGTTGTTCTGCCATTCCCACATCATAAAAGCGCTCTTTATGCTTCCTATAAAAATATTGAAGCCCTGTTCCATATTTCATAGCCGCAGTAATGGCTATAATGTTTTTATCCTTATTCGCAAGCGCTGTTAAATGTTCTCCGAACACACTTGAAAAGGAAATTTGGTTTGAAAAATCAGGGTCTGTTAAATTTACAGCATCAAAAGCAGAAACGCCGTGGAATTCACCGGGGTTAATTTCAGCAGGCTTATAGCCCTTGCCTTTAACTGTTGTTATATGCAAAAACAGCGGTGCGTTTTGCTCTTTTTTATAAGCCTCGAACACATTGCAAAGCTCGTGCACATTATGCCCGTCAACAGGGCCTACATATTGAAAACCCATATTTTCAAAAATTGTTGAATGATAAAGCCTTTGCCGTAAAGAGCTTTTAATTTTTTGAAGATATTTTCTAAACGGTATACCAATTAAAGGAACTGTATCTAAAAATTTTTGCACAAAACGTTTTAAGGCAAAATATTTTGGATTGGTTCGTAAATGCGTAAAATATTGCGCAAGGCCGCCAACATTTTTTGAAATAGACATTTCATTATCGTTCAAAATAACAATTAAATTATCTAAATTTTTAACATTATTCATGCCCTCGTAAACCATTCCACCTGTAAAAGCGCCATCGCCAACTATTGCAATAATTTTACCGTGTTCTCCCCTGTGCTTTTTTGCCCAAGCCATTCCTATTGCAGCGGATATTGCCGTATTGCCGTGCCCGGCAATAAAACAATCGTGCTCACTTTCTTTGGGCGATGGAAACCCCGAAAGCCCATTGAACATACGAAGTTTATCAAAACTTTGTTTTCTTCCTGTAATAATTTTATGTGTGTAGCATTGATGCCCAACGTCCCAAAGAAATTTATCTTGCGGTGTATCGAACATTTTATGCATTGCAACGCTAATTTCAATAGTGCCCAAGTTAGAAGATAAATGCCCACCTGTGTTTGAAACACTGTCTATTAAGAACTCACGTATTTCCTCACATAAATGCGGCAAATCATTTTTATTCAGTTTTTTTAAATCTTGTGCAGAATGAATATTATTTAAAAAATCCGACATAATTAAGCAATTGGCGGCGGAATTAAAACTGCTATCAATATTCCGAGCAGTGCTCCCGAAAGCACCTCAAGAGGTGTGTGTCCAACCTTCTCCTTTAATTTTTTCATTGCATAAAGCGGTGAGTCCTCATCTTCATCTTTAAGCCAATCGTCCAAAATTTTATTTATAATTTTTGCCTGCTTGCCTGTTTCATGCCTAACGCCCATAGCGTCGTACATTACAACAGATGCTAAAATAAATGTAATTGCAAACATGGTAGAGCTAACACCTTCGCTTCTTGCCGCAGCCATAAACGCAGAGCAAACAAAAGCAGAATGTGCACTTGGCATACCACCTGCACCGTACATTCGCTCCAGTTCCAATTTGCCTACAAGCGCAAAATTTATCATAGTTTTGGCAAATTGAGCACAAAACCAAGAAAAAATTGCGATGGTAAGCATATAATTACCGAAAATAATAGTTTGAAGTTGCATAACCTAATTTGTCCTCACAATAAGATTTTGCGCAAAATCTACTAAAAAATTCGAATTTACGCCAAAGTTGCTTTTTAACAATTCACAGGCTTCATTTGTATATTTTTTTGCTTTTTCAAGAGAATTTTCAATGCCGAATAATTTCACGAATGTTGTTTTTTCATTAACTTTATCGTTGTTAACGGGTTTACCCAAAACTTGTTCATCAGCTGTTGCGTCCAGTATATCATCCACAATTTGAAACACAAGCCCAATAGCATCTGAATATTTTAAAATAGTATTTATTTCATCTTCTTTGGCCAAGGCCGCTATTGCGCCAAGGCTTGCCGAAGAACTAATTAATTTACCTGTTTTGTTTTTGTGAATTCTTAATAAATTCTTTTCATCTGCGCTTATGTTTTCAAAATGTAAGTCTAATTCTTGCCCTAAAATCATTCCGTTTGCACCAGCGGCTTTTGAAAGGTTTAATGCGGCTTTTGCGTTTTGCTCTTCGCTTGCATTTGCGCTTAAAATAGTTTCAAATGCACTTGTTAATAGTGCATCTCCCGCCAAAAGCGCAGTTGCTTGCCCAAACTCTATATGGCACGACGCTTTGCCTCTACGCATATCGGAATTATCCATGCAAGGTAAATCGTCGTGTATAAGCGAGTAACAATGTAGCATTTCAATTGCACTTGCATAAACTGCAGGTATATCATAGTTTTTTTGCTCGCTCAACATGTCGAAAACAGCTAACGTTAATACCGCTCTTATTCTTTTACCACCGGAAAACAAGCTGTATTTTGCCGCATTTGTAATGCTTGAATTATCGCAAAAACAGTTGTTAAATGAGTTTTCAAGCTGTGGTTCAATTAAATTTAAATAAAATTGGTACTTTTCTTTATATTGCAAATTTAGTCCTCCGCAAAAATTTTTGCATTTATTTCATCAACTTTTAACTGTGCATTATTAATTGATTTGTTGCAAAATACAATTAAATCTGCCGCTTTAGCATAAAGCTCAATTGTTTTATCAAGGCCTGTTTCTTCATTTTCCATTTCTTGAAGTATTACTTCAAGTTGCTTTGATGCATTTTCAAATGTTAATTTTTCTTTTGCCATACATTATCTTCACTTTCTATATCTATTACATTGCAACTAACACCGCCATTTTTAAGGCGCACATATATATCGTCGCCAATTTGTAAATTCTTAGTGTCTTTAATAATATTCTCGCCTTTTTTAGTTATGCTATACCCTCTTGCAAGCACATCATACGGGTTTAACGAAGCGAGCAGTTTCGAGTTATATTTTAAAGTTCTTTTGGAAAATTGTAATTTATCCGCCATAATTTTTTCATTTGTTTTTTTGCAATTTTGCAAATGTTCCTTTTTAATTTTAACAAGCGATGAAATATTTTTAACAGCATTTGAATTTTTTGAGACATGAACTGTGTTATAGCAAGAATTTATTGTGCTTTGCACTAAATTTCTAATAGCATTTGCCGTTAAAAGTACGTTTTCCAATTCTGCGCTCATATCCGGCACAACAAGCTCTGCAGCGGCACTTGGCGTGGGAGCACGCAAATCGCTAACAAAATCTAAAATACAAAAATCTATTTCATGGCCAATTGCACTAACTATAGGTGTTTTGCAATTAAAAGCCGCCCTTGCTATGCTTTCGTTGTTAAAAACCCACAAATCTTCTTTAGAGCCGCCACCGCGCGCAACTATAATAACATCACATTCATCATTTGCATCTAAAGTTTTTATAGCGTTTTTTATGTTTTCAGCAGCCTGCTCACCTTGAACATTGCTTGAACAGAGCAAAAAACGTGAATTTGGGTTTCGCCTGCTTGCAACATTTAAAATATCTTGCAATGCGGCACCTGTTTTTGAAGTTACAAGCCCTATGCAATTTGGGATATGCGGCAACATTTTTTTATGCTCCATGTTAAAAAGGCCTTCTTCGCTAAGTTTGGTTTTTAGTTGCTCAAAAGCCATTTGCATTGCGCCAATGCCGTCGGGAACCATGTAATCAACATTAATTTGAAACGATCCGTCCCTCTCATAAAGCGTTATTTGCCCTCTAACAATAACGCTCATTCCGTTTTCGGGCAAAAAAGATAAATCTCTATTGTAAGTTTTAAACATCACAGCTTTTACACTGCTTAATTCGTCTTTCAAAGAAAAATAAAAATGCCCTGTTTTAAAATGGTTGGTGAAATTAGAAATTTCTCCTCTAATAGCAATATCGTAAAGCACTTCGTCGTAAAGCAGTAAATTTTTAACATATTTATTAAGCTCATTAACGCTGATAACATCCGCCATAATTCACCTCTGTGTTGCTAATGCTGTTAAAACGGCAACGCCAATTGCGTTGTCGCTTGCATATAGGCTGTTTACAAAATATGCATCATTTAATAACATTTTAATTTGGTTTTGAATTAAAATGCTGCTCATAACACCGCCGGCAAAAATTACCGGCATATTTGGATATTGTTCTTTAGCGGCCCTAACCATTTTATAAGCTGTTAAACCTATAGCTAAAAGGCAATATTTTGCCACATATTCATGAGTGTAATTTTCATTTAATAGTTTATCACATATATTCTCAAGCCCCGATAAACTGCAATTCAATCCGTTAACACTTGTTTTCGGATTTATTTCCTCTTTGCAGTTTAATGCTAATTTTGTTAGCATTTCACCAGCCGGAAACCCAAACCCAAGTTTAACACCAAGCCTATCCACTGCTTGCCCTGCGTATAAATCTGTGCTTTCGCCTATTATTTTAACCGATTTTATACCATCGCACATTAAAAGCTCAGTTGTGCCCCCTGAAACATGAAACACCAAGCAAGGTTTACTGTAAAGTGAAATATCTTTACACGCAAACATAGCAGAAGCTATGTGCCCTTGTTGGTGTGTTGTTTTGTGTAAAAAAACATTTTTACCAAGCGCAAAACTGTAAGCTGCATTAATACCCGGCAAAAAACACGGCATATAAGAATTTTCTACCGGCCTTGGTTTTTCAGAAACGCCCACTGCAATTATTTCAGATAAATTTATATCTTTGCTTAAATTCAGCATCATGCCCGGCAAAGCATTGGTGTGGTGAAATACGGCATCGCTTTGCCTAAGGCCTATTTGCCCTTCTTTAACTGGAAGGAATTTTTTATCACTGTAAACAACACTGTTTGTATTGCTGCAATAAACGGCAATACTCGTGGCATAATTGCTTGTGTCAAAACCTAAATATAGCACATAAACCCACCTTTTAAACAATATTATGTTGTTGGGTGCAAAACTTTTGCAATTGCGCCTAAAACCCCGTTTATAAACTGGTAATCATTATCGCCCGAGTATTTTTTAGAAATTTCAACTGCTTCATTTATAGCAATGCTATCTACATTTTCTTCACTATAAAGCATTTCACAAACGGCAATACGTAAAATAGCAGTGTTAATCCTCGGCAATCTTGATATGCTCCAATCTTTAAGTTGGGCAATGATTAAATCGTCAACTTTAACAGTATCGTTAAAATAGTTGCTTAAAATAGTTTGTGAAAAATCGTCTAAATCAATTTCATCACTCTGCTTTGCAAAGCTAATAATTTCTTCAAGTGAATTTGCATTAAATGATGTTTCAAACATAACTAAAACTGCATTTTCTCTGGATTGTCTTCTTTTCATAATTTCCTCATACAATAGCAATAAAGTATCTGCGGCAAAAACTTTTTCTTAATATTGCTATTAAAAAATATCATTAAACACAAACCATTGCCACATATATACAATTAATATACTATAACAAGTAGTATGCTAATAAATTAATAATAGCTTTTTTAACAAGTGCATATTAAAATTATTTTGCAATTTCTTCATCGCCAACATTTTTGTAAACACCAACCACAACAACATTTACGCGCGAAACTGTGATGCCTGTCATATTCTGCACGCTGGCTTTAACATTTTCTTGAATTTTAGTGCATAGCGGCTGTATTTTATACCCATATTCCGCAATTAAATTAATTGTAATTTGGGCAACACCATCCAGCAAAACAACATCAACAGGTTTTTTGCTTGTGATGTTTTTAAACATACCCCTAACGCCCGGCACTTCATTTTTTATATCTTTAGCGCCTTCTATTTCAACAGTTGCCATCGTAGCTATTTTTGCTATAACATCTGTTGAAATTTGCAAACTTCCATTAGCGCTTCTTGTATCATTCATAAATATTACTCCCTTTATACATTTTAAAATTATAGTAATAATTTTAAATATACATATATAATTTTATATATAATGCGTGATAATTATAACACAAAACAAATTTTTTCTCAACTGTTTTAAACAAAGAAAATTGAATTTTATGCAATCTGTTTTAAATAAAATTAATTAAACTAACTTTATTTAAACCAACAACAGCTGTGTAATTACATTTAAATTATTATTATTAAAATTATTGCATATTTTACTTGACACAGCACAATATTAATGTTATTATGTTATAGCGCGATAAACAAACATATCGCGGGGTGGAGCAGTTCGGTAGCTCGTTGGGCTCATAACCCAAAGGTCGTCGGTTCAAATCCGGCCCCCGCAACCAGTGTGATAGGTCTTGTAGGATTTAAGTATCCATATAAGACCTATCACTTTTT
>CAYJIT010000014.1:45757-49865 GCA_964370365.1 uncultured Bacteroides sp. | reverse complement strand
AAATATGCCAATAAATAACACTGCGTGTTATTTATATTATAAAATATTTTTTGCTGTGCAGTCAAGTTAAAAAATATATTCCAATAATTTTTATTAATATAATATAACTGCTTTATGTTTAATTTTAAACTTTTGCTTTGCATTTATTCAAATAATGTGTAAAAAAAAGTTGAATTTTGCAAACAATAATGCTATAATATTAAAAATGAATAAAACTTATTAAGAGTGGCAGAGGGAACAGGCCCTGTGAAGCCCGGCAACCTACATTTGTAAGGTGCCAAATCCTGCGGTTTACACCGAAAGATAAGCGTAATTTAGCTCGGTGTTAACACACCGGGTTTTTTATTGCCATAAAAAAGGAGAACTTATGAACAAAGTAAAATTATTCACTTCGGAATCTGTTACTGAGGGGCATCCCGATAAAATTTGCGACCAAATTTCAGATGCAATTTTAGATGCATTGCTTGAAAAAGACGAAAACAGCCGTGTTGCGCTTGAAACAACAGCCAGCACCGGTCTTATTCATTTAATGGGCGAAGTTAGCACTGCTTGCTATGTAGATTTTCAAAAAATAGTGCGCGACGTAATTGCCGATATAGGTTACACAAGGGCAAAATTTGGTTTTGACGCAGAAACTTGTGCAGTGCTTGCCAATATTAATGAGCAAAGTGCTGATATTGCCCTTGGGGTAGACACAGGCGGCGCAGGTGACCAAGGCATGATGTTTGGCTATGCATGCGATGAAACAAAAGAGCTTATGCCGCTGCCAATAAGCCTTGCACATAATTTGTGTAAAAAACTTACACAGGTAAGAAAGGATAACACTTTGCCATTCTTGCGCCCCGATGGAAAAAGCCAAGTTACAGTTGCTTATGAAAACGATAAACCAGTTAGAATTGACGCTGTGGTTGTTTCAACTCAACATTCGCCTGACATTTCAACCGAAGAATTGAGAAAACTAATTATGGAAAATGTTATTGAACCTGTTTTACCTAAAGAATATTTGCACGAGAGCACAAAATATTTTATTAACCCAACAGGGCGTTTTGTTGTTGGCGGCCCACAGGGCGATACCGGGCTAACAGGGCGCAAAATTATTGTGGATACTTATGGTGGCATGGGCAGGCACGGCGGCGGCGCATTTAGCGGGAAAGACCCTACAAAGGTTGACAGGAGCGCAGCTTATGCCGCACGCTGGGTTGCAAAAAACATTGTCGCGGCTAAACTTGCAACACGCTGTGAAGTGCAACTTGCTTATGCCATAGGCATTAAAGAGCCTGTTAGCGTTAGGGTAGACACATTTGGAACTGCAAACATTAGTGAAGATGCAATTGAAAAAGCTGTTTTAAAAGTTTTCAAATTAAGCCCACAAGAAATTATTGAACAATTGAATTTAAAACAGCCTATTTACAGAAACCTTGCAGCTTATGGACACATGGGAAGAGAAGATTTAAATGTTAAATGGGAGCAAACCGATAAAGCCGCAGAACTAAAAGAATTAGTGGCTGCTTTATAATTGTATTGAAGCGTAAAAATGAGAGAGCGAATAAATGTTCGCCCTCTCATTTCTTTGTACAATTAGCAAACTACTCTGTTTGTCGCTCAAACATCAACATATAAAAACCGCTTGCAAAAAGCTTTAATGCTAATGCAAGCGGTTTTAAATTATATTTTATTATTGTTACAGCTAAATTTTAATAAGCTATACTATTTTTCCAATATTTCGTTAACAACTCTGGCATTAAGCCTTGATTGTTTGCTTGCAATTTTGTTGTCATACATCTTTTTATCCACTGTTTTAAAGAACTCGTTATATTCATCAATTGTTTTGCCTACAAATTTATCGTAACCTATGGCTAAAGAATATTGATGCTGTGGGTTAACATTTACTTTGCTTATTTGCTGTGCAATTTGTGCTACTCCATACTCTATCTCTTCTTTAGTACATCCCAACAACAGCGAAACAAATTCATCACCGCCAACACGGAATGTTTTGCCAAAGTTCTTGAAATTATCGTTAACTGAATAATATGAATTTCTGATGGCATTATCGCCTTCTATATGGCCCAAAACATCGTTAATTAACTTCAAATTGTTCATATCGGATATAACGCACCAAATTTCTTTTTGCTCATTTTCATTTGCAAATAAATCATTTAGTTCTTCATAATATGCTTTCGCATTTAAACCACTTGTAAGCATATCATTAAATGAATATTCAAGCAACATTGTTTTCATATTATTAGCAACATTTGCTATGCGCCCAACTTCATCTTGCGTATATAATTCTCTGGGTATTTCAATTTTCATATTTCCGGTTTGCGCAATATGTGATAGCGATTTTTCAAGCTTTATTAAGCTATTACTCATATTGTTTGAGAAAAACTTTATAAACAGCACAACTGCTAAAATTATAATAATATAGCAAAATAAACCTGCAAGCAAAACAGCAAGAACAAGCCTATCATTTCTTTCAAGTGCATCGTTCATCAATGCTTCTTCTTGCAAGGAAAATGCATCTATACTGCCAAAAAAATCGTTCGCAATGGGCGTTACAACTTGCAATGCATATAATGCTTCATCATATTCACCGCCGCCTATCCAAATATCGGCAGATAATATCATACTGTCTTTATAAACATTCTTTTCCTGAATAATCCTCAAAAACTCATCGTGCTGCGAGCCGCTCAAATGCACTAAAAAATCGTCCATTTTTTCATCAAGATCTTCAAATGCTATTATATAATCCTCATAATAATCATTTTTAACATCTTCATCCACAGCAAACAAAATGTCGCGCCCTAAAACACGGCACACATACATATTTCTGATAATTGCGCTTAAAGCTTCCTTGTTTCTAACATTTTCATCAATAATACTCTCTGAAGAAATATTAACTACACTTACAGAAAAAAAGGAGAATAAACTTACAAAAGCAACGCTTATAATAATGATTACTTGTAATGGCACAAATTTTTTGCGCATAGATGCATTATTAAGCCATAACCTAAATTTTTTCATTTATCCTCCTCCTATCCTATTAATTTAAATCAGTTCATCAGCTTGTTGCACTTGCAACATATTCTTCAAGTGTTAACCCGCTCGCTTTTATCAAAGCGGCTTGCTCAACGCCAACATACCTATAATGCCATGGCTCATAGGCAAAGCCTGTAACAGCAACTTTATCCGACGGATAACGAAGTATAAAACCATAGTTTGCAGCATTATCCACAAGCCATTTAAACTCGTCTGTTTGTTCAAATGTGGCGGTGTTGTAATCGTCATTATCCACTGCAAATATATCAACACCTAAGCCCAAATTGTGCTCTGACGTTCCCGGAGGCGCTGAAATTTGTGCGGCTGCAGCTTCGGCTTCTGCTTGTTCTAAGCCGTTTTGCAATTGCAAATTAACTTGATAATTATAATTTGTTTCTTGCTGCTCATAAGTTCTGTAACCGCTACGAACATATAATTGTAAACCTGTTGCATTGCCGGCATCTATCATGCGCTGTAAATCTTCAGCTATTCTTGCATCAACAAGTTGCCCGTCTACATCAGCTGTTTCAATGGTAAAATCTGCGCTTAGCGCATTTGTGCGGTTTGCAATTTGCATATACCACTCATCTACAGGTATTGTCACAACAGGCTCCGGCTCAACTTCTACCGGCACAGATTGAGTTGCAACACTTGCGCTTTCACTTGGCGTTTGCAAAGAACTGCCTTGCTCGGAACTTGGCGATAAACTGGTAGATATGAAATAAATTGCAACACCAATAATTGCAAGTGCAATCACTATTATAACAATATATAAAAGCGCATTTGATTTTTTTGGCTTTTGAACATATTCATCTTCTTCATTCAATGTGCTATCCCATTCTTGCGGGTTGAATTTTCTTACATCGTTATCATCGCTCGCAAAATCCTGCGCATTTGGCGAGTATTCATCTTCATCGCTGTAATTGCCATCAAAGTTATTATTGTTCTCTTCAAAAAAGCCTGCATTTTCTGAATATGGCTCTTCATTTGCAAACATATCGTCTTGTGGTGTAAATTCGCCACTGCCTTGCTCTTCAAAGTTGTAGTTTTCTTGTACCAACTCTTCATTTGC
>CAYJIT010000014.1:41753-45657 GCA_964370365.1 uncultured Bacteroides sp. | reverse complement strand
AACATATCGTCTTGTGGTGTAAATTCGCCACTGCCTTGCTCAAAAGCATTTTGAGCAAATATAGCATTTTCGCCTGTTTGCGCAAACAAATTATCTTGGCTTTGTGCATTGTCATAATTCAATTCATCATTAGCATTTATCGCACCAAAAGCATAATTGTTATCAAATTGTTGTTCACTTGTGCTGTCAAAATTCAGCTCATTTGTATTCGCTTCAAATTGTTCTTGGTTTGGCTCCTCAAAATTAAAATCAAATGCTTGTTCATCGTTAAAATTAAACGCATCTTCCACGCTTTCTATACCCTCAACATTATTATTGCCAACAACATCGGTATTATATGCATCACTATTTTCATTCACATAGTTCTCGTTATCTTTTTGAACATCATACATTGCAAAAATCGGCTCTTGTTGTATTTGCTCTTCATAATTCAAGGGTTGTGCTGTATTGTTTTCAACATTAAAATTGTCAAAAGTATTTTCAGCAAAATTTGCGCTCTCAATGTAATTTTCTTGAGAACTTTCATCAAAATTATTTTGCACAGGGAAATCTAATTGGAAATTAAATTCATCTGTATAAGAATTTGAAATATTACTTTGGAATTGCTCTTTTTCTGCCTCCACTCTTTGCCTTTCGCTTTCAATAGCTGCCTCTTTAGCAGCTTTAATTGCGGCTTCGCGCTCTATTTTTTCCCTTTCCAAAGCTTCCGCTGCTGTTATCAACAGCGGTTTTTCAGTGGCCGCTATTGATGAAATTGGTGAAGCCGGTTTAACAACTCCACTGCGAATTTCATCTAAAGCCGAAGGAATGGGCTGTGTGAACAGTGGTTTAAATTTTCTTTCAGGCACATACACATTGTTCTCTTGTTCTTGCATATCTTGCATTTGTAGTTCTTCATCTTGTTCGGGCACAGCAATATCAAAAGCCGCCTCTTGCGCGTTTGAAATTTGCGTATCATCAACAAAGAAGTTATCAGGAGCGTCGTTGGCCACCGTATTATTATCGTAATTAAAATTATTATTACCCTGATTAAAATTATTTAAATCTTGCTCATAGAGCTCTTGTTCAAAATTATCATTTTGAACATTATTGCCCATTGCGCTCACGCTCTCTTGCATGAATGCCAAGTTTTGATTATCAAAATCGCTCATAGGCAATTGCTGCTCATTTTGCGGCGCAAAGAAATTTTCGTTTTCAGGCAAATTCTCGCTTTGCACATTTTCGTCAAAAAAGAACTCATCATCGAATAATTGCGCAATTTGGTCTTCAATTTGTTGCGTATCATTAGAGCCATTATGAAAGTTGTCAATTAAATTTTCATTTTCAAACTGTGTATCAGAATTTTGCGCAGTATGAAAATACTCCTCATTATCCAGCGGTGCAAAATTTGAAAACTCATTTTGTCCCATGTCATCGGAGCCAAAAAAATCATTGTTTTGCACATTGTTAAATCCATTTTCGTCTGTGCTAAAATTTTGCCCTGCGTCATCATTATTAAAATTATTATTTGAAAAATTATCTGCCGCCATAATTTCCTCCTATTATACAAATAGTAATTGTTTAATTTCCTTAACATTTTTATATTAAAGTGTACTTTAATTTTACAAAACACTTAATTATATAAATTTTTTTAAATTGTTAATTCTGTCAATAAATAAACAATTTGTATATTCTTTTATATTTTAACATATAATGCTTTGTTTTTGCAAGTATTCTTTTAAATTTTAAGCCAAATTTTATAATTAATACCAAAAATAGTTTTTTATTGCTTTTTTTAAAAATTTATATCTTAAATGTTAAACATTTTTGAACATATACTCTTATGTATTGCAGTTTTAGTAAATATATAGTATTATAAATTAGCACTCTGTAACAAAGAGTGCTAAAAAACTAATATTAAAGAAAGCCGCTTTTGTGGCAGAACGGAGCATAATATGGCAAAAAAACAATTTAAGGCTGAATCTAAGCGATTGATGGATTTAATGATTAATTCAATTTACACGCACAAAGAGATATTTTTGCGCGAAATTATAAGCAACGCAAGTGATGCTATAGATAAAGTGCATTTTTTAAGTTTGACAAACGACAAAGTTAAAACAAAACAGAGCGATTATTATATTCGTTTAAGCCTTGATAAAGAAAGCCGCACAATAACTATACAAGATAACGGCATTGGCATGACAAAAGATGAGCTTGAAAAGAATTTAGGCACAATTGCCAAGAGCGGCAGTTTGGAATTTAAGCGTGAAAATGCAGAGAATAATAATGTGGACATTATTGGGCAGTTCGGCGTTGGCTTTTATTCCGCATTTATGGTTGCTTCAAGGGTTACTGTAATTTCAAAAGCTTTTGGCGAAAATGTAGCATATAAGTGGGAATCTACAGGTGCTGAGGGCTACACAATTGAAGAATGTGATAAACATGACATAGGCACTGAAATCATTCTTGTTGTTAAAGAAAACGATAGCGAAAACGGCGAAAACTACGATGAGTATTTAGAGGCATATCGTTTGCAAAACATAGTGAAAAAATATTCAGATTATATACGTTATCCCATAAAAATGATGACAGAAAAAAGCCGCAGATTAGAAAAAGAGTACAAAGAGGGCGAATCTGCGGAATATGAAAAATATTTTGAAGACGAAACATTAAACAGCATGGTACCCATTTGGAAGCGCAACAAAAAAGATGTTAGTGATGAAGAATATGCAAGTTTTTACAAAGAAAAATTCATGGATTATCAAGACCCGGCTAAAGTTATCATAAGCAAAACCGAGGGTGCGGCAACATATAATGCACTGCTTTTTATTCCACAACAAGCACCTTATAATTATTACACCAAAGAGTATGAAAAAGGTTTGCAATTATATGCGAGCGGCGTTTTGATTATGGACAAATGCGCCGATTTACTGCCCGATTATTACAGCTTTGTAAAAGGCCTTGTAGACAGCCAAGATTTAAGCCTAAACATAAGCCGTGAGATGTTGCAACACGATAGGCAGCTTAAAGTTATAAAGCAATCATTAGAGCGCAAAATTAAAAACGAACTTAAAGCCATGCTTACAAACGAGCGTGAAGCATATGATGAATTCTTCAAAAAGTTCGGCTTGCAATTAAAAATGGGTTGCTATTCCGATTTTGGCATGAACAAAGATGCTTTGATTGATTTGCTCTTGTTTTACAGCGCTAAAGAGGGTAAGCTCATCACTTTGGCAGAATATGCACAAAACATGAAAGAAGACCAACAATTTATTTACTACGCTTCGGGCGAGAGCACCGAAAAACTTGCAAAATTGCCCGCTGCTGAAAGAGTTCTTGACAAAGGCTTTGATATTTTATACCTCACCGACGATGTTGACGAGTTTGTTTTACAAGTGCTTCAAAACTACGGCGATAAAGACGCACAAAAAGAGTTTAAAAATGTTAGCGGCGGCGATTTAGGCATTGACAGTGAAGAAGAAAAGGAACAAGCAAAGGCAAAAAATGAAGAATTCAAAGATTTGTTTGTTAGCATAAAGGATATTTTGAAAGAAAAAGTTAGCGATGTTCGCATTTCGCAAAGGCTAAAAAGCCACCCTGTTTGTTTAAGCAGTGACGGCGCTCTTTCCATAGAGATGGAGAAAGTGCTTAACAATATGCCGGGTGCCGATAACAAAGTTAAAAGCGAAAAAGTGCTTGAAATTAACGCAGAGCACTCTGTTTTTGAAACGCTTTGTGCTGCACAAAAAGCGAATGACACACAAAAACTTGAAATGTATAGCAAACTACTTTATGAGCAAGCTCGTTTAATTGAGGGTCTGAGCATTGAAGACCCTGTGGAGTATGCAAACAATGTTTGCAAGTTGATGGTTTAAATATTATACGGATTTCTCGGCTTGCGCTCGAAATGACAGTTTATGCTTTT
>CAYJIT010000014.1:0-41653 GCA_964370365.1 uncultured Bacteroides sp. | reverse complement strand
TTTAAATATTATACGGATTTCTCGGCTTGCGCTCGAAATGACAGTTTATGCTTTTGCATATTTCTCGGCTTGCGCTCGAAATGACAGTTTATGCTTTTGCATATTTCTCGGCTTGCGCTCGAAATGACAGTTTTTGCTTTTAAAATTTATTATGTTTTAAACCTAAGATTATACAAAAAATTAAAAGTAATTATCAATATTACAAAGCAAATTAGCGGTGACGTAAACGTCACCGCTAATTTTCATATTAAATGCCGGATTTTAATCTATATCCACCATAATTTTCACGCCTTCACGCACACCTGCCGCGCGCATAACAATTCGTATAGCTTTTGCTATTCTTCCTTGTTTACCTATTACACGGCCCATATCATCGGGTGCCACTTGCAAATGATATACAATGACATTTTCTTCATTGGGTTCATCTGCTGTAACCTTAACTGCATCTTTATCCTCAACAAGGCCGCGAGCAAGCGAAAGTAATAATTCTTGCATAACACTAACCCTCCAGTTTCAGATTAAAGAATTTCATTTTTCTTGAGCAAATTTCTAACAGTGTCTGTGGGCTGTGCACCTGTTGCAATCCATTTTTTTGCTTTTTCTGCATCAATTTGAACAACTGCAGGTTTTTTTGTTGGGTCGTAAAAACCTATTTCCTCAATAAATCTGCCATCTCTTGGGAAACGTGAATCTGCCACAACCACACGGTAAAAAGGTGCTTTTTTAGCGCCCATGCGGCGCAATCTGATTTTAACTGCCATTATTTTTTCCTCCATATATTAAGTTGAAATATTGATATATCGTCAATATTCTTTATATCATAAACAGGTGCTTTCCTGTAAATGCTTTTTTTGCCTATAAGCGCCTTGCAAAAGCGCTTGTTTAATATTATTAAAAGTGCTGTAACGCCATGCATTTTAAACCAAATCTTTAAATTGGCCGCCCATGCCCATTTTGTTCATTTGCCTTTCAAAACTTTTAGGGTTTCTTTTAAATTTTTTCATCATTTTGCTCATTTGTTCAAATTGCTTTAGCAACCTGTTTACATCTTCAACCCTTGTTCCGCTGCCCGACGCTATTCTTCTTTTCCTTTTTGGGTCTATCAAAGCAGGGCGTTCTCTCTCTTTTGCTGTCATGCTTTGTATAATTGCCTTTAGCCTTGAAAACTCTTTTTCGCTTTTTTGCAAAGCGTCATCGTCAATTTTTCCTGCTGCTGATGGCAACATAGACACAAGTGCTCCGGCACCACCCATTTTATTTATTTGGTCGAATTGAACAAGCATATCATTCATATTAAACTTATTGCTCATCATTCTATCAAGGGCATCTTGTGCCTCTTGTTCGTCTTGAACCTCTTGTGCCTTTTCTATTAAAGAAAGCACATCACCCATGCCCAATATGCGGCTTGCCATTCTATCGGGATAAAACAGTTCTAAATCTTCAAGTTTTTCGCCAACACCGGCAAATTTTATGGGTTTTCCCGTAACTGTTCGCACACTCAAAGCGCTTCCGCCTCTTGTGTCACCATCAAGTTTCGTTAAAATAACACCGTCAAGGCCTGTTTGCTCTCCAAAAGTTTTTGCCACATTAACTGCGTCTTGCCCTGCCATGGAATCCACAACTAATAAAGTTTCATCAACTTGCACTTGTTTTTTTATTCTCTCAAGCTCTTGCATAAGCTCTTCATCAACATGAAGACGCCCGGCTGTATCCAAAATTACTATGTCGTTGCCGTGGTCCTTCGCATGGGATACGGCATTTTTAGCTATTTGCTCGGGCTTTTGCCCTTCCTGGCTATAAACGGGCGCACCTGCATTTTTTCCAACAATTTTTAATTGGTCAATAGCTGCCGGGCGGTAAATATCACATGCCGCTAAAAGTGGGCTATTGCCCTGTTTAATAAAATATTTTGCCAGCTTTGCAGCGTGTGTTGTTTTACCCGCACCTTGCAAACCACACATCATTATAACCGTGGGCGGCTTGCTTTTTATGTGTATATGCGCCGGCTCTGTTCCGCCCATAAGTTGTGTTAATTCATCGTTTACAATTTTTACTACTTGTTGCGCAGGGGTTAAACTTTGCATAACTTCTTCGCCCATGCACTTTTCGCTAACGCTCTGCACAAATTCCTTTGCAACTTTAAAGTTTACATCTGCCTCTAAAAGTGCAATTCTAACTTCTCGCATTGCGTCTTTTATATCTTGCTCGTTTAACTTACCCTTGCCCCTAAGCCTTTTAAATGCGGCATTAAGTTTATCCGATAATGATTCAAAAGCCATAAAAAACCTGCCTTATACCTATATATAATATGTTTTACATTCTCTAAAAAATTTTTGCGCTTTAAATTATTCTGCAATATCCGAAATAATCTTAATCATCTTTTTTACTTCGTCGGATATCTGTGCATTTTTTGTATACTCTCCGTCGTTTATAAACTGTATGTTTTTAGCTAAAGTGTTAAGCTTGTCTATGCTGTTTTGCATAGTGCTATATTTTTTTGCAAAACCTATTTTTTCTTCAAGTTCAACAATAACGCTTTCGCCTCTTTTAATTGCATCGCGCACGCCCTGCCTTGTAATACCGCAATTTTCAGCTATTTCCGAAAGAGATAAATCGTTATTATAATACTGCTCCATAACATCTTTTTGCTTTTTTGTGAGCACATCACCATAAAAATCAAGCAAATAAGAAATATCTAAGTTTTTTGCCATAGTTTTATACCCTCCAAAAAAATCAGCATATAAATTACATGTGCCCGAACAAATTTCTCACCTTTCGCCACAAGCATTCCCAAGCGATAGACCCTACATGTAAAGTGTATTGCTTTACACAACATAATATATTAAAACACAAACTTGCTGTAAAGTCAAGCCCTTTACAGCAAATTCTATATTTTTTCAATTATTTGCAAAATTACATTTAATAATGCTTGTTTTTCATTTTTTTCAAAAAAATACTCGCTTTTTATATTTTTTTATAGTATAATTGTATATATGTTGCAATTTTAATATTTAAAAATGTAACTCTAATGTAATTTGACGAGGTATGATAATGTCGGTTTCAAAAAATTATTACGAAACATTTTATACAAGGCCGGTAATTTCACTATCCGGTTTTTGTAAAAAAAACCAGATAGACGGTGAAATATTTGCATATTTAGCTTACGGCGGTGCCACAAACTCATCTAAAGATGCACTTGCTCAGGGCATTTTGGCATTGGCAACAGAGAAAAACTATTTAAAAGAAGGGCAAAGTGTTCTTGAAGCATCAAGCGGAAGTTTTGCGGTGGCACTTGCAATAGCCTGTAAATTCACAAATCACCCTTTAATTCTTTGCATGCCCGCTTCTGTTCCCTCCCAGCGCCAGCAAGTTTTTATTAATTTAGGTGCAAAAGTTGTGCTTTTAAATTACGCTAACAGCCGCGAATTAATTATTTCCAAAGCCAAACAGATAGCCCAAGAGGAAAATGCTTACTTTATAAATTATTTCGACAACGATTTAAACGCTGAATTTCACAGAAGAATAACCGGCCCTTCACTGCTAAGGGCAACAGGGAATGAGCTTGATGCAATAGTTGTTGGCGTGGGAAGCGCAGGCACAATAACAGGTGTTGGCGAATATGCAAAAGCGTGGATTGGCGATGTTAGAATTATTGCGGTTGAACCGTATGAAAGCCAAGCAATTGGCAAAAATACTATTAACAAGCATAAAATTCCGGGGCTTGGTGCAGGGTTTGTCCCCGAAAATTACAATCCTTATGTGGTGGATGCCGTTATGGCAGTTCCCAGTGAAAGTGCACAGCAAACAGCTTTTGAAGTTTTGTTAACAGATGCTGTCCCTGCTTGCGCAAGCGGCGGTGCAGTTATAAATGCGGCAATGCAACTAATGAAAGAGCAAAGTAAAATACGCCGTGTTGCCTGCATAATAAGCGGCAAAACCGCATACGAATAATAACACTTTTTGAAAGGTGTGTATAAAATGCTTGAGTTTGAAGCTGAGGGCGTCAGCATTGGAATAGGTGACGGTTTACTTTATATCTTCAATTACACTTATTTGCCAAAAGATAAAAAAACAAAAGATGAAAACAGCGAATTTGAACAAATTGAATTAAGCATAAATGATGTGAAAGATAATTTGCAGCGCAAATTAAAATTTTATGCAGATACCAAACAAAATTCGCTTAATTATGTTAAAAAGCACATTAAAATTTTAACGGCTCAGCTCGATATGCTTGACAGCGAAGATTTTAGTGGCTTTGTTAAGGACGCTGTGCTAAGCAAAAAAACATCTGCGCATTATGGTGTTAAATGTGCTTGTGAAACTTATTGTGCAAATTTGAAAACCAAACAAGATGATTTTACTGATGAAGAGTGCGAAAATATAATTGATGCCTATAAATTAATTATTAAGCAAGATGCTGAAAACTTACTTTTAAAGCATTGCCAAAACGCACAAAACCGCATTGCACTTGGAATTAATGCGAATATCAGTGCTAACACCCTTATAGCTATTGAAAGCAAATTGTGTGCACTTATTATAAATGATAACGTGTTGCAAAATTACCATATTTTATATGCAAACAGCAAGGGCATTTCCTGTGTTTCTCTTTGTGAAAACTTTGATGCTTTACAAGCAAATGTGCGCACAATGGTTGACGGTGAGAGCGGGCTTATTGCTCAAAACCCGAATACTGAAACTAAAACAGTTTTTGCGCGCAAACACTTGTTTTTAAAAAGGAAAGAAAGCGGTGGCCAGCATTTAAAAGGTGTGCCCGCCAGCACAATAAGCGGAAGTAATATTAAATTGTCAGCCGTTGCAACTTGCGTTAAGGATGTTAAAAACGCAATTATAAACAGCACCGATAACATAGGGATATTATATACAGACATTATATTTAAACAACTTGAGCCCGACATGTTTGATGAAGATTATTTATTCAACTTTTACAGGGATGTTTTTTTACTTACCCACAACAAGAAAGTTACAATTTTAATTAACCCTTGCGAAAAAGATGAAACTTATAGTATTAACTTAGAAAACACCGGCTTTAAAAGCAATATGTTCACAGTTAATTTGCGTGCACTTTTAAGGGCCTCGGCGTACGGCAATTTTTGCATTCTTTTAAATGATGTTGCAAACGAGCAAACAGTGTGTGATTTTAAAAAAGATTTACAATTATTGCGTAATCAGTTGATAAAAGAAGGCAAAATAATTAACAGCAATATTGAAGTGGGCATTATGCTAACAACATATTATTCTGCTTTAATTGCCGATATTCTTTCTTATTGCACCGATTTTTTTTACATAGATATCAACAAAATTTCAAGCAGCATTTTAAAAACAGCACCACAAAACTTAAACATTAACGGCAAAGCTCGGATTACCAATTTTGCTGTTTTGCGCAGTGTTACAAATTTGGCGCATTTAATAAATAGAGCGTGCAAAAAAAATGTGTGCATTTGCGGTTTAAGCGCATCGGATGCATCTCTTGTTGATTTTTACGTATCAATAGGCGCCACAGAGCTGTGTGTTTTACCAAATTCCATTCCCATTGTAAAACGTGCTATTAGGGCACTTACCAAAGAAGATTGCACCATGGCACTTAAAAAATATTTAACCCCGAATTGAAAAAATTGAAACACGCTATTCACATTTGTTATAATGTGTACGAATAAAAATGAAAGGAGCTGTATTTATGGATTTTGCTTATATTAATATTTTATCTTATATAATATATTTTGTTTTTAATGGCTTAATGCTTAATTTTGCCTCCATTATTTTAAACAAATGCAGCAAAAACGTTTTTATTCTTACATTTTTTGCTTTTTTAAATGTACTTGCTACCTATTTATTTTTAAATGCATCAACATATAACAGCCCATTCAGTTTTTACTTTACACTTCTTTTTATGTTAATTATTGAATTTAGAATAATTGCAAGAACAAGTTTTCGCCAAATTTTATTTTGCGCTTGTATAATAACTTTTCATATTGCATCTGTTCATTTTCCTCTTATAGTTATATTGGCACATTGGCTCAATATTTCCCCGTTAGCAGTTTTGCATAATAGCGATATGCGTTTATTTAGCATTATGTTTGTTTGTGTTCTAATATGTTTATTCTCTTTTGTTGTAAGAACATTAATACCCACAAAGCACATAAAAAGAATAAGTGATGCAAAAACTTTTTCGTGGATGATAACAGTGTTCACATTTGTTTTAATTGCCATAATAACTGTTACAACAATTTTATTGTTTACAGATGAAATTTACATTGAACAGTTGGTAATTTCTATAGTAACCCCTATATTCTATATGGCTTTATTTTATTACAACTTTAAATATGCACTTAACTTTTTAAACATGACAATGTACAAAAGAAAAAGTGATGATGCAAAAATTATTTACGATAAAGTTCTTGAACAAAAGAAACTTGCCTTAGAAAAATCCATGAAAGATAATTTAACAGGCCTTTACAACAGACAAATTGGGCACGACAGCTTAATTGCACTTTGCAAAGCTTCTAACGATTTTGCTTTTTTATTTGTAGATGCAAATGCCCTTAAATATGTAAATGATAATTACGGGCATGAAAAAGGAGATTTACTTTTAAAAGAAATTGCAAATTGTATAAGCACTACTATAAGAGATATTGATATAGCGTGCCGTTTTGGCGGAGATGAGTTTATTGTTATTTTAAACGATGTTCAAAAGCAAGATGTCACAACTATTATTAAACGTATTAACGAAAAAATTAAAATTAAAAATGACATAGAGCCATTCCCTATTTCTGCGAGCATCGGATGGGTTTATGTAGATGAAGAACTGCGCAAAGAAGGCTCTGAGCGTATATTAAAGCTCTCCGATGAAAACATGCGTTTAGCTAAACAATCTTTTTATGATAACGGAGGCATTAATATATGACAGATTTGCTTATTGTTGCCTCTAATATTGTTTTTATAATTACAATGTTTAAATTTACAGAGCATGTGCACGGGCAAACAAGCTCTAATAAACATTTGGTTTTAGCCATAGCTGTTTTAAACAACTTTATATTTTTAGTGCTTTTTAATATTTTTACCACTATACATTTAGAAATTATTTTATTGATGTTTTATTTTGCAATTTATTATATTGAATTTAAATTGCTTTATAAGCAGCTTGGAAAAAGGATAGTGTTTTTTGGTGTGTTATCATTTTTATTAACACATTTTTCAGGGCGCCTTTTAATAACTTCCCTGTGCGCATTCTTTACAGGGCTATCAATGTATGATGTTTATGAAATTGAATTTTATAATTTACTCATCAATTTAATTCCTGTTTTCACCTCTATCCCCTATTTTATTATAATTCAAAAAAAATTTCACAAAGAAAAATTCGATATGATTTTTACTGATAAAATTAATTTGAATTTTATTATTGGAATGTTATCATTCACACTTATGCATTTATTTTTCTTGCTTGGCCTTTCAAGAACACCGCACAGCAACTCTAATTTCTTGCTGTTTTATATTATATCTTCTTTCATATCCTTTGTGTGCATACATCTAGCGGTTTTATATTCATACGTATTTGCTAAATTAAGGCTTTATGTTGCAAACTTAAAAGACATAAATAAAAAAGTTTTACTTGAAACACAAGAGATAGGCGATATACATTTGCGCTCTAATTTTGATGCTATGTCCGGCTTTTGCGTGCGCGACATGGCTGAAAAACAAATTCAAGAAAATTTAGACAACAACACAGAATTTTTTATTGTGTTTGTTGATATGGATGGGCTTAAAAAAGTTAACGATTCTTATGGACATTCCGAAGGCGATTTTTATATAAAAGAAGTATGTGAAATGTTGCGTGAATTTTTCAGTGAAGAGTTGATATCACGTTTAGGTGGCGATGAATTTTTAATTGTTGGCACCGAAAACGATATGTTTGAGATTAACAAAAAAATTATGCAAGCATACAGCAGAATAAAAAATATTGCGAATTTATACAAAAAACATTACCATACTTCAATAAGTTATGGCATTGTGGCTGTGCCTAAAAATTCTGACAGAACAGTTAAAAGCATAATAAGCGAAGCTGATGAAAAAATGTACGACTTTAAAAAAAGCAAGAACCGTCAGCGCTTGTAAAAAACTTTTGAAAATAATTATTTAAACTACGAGGTGCACATTATTATGGGTTATACTGAAATAAATGAAAAGCAATTTTATAGAATTGGTGTGGATTTAGGTGGCACAAATATTAAAGTTGGCATTGTGAATGAACAACACGAGATTATAGCTTTACATTCTGCACCAACAGATGCACAGCGTGCGTGGGAGCTAATAGTGGCAGATATAGCAAGCACAATAACCTTTGCCGTTCAAAAAGCAGGTATTCACTTAGACGAATGTATCGGTATCGGCTTGGGCTCGCCCGGCACTGTAGACCCTCATAAAGGCACTGTTGTTTACTCTGCTAATTTTAATAGCTTTGAGAATGTGCCTATTCAGCAAGAACTTGAAAGGCTGTTAAGCAAGCCTGTAAAATTGAGCAATGATGCAAATTGCGCCGCGCTTGGTGAATATGTGGCAGGTGCCGCAAAAGAGTATGAAAGCGTAGTGCTTGTAACGCTTGGAACGGGTGTTGGCACCGGCTTTGTGTTTGATAACAAAATATTTGAAGGTGGCGGCCCCGGCGGAACTGAGGGCGGGCACATGATAATTATTGAAGATGGCGAGCAATGCAATTGCGGCAACAAAGGCTGCCTTGAGGCCTATGCAAGTGCCACGGCTTTAATAAGAGACGCAAATAAAGCTGTGCAGGAAAACCCAAACTCTTTACTGGCAGAGCTTTATAAAGAAAACAACAACAAAATGAATGGTATACTGCCGTTTAAAGCCGCAAGGGCAAATGATGAAATTGGCTTAAATGTGGTGAACAACTATATTAAACACCTTGCAATTGGCATTGCTAACTATGTTAACATCTTCAGGCCGCAAGTTATTTTGATATCCGGCGGCATATCGAATGAAAAAGAATATTTAACCGACAGATTATCTGAGTGTGTAAGTGCTTATGCATATGGCGGAAGCAGGCTTGCAATACCACAAATAAAAACGGCAACTTTGGGAAATAACGCAGGCATTGTGGGCGCTGCTGCACTTTGGAATTAATGCTAATATATTTAAAGGCTATTTGCTAACAATTTTAAAAACATACAAAAACAAAAAAAGCACAGTGGAGTGTTCCTCTGTGCTTTTTTGTGTTTAAACCTTTTCTTTTTTTAACCTATATTAAACTTTGGTATTATTGAAAAATGTTATTGTGACAAGTGTTCCTTCACCTAAAGTGCTTTCAACCAAAAGCTGTGCCTTGTGCAAATTTGCGCCGTTTTTAACAATAGAAAGCCCAAGGCCTGTTCCGCCTGTCTCTTTGGAATGGCTTTTGTCCACTCTGTAAAACCGCTCAAAAATGCGAGGCAGATGTTCTTTATCAATGCCTACTCCTGTATCCCTAATGCTAAAAACTATTTTATCATCGTTTTGTAAAATTTCAACGAAAATTTTTCCGTCGGTTTTATTGTATACTATTGCATTATCACACAAATTATATATCATCTCATAAAGCACAGTGGGAACGGCATGTATATTTGTTTGCTTTGCGCTAAATTTAACCGATATCCCCTTGCTTTTTGCTTTATTGCTCAAATGGTTAACAACTTCATTTGTAACGGCGGCAATGTCAATGTTAACAAACTCAAAATTGCTCTGTTCATCAAGCCGTGATAAATTAATTATATCTTGCACAAGCGTTAAAAGCCTTGTTGCCTCACTGTGAATGTTTGTGGCAAAGTCTTTCACATCCTCTTTTTTTACCATGCCGCTTTTCAAAAGCTCTGATGCCCCCATAATGGAAGTTAGCGGGGTTTTTAGCTCATGCGAAACATTTGCAGAAAACTGGCGCCTCAATTCATGCGCTTGCTCATCTTCCGTAATATTGTGTATAAACAAGAAAATAGAGTATCCCTCGTTTGCTTTTATAGGGCTTGCCGAAAACACAAAATGTTCATTTTCAATTTGCAATTTCACTTTGCCCGCACTACCCAAAAGTGCATTTTCAATTAATTTTTCATATTCTATGTCTCTAAAAAAACTGAGGTAGTAATTTCCAATTTCACACGACAGCAATGTTTTTGCCACTTTATTACACATTATTACAATTCCGCTATCATCTAAAATAACAATACCGTCTGCCACATTTTCCGTTATTAGTGATAATTCTTTTTGTTGGCCTTTTATCTTTGAGATTTTTTCCCTTATCTCATTGTTTTGCCCTTCTATTCTATGCAATAACGGGTTAATTTCTTCGTATACATCATTAGATAAAGGATCATCGAGATTTAGTGAATTTATAGGCGCAACTGTTTTTTTTGCTATATTTGACGCCAACATTATGGATATTACCGCAGCGAGCGCCACTATAAACAAAAGAATAGCAAGCATAGAAATAATAAGCGAGAAAATAGTGCGCTGTGTTGTGGCAGTGCGAATAACAGTGCCGTCATCTAACATTTTTGCCATGTATATTGTTTCTTGTGCCAGCGTTGAAGAAGTGCGTGTAGCCTTGCCTGTTTGCCCTAAAAGCGCTTGCTTAAACTCTTCTCTGTCTGCATGGTTTTCCATGGTTTGGCTGTTTGCCTGTGAATCAAAAAGCACTGTGCCGTCGCTATCTATCCATGTAACACGGTAGTTATCTGCGTGCAGTGCATTTAAATATTCCATACCGTTTTGGCTAACACCCACTGCCACCATATCCAAATTAGCTTGCTGGTTTTGCAGTTGAATTTCTTCAGAGTAGTTGTAAAAACTGCCCACAATAAAAACAAGTGCACATAAAAGCGTTAAGCAAGATACCAAAACAATCGCTTTGCTGATTTTTTTAGTCATCGTTGCCCCCCATTCTATAACCAACGCCCCGAATGGTTTCAATATAATCGCCACACTCGGCCAATTTTGCCCTTATTGTGCGAATGTGCACATCAACTGTTCGGGTTTCACCGTCAAAGTCATAGCCCCAAACACTGTTTAAAAGCTCATCTCTTGTTACAACTTTGCCCTTTTTGCTCAAAAGCAATTTCAAGCTGTTATACTCTTTAAGTGTAAATTCCAAAGCTTTAGTGCCTATTAAAACCATATGCTTATCATCATAAATAGAAAGTTCTTTATATTGCAAAATTTTTGTGTTCTCATCGCTTTTGCTTCTGCGCAAAAGTGCATTAATGCGCGAAATTAATTCAAGCATTGAGAATGGCTTTGTTAAATAATCGTCTGCGCCGCTGTCCAGGCCTATAACTTTGTCGTATTCCGTGTCTTTTGCCGTTAGCATAATTACAGGCAAATTTTTTGTGGCCTCTTTTTTTCGCAGTTTTTTTAAAATCTCTATGCCGTCCTCTTGTGGCAACATGATATCAAGCAAAAGCAGTTGTGGTACATTTTTTTCAATAGCATTAAAAAAATCTTCTCCCACACAAAAACCTTCGGCTTCAAAGCCTGCATTTTTCAGTGCATATAGCACTAATTCTCTTATGCTTTTATCATCTTCCAGTATCGCTATCATGCTGTTCTCCTTTGTGCTTTCCTGTGATAGAAAAAATCACCCATTCACTTACATTTACCGCATGGTCTGCTATTCGTTCAAGATATTTAGCAATCATCAATGTATCAAGTGCTTTTTCTGCACCCTGTACATCTGTTTTCAATATTTTAATTATATCATGCCTAACTTCCAAAAACAAATTATCCACAATATCGTCATGAACAATGGTTTTAACCGCCAATTTTAAATCTCCGCCAACAAAAGCGTCTATAGCATAAGATAACATTTCAACTGTGTTTTTCGCCATCTCTTTTACATGCTCGTTCATAACTTGCGTATATTGTGAAAGCTCTGCAATATCCACCGCTTGGTCGCCTATGCGCTCAAGGTCTGTTATCATTTTAAGCACTGCTGAAATACTGCGCAAATCTTTCGCAACAGGTTGCTGTTGCAAAAGCAGCTTTAAACACTGCCTTTCAATTTCACTCTCATACTCATCAATTTTAACTTCAGTTGCCCTTACCTCTTTAACAGTAACGCCGCTATCTTTTTCAAAGCACTTAATAGCCAAGGAAATTGAATGTTCGCAAAGCGCACCCATTTTCACAAGGTTATTGTGCATATTTTTTAATTCATTATCAAATTTATCTCGCATATTGCCCCTCCTATCCAAATCTGCCTGTGATATAATCTTCTGTTCTCTTATCTCTTGGCATGTCAAACAATTTTTCGGTTTTGTCGTATTCCACAACTTCACCCAATAAGAAAAACGCCGTGTTATCAGAAATTCTAAGCGCTTGTTGCATATTATGCGTAACAATGATAATGCTGTAATTCTTTTTAAGTTCAAGAACAAGCTCTTCTATTTTTGAAGTTGATATAGGGTCGAGTGCAGAGGTGGGTTCATCCATTAAAAGCACTTTGGGCTGTACAGCAAGCGCCCTTGCAATGCAAAGCCTTTGTTGCTGGCCTCCCGATAAACTTAGCGCAGATTTTTTTAGCCTGTCTTTTACTTCATCCCAAAGTGCAGCGCCTTTAAGGCTTTGCTCTACAAGCTCATCCAGCTGAGCCTTGGTGTATTTTGTGTGCAACTTCGCACCGTATGCAACATTTTCATATATGCTTTTTGGGAAAGGGTTAGGTTTTTGAAACACCATTCCAATATTGCGCCTAAGTTGTGTTACATCAATATTATCACGGTAAATATTCTCGCCCTCAAATAAAATTTCACCGTCTATTTTAACGCTTTGAATAAGGTCGTTCATTCTATTTATACTTTTAATAAATGTAGATTTTCCACAACCCGACGGCCCAATAAAAGCCGTTATCTCTTTTTGCGGTATTTCCATATTTATGTTTTTTAGCGCTTGAAACTCTCCGTAATGCAAATTAAAGTTTTGTGCGCAAATAATAAAATCACTCATTTTAACACCTTTCCGCTACTGCGATTGCTTGCGATCAACAATATTTTTTACAGCCTTTGTGCCCATGTTTATTATGAACACTAATATAAGCAAAAGTGCGGCTATTGCAAAGGCAATATCAAATTCTGCCCTTTCCATTGCATACATATAAAGTGCCACTGAAAGCGTGCCGCCACCGCTATTGAGTGCAGAGAAAATATTCGAGGCAATAGCGGTTCCCATTCCGGCAGTGAACAGCAATGCTGCACTCTCACCCACTATTCTTCCTATTGCCAAAATGCACCCTGTTACAATCCCCTCTAACGACGACGGGAGCACAACGGTTTTTATCATATGCCACTTACCGCTTCCAAGCCCGAGTGCTCCCTCGCGATAGCTTTGCGGAACACTTTTCAAGCTCTCTTGCGTTGTTCTTATTATAGTGGGCAAAACCACAACTGTCATTGTTAAAGCACCCGATAAAAGGCTAACTTTAAAGCCGCACATACGCACAAAGAAAAGCATTCCCACAAGCCCATAAATTATGCTTGGTATGCCGGCGAGAATTTCTGTTGCAAACTCTACCGCACGAATGAACTTATAGTTTTTTGCATACTCGGTTAAGTAAATAGCCGCACCAACGCCAAGCGGCAATGAAATTAAAAGCGTTAAGCCAACAATATAAAGTGTGTTTATAATATTGGGCAAAATGCCTATACTGCCTGTACTGTGCCGTGGCGACGTTGACAGTAGTTCCCATGTTAAATACGGAATTCCTTTAACCATTATATATCCAATTAAACAAACAAGCAATGCCACCACTAAACCAACACAAATATATATGAATGTTTTAAGCATTGTTTCAGATATTTTTCTACGGGTTTTTAAATTCATTTTGTACTATCCTTTTTCAAAAATCTATTTAAAGCTGCGTTAATAAGCATTATAAACAAGTAAAGAACAAGCGCAATGCTAAATAAGGCTTGTTCTTGCAAGCCCGAGGCATAGCTCATCTCGCTTGCCACCGCAGTTGTTAAAAAACGCACGCTGCCAAAAAGCTCGGGCATATTTGCAACATTGCCGGCAACCATCATAACAGCCATAGCTTCGCCTATTGCGCGGCCAACGCCCAAAACAATGCCTGCAACAATTCCGCTTTTTGCAGCCGGTATGCTAACTCTGAATATTGTTTCGGTTTTATTTGCGCCTAAAGCAAGGCTCGCCTCTTCATATTCCGGTGGCACTGCACTAAGCGCTGTTTCACTTATAGAAATAATACCGGGCAATATCATAATGCTAAGCACTATTATTGCCGCAAAAAGTGTTGCACCACTGGGCAAATTAAATGTGTTCATAACCCACGGCACGAGAACCATCATGCCCACAAGCCCATATACAACACTTGGGATACCCGCAAGCAGTTCAATGCAACTGCGCAATATAGTTGCAATTTTACCACTGCTCATTTTGCTTAAGTACACTGCGGTTAAAAGCCCTATAGGCACGCCTATGATAATTGCGCCTAAAGTTCCCCACACGCTTGTGAGAATGAACGGTAAAATACCGAAAAGTGGCTCACTTGCGGTGGATTTCCACTCTTCACCAAGTAAAAAATCGGCAAACCCTATCTCTATAATGGCAGGGGTTCCCGCAATAAACATATAAATTGTTATAAAAAACACGCAAGCAATGCTTAACATTCCGCAAAAAAGAAATACTCCGTTCATTGTTTTTTCAAGTATATTTGTTTTTTTCATTGTTCTCATTTCACTTTAAGGCAATACCGCTATTACGGTATTGCCTGTTATATTTTTATTCTTTTTAAACTACGGGAACTGCGCCTGCATTTTTAATCACATCAACAGCTTGCTCGCTAAGAACAAAATCGTAGAATGCCTTTGCCGCTTCGCTCAATTCTTTATCTTGCACTGTTACGAAGTTGAAATTACGTTGCACTTTATATGTGCCGTCTTTTATAGTTTCCTCTGTTGCCGCTACTCCCTCAACTGTAATTGCCATAACTTTATCGTCCACAGCCGATAAAGAAGCATAACCTATTGCATTAGGGTTTTGTGAAACAGCGCCTATAACGCCGCCTGTGCTTGTAATTTCTTGCTCATACACACATTCTTCTACACCCACAATGCTCTCAAATCCATCGCGTGTGCCGCTTCCGGCTTCGCGCCCTATTAAAACAATAGGTGCATCTGCGCCGCCCACTTCACTCCAGTTTGCAATGCTTCCATCTGCAATTGCTGCAATTTGCTCAAGGCTTAAATCTGTAACAGTGTTTTGTGTGTTAACAATAATGGCAATGCCATCAATAGCAAAAGGTGTACCTGTTGCCCCGAATTCTTCGGTTTCACTGTCTTTAACATCGCGGCTTGCAAGCCCTATGTCATAATCTCCGCTCGCAGCACTTTTAACACCTGTGCTTGAACCTGTTGGATCGTATGTAATTGTTACATTTGGGTTTTGCTCTGAAAAAATTTCAATAGCGCCTAAAATTACTCCCTCAACCGATGTTGAACCGCCCACTGTAACTGTGCCAGAAAGCCCTGTACTGCTTACCTCACTTGCCCCACAGCCTGCCATAAGCCCGAGTGCTAAAACTACACTCAAAAAAATTCCGATGATTTTTTTCATATTCATTTCTCCATTTCTTTTTTTGTCTAATCAAAGTTTAGCAAAGTAATGTTAAATGTAAAATCGTGTGAATGTTAAACTTTTGTAAAGTTCAAGATAAAGGGGTTTTATTTAAAATGTAACATGGTAAATATATCCTATTTTGTTATTTTTTATGCTATTTTCTTGACTTTTTCGACAGTTTTCGATATAATATTACAATATAATTGTTATTTGTGTTCAATATTACGCTTTAATTTATGACAAAGCAATATTGCAGGAGGGCACAATTTATGAAAAAAATTATAAGCTTTATAGTTGCACTGTATATAGCAATGGCAATAATTATGCCTGTTATGACAGTATACGCAACACAGGTTGACACTGAGGCAGCACCTTTTGATTTTTCAAAACCGATAAGAGTGGGATATTACTCTACTTTTGAAAATGTAATTGTTGACATTGACAGCTTAAATAACAAGGGCTATGGGTATGAAGTGTTTGATGCTATATCCGAACGCAGTGGCTTGGAGTTTGAGTTTGTTCCCATTTCCGACAGCATGTTTGAAGCGGTAAACAGCGGATATGTTGATGTGGGCGGCTTTAACACCCAAAGTGCCGAACGACGAGAACAAGTTTTATATTCCCAAAATCCATACACCAAAACATATATTTCGCTTACGTCAAAGGATTTGGATATCCGTTATAGCGATTTATCCGCCATTGACGGAAAAACCATTTCTGTTTTTGACGAGAGTGTCGGCATTGCATATCTTGATACATTTTGTGAAGAAAACAATATCTCGGTAGAATATGTTTATGGTGAGAGCGCAACCTATTTGGAACAGGATACCGATTTATACTTAGTTTATTCCGAAAGCAAAACTTATGTTGAGTTAAATAATATACTAAATCTTGGCGTATATAATATGTTCTTAATCACATCTTTCGAAAATGCCCAGTTAATGGAAGTTATTGACTCCCACTTTTTAGATGTTATCTATACAGAAGGCAATTTATTTATGGAGCTTGAAGAAAAGTACCTTTCAGACAATATTGAAATGAGCCACCGTGGGCTTACACAAGAAGAAGTTGAAATATTACAGCAAAAAACGCTTGAAGCAGGTTATATAACAGGATATGCACCTATATCCTATATGAATGATAATGGCGAGCCGGACGGTGTGTTGGTAGATGTTCTCAACAGCTATGCCGAGCGATATGATTTTGAAGTGAATTATCACCCATACAACATTGAAGACCCACATGTTGAGCGTGAGAATTTTGATATATTAGTGACACTTTATGGTGATATTGAGCAAGCACGTGATGAAGAATATTATACACCTACTGTATCGTTTTATGACATTCCTATGTATGCGATAGTTAACAATGAATACATGAATACCACCGTCAAAGAAGACATCATGAAAACCGCACCTAAAATTGGCATGCTTCCCTATCAGACAATAGACTTCGAACCATTTCTTGCAGCTTATCCGCTTACGGAGTTGGTTACTTACAATGTATGGCACGACCTATTAGATGACTTAGCTGCCGGAAATGTGGATATGGTTTTTTGTACAGAAAGTGCCACTACATATACAGAACTTTACTTAGACGATGTCGAAATTTCAACCATGATAACAGACACCGTAACACCTATGAAATTTTACATAAACAATGCGATTGCAGATGAATATGTGCCTATATTTAACATTATGGCAGATCGCTTTTCAAGCAGAACTTATGAAGCGATTATTGAATACAGCGCCAATGATGCAATTCCCAAAACAACCATCACTTTTTTAGAGTTTGTAACGGATTATTGGTATTATTTTGCAATATTGTTTTTCATTATAACCGCAAGTTTTATAGCACTTTATTATAGAGGGGTAATAAGCAAAAAAGAAGCCTTGCTAAAATCTTACGACATCGACCCGATGACCGGATTGATTACGCTAAATAAGTTTAGAGAAATAGCCGGGGAGCTTCGCAGCAAAATAAAACCGGGTGAATATGAAATTATCTCCTTCGACATTGATATGTTCAAAACCATCAACACCCATTTTAGCCAAGAAAGAGGTACGACAGTTCTAATTGCTATTGCCGACGCACTGAAAACAGCTTTTGAGAGCACGAATGCCGTTATTTGTAGAAGAATTGCAGACCAGTTTTTGATTTTTAGACGTATCGATGAGGGCGGCTCAATCCGTCACATATACAACAACGACATATTGCCCGCCATAGAGGAAAACACAAATGAGAAATACAAAGTATCACTCTCATTCGGAACTGTGGTTGTTGATAATATTAAAGCAAAGGTAACGGAGCTTTTAGGGCAAGCAGATAGTGCAAGGCTTGAGGGTAAGTCAATTCATAGAACGACATTTATCACATTTGACGATAAAATGAAAAAACAGTACGAGGATAAAATCAATATCACTTTCCGTATGGAGCAGGCACTTAAAGACCGTGAGTTTGTAGTTGAGTATCAGCCAAAAATTAATTTTAAAACACTAAAAACAGGCGGTGCTGAAGCACTTGTTCGTTGGAACCCAAGGATTGGCAATAAAATATACCCGGATCAGTTTATTCCTGTTTTTGAAGAAAACGGCTTTATCTCCGATTTGGATTTATATGTGCTTGATGAAGTTTGCAAATATATAAAAGCAAACCACTACAAAATGGACATTCCACGCATTTCTGTAAACTTGTCTGCACATACAGTGCTTTCCGATAATATTGTAAAACGTGTGTCAGAAATTTTATCATTTTACGAAATAGATAATAAACTGATTGAACTTGAACTCACTGAAAGTGCCGTTGAAGCAAATACCGAAAAATTTCTTTCTACTGTTAAAAGCCTTAAAAAACTGGGGCTTGCAATTTCAATTGACGACTTCGGCGCGGGTGTTTCCTCTCTAAACAGGCTGTCAGCGGTTGAAGCAGACATACTTAAACTTGACAAGGCATTTTTTGACGAGAGCGAAAAAATGGGCAAAAGCATGATAGTTGTTACCGATATTATTCGAATGGCTAAGCGTTTATCTATGAAAGTAGTAGCAGAAGGTGTGGAAACTGCCTCACAGGCAAAGTGGCTGCAAAATATTGGCTGTGACTATGCGCAAGGGTACTACTTTGCTAAACCCATGAATACTGAGGATTTTAAAAACCTACTTATAGAACAAAAACAGTTTAGCATTAATTTAGAATAAGTGGTAACACACTTGAACCCATATATTTAAAAAAAAGAAAACCTCAGCACGCGAATTGCGTGTCGAAGTTTTCGACTGGTGCACCCAAGAGGACTTGAACCTCCACCGGGTTGCCCCGACCAGAACCTGAATCTGGCGCGTCTGCCAGTTCCGCCATGAGTGCCTATTAACCATATATTACATTATTATAAGTTTCAACGGTTAAATTGTAGCACGAGTATTTATCGCTGTCAAGTTCTTTTAGCCGTTAGTGAGTAATCTAAACACGCCTATTTTGCACAAAATAGGTTCAAAGAATTTTTTATACCGTCAAAAGTTCTAAAACAAGAAAGTGCGGTGACGCAAGGCTTTCGCCTTACAAGGTGCACTGCCGCAGTTTTCGGGCTTTTAGCGGTATAAAAAACGAGTTCGTATTATTCCCTAACGGCTAAGTACCATTTTTATTAAATTATCACCTGTAATTTTGGGCAAAAGCAGCAAATAAATTGCCAAATACACACATGTTCCTATTATTGTTTGCACCGGCATAGAAAAAATTTGTATTTGAGGCAATAATAAATAGTTCCAACAAACAGCGGCAATAACACATGTTAGAGCCGGCCCAATTAACCACTTCCTAAATTCAAATTTTAACTTTGTAACATTTAACAGGCGCTTTAAATTTAATAGGCATGTTAATAAATTGCTCATAAGCATCACAAACATAAATCCCATCATTCCAAATTTCGGCAATAATAAATATGTTAATATAATTCTTATAATACAATCAACCATAGTATATCTAAAAGTTGCCACTTGCTCATTTAAGCCCTTTAGTATACCGTCTACCATGCTTTCCAAGTACATAAAAGGTGTTAAAGGCCCAAGCACCAAAATGTAAAATGCTATGTTCTCATCATTGTACAACAGCATGGCTATTTCATTTGAAAAAACTGTGTAAATGCCTGCGGCAAGAACCGAAATACTTAAAGTGATAAATATAACCCTTGATACTAACCTCTGTAATATTTTATGCTGTTTTTGTATGTAAGCGCTTGTTATATCCGGCAACAATAATGTTGCCAGCGTGCTTATAAATGAAAACGGAAAGAATAAAACAGGCAACGCCATGCCTTTAAGCGCTCCAAATTGCTCAACAGCAAGTTCCCTGCTGCCTAAAAACACTGCAAGGCAAAAAGGCACAAGTATGTTCTCAATTGTTCTTAAAGTGCCTGTTGAGTATTGTGCCGCGGCAATTGGTGCTAATATTTTAGCAATAAATTTTGTTGTATACTCGCTTTTTTCTCTTTTAAACTTCTTAACCGCATTTTTGTAATGCGCAAGCAAATATATCCAACTTAGCGCTTCACTTAAAGTGTTTCCCACAACCACAGCACACACAAAAAGCATTATATTTGTGCTGTCTATTAAATAAAGAATTGCCACCACAACACCAATTCTAATAATTTGCTCTAAAATTTGCGCCCTTGCATTTGGCCCCACACGTTTAACCGCTAAAAAATAGCCTCGCATAGCTGCACTTAACGCCATAAACGGTAAGCTTGGCGCTAAAATTTGCAGTGGCAATATAGCGTTGGCATCATGCAATGCATAAATAGATATAGGCTTTGCAAGCCAAAACAAAGCCAATGCGCACAAAACACCCAAAACTGTGGCAAGTTTCAGCACTTTATCCATGCTTTTTCGAACACTGTTTTCATTCATCGCCATTTGCTGTGAAGTTATTCGTGTTGCAAGAACAGAAACTCCTGCCGTTGCAAAAGTTACGCACAATGCATATACTGTCATTATCAATTGAAATAAACCCATACCCGCCGCACCAATTTGTGCCGCAATATATATGCGAAAAAACATGCCTACAGCACGCAAACTTAAACTTGTTGCTGTTAAAATAGCCGCATTTTTAATATAAACGCTCTTTTGCATATTTACCCACCTTTTCAATTTCATATAATAATTAAAAATTTACTAAATTACATATTAATTATTATGCATTGAATAAAGCAGGTATGAAAATAATTAGTTTATATGCATTTTGCGGATATTGTTATCGGTGTTACTTTTGCTGTTTTCGGGTTTATAATTATTACACCTTTGTTTAAATTCATTGCGTATCCCACAACATATTTTGCAAAATTACTGTTGCAATAATTTGCTTTATTATCACAAAGTGAAATTAAAAAATGGCTGTGCTCTATCATAAACAAACTACATTTTAAAATGCAATCTTGTGTATATCTTTTTTTAATAAAAATATTGCAATTGCTTTTTTCAAGAATTGTATAATACCTCTCCCTAAGGCTAAACGTCCATTGTGCAGCTTGTTCCTCATACGGTATACAACATATCAGTTTAATATCTCTATATTCTTCATATTTTTGCAGTTCAAGCACAATTTCTGCCGCCCACATGTCCATACCAATGTAGCAACCTGTGTAAAAAACCTGCACTCCGTTTTTATATAGCTCGCAAATTTGCGTGCAAAGCGCTTTTTTAATGTTCTCACTCTCTTGCGATTTTTCATATTTTTCTAAACTAAAAACATTAGGGCTGCAACCAAAAAAACTTGCAGATAAAATATTTTCCAACATTTGCTCACCTCTTTAATTTATACCATTGCTATATTTATTATTGCACAAATAAAAACAAATATTAAAGCAACCTCAATTTATTGTTAACAATATAACATGTTTGCTTGAGCAAATTTTGTCGAAATTACACGATATAATTAAAAAAATTTACAAAAAAGCATTAAATACCGTTTAAAAATTAAAATTTGTAGTTAAAAAACATATCATAAAATAAAATGTAGTGTTTTAAACAATTTTGTTTTTCATTTTCATAATAATTTTTGTGTGCTTTAAAAAAATAACGCAATTATGTTAATTTTTTAACTTATAATGCCTGCCACAAGGATTTTCGGTTAAATTTAATAAAAAATTTAACAAAAATTTATAATATATAACAAAATCTGTCTTGATTAAATGGAAAAAATGTTTTATAATAATGTAAGTAAACATAAAAATAATGGAGGTTTATATGAAAGACTTAAAAATCGCAAAGGTTATAGGCAGGGAAATTATAGATTCAAGGGGCAACCCCACTGTTGAAGCAGAAGTTATCTTAGAAGATGGCAGTGTTGGTGTTGGCGCATCTCCAAGCGGTGCTTCCACAGGCATTTATGAAGCACTTGAGCTTCGTGATGATGACAAAGCAAGATATGGCGGAAAAGGCACACAAAAAGCTGTTAAAAATATAAACACAGTTATTAATGATGCATTAAAAGGCTTTAGCGCAGGCGACGTTTATGCAATAGATAAAAAGTTAATAGAGCTTGATGGCACTAAAGATAAATCTAAACTTGGTGCAAATGCTATCCTTGCAGTTTCAATTGCCAGCACAAAAGCAGCTGCTGCTTCCTTACAAATTCCTTTATACAGGTTCTTAGGTGGCAACAACGCAAATGTTTTACCTGTTCCTATGATGAATATTTTAAACGGCGGTGCACACGCTGCTAACAATTTAGATGTTCAAGAATTTATGATTATGCCTATGGGCGCTCCTTCATTTAGCGAAGGCCTTCGTTGGTGCACAGAGGTTTTCCATACATTAGCTAAAATTTTAAAAAGCAAAGGCCTTGCTACATCTGTTGGTGATGAGGGTGGTTTTGCACCAAACTTAGAGAGCGACGAAGCTGCTATAACATTTATTCTTCAAGCTGTTAAAGAAGCTGGTTTTGAAGCCGGAAAAGATTTCAAAATTGCTATTGACGCTGCTGCAAGCGAATGGAAAGACGGCAAAAATATCGGCAGCTACCACTTGCCGAAATCCGGCAAAAAATGCTCTGCAGAAGATTTAGTTGCTTATTGGAAAGACCTTTGCGATAAATACCCCATTTTCTCTATTGAAGATGCACTTGACGAAGAGGATTGGGATGGCTGGAAAAAATTAACCGACGCTTTGGGCGACAAAGTTCAACTTGTTGGCGACGATTTATTTGTTACAAACACAAGCCGTTTAATTAAAGGCATTGAGGGCGGTTGCGGAAATGCTATTTTGATTAAACTTAACCAAATTGGTTCTGTTTCAGAGACATTGGAAGCTATTAAAATGGCTAACCGTGCAGGCTTTAGGGCTATTATTTCTCACCGTAGCGGCGAAACAGAAGACACCACTATTGCAGATTTAGCAGTTGCATTAAATGCAGGCCAAATTAAAACAGGTGCTCCAAGCCGTAGCGAACGTGTTGCAAAATACAACCAATTGCTAAGAATTGAAGAGGATCTTTGCAATCCACAATATCACATTTAATTAAAGTGTTATTGAAATTGTTTGAAAACATATAGGTTTAGTGCAACATATACACTTAACCACCTGTCATTTCGACCGTAGTGGAGAAATCCGCCTTTTGTATTTTTTCAATATAAAGAGATTACGGATTCCACCACTCGCTAAGAGCCGCCACTGCGTGTCGGTTGCTCGTTGGCATTAGCACTGCGGTGCGTCATCGGCTTCGCTCGGAATGACAAATATAAATTCACTAAATTATAATATAAAAGCTGTATCAAATGAAATTTCATTTGATACAGCTTTTTATTTAGCCGATAGAGCTTAATCCCTATCGGCTTTAGTAAACTATTTTTTATTTTGATTCTGTTTCATTGATGCCAAACAGATTAAAGCGGAACAGCTTTGAGCGGTCGTCCGGGTTTGCGCACTCTAAAGTTGCCTTTGCTATGTTGCCGCCCTCAATAAGTTTTGTAAACCCAATAAGTTGGCATAATTTGCTTTTTAAGTTTAAACGGTCACCCTCGGGTGTAACCATATAAACATCACCTTCACATGTTAATAAAACATCGTTAAACTCTTTTAAATCAATATTGTGTAAATTAACTTCAGACATGAAAATCAACCTTTCTGTATATGTGTGTATTGCTTCTAAGCATATTATAGCATAGTTTTCGTCATTGTCAACATATTGCACAGCATTTTTTATACATTTTGACGAAAAGCTCGTATTTTTATAGATTAATTGAAAATTATTGTGCTAAATTATCAGCCTATTATTTTAATTTAAATGTTTTAGGTGCAATTTTATAAGCTAATGGCGCAAAAATTGCGACATAGATAAGTGAAAAAACAATAATTGCTACTCCAAAAAATTCAAATGGCAAATTTATTTGCATTATTACATAACAACCTATATATGTTATGCCTTTAACTATGCCGTAAATTGGGTTTTTCATTTGCACTTCTTGATTATACGGCTGAAAAATATAATAGGTGGCAAGATTGTGCACAGTAAAAAATGCTGAAATTGCCATTATGCTTATAAACAGTATCAAATAATCCAAAGGGTTTTGTGTGCCGCCTGAAATTAACAAAATAAGCGGTAAGCCTAAAGCTAACGGAATGCTTTGAACCCAATCCATAAATAAAATTGCCTTTAGCCTTAGCCTAAACATGCTTAAAATAGCTTTCGGTTGCCTGTAAAGCCTGTATGTAAGCATTTCATTATCGCAGTTCATGAAAAGCACTTTTGAAATGCGTTCTGCGCAATTAGTGAAGTACATTAAATATGTGAAGAAAGGTAACACACTTGTTACACCACTATTTACAGTTTGCGCAATATTGGGAATTATAATTGTTGCTGCTATAACGGCAATTACAATTAAGCTTTGTGCAATTACAAATTTTTTTGTAGAGCCAAAAAGCAATTTTCTGTGCCTTTTTATAAAACAATCATTTAAAAACGCATAGCCTTTTTTATTGTAGTTTACATTGCCGTCATCTAAAATTTGTTTTTCAAATGCATCTCTCACCACTTTACTATTATTTGTTTTTTTACTAACAACTTCCCAATTTAAAAACAGAGTTTTATAAACTTTACTGTAGCTTTTAAAGTTTACTATATACTTCATTGTGCTTAAAGCACCGCCTCCAAATAATAACGCAACAACTACTAAAATAATATTGTTTACATTAATATTTAAAAGAGAACTTATAACACCTACACATGCTATTAAAGCGCATAGAGCAAGTTCTTTAAAACTTTCGTTGTTTAAATTGTAATTTGCTTTTTTCGAGCGAATATTCAATTTAACAGCGCCGCCTATTATTTTACTGCTTAGCATTATAATGAAAAGGCTACACGCGCTTATAAACCCTAATTCGCGCAGTGGAGGAAAAAACAAGAATAAAGGTAAAAAGCCAATTACAGTGCACAGCAGATAATAAAAATAACTGTGAGTTACAACTTGTTTTGCGTCCATTCGCAAATAAGTTATGGCATAGTTAATATCTTTATTTGGTTCCAGCACATAACATTTTGCTATGCCACCCGCAATTGTTAAAAACAACATTAAGTTTAAAAATAATTGGCTTTTATCAAGCGTTATTACGCTTAAACTTAACATAAAATTTGCCGCAATAGAAATTGCGCCTAAATATACTAATTTCCCTAAAAACATTTTTATAATTGCCCAAACAACACTAAGAAAACTGAATATATCTTTTACACCTTTAACAGAGTACAAAGAATAAGGAAAAATTTTGCCAATTAACGGCAAGCGCTTCAAATAGTAAATAAAGCTGTTAGCTTGATAAGTTTTTCTTATTAAAAACAGAAATTTAATTGTTTTAACCATCACCGTCCCTCCTTAAAGTTTCAATGATAGTTTGTTTATCTTTTTGCACTGCTGTAAGTTTACCGGCAGACAAAATAGCAATTTCATCGCAAAGCTCAAGCGCAAGTTCCATTATATGCGTTGAAAAAATTATTATATGCTCGTTTTTTATGTTTTTGAGCAGTTGCTTCATTTCATCGGCAACAACCACATCAAAAGACGTTAGCGGTTCGTCCAGCAAAAGCAATTCAGGCTTTGCAATAAAATTCACAAGCATTTGAATTTTGTTTTTCATGCCTAGTGAATAATCTTTTAAAAGCCTGTCCTTATCTTCATCTAAAATCCCAACCATATTAAGGTATTCATCTGCGGTTTTCACATCGTGCATTTTATCTTTGTTTATGTCAATAAAGAAAGTTACAAATTCCCTTGCTGTTAAAAACGAGGGCACCGATGGAGTTGAGAGCACGTAACCCACATTTTCAGCTTTAAGCGGCTTTTTCTCACCGTCTTTTTCAAAATAAATATTGCCGCTGTCGAAAGGTATATCATCATTTATGCAATTAAACAGTGTTGTTTTACCAGAGCCGTTTCTACCTAATAGTGCATAAATTTTCCCACGCTCAAACTCAAAATTAGCACTTTTTATAACTTCTTTATTCTCGTAAGATTTTTTTACATTCTCAATAACAAGTTTCACTTTGTTCCCCTTTTTCTCTATTAAAGTTTTTCCCACCACCCTCATTATACACAAAATTTATATCGATATCAAGTTAAAAACTTTTGGTAGCGCCTTAAGTTCAACCTATATTATCGCAAAAAATGCTGCGATGGTTTGCTAATGCGTTAATAATAAACACATTAGTAAACCATCGCAGCGCATTGGGCATAAAGGCATAGGTTTAGTGCATTTATATGTGTCGTTCCGAGCGTAGCCGATGACGCACCGCAGTGCTAATGCCAACGAGCAACCGACACGCAGTGGCGGCTCTTGGCGAGTGGTGGAATCCGTAACTCTGTGCGTTATACAAGCACAAAGTGCGGATTTCTCCACTTCGGTCGAAATGACAAATGGTTAAGTTTGTTGTATTAACCTATATATTAAAGTGCACTTAGTTTAAAATTGCAATTGCCAAATTTAAATAAGCAGCAAAGCTAATCCACGCCAAATATGGAATAAGCAAGTATGCTGAATACTTTGAAATAGGTTTTGATTTAATTATTAATAGCACTACTAAAGCAATTAATATAATTATCCACACAAAACCTACATAATAAAGTGATAAACCAAAAAATATTATCGACCAAAAGAAGTTGAAAAACAGTTGTGCCGCATTAATTTTCATCACTGTTTGTTTTTGTTCGCTTTTTGCTCCGCTAACATAAACAAGGTAAGAAGATATACCCATAAGAATATATAAAATTGTCCACACAATTGGAAACAAAATTGCCGGTGGCGATAGCGGCGGTTTTACTAACTGCTCAAATATCTCCACTGTGTTACTTGTTATAAAGCCTGATATAAACCCAACTGCTAACGGTATAGCTATATTGATTAAAAGAGCTTTCCAATTAATTTTCATAAAAATCTCCATTCTACTTAGTGAAGCCCGGTTATAATAATTGCTTTTTAATTAAGCTATCATCTTAATATGTGTTTTTATGATATTATGCACAATAATCAAACTATAATGCAAATGAGCCCTGTGCAACCCTCGTTTACAATTTTCTCCACAGTTTCGGCAATTCTTCCTCTTGCATCCATAGGAATGTTCAAAAGTTTATTTTGCATACCCTCATTCACAAGTTCGTGCAAACTTTTCCCAAAAATATTACTTTGCCATATTTTAAGTGGGTCTTCCTCAAAGTCTGCAAGCAAACTTTTCACTAAGTCTTCCGATTGGCTTTCCGTACCAACTATCGGAGAAACTTCGGTTTTTAAATCCGCTCTCATCATGTGTATTGACGGTGCACCTGCACGCAAACGAACGCCATATCTTCCGCTTTGGTTTACTATTTCAGGTTCTTCAAGTGTAAGCTCTTCCAGTGTGGGCATCACTATCCCATAACCTGTGGCTTGCACTTCTTCAAGTGCACAGCGGATTTTTTCATATTGCAATTTTGTTTTTGCCATTTGCATCACGCACGGCATTAAACTTGCCTCATCTTTCACGTCAAGGCCTGTTACATCGCTTAGCACTTTATAAAACAAATGCTGTAAAAGTGTTAATTGCATTTTCACGCAACCTGTTGAAAGCTCGGCACTCACCAGCTTACTTTTATCTATGTACTCACTTTCAACGCCACTTTGACGTATTAAATCTTTCATGCATGCCGTGTTGTTTGCAAGCGTAATTGCAGCGTCATAAAGCGATTTTTGAAGCCAATGTCCCTGCTCTAAAAGCGTTACCCACCTCGGCATCTCAAACGCAATTTCCCTGAGCGGAAATTCAAACAAAATTGCCTTTAAAATATTTGCCATATCTTCTTCGTCCATTTCAACGCAAGAAACAGGCAATACCGTGTGTGAATATTTTTCCTCCATTTGTTTTGCCAGGTTTTGCGCATATTCACTTTCCGGTGATACACAATTCAGCAAAATAACAAACGGTTTCTCAATTTCTTTAAGCTCGTTTATAACACGTTCTTCAGCCTCTTCATAAGCTACTCTTGGCAAATCGCTTATACTGCCGTCAGATGTTAAAACTATACCTATTGTGCTATGCTCCTTAATAACTTTCCTTGTGCCCGTTTCAGCCGCAACATCAAATGGTATTTCGTTTTCAAACCATGGGCTTTTAACCATTCTAACTTTTTCATCTTCCGTGTGCCCCATTGCGCCATTAACCATATAGCCCACACAATCAACAAGCCTTGTTCTGAAAGTTACGCCATCTTCAAGCTCTATGCTAACCGATTTTTCAGGCACAAATTTAGGCTCTGTTGTCATTATTGTGCGCCCTGCGGCAGATTGTGGAAGTTCGTCTCTTGCCCTTTGCGCAAAAGCATTGTTAGTTATTTGCGGCAAAACCATTAATTCCATGAAGCGCTTGATAAATGTGCTTTTACCTGTGCGAACAGGGCCCACAACTCCCATGTAAATATCGCCGTTTGTGCGCATGGCAATATCTGCATATACTTTATTGCTTTGCATTAAAATTCCTCCTTTTGCGAATTTTCGGGTACAAGTAAGTGTTTTGCTTCTTTCATTATTTCGCCATCAAGTTCATTTGTTTGCGCAATAAACGTTGGTGAAACAGAATATCTTCTTGCAATATCAAACAAGTGTTCGCCCTCTTGCGCATAATAAATTCTAAGCGCTATATTTTCATCTTCTTTAATCAATTCTTGTATGTTTTCAATATTTTTTAAAACTGTGTACTCTTTGCGTTTTGTAAGCATACCTTCAACTTTTAAAAGAACACTCGCGCTTGTGGTTTTACCCGCTTTTTTAGCACTAACATTTAACACATTCACATTTGCGGTTAGTATAAGCTCTTGGCTTTTTGCATCATAAACACCCGGTAAAACATATTCACAAGCTTTATCATAGCAATCTATCTCGCCAAGGGAATTGCGGCATAAAACATGTATAATAACCCTGCCCCTTATATGGCTTTGGCTATTTTCCTCTATAAGTTCAGGTTGCATTTGTGTTGCAAATGCGGCCAATATAGTTGCTTGCTCATCGGGCAAATTGCCCTCTGTGGATGTTTCAATTTGCACATTAAATCTGTCTAAAGCCTCTTGTGTGTACACTTTATCAAAATCTAATTTGGTTTCATATAATGTGGAAAAAGCGTCGCTAACGGCAAAGGTGTTGTTTTGCTTGAAAACTTTAATGTATAAAATTGCCGTAATTGCAATTGTTGTTTTGCCGTCGTCACTTGCAAGCAAGCTGCAACCTGTTGGTTTAACAAATGCTATGCTTTCGCATGTTTCATCGGCTCCTTCAACTTCTAAAACCTCGTTAAAATCCACCGTTTTGGAAACATTATGCAATTCATCGGCTTTGTATAAAACTTTTGCGCTTATGCTCCCTTTTAAAACAGCTTTTCCGCTTATGATTTTCACTTCATTTACACTGCCGTAACTTGAAACATCAAGCACAGAATCAGGTTGTGTTTCAAATTCTATTGTGTCTTCTGCACTTATAACTTTTTCTTGTACCGCTAAAGTGCAAAGCCCTGATAATGTGTTCATTTTTTGCTGGACACCGCACTCTGAAAGAGAAGATACAATATCATAAGTTGTTTGAGCATTAGCGTTCACGCTTAACGCATAAGCACCTCTGATGTCAATTCTTCGCTGGTTTACTGCTCGGCAGTTAATATATTCTATCTCTCCGCCAATAGTAATATCCGGGCAAAAAAACTCTCCCTGCGGCAAATCCACTTGCTTTGTAAACGGCATTTTTTGCTCTGTGTGGCATAGTTGCTCATCGTCTTCCGATTGATAAAAAACTGTTATCCGCAGATAGCCGTCCAGCATTAGCCTTGCGGTGGACATCTGCTTTTGCAAAACCACCAAATGCGCAAAGCACTTGACAACTTTAAAAACCTGCGGCAGATAGTCCGGTATAAGTATTTCCGTTTCTATCGGCAATTCCAGTTTAGTATCGCACATTGTAGTTGCTGCGCTTACCGTGTCGTTATAAATTTTTATTTCCATGATGCCTGCCCCTTTCGCTATTCTAACTCATTCTTATGCAAATTGCTGTGTTTTTATGCTTGTTTAAAAAATGAAACTTGCATTAAATATTATTATAATAATGTTTATATTATTCATTTCATTTTTTTGCTGTGTTTCATTTATATGCGCTTTAACAGTACTTTTATTTCTTTTTAAGCACAATAAAAATTAAGATTTGTGTTTTGCCTGCACTGAAAAAGCTAAAAGCCGCTTTAAACATTAATGGTTTAAAGCGGCTTTATAAATATTAAATTACAAATTTCTAAGGTGTGCTTGTTGAACTTGAAGATGACGCCGGCGCTGTAGAAGATGATGGTGGCGGCGGAGCACCTGCATAAAAGATTGTGACAGTATCTTCGCTTGGGTCTATCATATCTCCCACCGCATAGTCAGTTTTTACTATTTCATCTTGTGCATACGAACCATCGTTAACATGTGCTACCACAGTATATTTTATCTCCAGTGCGTTTAAAGTGTTTATTGCATCTGTTCTGCTAAGGCCCACAACACTGGGCATTGCCACAAGCATCGGCCCTCTGCTTACTATCAAGTTAATGGTTGTTCCAATTTCAACGCTTTCGCCTGCCTTTGGGGTTTGGTCCATCACAGCGCCCTCATCAAATGTTGAACTGTACTCCTCTGTAATTGTAAACAAAAAGTTATTTATATACTCCTCGTTTTGCGCAATTTGCGCATACATTTCATTAACAAGCGCAGGAACTTTCACAAGCTCCGGCTCTGCTTGAATTTGAGAAGATATTGTTTGTGAAATATCGCTTGAATTCGGTTGCACAGTTTGCTCGTTAAAAACATCAAACAACAAAACCACTGTTAATGCCAAAGCCACAACCAAGCACACTGCCAAAGTTGCAATTGTTATCAAATTGCTTTTTTCACTGTGCTTGCTAACATATTTTTCATTTTCTTTTTGCAAATTCGGCTCTGTTATAGCGGCTAAAAGCTCCGGCGTTGTTTGCATACGCTGTGTTCCCGCAATTCTTAGTGCGCGCATTAAAGCAACCGATACAAAAGTTGGAATGGTATCCACAATATTTCTTGGCGAAACTATTGAATCGTGCTGTTTTCTTCTATCGGCAACAGGCGGCACCACGCCGGTTATTGCCCTATAAAACACAGCGGCAAGGCCATAAACATCTGTGTATTTGCCATCGAACTCTGAAACAGAATATTGCTCCGGTGCACAGTAGCCTTCAAAAAGCTGGCTTTTTAAATCACTGTCGGCAGTTCGCAAGCCTATTGTTGCAAAACCAGAAAGCTTTGCTTTGCCCTGTGAGTTTATATAAATTGTTTTTGTGCTAACACCGCGGTGCAAAAGCCCTTTGCGGTGCATTGCCTCAATTGCATACACAATAGGCCTTAATAAACTTATTGCCTGGGCTGCGCTTAAAGGCTCTTGCCTCGATTCCAGGAATTTTTCAAGGCTTCTTCCCACTGGCACCTCTTGCACAGCGTAAGCTGTGTTATTGAGTTCTAACAAATTATAAATTTCACAAAGCCCCTGTGTTTGCTGAACTGTCATTAAAGAGCGGTATAAATCCATAAAATCCATTCGGGTGGTTTTAAAATACACTTCTTTATCTTTCAGCGGCACAACATGCCCCTCAGGTGTTCTTTTACTACATATTGTAGCAGGTAAATACTCTTTAATTATAACTCTGCGCTTGTTTTTAGCATCACATGCTCTGTATGTAACACCTTCACCGTCTATTGCGGCAACTTTATCCAATGTGTAGCGCCCGGCTAAAACAGTGCAAACCGGCAATGTGCCGCCGGGGTTTGTGTTTTCAAATTTATGCCCGCAATACGGGCATTTTTTATGCCCGGGGTCTATTAAAGATAAACAATTATAGCATCCCATTTGTGATTGCTGCAATTTCTTTCCCGCCCTTCATATTTGCGCTATTTATCAGCGTAAAAGTTCGTGTTCATTTTCTAAGTTGTGCCAAACATTTTGCACATCGTCGTCGTCCTCTAAGTGGTTTAGCAAAAGTGCCATCATTTTTTTATCATCCTCTGTGCTCAAAGCCACTTGTGTAGAGGGTACCCACTCAATTTCCGCAGAGAAAAATTCGTAGTTGCTTAGCTCTAAAACTTCTCTCACTTGGCTGAATATCTCGGGCGGTGTTGTTATTTGTGCTATATCATCTTGCATTTCAAAATCTTCAGCACCTGCCAAAAGCACATCTTCCATAATTTGCTCTTCGCTTTTGCCGCTTGCATTTATAACAATAATGCCCTGCTGTGCAAATAAAAAACTAACACAGCCCATATTGCCCAAATTTCCGCCATATTTATCAAAATAATGGCGCATGTTAGCCGCTGTTCTGTTTCGGTTATCTGTTAAAGTTTCCACAAGCATAGCCACACCGTTCGGGCCATAGCCCTCGTAAACAATGCTGTCGAAATTTTGTTTTTCGCCGCCTTCTGCCTTTTTAATAACACGCATAATGTTATCTGCCGGCACGTTTAAACTTTTCGCCTTAGCAATTAAATCTCGCAGTTTAGCGTTATTTGCAGGGTCTGCCCCTGAGGTTTTAACGCACACGCTAATTTCTCTGCTAACTTTTGTAAAAACTTTAGCACGCTGTGAATCTGTTTTCTCTTTCTTCCTTTTTATGGTACTCCACTTACTATGCCCCGACATTTTTCGTCCTCCATTATGCTTATCTATCAAATAAGTTACGCTTGCTTATCGAGTAATTTTTAATGCTTTTCTCAATATCAACTGTTTTCCAATATAACAAAATATGCTTATTCACTTGGAAATAAAACAAATAAATAAAACTATAATATTATAACATATTTGTTGTATTTTTTCAAATAGTTTTGCGCATACTATATGCAAAGGGAGGTGAAAAGCATGGATAACAAACAATCTAACAATAAAACTAACAGCACAAATTCTTCCAATAAAACAAATAGCACTTCGAACTCTTCCAATAAAACAAGCAACAGCTCAAACAAAAAAAGCAGCAACTGCAAATAATTAATTAGCTTTTATCCGCAATTTTTATACCTTCAAAACAAATGTTTTTCGCAATGCGTTAAACAAAACGGCTGTAATAAGCTGCCTTTGGGCAATTTATTACAGCCATTTTAATTAATTTTTTAGGTGTACATCATTCCAAATGTGCTCGAAAAGCTGTTTAATTCTCTCGTGCTCGTTTTTTAAATATAAATAGCCAAAAAGTGTTTCAAGTGCGGTAGACGCCCTATATTCTTCAGGTGTAGCATTTTTTGAAACAGATGCTTTAGAGGCGTTTCTGCCACGTTTTACAATATTATTCTCTTCTTCGCTTAAATATTCTTGAATAATTTGCAGTGCTTCAAATTGCCCTTTTGCACTAACAAGTTTAATTTTGCGTGCATTAAGCTCGTTTATTTTTAGCCTTGTGCGCTCCACAAGCCTTGCTCTCACAAGCATTTCCAAAACAGCATCGCCAACAAAAGCAAGCGCTATTGGCGATTGCTCTTTAATATCAATTTCACTGTTTGAATTAAACGGCATATTTACCTCTTTATTTAATATAAATAATCTGCGCTTCGCTACGATTATTCATATCTTATTTAATGGCGTGAGCAACGAAATGCCCACATGCCAATTTATATTATATTTGTTCCTCATAAAATATAAATTTTATTGCATTTTAGAAAACATAATCAAATTCAAAATCGTCTATTTTTATAGTATCGTTTTCCTCAACACCCATTTCCACAAGCTTTTCAATTACACCGCTATCGGTAAGTTTAAGCTGAAAATATTGCAGGCTTTCGTAATCGTCAACATCTGCGCCCTCTAAAATGCGCACAAGAAACGGTGCATCAATTCTGAAAACATGCTCGTCTTCTTTTGTAATTTTAAATGCTCCGGATGCGTTTAAATCTGCACTTGGCTTAACAAAATCGGGCTCATATATTTTAACAGGCGGCAAAGCCTGCAATTTGCCAAAAACAACACCCGGCAAATTTTTAAGGCCCTTATTTGTGGCAGCTGATATTGCAAAAAATTCAAGCCCTTTTTCTTTGGCAAATTCTTCAAACTCCTTAATTTGCTCTTCGCTTGCAATATCGCTTTTATTTCCTATTAATATTTGTGGGCGTGTGCTTAATTCGCTTGAAAAGTTTAATAATTCATAGTTTATTTTTTCAAAATCTTCTTTAAAGTCTCGCCCTTCACTGCCCGAGATATCCACAACGTGCAAAAGCAGCCTACAACGCTCTACATGACGCAAAAATTCATGGCCAAGCCCTATCCCCTCGCTTGCGCCCTCTATAAGGCCCGGGATATCCGCCGCAACAAAACTTGCCTCGGGGCCGGCACTTACAACGCCCAAAACAGGTGCAAGCGTTGTGAAATGGTAGTTTGCTATTTTGGGTTTTGCGGCACTTATAACTGAAATAATTGTGCTTTTCCCAACATTCGGAAAGCCTATAAGCCCCACATCGGCTATCAATTTAAGCTCGAGGCTTATTTCATATTCTTCGCCTTTTTGCCCCGGCTTTGCAAATTTAGGAATTTGCCTTGTGGGTGTTGCAAAATGCGAATTACCCCAACCGCCCCTGCCGCCTTTGGCGATAACCACAGGCTCTTTCGACGATATATCGGCAATTATAGCATTGGTGCTCGCCTCTTTAATTATTGTGCCCTCAGGAACTTTTATAATTAAATTATCCGCTTTTCTCCCGCTGCATTTTTTAGCACCGCCGTCTTCACCGTTTTTGGCAACATATTTGCGCTTATATTTAAAATCCATCAAAGTTGATAAATTTGTATCGGCAACAAAAACAACATCGCCGCCTTTGCCGCCATCTCCTCCGTCGGGGCCGCCCGCAGAAACATATTTTTCACGGTGGAACGAAACAGCACCGTTGCCGCCATTGCCGGCTTTTATGCTTATTTTCGCGGTATCTATGAACATGTTAACCTACTTTCTTGGTAAAAAGGTTTAAATAACTTAAATTTTGTTTATTGCAAAAAAGTTCGCTTTAACTATATATTATTCAAAGTTTAGTTTAAAACATATAATAGCAAAATTAGCTGCGTTTGTGTTGCCAACTTTTGGGTGAAACACAGCAATAGGGGTGCTCACGCATGAGTACCCCTATAAGTTTGCATATTATTTTTTCACTGCGCAGTAAATTATTGAACAATGCTAACTTTTTTGCGGTCACGTCCAACTCTTTCGAAATGAACTTTGCCGTCTACAAGGGCAAATAATGTATCATCACTGCCACGGCCTACATTTTGGCCGGGGTGAATATGTGTGCCACGTTGGCGCACTAAAATATTGCCTGCAAGCACAAATTGCCCGTCTGCACGTTTAACGCCAAGCCTTTTGCTCTCTGAATCGCGGCCGTTTTTGGTTGAACCAACACCTTTTTTATGTGCCATACTAAACTCTCTCCTATTCTAACCGTTTATAGCGGTAATTTCAATTTTTGTATATGGTTGACGATGACCCATTTTGCGTTTGCTATCTTTTTTAGGGCGATAAGTTATAATATTAAGCTTTTTACCTTTGCCGTTTTTAATAACTTTGCCTTTAACGCTTGCGCCTTTAACAGTTGGGTTGCCGAATTTTACTTCGCCATCTTTGCCAACAGCTAAAACTTCGTCGAAAACTACTTCGCTGTTTTCATCAACCAAAAGCTTCTCAATGTAAATTGTGTCGCCTGCTTGAACACGGTACTGCTTACCGCCTGTAACTATAATTGCATGCATGTTTATTCCCTCATTTAATAAGTCTCGCCGGTTTTGTAAGGCAGCTATGTTTTTGCAATAGCGTTTAATGCCCACACCGTGCGGCTATAATACTATACCATAAAAAGCATAATAATACAAGTGTTTTTTTAATATTGTTTATTTTTTAATGTGGAAAAACCGTTTTTTGCTATTTGATGTGAATTCAGAACGGATTTCTCGGCTTCGCTCGAAATGACACAAATGCAACCTTATCTTTTGTCGTTTCGACCGTAGTGGAGAAACCCATGCTTTGTGCCTTGCAAAAAAGCCACGGCAACAAATTCCTCTGCTTCGCTCGGAATGACACAGGTATCAAAATATATGCTCTATTCCTTTGCATCTAATATATGTTGCAAAGTGTGCCAGGGCAATAAAGCGCATTTAACTCTTGCCGGCATATTTGAAACATTTTGAAAAATTGCGGCATCTTCAAGGCTTTCAAGCTGCTCTTCGCTCAATTTTTCACGCCTTATCATATTCGTGAATAAACTTGCAAGCTCTTTTGCATCTTTCACTTTCTTGCCCAAAAGCGTTTCTATCATAATAGATGTGGAGCTTTGAGAAATTGCACAGCCGTGCCCTGTAAACGCCATATCTACTATTTCGCCATCTTCTATTTTTATTTCAAGCACAATTTCATCACCACAGCTTGGGTTATGCCCTTTTTCTTTTATGTCAAAATCGGCTAAATTGCGCTTGTGCTCAGAGCTCATGCTGTGCTCCATAATTAACTCATTATATAATTGCTCTGTTTCGTTCATATCAGTTTCCCTTATTTAAATATTTTGCAAAAACATCATATGCTTTATTAAGCGCATTTATAAGCGCATCAACATCTTGTTTAGTGTTGTAAATTGAAAAAGAAGCTCTGCATGTTGCCTGGATGTTTAAATAACGCATTAATGGCTGTGCACAGTGGTTACCTGCCCTTGTACACACATTATAGCTGTTTAAAATATCCGCTATATCATGCGGGTGCACGCCTTTTATATTAAAAGATATAACCCCTGCGTGGTTTTCACCGCTTTTAGGTAAATATAACTGTAAAAAATCAAGTTTTCGCATCTGCTCAACTGCATAGTGAGCAAGCTCGTTTTCTATTTTTTGTATATCTTCGTAACCTATGCTTTTTATATAATCAATTGCAGCGCTAAGCCCCACAGCACCGCCTATGTTTTGCGTTCCTGCCTCAAATTTATTTGGTAATGGCGCAAAACTTGTTTCTTGCTCATAAACATATTCAACCATATCGCCGCCCATTAAAAATGGTGGCATATCATTCAAAAGCTGTTTTTTGCCATACAGCACACCCGTGCCCATTGGCGCAAACATTTTATGCCCCGAAAATACCAAGAAATCTGCATTTAGCGCTTGCACGTCAATTTTTTTATGTTGTACACTCTGTGCGGCATCTACCACAACAACAGCGCCAACTTTATGCGCACATTTCACGGCAAATTCAACATTATTAATAACACCAAGCACATTAGACATCTGTGTTATGCAAACTATTTTTGTTTTTTCTGTAATTTTCTTTTCAATTTCCTCATTTGTAATGCGGTAATCATCATTCAAATAAAAATAGTTTAATTTTGCACCGCATTTTTTTGCTATAATTTGCCATGGCACTAAATTAGAGTGGTGCTCTGTTATGCTCAAAACAATTTCATCGCCCTGTTTTAAGTTGCCAAGCCCATAAGAATAAGCAATTAAGTTAAACGCCTCCGATGCATTTTTTGTGAAAATCACTTCCTCGGCATGTTGTGCATTTATAAAATTTGCCACTTTTTGCCTTGCATCTTCATAAGCCTGCGATGCCTTAATACCCCAATCATACATTCCACGGTGGGCATTTGCATTGTAGTTTTTATAATATTCATCAACCGCATTTAAAACGCACAGCGGTTTTTGGCTTGTTGCGGCACTGTCTAAATAAGAAACATTACTATGTTCAAAAATAGGAAAATCTTTTTTGTATTGGCTCATATTATTCTTCTGTCTATCTCCTCAATAATATCATTTCGCAATTTATTATCTATTATTTTGTCCAATATTTCATAATATTTTGCTTTCACCAGTAATTTTATAGCCTCTTGCTTTTCAAAGCCCCTGCTCATAAGATAAAACACTTGTTTTGCATCTACCTGGCCGGACGCCGCACTGTGCTCGCCCTCAACATCGTCCTCGGTGCAAAGAAGCATAGGCAATGCGGTAGACTTACAGTCGTTCGATAAAAGCATACAAAATTCTTGTTCTTTGCCCTTTGCCTTCTTACAGCCCTTTTTAAAGTCTATTGTGCCTTTAAAGTTTTTTACAGCTTTATCTAAAAGTGCACCTTGAACATTAATCTGCGCATCGCTTTTGCGCCCTTTTAAATGGCAAATATAGTTATAGTCTTTCAGCTCGTCATTTTTTGCAATGTATATTGTGTTTACATCGCTTTTTGCTTTGCGCTCTGAAAGCTGCGAAAAAACATTGACTACACTGTTTTTTGCGCCCATATCCACAACAATAAGCTCAACTGCGCTGTTCTCTTTTGCATCGCTTTGCACACTTAAAAAATTATTTGAATGTTCATTAGTTAAATTTACAATTTCAACATGAACTTTTGCACCGTTTTGCGCTTCAATGTAAACAACGCTGTTGTTAAAACAGTTTTTATCTGTTTCGCTCTTGTAAACAATGCTTAAAAATGCATCTTTTTTTGCCATTATGTTAATTACACTGCTAAGCTGTGTGTTATCATCATCAAAAGTGTAGTGTATATAAGTTTTTGTGTTTTTATTATCGGCAACAATATTCACCGCACTATTGCAATATTTTTGCAAATTATCAAAAAGCTCATCGCCATTTCCGAATGTTAATGGCGCAAATTCTATATTTTCGTTTATTAAAGCACCTGTGCTTTGAATTTCTTCATTGTTAAATGTTGCTTTTTCGCTTGGCAAACAAACATTTTTTAACTTAACATCGTTAATTTTATAACTTTTTGAAGTTCTGATAGGTGTTTTATTAAGCACTAAATTTTGCATCATCCTATGCTGCCCTCCAATTCCAAATTAATTAAATTATTCATTTCAACAGCATATTCAAGCGGCAATTCGTTTGAAATAGGCGAAGCAAAGCCTCGAACTATCATCGCTTTTGCCTCTTCTTCGCTCATGCCTCTCGTCATTAGGTAGAATATTTCTTTATCGCTAATTTTGCCTATTTTTGCCTCGTGTGATATTTCAACCTCTTTATTGCGCACGTGGTTTGTGGGAATGGTGTCAGAGCGTGAAATATCGTCGAGCATAAGCGATTCACAGCTTACAGCGCACTTTGCATTTTTAGCTTTTTTTGTTATATCCACAATTGAGCGATAGGTGCAAGAGCCGCCGCTTTTTGAAATAGATTTCGAATTTACAACGCTCGACGTGTTTTTAGCATTGTGCACCACTTTAAAGCCTGTGTCAAGCTCTTGACCTTCGCCGGCAAATGTAATTCCTGTGTATTCTGTTTTCGCATTTTCGCCGTTCAAATAGCTAAGAGGATAAAGCATTGATACTTTAGACCCGAAAGAGCCGCTAACCCAATCCATTTTAGCATTTTTGCCTACAATTGCCTTTTTGGTGTTCAAATTCAGCATGTTTTTAGACCAATTTTCAATTGTAGAATAGCGCAAATATGCGTTATCTTTAACATAAAGTTCCACACAGCCTGCGTGCAAATTAACCTTGTTGTAAGACGGTGCAGAGCAACCTTCTATAAAATGCAAGCTGGCACCCTCGTCCACAATTATAAGAGTGTGCTCAAATTGGCCACTCTCGGGCGAATTAAGCCTGAAATACGACTGCAAAGGTATATCCACTTTTACACCTTTCGGAACATAAACAAACGAGCCACCCGACCATACCGCGGCGTGTAGCGCTATGAATTTATGATAATTTATAGGTATACATTTCATAAAATGCTCTTTAACAATTTCGGGGTATTTATTAACCGCTGTTTCAAAATCGGTGTAAATAACGCCCTGCTTTTCCATGTCTTCTCTTATGCTGTGGTACACCACTTCGCTGTCATACTGTGCGCCCACACCTGCAAGCGTCATTTTTTCCGCCTTTATTATGCCTAAATTATCAAATGTTGCTTTTATGTCTGTTGGCACATCGTCCCAATTTTCTTTCAAATTGCTTTTTGGTTTTACATAAGTTGAGATATCCTGCATATTAAGGGCGGATAAATTCGGCCCCCAAGTTGGCATCTCAAGCTGTTCATACATTTTAAGGGCATCAAGCCTTATTTTAAGCATCCAATCCGGCTCGTTTTTAATTTGCGATATTTCATTAACAATTTTTGCATTGATGCCTTTGTCCATTTTGACATCAAATTCATCCTTGTTTTTTATATCGTAAATGCCCCTGCTAACGTCATCAATGTAAGTTTTTCCCGCCATTTACATCTCCCTTAAGCTTTATACTTTTTAAAGCCCTCATTCTCTATTATTTCGGCAAGCTCAAAACCGCCTGTTTCAACAATTTTGCCATCAACTAAAACGTGAACAAAATCTGCCTTTATGCTGTGAAACATTTTATTGTTATGTGTGATTATAATAATTGCATTTTCGTCGTTCTTAAACAAATTAATGCCTTTAGACACAATTTTAACCGCATCTACATCAAGGCCTGAATCTGTTTCATCGAGTATTGCAAGTTTTGGGTTCAAAATTAACATTTGCAAAATTTCATTTTTCTTTTTTTCGCCTCCCGAATAGCCAACATTTAAGTTTCTGGCCATCAAAGATTTATCCATGCTTATTTCATTAGCTACGCTTTCAACCGTTTTTCTGAACTCGGAGGATTTAAGCGGTTTTTCGCCCTGTTTACCCTTTGCGTATTTCAAAAAATTCATTGTTGAAATGCCCGGTATCTCCACCGGTGTTTGGAACGACATGAAAAGCCCTTTTTGCGCAATTTTATTTGTGCTTTCCTCGCTTATATCTTCATCCTCGAACGTAATGCGTCCATCTAATTTTTCATATTCAGGGTTATTAAAAATAACATTTGCCAATGTGCTTTTTCCTGCACCGTTAGGGCCCATAATAACATGAACTTCGCCTTTGTTCACGGTTAAATTAAGCCCGTTTAATATTTTTTTATCTTCAACTTGTGCGTGTAAATTATCAATTTGCAATAATACACTCATTATTTAACATCTTCCATTCTCATATTTTATAAGTTCGAATTAATATTTTTTAAACTCGACTAAATAAGTATACCACGTTTTTCAAAAAATGTAAATCTATAATACGCTATATTTTTATATTTATACAATATTGTGTAAAAATCTGTTGCTTGGCATATATTTATTTTATAATTTGTTCGTTTTTAAGCGGTTTAGTTTTTATTTATTTTAGCAAAATTAAAACCATCGGTTGCCCCGTGGGTTTATTTTGCCAGTTTGGCGCCAACAAAAAAACGCTTAAGGTTAATTGTTACCTTTAGCGTTTTTTGTTTTTTATTATTTGTATATTCAAATAAGTTTTAAAGCAATGAGTTATTATTTGCTAAGTTTTCATAATCTTTTGTCGTTTCGAGTGCAGCGGAGAAACCTGCACTTTGTGCTTTGCTAAAAAAACATAGGTACGGATTCCTCGGCTTCGCTCGGAATGACACGGCAAGGCACATAATTCCCTCGGCTTCGCTCGGAACAGCACGGCAAGGCACATAATTCCCTCGGCTTCGCTCGGAATGACACGGCAAGGCACA
>CAYJIT010000013.1:44155-52154 GCA_964370365.1 uncultured Bacteroides sp. | reverse complement strand
TCCATTCTTTTCGGAGGTTTTTCAATACTATTTGTGCTGTGCACAGAATGGAGATTTTTATGTTAAAAATAATAATTGGTGGTTTTATTGTGGGAATTGCAAACATCATTCCCGGTGTAAGCGGCGGCACAATGATGGTTATCTTTGGAATATTCGGCCCTGTTATGACAGCAATAAGCGAAATTTTATCTAAAAGCAGTTTGCAAAGCAAAATGAAGCACATAAAATATATTGGCATTCTGCTGATAGGCGTTGTTTTAGGCCTTGTTATTTTTGCAAATGTTATGGAGTTTGCTCTGCTTCACTTTCCCACACAAACAAAATTTTGTTTTGTTGGCATGATAGCTTTTTCCATCCCTATTTTAAAACGAAAAGAGATGCCTAAAGACAAAATTAATTTAGTGCCATTTATTATTGGTTGCGCCATAATTATTGCAATGGTGCTTTTGGCTCCCGAAGAGACAAATATGATAATAACAAATTTCCCCTCTATTGATTTGTTCTATTTAATTAAAATGATATTCCTCGGCATAATTGCCGGTGCTGCAATGTTCATTCCGGGTGTTAGCGGCAGTATGCTTTTGCTTATTTTGGGCGAATACTATCTGTTCAACTCACTTTTGGCAAATGTTACATCGTTTGAAGTTAATGTGCTTATTCCCCTTGCATTTATGGCACTTGGCATTTTAACAGGCATTGTTTTAAGCAGTAAGTTAACAGCATTTGCGCTAAGCAAAAACCGCAAAGCAACCATGAGCCTAATTTTTGGGCTTGTTATTGCAAGCTGCATTATGATTATACCTTTCGATGCCACTTATAATGTTACAACCATATTATCAAGTGTGCTTGCGCTTGTTCTGGGCGGTGCAGTTGTTGTTGGCATTGAAAAATTAGTGCGATAGAAAGTGTTTTTGATAAAATGAATAAAAACGACGTTAAAATCAAAAAAAAGCAAAAGGGCAAAATTTTATTAATTGTTTTAGCCATTGTAATAATCACCTATATTTTGCTTCAAATTTTACCATACCCCGGTTTTGGCGGCAGTTCAAATTTTGTAACTGCACCCGGCACAGCGCCTATGGTTATAGCACACGGCGGTGCAAAGCACCTTTACCCCGAAAACACTGTTATGGCATTTGAAGAGAGCTTTGCAATGGGCGTGGATGTGCTTGAAACAGACCTTTGCATAACAAAAGATGGCATTTTAATTACACACCACAATTTAACGGTGGATGCAACAGCAAACGCAAGTGGCAAGGTTAGCAGCTTTACACTTAATGAAATAAACCAATTGAATTTTGGGCAACATTTTGTAGATTTAGACGGCGACAAACCTTATGAAGACGAAAGCGATGAAGAAATTTTAAGCCGTCTTACACCCATGACAGCAGAACAAATGTTTGAAACATTCGGTAGTGAAACGCTATATATTATGGAGATAAAAGACGAAGGTGAGCTTGGCATTGCCGCCGCAAATGAACTTAACCGCCTTATTGAGGCATATAATATGCAAGAATATGTTTGCGTTGCTTCTTTTCACCCTGAAGTTATTGCGCATTTCAGCAATATAAAAGATGCGAATGTCAATATTTCGATGGACTTTGATACATCTGCGCAATTTGTAATTTTAAATTACTTAGGCTTTGGCATTTTCGGAAATTTTGAACATGCAGGCTTGCAACTTCCGCCTGAGATGTACGGCATTTCGCTTGACAATTCTTACCTTTCTTATAAAGTGCACCACAACAATATGTTTTTGCAATATTGGACAATTAACGATAAACAGCAAATGCAAGAGCTTATAGCAATTGGCTGTGACGGAATAATTACCGATAGGCCCGATTTGATGTTTGAGGTTTTAGAAGAAATGGGCCTGAATTAGAAAAATCAAAAATTATATAAATTAGCGTCCCATAGGTTAAACCTATGGGACGCTAATTTATAACATTAATATATGTGCTTAAAAGCCCATGCCTTTAAGCACTTTCATTGCATTTTCGTGCATCGCTGTTGTTAGGCCTGCGCACAAATCCTCACGCACTTTAATTTTTGCCTGCAAAAATTTGCTATGCAATAAAATAGCGTTGCTTATAACACAAATTTCACTCACAACACCGCAAAGTTCTATTTCATCGGGCTGTGCACCCAAAAAATCCTCAATTTCATCCCCAAGCGCAAAACTTCCAAATGTGGGCTTATTAAAAACGGCTACTTTGCTTGTCTTATCTTGTGCTACTATTTTTTCAAGGCTTTCGTGCAACTCATGCCCCTTTGTGCCGTTAATACAGTGCTCCACAGGTAAATGTATGCCCTCTCGGGTTTGCAAATAGTCTTTTTCATGCGTATCTTTTGTAAAAACAACATAGTTTCCATCGCTTAATGTGTTTTTAACAAGCTGTTCAATTCCCGGTGCAAGTGGTACTGCAAGCGGGTTTGCAAGTGCACCGTCTATAAAATCGTTTTGATAATCTACCACAATTAACACTTTTTTCATGCTCTTTTTTCCTCCAAATGCTTCCTTTTATTTTGTTTGTTCTGCTTCAAATTTCTTCGCTTTATCCATTATACTTATTGTATTATTTTATTTAAAAATACAATAAGTTGCTTTGTTTTTTGCTAAAACCTTATCACTATTTTTATTATGTATCCAAATAATAACTCAGGTTTTTTCAACGTATTAATTAATGTAAATGTACTACCCTAAATAATCCACAAAGCTAATTTCTTCACCGCCCTTTATATAAACACGAGGCACCCTGCGGCCAACTCCGCAAATTATTTCATAATTTAAAGTGTTCGAGATATTTGCCACTTCTAAAACACTGTTGCACTGCCCCGTGCCAAAAAGTGTCGCAATATCGCCTTCTTTAACATCTTCAATTTCGCTCACGTCCACCATCAATTGGTCCATACAAACTCTGCCTATCACCTTAGCCTTCATATTGTTCACGCTGACAACGCCAATATTAGACATAGCCCTGGGATAACCGTCGGCATAGCCTGCGCACACTGTTGCAATTTTCATATCTTTTTGCGCGCAAAAAGTGCGCCCATAGCTTTCAAAACTGCCTTTGTTTATGTTTTTCACCTGCGATATAACCGCCATAAGTTTTATAGCCGGTTTTAATTGCGTTATGTTTAAATCTTCCGAGGGGCTTTCGCCATAAAGTGCAATGCCCGTGCGCACAAGTTTGTTTTTAAACTGAGGGTACATAAAGGCCGCCGCAGAATTGCAGCAGTGCACTAAATCAATGCTAATACGCCTTTTTTTCAATTCATCAAGTGTTTGCACAAATATATCATACTGGTTTTCAGTGTAAAGCACATCTGCTTGCTGCTTGCTATCTGCCGCTGCAAAGTGGGTGAAAATGCCTTTTACTTTTATATTGCTAAGTTTGCAAACGGCTTCAATTTCGTCACATGCCTTTTCAACATCATCTCTTGCTAAAAAGCCAAGGCGCCCCATGCCGGTATCAACTTTAATTTGCACATTTAAGCAAACATTATTTTGTTTTGCAGCATTATTTAAATTTTGTGCATATTGCAAATTGTAAACAGTTTGCTCTATATTATATTTTGCAAGCTTTATCGATGATTTTTCATCTGTGTAGCCAAAAACCAAAACATCAGCTTTTATGCCGCTATTCCTAAGTTCTAAAGCTTCCTTTAAGCCGCTAACACCAAAATAATCTGCACCGTTTTCCCAAAGAAATTTTGCAACACCAACAGCCCCGTGCCCATATGCGTCTGCTTTTACAACAGCCATAATTTTTGCGTCATCAACTGTTTTTTTTATATAGTTATAATTGTGCATTATTGCATCTAAATCAATTTGTGCAAAGCAACGTCTTTCAAATTGCATTGTTTTCTCCCTTTTTGGCGGTATTTTCTATTTATTGCAGTGTTGCCATAAGTTTTTATCAACACAGTTCACAAATATTATAACATAAATTTTGTAAATTAAAAATATTATATAATATATATTTTTCAAAAAAAGTGTGATATAATGTTTATATAAAAATTTTGTTTAAAATTTAACCATGTTATATAAAATTGTGAGGAGCCTTGACAATGAAAAAAGTTATAACTATAAGTAGGCAATTTGCAAGTGGTGGGCGTGAGGTTGGAAAGCGTGTTGCAGATGCCCTGAACATTGCCTATTATGATAAAGAGCTTATCGGCAAAATTGCCGAAGAAACTAATTTGCACCCGGATTACATTGAAAAATTCCAAGAATCAAGCGCATCTCGAAATTATGGTTTTATTTTTGGGCGCAGTTTTTATGCTCCGCAGCCGGTTTACAATGCGAGTGATGAAATTGTTATTGCGCAAAAGAAAATTATTACCCAGCTTGCAAACGAGCAAGATTGTGTTATTGTTGGCAGATGTGCCGATTATTTTTTAGACGATAAAGCGCTTAAAATTTTTGTTTACAGCAGTGATATGCAAGCTCGCATAAAACGCTGCATTGAAAAAGTTCCGCAAGATGCATCAAAAAGCGAAAAAGAAATTACAAAAGAGATTTTGGAAATTGATAAAAACAGGCAGCGTTATTATAATTTTTACACAGGCAGAGAGTGGAAAAACATGGATAACTACAATATGTGCGTGAACACCGCGCAATTGGGTATTATAAAAAGTGTAGAGGCTATTATAAATGCACTATGAAAATTTCCAGCACATTTTATGAATTAGTTTGTTAAGCGTTTTTTCCTCATTTTCTAAATGGGTATTTGTGAATGCAGTAGCTATATATCGGTTATACAAAATTACAATTAATTTACAGCAGAAAAAGCAATTGTGCGGCTACTTAATCATTAATATGTTTTAATTCAAAATATTAATTTAATATAATATCCGCAAGAAACGCAAAAATAATATTTTACAAAAAACACGAACGGGGCTGAGAATGAAATGATAAATTTAAAAAACAAGGGCTTTACGCTTGTAGAGCTAATTATAGTGGTTGCCGTTATAGCTATTTTGGCAACGGTGCTTGCACCGCAGTATATACGCTATGTCGAAAGGGCAAGGCAATCGAATGACTTGCAAGTTGCCACCAATATAATGCGCGCTGCTGCTATCGCAGTGGCAGACCCTCAAAATGATGTTCCCGCAGATACAGAGATTTATGTTGTTTGGGAAACAGACGAGGAACAACCAACTCTTAAAGGGCAATTGTCGGTAGACACTATCGTTAACCTGCCAAACCCCGGCAATCCGGCATTTGAAGTTAATTTGATGGATGCAATAGGAGGCGGTGTTGGTGGCACACCTAACCCGAATTTTGACCCTAATTTACCAATAGACTGGACGACCAACAGGTATTATTGGGATATTGACCTTCCGCAATCTGCCACAGCGAGCACGCTTGATTTTAAGTTCAGCATTAATTCCTCAACAGGAAATATCACTTATTATGAGGACACTGACCCGATGGACACCGATACAGAGCTTGACAATTATGCTTGGATTACTGATATAGGAGTTCAGCGCTAATACTTTAGTAAGTGTAACTATCAATTTTTAAATTTATCCATTACGAACTAAATGGGCTGTCACATTGAAGACAGCCCATTTTATTGTAATTAAAACTGTGTGTTTGCCATTATTTTTATGCTTACACCGCTATTTTTTATTCTCCCAAACTTTGCTCATCTCGAAAAGTTTTAAAATGTCGGCATCTAATTTGCCTTCGTTTTCCATAGCATGCATAATTTCAAACACTTTATCAATAGATGTTGGCTTTTTATATGGCCTATCCACTGCCGAAAGCCCGTCGAAAACATCAATTATTGTGATAAGCCTCGTCATTGTGTCAAGCTCATCACCTTTAAGGCCCTTGGGATAGCCGCTTCCGTCTAAAAACTCGTGATGATTAGCCGCCCAAACGGGCACTTTTGCATACTCATTTTTAAATTCCATCTTAGCTAATATTTGCTCTGTCATAACAACATGGTTTTGCATTATTTCTCGCTCTTTGGGCGTTAAGGTGCCCCTAATTATAAGCAAGTCTTCAATTTCATCTTCCAAAAACCACGGCAGTTTGTTTTTATTTTCATCTTCGTAAAATTTATTTTTCAAGCAATTTACTTTTTCAATATATTCATCGTTTAGAAAAGGTTTTTCATTTATTTCATGCACTAAATTTCTAACATCTTCAATTTCGTTTATTTTTAACGTAAAATCGCAATTTTCTTTCATAGAGTTCAATTTAGTTGTAAGGGAAATAATATCGAGCCTCGTCATAACTTTATCAATTTTCGAGCTTAGCCTTGTCGCTTTATCCATAACTCTAAGTGGTACTGCCACTTTCCCAACATCGTGCAAATAAATGCTCATGTAAAACATCTGCGCATTTTCTTCGGTAATTTCAAGCGGCGGCTTTTCTTGCGCCCACACCCAATTTATAAAACGCTCTGCATATTTTTGCATATTACCGGTGTGCGAAACATTATAAGGTGTTCTCAAATAGATAATTTCCGAAAATGTTTTAACAATTTTCTCCATAAGCTCTTTAATTTCAACTGTATAGTTCAAATTTGTTAGCTTTATGGCTGTTTGCGAGGCAATTGCTGTAATAATTTCCTCTTTTTCTTTGCTAAAACTTATAATATTGCCCTTTTCGTCTTGTGCGTTTAAAAGCTGAATAACGCCTAAAATTTGCTGTTTGTCGTCTACCATAGGGATAACCATGATGGATTTTGTGCGGTAATTTGTCATTTTATCGTAGTTTTTAGGGCCCGAAAAATCGAACAATTCACTTTTATAAACATCAGAAATATTGACAGATTTGCGCTCTAAAACACTGTAAGCGCAAACATTGCTCCTTTTCATTTCCACATCCGGCAAGTTAATTTTTCCGCTTTTGCTCCCGCTTTTTATGTTTAAAGACCTTGTAATCATCAGCTTAAACTGCAATTTATTATCATTTAATATGTAAAGCGTGCCACCGTCGCAATTAGTTATATCAATAATATCATTTACAACATTATCAATAAGCATATCGCTGTCGTCGGTAGCATATATCATATTTGTAATTTTTAAAAGGCGAGCTAAGTCATTATCTATCAAATTACTATCTCCTCTCCCTTTTTGGCAAACACAAATTTTTTACGTTCTTTAATCTTTGTTGTTTCTATGTCGAACAAATAATCGTCATTGCTGTAAGGGTCGTGGTGAACAATAAACAGTTTTTTGCAATTGGCCTTTTGCGCCACTATAATTGCATCTTGCCAGCACGAGTGCCCAAAGCCTTTTTTAGCTTCAAGCTCTGTCCTGTCATATTGGCCATCGCAAATAAGAACATCTGCATCTTTAGAAAAGTTTATTAAATAATCTATATTGTCGCTTTTAATTTCATAATCTGTAGCATAAACTATGCATTTATTTTCAAAAAAAGCCTTGTAAATTGTGCTTCCGCCCGGGTGTCTTCCTTCTGCACACACAATTTTAACATCGCCCACCATAATATTGTCTTTTATATCGTGATAAAACACTTGCGCTTTAAACATATCGCTATTAACAGGCCAGTTAGGTGCCGACATAAATTTATCAATTTGTTCTTTTATCGACAAATTCTCTCGCACTGCGCCATAGATATGAACTGTTGCATTTTTATCGAACATAATATCGCAGGCAACAAGCCCCATAACGTGGTCGAAATGTGTGTGCGAAACAAAAAGATGAATACACGCTTTATTTTGCTTGTCATACTCGATGTAGTTTTTAATTTCCAAAAAGCCACTGCCTGCATCAAACACAATATTGGTTTTGTTTGCATTTAAAACCGCACACATTGTAGAGCCGCCATAAAGCCTATATTTAGGGTCATCCACTGCACCGGAGCCCCTTGTTCCCAAAAAATTTAATTTAAGCGCCATTGTTTAAAAACCTCTTTACTATTATATATTCAGTGCAATATAGCACGTTATACGAATTGCAATTTTGAGCGCAGCCGAGGAATCCGTAACCTGTCATTCCGAGCGCAGCCGAGGAA
>CAYJIT010000013.1:38355-44055 GCA_964370365.1 uncultured Bacteroides sp. | reverse complement strand
CGAGGAATCCGTAACCTGTCATTCCGAGCGCAGCCGAGGAAGCCGTAACCCCTCTGTAATTTTCAGGTGCAAAGTGCGGATTTCTACAGTTCGCTAAGTGCCGCCGCTATGCGCCGGTTGCTCACTTGCATTGCACTGCGGTGCTTATCCACTTCGGTCGAAATGACATGTGGCAACGTTTGCTATATTATAGTACACTATTACTAAAAAACAAAACCGCTTTTAACAGAAATAATTTCATATTACAAGCGGTTATTTTAGTTTTTTAAAAGTTTATGCAAATTTTACTGTGCATAGCTGTTAGGGCATAATAATTTTAAAGCTAACCTATCATAAAAAGCCCTAATTTATTTATTCTAAGTTCGTTTGAAAGCGCACTGTACTGCCTAAAGCCAATTGTTGATGTTGCGCTTATATAAACGCTTAAACCGTTCTCGTTTATACCTTCAAAATAATCAAACACAGCATCTGGCAAATCATCTTCAAAGACTAAATCTACAATTGCACTTGCATCTGTGTTTGCTTCATCAATTTTCGTATTGCCTATTCCATCAATGATGCGAGAAAACCTTTGCGCGCCACTCGGTGCTGAAGAGCTGTAGGGCAACATACTATTTGTGCTTGTGGTGGCATCTGTGCTTAAATAATAATCACCGGCAATATCTTCATAATAAACATAAAGCTCTGTTTGTCTATTCACGGTGTTATTATCGTTATATTTAATATTAATTTGCTTGTTCGCATCAGTAAGCAAAAGTGTATCGCCACCTGTGGATGCCAAACTTTCCCTGTAAATTGTTGGGATTAAAATATTGCTTAATACATTTGCGCCTGTGCTGTCTGTAATTTGAATTTCAGGTGCATTTACATTATAAGCTAAATTTATTATATGCCTTAATGCCGCCGCCATTGAAATTTCAGTGGGGATGTAATAATCGGCTGGGGCTGTGCCTCCGTTTAAAGCTTGCTCTCTCAAATCATTTTCAGCTTGTATTTCGCTGTGAACTTCGTAATAGGGCGCACCCTCTGTTTGCGTTAGCGCGTCATCAAATGCTAAATTAAAATTGCTTGTTGCAAAGTGCAGCCTTTCGGGTGTGGTGCTTTGTGTAAAGCAATAAACATTGCCGCTTACGTAGCCGTTTGTGGTAACGTTTGTTCCTATTATGCTTTCAACAAGCGCCGCAATATTTGCCGGTGTTGCCGTGCCACCCGGTGTTGCAGGAATTTCTACACCGGCTATTGAACTGTCAAGCACAATTGCTTTACCGCTGTTCACTGCATTTTGTATTATTTGCGTTTGCGCTGTTGAAAAATCGTTTGTTGCATAGCTATTTTCCAAACTTGTATTAGTTTCGGCATCAATGCCTGCGGATAAAACAATTAAATCGGCCTTTTCAATTTGCGATGTTAGTGAATCAGCGGCTGTTTCGTCTGTATTAAAGGCAGAAGGTATTAAACTGTTAACTTCTATGGTTTTAGTGCTGTTTGCATCGCCTAAAATTAAGCTTTTAAACCAATTGTTGTTGGTGTATGCCTTTGTTACAAAATAATGGCTGTAACTTATAGTTGCGGTTATCGAGCCTGCTCCAGTGCCCTCGGTGAAATCGTAATCACCAGTTGGAGTTTCAATATATTCGTAATTATTAGGGCTTGTTAAATTAAAATTTCCGCCGCCTATGTTTTCGGTGAAAACACCTGTAACTTCAACAGTTTCAGCAGAGCCTGCGCCTAAATCAATTTTTACAGCACCGCTTGTTTCTTGCCACGGGTAAATGCGTTGTGCGGGCGACAGTGGCGCAGATCCATCTTCTGCATAAAGGCCGGCTGTATCTAAATTGCTAACTTTTGTGTTATACTCGGTTTCGCTTGCAACATCGGCGCTAAGGCTTTCTTCGCCTGCAATATAAAAGCCTATGCTCCCCGAATTTGCCTGGGGCACTATTTCAAGAATAACAAACGTCTCATCGCTGTTTTTCATAATTTCAATGCCTGTGAAAGAGGTGTAAGCAAACGCATTTATGCCAAGCAAACTGCAAATTATTGCAAGCGAAAGCAAAAGCGCTATTGCCTTTTTAATAAAATATTCTTTTTTGCCTTTGATAGTTACCATTAAGTTCTCCTATATTTTAGTCGCTTAAAGCGCTCAATAAATCTGTTAAATCATCGGAATAAAAAGGCTCGTTTCTAAGTGCAATAACTTGATAAACCTCTTGCTGTCTACTTCTTTTCTCAAAATTTATATTAAGCGTTACACTTTCAATTTGGCCATCTGTATCGGCGGGCTCTATATTTAGCTGTGTAACATTTTGTGTCATAACATCGGTAAAATTGCTGTCGTCGTTCAAAAAGTTAACAAGCACATCATCGTTTGGTGAAAGTGCATCGGTAGATGCTGTGCCGTATAAAATTTCGCTTTCTTGCACTGTGTATGCGTGCAAAGTTTTTGTGCCGTCCTCATTTATATTCACAACGCTAAGCGTGCTTTTTGCGCTGTTCCAAGCAATGCCACCGTTACAGTTCACAATGCGGTCGTGCAATTGGGTTGCAACAATTTGCGAATTATATTGCAAATTTACCGTATTATAAAGCGTTCCGTAAGTGCGTGACGTTGTGCTCATTATAGTTGTAACACCCACAACTAAAAATGCAGAGAGCGCAAGGGCAATCACAACTTCAACCAGTGTAAAGCCCTTGTTATTTTGTATAGTTTTCATGCCCTTTCCTTTCCCTTTAAACCGCCAAAATATATTTTAGCGCCTAATGTTTTTATTAAAACGCTTTGCCGTTAGGATATAACAAAACAGCCAAGCCGCTTTGCCTTAATTAGCCGTTTTATACAATTTCGTGATACCCCGTAGATGCCGTTATTTCAATGCTTACAGTTTCATAGCCCGCTATCACCATTATGCTTTTGTGGTTTTCGGGGTTTTCAACAGCACCGCCAAGCGAATATGAAATTCTGTAATTCTCACCCTCCACAATTGGGGTAATTGCACCTGCTTCATTCTCATGCGATAGCTTAACACTTTTATCGCCTATATTCTCACTGTGAATTTGCTCATAAGCGTCTGTTTGTGCATCTTTAGCGTAAACCGTGCCGTAAAACTCTCCGTCAACAGCACTTATTTCTAAATAGGGCTCAATTTTTCCGCTTAAAGTTGCCACACGTGTATAAGAAAGCAGTGACGAAATTTTATTTGCGCTTTCATCAACCGACATAGACGTGGTTTGCGTTAAGCTTGCAAACATTAACGAGCTTGCAATTGCAATAATTGAAACTGTTATTATAAGCTCTACCAATGTGAAGCCTTTTGAGTTTTTCATATATTGCCCCTTACTGTTTATTCCAGTTTTCATATATAACATAATCACTTATTGAAAGCTCGTTTGCAATGTTTTCTTCGCCACTAACGGCAAAATTGCCTTGTTCGGTGAAAAATGAAGAAAACATAATTTCTTCACCATTTAAATTGTATGTTGCACTATAAGCGTTTTTAACATCCTCAGCGTTTGCGTTAATGCTTGTTGCAGTTGTTGCAACGGTAAGTGCACCGTCGCACAGCACTAAGCCGTCAAAATCTGCGCTCAGTGTTATATTGCCTGTTGCAATAACTAAATCTACATCGCTATATGTGTTATTTAGCGTAAATTCACTAACAGAAGCATCAGAGTTAATTAAAATTGCAACAGTTTCACCGCTTGCATTTTTAAACTCCATAACTTGTGTTGTTTGCAAATTATTATTATTAATAAAATCTCTCAAAGCAACTTTATCCACAATGAATTCATACGGGTTTTGCGCCAAGCTACCTGTATTTTCAAGTGTTTTGCACACATTGTTAAATGCATTTTGCATATATTCGGCAGATTGCTTGTTAACGGCATTAATTGTAGGCAATGTATATGAGCCGTCTGCTTGTTGCTCTATAATATTGCCACTTGTTTGGATACTGCCGCCTATTGTGCCAAAATTTGTATAAAGGTCTAAATATTCGCTTAATTCGTCACCATTTACGGTGAAGTAATCTTGAAAATACTCATTTGCGCCTTGCACATCATCAAATTCAAGGAAATAATAAACTGCACTGCTTAAAGGAGCAAACGGCAACGGATATGTCATAGACACAACTTGTGCGCCATAGCTGCTTAAAGTTTTATCTTCGCCATTTACATTTAAAATTGGCGTTGTTGTGCTTATCTCTAAAGCAGGCAAAGTGCCGCCTGTTGCTATCACATGTGGGTTTGTTTCAATCTGTGGGTCTGTTGTCAGTATCTCTAAAGGGGCAAGGTATGCCATTTGGTTAGGCCTTACGGATATAGACTCGCCCATTAAAATGCCATTATCTTGCTCTGCAGAAAGCGGCAAAATAAAGCTTGACCCCGCAAGCATTAAACGCTGTGTACTCGCCAAGTTTAAAGTGGAATTTAGCCCGTTAACAACAATTGTGCTGCTTTGCTGCGCATTTTCTGTGCTGTTGCCAAAGCCGTATAAATTGCCGTTTATAGTTGCGCTTGAACCATTTCCGTTCAGCTCTAAATCATCGGCTAAATAAATATCGCTATCGCTTTGCGAAGTTAGAGAAGAACTATTGTTTAAAATGAGCGAGTTTGCCCAAAGTGTGCTATTTGGTGCAAGCGTAATATCTTGCGAATCTGCTATTATAAAATCTGTTGGGGTGATGTATGTTCCGTTTAAACTTGCGTTTGTTGCGTTTAGCACTATTGAATTGGCATAAACATTCGCATTTTGAATGTTTCCGTTAACAATTAATTGCTCTGCCGCCACAATTGCATATTCATTCACACTTGAGAAATCCAAAAATACACCTGCGGCATTGTTGCTGAAATACTCCGGTATTTGCACAACTATGTCCGAAGTTATTTGCGTTTTAAGCCCTGTGCCGGCATTTGTATAGGTAATTGTTATGCCTTCAAATGCAATTTTCTCGTTATTATATGTTATCACACCCGAGTTTGCAAAACCTGCACCCGGGTTGGAATTTATTATTCCACCGTCTATATGAATGGGCGCATTATCATCGCCGCTTGTATCGCCAACAATGTAAATATCAGTTTCATCTATTCCTGCACGCACTAAGAAATTTTTAAAAATTGCTGTGTTATAGCTATATTGGTTTGTGCCTGTTTGGCTTGCTAAAGGTATAGCCGGTGTAGATGATGGCACTTCGGGAATTTCCCACGCTAAAACATTTTCGGCAACAGCAGCCTCAAAGCCGCCGCTGTTATAGCTGATTAAAGAGGCTTCATAAGCCGCAGAAGTGCTATCGGAGGCTATTTCATGGAATGCAACCTTTATTAAATCCATTATATCTTCAGCGGCATAATATGTTTGCGCACCCCTGGCTTGCGTTTGCCTAATTAAAACACCCGTGTAGCTCATATTTAAAATAGTTACACCTATAGATGTTAAAAAGAACATTGTTATTAAAACAGTGACAAGGCTTGCACCTTTATTGTTAACAGCGAGGGAATTTATTGCATTTTTTATTTTGTTTTTAATTTTAGTGTTCAATTTTTCCCTCCTTTTTTGATTGGTAGATAAATTGGTTGGGGTACGGATTCCACCACTCGCTATGTGCCGCCACTATGCGAACTGTAGAAATTCGCTTACCTGTCATTTCGACTGTAATGGAGAAATCCGTGCGCCTGTCATTTCGACTGTAATGGAGAAATCCGTGC
>CAYJIT010000013.1:0-38255 GCA_964370365.1 uncultured Bacteroides sp. | reverse complement strand
TGTAATGGAGAAATCCGTGCGCCTGTCATTTCGACTGTAATGGAGAAATCCGTGCGCCTGTCATTTCGACTGTAATGGAGAAATCCGTGCTTTGTGCTTTAAAACGCAAGGGGTTACGGATTCCTCGACTTCGCTCGGAATGACAAAGGGTGAGGTTGTTGCGTCATCGGTTGCGCTCACAATGACAAAGGGTGAGGTTGTTGCGTCATCGGCTGCGCTCACAATGACAGAAGGTGAACGGGGCTTCGCCACTCGCCAAGTGCCACCGCTATGCGTCGGTTGCTCGTTGGCATTAGCACTGCGGTGCGTCATCGGCTGCGCTCACAATGACAAAAAGTAACCGGCTTCGCTCACAATGGCGCAGTGAAACGTTTTTTTAAATCACTTCACGCTTGTTGTGTTTAAAGTGTAAACAGGGCCGCTTGCATAGTCGCTTGTGCCGTCTGCATTTATGTCGAACAGCTCTATTTTTATGTCATAAATCCGCTCGCTTTGTGTTGTGGTGCTAAAACTTTCTGGGGCGAAATTGCCGGATGTGCCATAAGAATGTATAACATCATCAATTAGCACATCACTGTTAAGGTCTGCCAAATTCTGCGCTAAATTGCTTCTTATCACGGTTTGTCTGTTTTCAGGGGTTAAAAAATTTCCATCAATAACATTAAGCCTTGCACTGTAATTTAATTCTTTATTCGCAAAATCGTTAATGTCAATTGCAATTTCTTCATCAATTTGCTTTACAACTGTCAAATCTATCGGCAAATTCGCTATGTTGCTAACCGTTATTCTATCCATGCCGCTTTGGCTATACCATGGGTAAAGCAACATGTAAAGCGCTAAACTTTCACCTGCCGGCACTGCTATACCATCTTCCGGGGTTAAATATATTTCCGGCGCACTCCAAGGAAAACTTGTTCCCACAACACCTGCCGTTACTGTTTCGCCGGTATCTTGTGCCGGGTATACAAATGTATATGAATATTGCGCGCTAACTTCTGTTTTGCCGGCGTTATCACTCACATCCACCGTTATATGCCTACTTGAACCGGTTGAATTTATAACTCTCTCTTTAAATGCCGCCTCATTTGTAACATCGTAGCCTTTACTTGCACAATCTAAAATAAATGCTTGCCAGGCTAACAAATCAGGGTCTTGCGTGGGTTCACGGTTTTGCACCGCCATGTAATCCATGCTAACATCTTCAAAAAGCTCAACATTGTTTATATCTGCATAATTGTCTGTGCTAAGCGTTACCACAGCATTATACTGCGAAAAACTTGCGCTCAAGTTGTTAAAACTTATATAATACGGCGCACTTGTTTGGCGCGCAGCACTTTCATAGCCAACACCCGAAGAAGCAGGGCTTACAAAACTGCCTGTAACTGTGCCGCTATTTTGAGTTTGCAATCGCACATCACCGCCTTGTTGCCACGCATCAAAGTCCATCGCCTCAAACTGTTCTGCCACATTGTTTGCAATTTGTGTTCTTCCGCCAACTTCTTCACTGTCGTTAACAAATTGCGCAGAGGCAAAAAACAAATATGCAATAGGTGTAACTACAATGGATAGTATAGTTATAGCAATTAGTATTTCCACAAGGCTAAAGCCTTTATTATTTACTTTTTTTCTCAAACAAAGGCCTCCTTTAAAATTTCTATTCCGCGGCTTGCCCTTGCGCAACCCTAAATGGGTTTTCAACACCCAAAGAAACTTGCGGAATTTGAAGCGGTTCGTAAATTGCGCCGGGGTAGCTTAAATAATAACGTGCAAGCGCAAAATTGGCAATAATTTGCGCAGATGCCGCATCATATGAAATGCTTACAGATTCAATGCCCATTCTATCGGGTTGGGCATAAATTGTATCAAGCGTGTTTTTAAAATTTGCGTAATCGAACTGCGATGTATAACTCACATCAAGGCTGTAAGCCTCCATATTCACAAGGTTTGCATCTTGTTCGGGGTTTGCATACGCAGAAAAACTAAGCAACAAAACATGTGGGTTAAAAATAATTTGGTTAGATTCTCCGCCCACAAGTTCATCAAAATAAATGTGCCACATAATAAGGTCTTCTTCTGTTATATCCGCCGGGTAAAGCGGCAATTGCGATTGCACATAAAGCCTACTTGCAGAAATTCCCTCTTGGTAAGTTGGCAAATTTAATTCATGCTCTTCAAGTATAGCAATCTCTGAATTTAGCTGTTCAATTTGCACATTGTTTTCTTGCGAGCGCTCATTTAACGGCATAAACACAAACACTATAACCGCAACCAAAACCAAGATACCTATTGCCATTTTTATGATATTTCTATTTGAATTTTTTTTAACCATAGTTTACTCCTCACCCGTAACGATATTGTCGATATCTTCAAGGTATTCGTCAACATTGTCGCCTTCCACAAATTCTTCACCGCTCTGCTCGGGCACTTCTTCCACCACAGGTTCGTAAGAGCATACAAGCGAGAAACTTGCAGAGGTTGTTCCGCCATCGTTTTCCACCTCGGTTATAGAGCTTATTGAAATTTGGGTTATGCTCTCGAATGTTCTTAACTGTTGAATTGTTTTAGCCGCCTCTTCAAAACTTGCCGTTTGAACATTCATTGTAACGCCAAAATTATCACAATTTGCCGAAAGCACAGTTAAATTGGTGGGCATTTTTTCTTCAAGCTCTTCCAAAAACGCCCTAATTTGCGCATTGTTGTTCACAGCTGTATCTTCAATCACCTTAAAATTATCAGCCATAGCATTGTATTGAACATAAACGTCATACGTTTGCTGAACAGGCTGGAGCTCTATCAGCCTTGCATTTGCCAGTGCCAGCTCTGTATTTGTTCCAACGTAAATTAAAACACTTGCCACGGCAACCACAACGCTAATTGCCAAACATGCAACTAAAAACACTGTGGAGGTTGCGCCTTCTTTTATTTTAGGCTTTGCCTTTCCTGCGGCAGTTCCACCGCTTGATATGCCTGCAAATGTAATATTTGCAGGGTTTATCAAAGCACTTGCACTCGAGGCAAATTTTGTTATATCTTGCCCTACAATAATTTTGTTTATATTTGCAATTTCATTTAATGTAACCACTTCAATTTGCAAGGTGTTTGCAATTGCCTGTTTAAAACCGTAAATATTTGCACAGCTGTCCAGCAAAACTACCCTTTTAATATCTAAAGATTTAAACGAGGTTTTAAAAAAGTCTGCCGCGCGCTCTATTGCGCTTACAACCCTGTTAACCATGCCGGCATAATTTTCTTTGCTGAAGTTCTCAACAATCCATTTATCGTCTGCACAAAGTTCTAAGGCTTTTGGCAGCATATTTTCTTCAAAATTTGCCACATTTAATACGCTGTTAATTATTTCGTCGCCGCCAAAAGGCACGGCGCGCTGTAACAGCAAATTAGAGCCCTCCATAAAAGTGGCATTGCTTTGCCTTGTATCCATGCTTACAAACATGGTTACACCATCCAGTGCAAGGCTTTTAAACAGTTGGAATTGTGCGTTTACGTTTACATCAAACCATTGAATGTCGAGCGAGCAAACCTGCGCAAATTTAACATAGCTTAAAAGCAATTGCTTTGGCAATGCCGTAACAAGCACTTGCGACGATCCATTTCTTTTTGGGTTTTTCTCAATAATTGTGTGTGATATTTGGTAATTTGTTAAATCAATTGGGAAATAATCCGAAGAATTCGAAGCGACAATTGAAGCTATCTGCCTATCTTTATTAGAGGGCAGTGAAACTTTACGGCTTACAATTTTAGGCGAATTTAACACGAAAATAACATTGTTCGTTAAAAACATATTGTTCGCTTTTATAACATCCATAAGTTCTTTAGCAAGAACATCGGGTTGTGTAATTTGCCCGTCTAAAATGCAATTATCGGGCGTTGCGAAACTTATTGAGCTTTGCACATTTGTAGCTTGACCTTTTTTGCTTAATATACATGCTTTCGATAATCGCTCGCCTATTTCAATGCTTAATAATATTTTTTCCATAAAAATCTCCATTCTATGACGGCACGCCGCATGTAATAATGTAATGCTGTTAGCGTGAATTATCACGCTACTATACTTTATTATTACATAAAGCTAAAATTCAGCTAATTTATTCCCAATAGCGCAAAATACCAATTTATAATGTTTTCACCCCATAAATAAGAGATGAAAACGCCAATGCAAAGGTATGGTCCCATTGCCAAAACTCTGCCTTTTCCAAAAAATTTCATGCGTATTACATGAACAATTGAACCTATAACACATGCCAAAACAAACGCTAAAATCGTATTTTCAAACCCCAACAGCAAGCCGCAACCCGCCATTAACTTAACATCTCCGCCACCTATCGCCCCACCTTTTGAAATGAAAAAAAGCAAGAGCAACAAGCCTGTTATAACCGCAAAACCTAATATGTAATTAATTAAGTTGCTTAAATTGAAAAGCAAATTTATTACAGCTATAACAAATATAAAAATATTTATTTGTGGCGGTATTTCGTTTGTGCGTTCATCTATAACACTTAAAACCAAAAAAGCACTTGAAAGCAAGGCGCCCAGTGCAAACTGAATGCTAAGCCCAAACATAAAGAAAAGCAAAACATATAAAGCGCCGTTTATAAGCTCTATTATAGGGTATTGCGCTGAAATTTTGCTTTTACAATAAGCGCATTTTCCACGCAAAAAAACATAGCTGAAAATCGGCACCAAATGCCAAAAGCGCAGTTTTTTATTACACTTAGTGCAATGTGAAGGTGTTGTTACAATGCTTTCGTTTTGCGGTATGCGCAAAATGCAAACATTGCAAAAGCTACCGATAACAATGCCCAAAAGCGCAATGTAGGCGTACATGAAAATTTCAATTAATTGCATGGCTTTCCTTTTTTGAGTTTTTTGATTTTTATCACTCTATCACTATGAGCGTGGTCGATGCAATAACAATCTCAATTTTGTCATTGTGAGCGTAGCCGAACAATCCGTAACTACTCTGCGTTTTCAAGGCACAAAGAATACGGATTTCTCCACTTCAGTCGAAATGACAAGCGGTTAGGTTTTGTCATTGTGAGCGAAGTCGATGACGCACCGCAGTGCTAATGCCAATGAGCAACCGACACGAAAATGGCGGCACTTAGCGAGTGGTTGAATCCGTAACCCCTTGCGTTATTAGAGCACAAAGAATACGGATTTCTCCATTACAGTCGAAATGACAGATGTTTAGGCTTGCCGCTTTGACCTGAAATGACTATTTGTTAGGTTTGCCTAAATTCTTTCGTGAGGGAAAACCCCTTCCCTACAGCCGAAATGACAATGCTTAGGTTTGCCACCACCCACGGCAAGAATAGAACCTTTGCCGTGCGTGGCAGCACCTCTTTATGTTATTAGGTTTATAATAACATTATTGCTGTTTTTAAAATGCCGCTGTGTAAACGCTTGGCATTTTATGCTGCTGAATCAACACCGATATTTGTTACCCATTCATTTACAGTTGCGCCAGCAGGAGCAGTTACAACTACTCTGCCTGTTTCAACGGCAATTGTAAATGTGAAGTTTTGTGTGTTTCCTGCTGAAGATTGTGCGTCGGTAACTTGTGCATCAGCATAAGCACCGGCAGTAGTTAACCAACCTAAAACAGCTGCAATAGAATCTCTTACCGAATTATTTTCAGCTGTTTGCTCAGCAGATGTTCCTCCTGTTGCACCGGTTACGGTAAGTGCATTTGTTCCTGTTGTGTTCCAAGTAACAGTATAAGTTGCATTCGCCGGTAAATCAAGTTGTGGGTCTGCCACGGCAACTGTTGCCGCACGCACTATTGTTGTTGCAACTTGCAAATCGTTGCTCTCGCGTGAACGCTCTACATAGCGTATGTATTGCGGTGCAAGAACTGTTGCCAATATCGCAATAACTGCTACAACTATAATTAGTTCAACCAGTGTAAAACCTTTGTTTTCGCTTTTTGCTTTTAAAATGTTTTTCATAATTTTTCCCTTTCGTACTTTAACGTTTTTATAATATATTAATGCTATTTTAACATTAATAGAATTACCTTTACAAATTGTCAAGCCCTTCGTAAATTGATGTCATCGGAAGCATAACCGCCATAACAATTGTTATTATTATGCCCGCCAAGAACACAATTATTAGCGGTTCTAAAGCCGCCATAACAGTTGCGGTTGTGTTTTCAACTTCTTCGTCATAGTAATCGGCAAGTTTTGTAAGCATGCCCTCAAGATCGCCGCTTTCCTCGCCTATTTTCATCATGTGGCACACCATTTTCGGGAATAAATTTGCCCTGAACAGCGGCTCGGATAAAGGCATACCCATTGCAACTTCGTCTTTTGCGCTTAAAAGGCATTCTTTATATCGCACATTCGTCATGGTGTTCGCAGAAATTTCAATTGCATCAATAAGCGGCACGCCTGCGCTAACAAGTGTTGCCAATGTGCGGCAAGCCCTTGCAGATGCCGTTTTAACTGCAAGTGTTTTAAAAAGCGGCAACATCAGCTGAATATTGCTAAACGTGTTTTTTCCGCTTTTGGTTCTTGAATATGCAATAAGCGAGCCTACAATTGCCACAATTGCCACAATAACAATAGGCCAATTTGCCTGCATAAATTTACCTGCACCTATAACAGCAACGGAAAAAGCCGGCATATCTGTGCCTAAATCTGTTAAAAGGCTTTCAAAATTGGGAACAACAAAGCCCAAAAGCACAATAACAACAACAACCGCAATTATTAAAACAACCGTGGGGTAAGCCGACGAGCGCAATATAAGCGCTTTTAATTTTGCATCTTTTTCATATTGCACCGCCATTCGAGTAAATGACACTTCAAGGTTACCCGTTGCCTCGCCTGCCGCAACCATTGTTATAAGCAAGCTGTTAAACACTTTCGGGTGCTCGGCCATCGCCTCGGAAAGCGACATACCCTGCCTTATAGACAAACAGCACTCCTCAATTGCTTTTTTCAAAATGCCGTTTTCGGTTTGTTCCGCAAGCATTTCAAACGCCGCAATAACAGGAACGCCGGCAGTTGTTATGCTTACAAATTGGCGGCAAAAAATAGCCATCTCGCGCGCTTTCGGTTTTCTTTCAAACAAATTTATGTTTAAACTTTGGTTTAATTGGTTAGCTTCGCTAATGCTTACAATGGTGTTGCCCTCGCCTTTAATAACAAATGTGGCTTGGCCTATGTCGGAAGCTTCAATGATGCCTTTTACATTTGCGCCGCTTGAATTTATTGCTGTATATGAAAAATTCGGCAATATTTCACACTCCTATATTTTTGTACTTAATTATATATGTTATATACACTACAGCAAACTTCATCACCTGTCATTTCGAGTGAAGTGGATAAGCACCGCAGCGCAATGCAAGTGACTGGCCGCCGCATAGCGGTGGCACTTAGCGAACTGTAGAAATCCGCACTTTATGCTTTGAAAAGGCAAAGGATTACGCATTCCTCGACTACGCTCGGAATGACACATATAAATGCACTTAACCTATAATTTGTAGCATGCCTTATCACGTGTCGTTTTGCAAGCCTAAAATTCTTTACAATTTTCTAAATAAACCTTTTCGACAGCGCCGCGCGGTCTTGCGCATAAGAGAGCGCTGTTTCAGGTGTTATATCGCCCATTTGGCAAAGCTCGAATAAATGATCGTCCATAGTTTTCATGCCCAATTTCGCATTTGTTTGCATTGTGGACGGAATTTGATATGTTTTGCCCTCGCGGATATTGGCACGAATTGCGCTGTTCGCCACCATAACTTCAAATGCAGCTGTACGCCCTTTTCCGCTTGCAAGTGGCATAAGTTGCTGTGAAACCACACACTCCACAACTTCGGCAAGCTGTGTGCGAATTTGCTGTTGTTGGTGCGGTGGGAAAACGTCTATAATACGGTCGATAGTATTTGCCGCTCCTATTGTGTGCAAAGTTGAAAAAACCAAGTGCCCTGTTTCAGCCGCGGTAACCGCAATGGAAATTGTTTCAAGGTCGCGCATCTCGCCAACCAAGATAACGTCAGGGTCTTGCCTAAGGGCCGCCCTAAGTGCATTGGGAAAACTTTGCGTGTCGCCGCCAAGCTCACGTTGGTTAACAATAGAGCGGTTGTGTGTGTGCCTATACTCTATTGGGTCTTCCATCGTTATAATATGCCTGTTGTAACGCTGATTAATCTCGTTTATAAGGCTTGCAAGCGTTGTGGATTTTCCGCTACCTGTAGGCCCTGTTACAAGCACAAGCCCTCGCCTTTTATCGCACATATTTATAATTGCGCTTGGCAAATTAAGTTGCGACGGTGTTGGAATTTGTGTGTTTAACATACGTGCTACAATTGCATGTGTTAAATTTTGCATAAACACATTCACCCTAAAGCGCCCTGCATTTTCAATGGCATAGGCAAAGTCTACCTCACCTTTTTCTTTTAAAGTTGTGTAATGCAAAGGTGAAATAACATCTTTAACAAGGCCACTTGTATCATTTGGCGTTAAAGTGCCTTCAACCAAAGGCATAAGTTTGCCGTTTAAGCGAATCATGGGCGGCAAACCTGCACTTATGTGTAAATCTGAGGCGCCTCTATGAGATGCCATTGCCAAAAGCTCTTGTAGTTTATACATAATTGCTCCCTTACAAATAAAAATCAGCTATCGAACGAAACTTTTAATAATTCATCAAAAGTTGTAATGCCTTTAAGCACCAAGAGCGATGCGCCTGTAAACAGCGTTCTCATGCCATTTTTAACCGCTATATCTTTTATTTCCTCTGTGGATTTATGTGTTAAAATGCCACGCCTAATCTCCGGTGTCATCTCCAAAATCTCATAAACGCCAATTCGCTCGTAATAACCTGTGTTATTGCAATAATGGCAACCCACGGCATCGAAAACTTTAATGTTTTTATCCGAGGGAATACGCATAAGCTCTTTTTCGGGAATTGTTGCCTCCCTTGGCTTTTTGCAAGAATTGCACAGGCGCCTTACAAGCCTTTGAGCAATAATGCCCACAATAGAATCTGCAAGCAAATACTCTTCAACGCCCATTTCAAGCAACCTTGTTATAGTTGCCGCACTGTTGTTTGTGTGCAATGTGCTAACAACCAAGTGCCCTGTTATAGAGGCTTGTACAGCAATTGTTGCCGTTTCTCTATCACGAATTTCACCAATCATTATAATGTCCGGATCGTGCCTTAAAATACTGCGCAAGGAGTTTGCGAAAGTTAAATCTGCCTTATTGTTCACCTGAACTTGGTTAACGCCCGCAATATTAGCCTCTATCGGGTCTTCAATTGTAACAATATTGCTCTCTTCTTTATTAAGCGCTGTCAGCGCAGCGTAAAGCGTGGTGCTTTTGCCGCTACCAGTTGGGCCCGTTGCCAAAATAATGCCGTTTGGCCTGGACAAAATACTGTCGAAGGTTTTAAGCTCGTAATCCTCCATGCCAAGTTGGGTTTTATCGCGCAATATTCCTGTTTTAGAGGATATACGCATAACTATTTTTTCACCGTAAGCAGTAGGAATAATAGCCACACGCATATCGTATTCGTTTCTGTCGATATTTATGCTAAACCTGCCGTCTTGTGGGCGGCGGCGCTCTGAAATATCCATGCCGCTCATAATTTTTATACGAGTTGTAAGCGCCGGCAACAAGTTTAAATCGTAAAGCATTTTTTCGGTTAAAACACCGTCCACCCTGTATCTTACACGCACTTGTTTTTCAAGCGCATCAAAGTGAATATCACTTGCACGCTGGCGAACAGCCTGCTCTATAACACTTCGCACTAATTGAACAATAGGCGCACTTTCAAGCTCTTGCTCTGTGCTGTCTTGCTCTTCTTGCTCTTGCAAAATTTGCTCTTCGCGCTCTTTAACATATTGTTCGGCAACGCTCATCGCCTCGCCTGTTCCGAAATATTTATCTAAAACGCTGTTAATTTCGCCTATGGTGGCAATTCTTGGCTCGATAAGCTTATTCGTTATAATAGCAATATCATCTTGCGCTGTCATATCAAGCGGGTTAGACATAGCCAAAATCAAAACATTAGGGTTTTCATCGCTCAATTTAACAGGCAACACATTGTGTTTTCGCAAAACACTGCCGTTAACCAAACTTATAATATCATGTTCTATTCTTGCGCCACGCAAATTTATGCGCGGAATACCAAGCTGCAATTCCAGCACATTAGCAATATCGTCGTCTGTAACCATGCCAAGCTCTATAAGGCAATCGCCCAGCCAACGGTGCATTTTCTTTTGCAGTTCAAGCGCTTGTTTTAGCTGGTCTTCAGATATTATTTCTTTATATACAAGTAAATCGCCTAATCTATATCTTTTAATAGATTCATTTTGCATTAAAACACAACCTTAATATTTTTAAAAGTAAATTCCGCTAACAACGCAATATCAAACGTAAATTCAACATATTCGAAAAGAATTTTTTCATTAATAATTCAAGCATACTAAAAAACACAACTATTTCTTGTTTGCATCAAAGCTCAAAACGCTGATTATTACTGTTATTTTAACATATTGGTATCATTATGTCAATTAAATGCAAACTCATAAAACAATTTTATTTGCGCTGTTTTTATAATGCTTTTTTTGCGCACATTTATTAATTTTTCTAAAACACCATTCAATTATTTTTTTGAAAATTATTTCAAAATTGCATTTTTGTGCGCAAACACTAAATTTGTTGCAACATCGTTATTTTTTTGCCTATCTTTTTTCAAAACAAATTTCAATTTGTAATATAGCTTATTTTACAACAAATTTCAAAAGTGTAATTTCATCAAAAACAAAAAACCAAAATTGTAACTTAACATTTACTTTTTGAGCGTTTTTGTCGATATATAATTATAATATCAAAAAACTGTGTGTTTTATGTGTTAATTCCACGAATTTTTTTGTTTTTTTTATTGACTTTAGCTTTATTTATATAGTATATTTAATACACAAGTTAAAAATTCCATAAAATGTGACCTTTATGTAACTTTAATACTAATTACAAAAAATTTTTGTTTTTTTATTTTTCTTGCAATAATTTCAAAGTTTCATGTATTAATATAATACACAAACAATATTCGCCATCAATTTAGCAATGTAATAGAACGAGGAAAATTATGAAAAAAATGCTGCCGATTACAACATCAATAATTGTTATTATCATTTGCGCTTTTGCGTTTGTGGGGTATAGCGAGTCTAATCTCACCGCTGCTGTTATCAGGGCGGCACAAATAAACGGCGATATCACCGTTTACAATGAAGCAAATGAAATTATTGAGCTTTCACAAGACATGAAGGTTTATTCAGGTTATACAATAGCAACCGGAACAGATAGCTATGTGTACCTTGATTTAGACAGCAGCAAAGTTGTGAAATTGGACAAGCAAAGCAAATGCAAAATTGTTAAAAGCGGTGAAGAAATTTCAATTGAGCTAATAAGCGGCAGCTTGTTTTACAGTGTTTCAACGCCCCTTGCAGAAAACGAACTTTTTGAAATTGCAACTTCCACAACTGTAACAAGTATTAGGGGAACAAGCGGAACAATTACAACAAGCACAAAAGGCGTTACTATAACGCAGTTTACAGGTTTTACGGAAAATTTCACAACACTTCCCTCTATTAATAAATATGTACTCTATATGCTTAAACCCGGCGATGTGGCAAATATTACAACCAACCAGTTAAGCAACACTCAAAATGTAACATTTGACGTTGTACATAATTCAAGTTTCCCCGAATTTGCATTAGATGCAATTTCACAGGAAAGTTTATTGAAAGAAGTGGCATTAAGCCTAAATTCTGAAGGTTTGTATGACATTTTTGCAAATGCATTGATAGGTAGTTCGATTGATGTGAACAGCTTATCAAACATGATTGACAGCTTAAGCGATGACGACGACGATGACGATGACGATGACGATGACGACGAAGACGAAGATGAAAAAGACGAAGACGACGAAGAAACAGATAACAGCAATGGCACCGGCAGCAACAATAACACAAACAACAGCACAAGTGCAAATAGCGGCAACAACAGCAGTGATGATGATGACGAAGAAGATGAAAACAGCACCACCGGCAGCAACAATACCGGCGGCGGCAACAACAGTAGTGATGGCGATGATGACGATGATGGTGATGAGAATGACGACGGCAATTTAAACGGCAACACAGGCGGCACCGGCTCTAACACAGGAGCTACAACCGATTCTTACACTCCCGCTCCAACACCACAGCCCACTACACCGGCACCTTTGCCCCCTCAAACAACTCAACCGATAATCACAACTGACGACGATGACGACGATGGCGACGATGACGGTGGCGACGATGGCGACGATGGCGGTGACGACGATGACGGTGATGATTAAAGCCTAATTCTTTTTAACAAAGGTGTTTAAATGAAAAACTTTTTATTGCGAATTGCAGCGGCCTTAGCCGTTGCAATTCTTGTGTATATTACAATTTATTTGCAAATTTTCTTGCCACTTGCAAACACAATTTCAGATAGTTTTTATCAAAACCCGCACACACCCGACAGCCGAATTGTAATTATAGGCATAGACGACAGAGCACTTGATACTTACGGCAATTTACCATGGGACAGAGATGTTTTAGCCGATGCAATTTCTGCGCTTAATAAAAACGACGCTGAAAAACCTGCAGTTATAGGCATAGATTTATTGCTATCCGATGAGAGCGATAACGACGCTAAACTTTTAGAGGTATGTGCCAATTCAAACAATGTGGTTATGGCATCACATGCCATTTTCGGAACCGAACTTATGAGTGATAGCGATGATGATTTTCATTTAAACGCTTACCATGTAGAGCAGTTCGAGCCGCCTTTTAGCGAGCTCTCAGAGCTTGTTATGCAAGGGCATGTTAACGCAATGATAGACACCGACGGCATATTGCGCCACTCTATTTGGCAAATAGATTTGCCAAATGGTGTTAGCGTGCCCTCTTTCAGCAGGGTTATTGCACAGCACTATTTGACGGTGAACCATGCGGCCCAATTGCAAGCGCCCATAACAGATTCAAGGCATCGCTGGTATGTTGTTCAGCAAGCCGCTCCGGGCGGTTATTACGATAATCAATCTGTTTTAGATTTGATAAACGGTGATATAGACCCCTCTTACTACGAGGGCAAAATTGTGCTGATAGGCCCTTATGCGGTGGGCTTGCAGGACAATTACGACACCCCTATTTCAAGCGGACAAAAAATGTATGGTGTTGAATACCAAGCCAACGCAATTTCCGCACTTTTAAACCAAGAAACCGTATACCAAGTGCCTTTGGAGCTAACAAGTATAATAACTTGTATTCTCATTTTCCTTTTTGCACTGTACATTTTCAGGCGCAAATTTTTAAATGCAGTCATTGTGTTGGCTTTCAGCAATGCTTTTTGGGTAGCGGCCTGCTTGCTACTGTTCGATTACGGCTATATGTTTCAAGTGTTTTACTACCCATTTTTTTCAACTGTGGTTTTTGTTGTTTTTGTGGGCATTAACTATACATTTATATCCATCGAAAAAGCAAAAGTTGCAAGAACTTTTGAAAGGTATGTTGCTCCGCAAGTTGTTAAAGAACTGCTTAGCGACAACAAAAATATAAACCAGTTAGGCGGCAGGCTTGTTGACATTTCGGTTATGTTTGCGGATATAAGGGAATTTACTTCGCTTACCGAAAAACTTGCGCCGAAAAAATCCGTTGAAATTGTAAACAACTATTTATCCATGTTCAGCGAGTGCGTTTTTGAAAGTGAGGGCACTTTAGACAAGTTTATTGGCGATTGCATTATGGCGTTTTGGGGCGCACCCCTTGCCCAAGAAGACAGCTGCCAAAGGGCAGCGTTAACCGCCATTAATATTTTAAAGCAAACTAAAATTGTATCCAAACGCTTTAAAGAAAACCTTGGCGTTGACATTGAAGTTGGCATTGGCATAGCGTTTGGCAATGCGGTTGTTGGAAATATCGGCGGCGGTAAAAGGCTTGATTTCACCGTGATAGGCGACACCGTAAACACCGCTTCAAGGCTTGAGGGCGCTGTGCCCGGCGGGCAAATTTATATAAACAAAGCAATGGCGGATAATTTAAAAGGCGTGTATGAAACGCAATTAATACCAAATATAAAACTGAAGGGCAAAAGTGAAAACTTCGAAGTTTACAGGCTTTTATTCGACGAGTAAATGTGCACCTTTTACAATAAATTGAGGGCGGCCACTTAAAGGCTGCCCTTGCCTTTTATAAAACTGTTTGCATTTACAAAATGCTTAAAATATGCTATTATATAATTAAATTTATATTTATAAAAACAAAGGAAATACATAGCGATGGCAACAAGAAAAACAACTAAAAGCACAGCCCGTAACAGCGGTGGCGGCAATAAAAAAAACGGTAAAAAAGCGCTTTCTCAATTGGCTAAAATAAGCATATTGCTTTTTGGCATAGGCATATTTTTGCTTGCTTTAACTTTTATAGAGGGTGCCTCTGTATGGACATTTTTGCGCCAAAATATACTTTTTGGTGTGTTTGGTGCAAGTGCTTATTTTCTTGCGCCTTTTATTCTTTACATCGCCACAGTTATGGCACTTGGGAAAAACTTTATATCTAAAATTATAAAATGCTCTGTAGTAATAATTGTTGTAAGTGCGGCATTTTTAATTTTTAGCGACATAGATATAAATTCATACACATTCACAAGCGGAATACAGCATCTTTTCACCGTGAGCAGTAACGGTTGGGGCATTGGCCCGGGCGTTCTGGGCGCAGTTATTGGCTGGCCACTATTGCTTTTATTTGCAAGGCCTGCCGCCAATATTGTTTTTGTTATTGCCATAATTGTTATAGCTATGATTATATTTGCAATTACGCCTGCTGAAATTTTTAATTTCACCGCCAATAATGCAAAGCGCATGAAAAATTCTATAGACTATATAGACAAAACAAATAAAAACCGCATTGAACAGCGCAATTTAAAAATGCAAGAGCAAGCGCAGCAGCGCAAAGCAAAGCAAGAAGAACTGCAATTAAAAAAGCAAGAGCAATTTGAGCAAAGGCAAGTTTTGGAAAATTCACAGCACCATGAAAATGCAAACAGTGAAGTTATGAACATAGTTAACAGCAAAACAACTTTTGGCGAAAGTGCGCTAAGCCAAAGCACACAGAACAATGCGTCAAAGGCGAATATAGATATTGACATCAGCCCTGTGCCAAGCGTTACGCTTAATGTTTTAACAGAAGATGAAGTTTACATAGGCCCCGGTGGCACTTTTGGAATTGACCCAAACGCAACGCCCACTTCGCAAGAGCGTGCAGGCTATATGAAAGACGATTATGAATTCGGCAGTATAATTTCTTACACTGCGCCAAAAACACAAACAAACAGTGCTTTGCCAAATGCAAGCGAGCCCAAGGCTTCGGAATATGTTGTTGGCGATACTCTTGAGCTTATGGCGCAAAAAGCTATAAATAACGCCAAAGACGAAATGGTAAGCGATATGCAAATTATGGGCAATGTTCAAATAGGCAAATATGTTTTTCCGCCATTAAAACTCTTTCAAAAACAGCCGAAATCTAACGACGATAATATACACGCAGAGCTTACATATAAAGGCGATTTGCTTGTTAAAACGCTTGCAAGTTTCGGTGTGCAAACAAAAATATTAGATATAAGCCGTGGCCCCAGCGTTACAAGGTATGAACTGCAACCGCTTGCAGGCGTTAAAATAAGCCGCATAACAGGCCTTAGCGATGATATAGCGCTTAACCTTGCCACAATGGGTGTTAGAATTGAAGCACCCATACCGGGCAAAGCCGCAGTGGGCATTGAGATACCCAACGAAAAGCGCACGGCTGTGAATTTCAGAAGCATTTTAGAAGATAGGCATTACACGCAAAAAACAGAGCCTTTAACTTTTGCTGTGGGCAAAGATATTGCAGGGCAAGTTATAGTGGGCAACCTTGCAAAAATGCCGCATTTACTAATTGCGGGCACAACAGGCAGTGGTAAATCTGTTTGCACGAATGCCATTATTATGAGCTTTTTATACCGCTGTGCACCCGAGACCATGCGCCTTATATTAATAGACCCAAAAATGGTTGAATTTGCGCAATACAACGGTATACCGCATCTTCTTATGCCTGTTGTAACAGAGCCAAGAAAAGCGGCAGGCGCTTTGGGCAGTGCCGTTGCAGAGATGGAAAAGCGCTATTTACTGCTTGCACAAAACGGCGTACCCAATATTGAGGAATATAATTTATTGGCACAGGAAAACGACGAGCTTGAAAAACTGCCTTATATTGTTATTGTTATAGACGAACTTGCAGATTTAATGATGGTTGCCAGCAAAGAGGTGGAAGAATATATATGCCGCATTGCACAAAAAGCGAGGGCGGCAGGTATGCATTTAATTATAGCCACACAAAGGCCATCGGTTGATGTTATCACAGGGCTTATAAAGGCAAATATCCCAAGCCGCATAGGGCTTTCGGTTATGAGCCAAATAGATAGCCGAACAATTTTAGATATGGGCGGCGCCGAAAAACTGCTTGGCAACGGCGATATGCTTTATATGCCTGTGGGAACAAACAAACCTGTGCGTGTTCAGGGCGCCTATATACAATCAAGTGAAATACGCAGTGTTATAGACTTTTTGAAAAATAACAGCGATAGCGATTACAACGAAGACATGATTGCCGACATGGAAAAAAGAGCGGTTGAAACAAAAGGCACTGCCGGCACCCGTGACGATGATGACAGCGAAGACCCAATGTTTAAAACCGCGGTTGAAGTTATATTGGACGCAGGGCAAGCGAGCACAAGCTTACTTCAAAGGCGCTGCAAATTGGGCTATGCACGCGCCGCACGCATTATGGACGAAATAGAGCAAGCGGGCATTATCGGGCCTTCGGAGGGTGCAAAACCAAGGCAAATTTTAATTTCGCGCCAGCAGTGGATTGAGATGAGCATGAATAAAGAGGATAATCCTTGACCCCATTTCGGTTTAAACGGACAATTTTCACCACTTGTTATTCCGAGCGAAGCCGCTTGCAGCTTGTCATTCCGAGCAAAGCCGCTTGCAGCTTGTCATTCCGAGCGAAGAGAGGAATTCGTTCTTTGGCGTTTAGCATTTAACTTTGCTTTATATTGAACTTATTTGAATTGCATTTACGCTTAACCCATAGAATTAATACTTTTCTTTAAACTACAAAAAGGACTATAATTATGCTAAACAATTTTTTGCCGCTGTGCCGTGAAGATATGCTTGAAAACGGCTGGCAATATGTTGATTTTATTGTGGTTACGGGCGACGCTTATGTAGACCACCCAAGTTTCGGCTGTGCAATTATATCAAGGCTTTTGCAGAGCGAGGGCTACCGTGTGGGCATTTTGGCCCAGCCCAATTTTGAAGATGCCTTTGCAAAGCAAAACGGCTTTACAGAGTTTGGCAAGCCACGCTACGGCTTTTTTATAGGCGGCGGCAATGTGGATAGCATGGTGGCACATTACAGTGTTGCGAAAGTGCGCCGCAAAACAGATGAATACACCCCGGGCGGTAAAACGGGCAAAAGGCCAGACAGATGCGTTAGCGTTTACGCTAAATTGGCAAAGCAGGCTTATCCAAACTCGCCCATTATAATAGGCGGTTTAGAGGCATCACTTCGCCGCTTTGCGCACTACGATTACTGGGAAGATAAAGTTCTGCCGTCTGTTTTGCAAGATAGCAGTGCAGATTTGCTTAGTTTTGGCATGGGCGAGCACCAAACAAAAGAAATAGCAAGGCGCCTTGCTAACGGCGAGGCAATTGGCGATATAACAGATGTAAAGGGCACATGCTTTATGTGCAATTTTGACGAACTGCCAGAAAACCACGTGCGCTGTGGCTCTTTTCACAAAGTTAGCACAGACAAAACAGCCTATGCGAAATCTTGCGTTTTGCAAGCGGATAACCAAGATGTTGTAAAAGGGCGTGCAATTGTTCAAAAGCAAGCGGAACAATACCTTGTGCAAAACATTCCGGCAAATGCGCTAACACAAAGCGAGCTTGACTTTGTTTATTCACTGCCTTTTATACGCACATATCACCCAAGTTACGAAATACAGGGCGGTGTGCCCGCAATTAAAGAGGTTGAATTTTCAATTATACAAAACAGAGGCTGTTTTGGCGCATGTAATTTCTGCGCAATTCAAATGCACCAGGGCACAAGGGTTACAAGCCGAAGCGTGCAAAGTGTTGTAAGCGAGGCAGAGCATATATCAAACTCGCCCAATTTCAAAGGCTATATTCACGATGTTGGCGGCCCCACCGCCAATTTCAGAAACGACAGCTGTAAAAAACAAGCAAAACTTGGCATGTGCAAAGGTGGCCAGTTTTGCCTTTCGCCAAAGCCTTGCAAAAGTTTGCAGGCAAGCCACAGCGAATATCTGCAAATATTAAGGCAGATAAGGCAGTTGCCTAAAGTTACAAAAGTGTTTATACGCAGTGGTATCCGCTATGATTATTTGCTGTGCGATAAAGATGATAGCTTTTTTAAAGAGCTTGTGCAGCACCATGTGAGCGGCCAGCTAAAAGTTGCGCCCGAGCACTGTGCGCCAAGAACTTTAGCGGCAATGGGCAAGCCAAGCATTGACGTTTTTGATAAATTTGCAAAAAAATTCTACGATTACAGCAAGAAAATAGGCAAAAAACAATATTTAGTGCCCTATTTGATGAGCAGCCACCCTGCTTGCACATTGAAAGATGCTGTTATGATGGCAGAGTACCTTTATAAAAACAATATGCGCCCCGAGCAAGTGCAAGATTTTTACCCAACACCCGGCACAATATCCACATGCATGTATTACACAGAGCTTGACCCTTACACGCTAAAACCTGTTTATGTTGCCAAAACTTCCGAAGAAAAAGCTATGCAACGCGCTTTGCTTCAATATTACAATATTAAGCACAAACATAGGGTTGAAAAGGCTTTGCGCCTTACAAACAGGCAAGATTTATATATGCTGTTTTTTGGCAAATCTGCCAAAAAAAGCAATAGCGAACCGTTAAATATCAACGGCAAAAAAGCGCCGTTAAACGGCACACAGCGCAATTCGCCCACCGGCACAAAAAGCAAAAAAACGCAAACGGCCGGCAAACGGCAAAAAAACAGCAAAGGAGCAAAAACATGGCAAAACACAAAAAGCGCAAACAAGCAATTCGCAAAACAGCAAAAAAATTCTTAAATTACGAAGTTTTGTTTACACTTTTTATTGTTTTACCTCTTGGCATAATATCAATTTTCTTTTACAAAAATGAATTTAACTACAATTTAGCACGCCAAATTATTGAGAGCTTAACACCCACTGCCTACGAACACGACACAAGCATACATTTTATTGACGTTGGCCAAGCAGATGCCACACTTATTGAGCAAGACGGCGAATTTTGCCTTATAGACACCGGCACGGCAGATGCAGATGAGCTTATTTTATATTTGCAAAGCGAAAATGTAACGCAAATAGATTTGCTTATTTTAACACACCACCACGCAGACCACATTGGCGGCGCAGTGGATGTGATGCAAAGTTTTGAAATAGGCGAAGTGTGGATGTTTGATTACGAAAAAGCGGGACGTCCCGATAATGTGACGGTTTTAAGAACGCTTGAATATATAGACATTTCAGGAATTCCCGATAAATCGCCCAAAATAGGCGAGGTGTTCAGCCTGGGCGATGGTGAAATAGAAGTTCTTCACGCAGGACAAACAGATTACGATAACGCAAATAACACATCTATAGTAACCGCTTTTGAAATAGGCGATGTGCGCTTTTTATCCTGCGGTGACGCTGAGCAAGAGCAAATTGATGAGATGCTTGAAAACAGTGTTGATGTAAGAGCAAATATTTATAAAGCGGCTCATCACGGTTCGAAAACCTCTAACAGCATAGAGTTTTTGCAGGTGATAACCCCCGAATTTGTGGCGGTGAGCTGTGGGCTTGAAAACAGTTATGGCCACCCGCACGAAGAGGCGCTTATTGCATTTGAAAGTGTTAATGCGGCAGTTTACGGCACAAATGTTAACGGCAATATAGTGCTGAGCATTGAAAACGGTGAGTTTAACATTATGCCCGAAAAAGATTACGATTTTGCGGCGTAAAATGTTTATAAACGGATTTCTACAGTTCGCTAAGTGCCGCTGCTACGCAGCGGTTGCTCACTTGCATTGCACTGCGGTGCTTATCGACTGCGCTCGAAATGACAATTAACACAGCAGCGTTTTTTGTTGCAACATGAATGGAAACAACAGCTTTACCTATTGCCATTCTTAATGAACTAAATTATATATTATATGAAACTAAGGGACAGTTCTTTTAAAACTGCCCCTTAGCTTTTTTATTATATAGGAAATAACATAAACTCGAATTAACCCTTAACGGCTAAGCGCCCTATTTTTTAAACTCAACTTCAAAATAAAACTCACTGCCTTTGCCAACCTCGCTTAAAACGCCGTAGTTGAAGCCGTGGTTTTGTAAAATTGCCTTTGTTATGCTAAGCCCAAGCCCTGTGCCCACTTTGCCCGAGCTTGCCCTCGTTCTGTAATACCTATCAAATATATGTGGCAGTTCGTGCTCGGGTATGCCCTCGCCATGGTCTATAACCGAAACCCTCAACCTATCGGGCAGCTTAATGCACTCAATTCCTATAAAGCCGTCTTCGCCCACGTGGCGCAGTGCGTTTGAAAGCAGATTATGAAGTGCCCTGCTAAGCTGTTCGGGGTCTGCCACCACTTCACACACACCTTGCGTATTAACCTGCAAATTATAACCGCTTTTCGTGCATATATCTTCATAAACACTTGCGGCTTCTTCGCAAAGCTGTGCCAAATCAAATTTCACCAAGTGCATCTGTTGCGTGTTACTGCTGAATTTGCTTAGCTCCAGCACATTTGAAACAAGGCCCGATAACCTATCGCTCTCGTCCATAATTATATTAAGTTGCTCATTGCGCTTTTGCTTGTTTTCGCCCGTTAAATCCCTCACGGTTTCTGCATAGCCTTTAATTAAAGTTAAAGGCGTGCGCAAGTCGTGGCTTATATTGGCAAGCAAATCGTTTTGCAAGGCGCTTGTGCGCTGCACTTCGTTTGCCATAGTGTTAAAATCTTGCGCAAGTGTGCCTATTTCTCCACTTATAGGTTTTTGCACCCTTGCCGAATAATCTCCGCTTGCCATTTTGCGTGCCGCAACTGAAATATCTGTTATTGGCTTTGCCATGCTGTGAGAGAATATATAGGCGGCTATTATACCTATTAAAAGAACAAAAATTGCAATTACAGGCATTTGTGTTTGCAAAATTGATGTAGCTTCATCTATGCGCTGTAAATCTGTGCTAACCAAAATGACATAGTTGCCAACGGTTTGCCCCACAACACGCTGTCTGTTTTCTCCCTCGTTCACTGTAACATTCAGCTCGCCGTTTTCCATTGTTAAAAGGCGCAGTGCTATTGTGCTGTTTGTGTTCCAATCCTCATCACGCCAATCGCCAAACATGCTATCTTTAGTGGGGTGCAAAAGGCATTCGCTCGCCATTTGGTGCATGTGCAAAATGTTTATGCCACTGCTGTTTGCTATATCCATGCACTTTCCGCTCAAATTTTCATCGTGCATCGCAATTAAATTTATTTCATCATAAAATTGCGCATTAATACCATCTGGCGCAGTTGCATCTTCTATATCGCCGTACCTTTCAATTACTCCTGCATATTTATCTGCGGTTTCTTTTAGGGAATTTTCAATATTCAAATTGTAAAACGGCTCTAACAATTGAACATTTATAACCCAAAAAAGTGCTATTACAAGCGCAAACAGCAAAATTGTATATATAATTAAACGGCGGCGTATGCTGCCTTTTTTTTCGCCTTTAGCCTTTTTTGCGAAAAAGCTCATTTGCTTGCCTCCGCATCAAACTTATAACCAATGCCCCAAACAGTGGCTATGTGGTTACGGTATTTCCCAAGGTGCCCACGAAGCATTTTAATATGTGTATCCACTGTGCGGTCTTCACCGAAATAGTCGTAATTCCATACGCGCTCCAATATTTTTTCACGGCTGTATGCAATGCCTTTATTTGAAGCCAAAAACAACAGCAATTCAAACTCTTTAGGTGTTAAGGGTATATCCTTGCCATCTGTTTTAACGGTGCGAGATGCGCTATCTATAACAAGGCCGCCAAAAACAAAACTTGCGCTTTCGGCTTGCTCTTTTGGAATAGTGCGCGCCAAAACAGCCTTAACACGCGCCACAAGCTCTCTTGGTGAAAAAGGCTTCACAACATAATCGTCGGCGCCGCCCTCAAGCCCTGCAAGTTTATCATACTCTTCGCCACGTGCTGTAAGCATTATAACGGGCACAGCGCTTTTTTGGGCACGCATTTCGTTTAAAACCCGCATGCCGTCTACAAAGGGCATCATAATATCCAAAAGCACAAGGTCTATTCCGCCGGCGCTAAGCATGTTCAACGCAATATTGCCGTCCGAGGCCTCTTTGCACATAAAACCGGCATGGGTTAAGTGCTCTTTCAAAAGCTCTCTTATCAACGGTTCGTCGTCTGCAATTAAAATTGTAACCATTTTATACCTCTTTTATTTTTGTGCATAGCTGTTAGTGAGTAATCCTAACGGCTAAGAACACTTTTAATATTAACACTACAATTATAATATAACAGCTATATGTATAAAATGTGAAAATTAAAAGGTAAATTTAAAGTTTTTTATTGTTTGGCGCACTTTGCCGCACTTTTTTGTTTTAGAATTTTAGTGCTGTAAACAACTCTGTGAACTTCTTGCACAAAAATTTTAGGGGCAAACTTGCACTCCGCCCAAAACCCACAGAAATTCTCCTACACAAGTTAGCCCCTATATTTTGCTTTTATTCTATGTTTAACCTCGGCCTGTCTTGGTCGCCATCGGCTTTAAACATTGTGAAATTATGTGCATTACTTGTGAAAAAATAATACTCTGTATTCTCGCATACCGGTGGGTTTAAATAATTTGGAATTATTATTTCATCGCTCTCGCCTCGTTGGCTAAAGCCAATTTGCTCAAATGCACTTTCATTTATGCCAAAGCAATAGCAATCGGCATATTCTGCGTTTTTCTCTTTCATCAGCGCATCAATTGCATTGCCGCACTCGCAAAAACTTTCCTCACTGCCTATAAAATCTACTATTCTAAGCACATTTATGTTTTGCACCAAAACAGTACGCATAACAAAAAGCGCCTTTGCAGTGCCGTTTATAAAAACACCGTAAACCTCGTGCTTTTGGTGCGGATAATTAAAATATCTGCGCTTGATATACCATAAATCTTTTTTAGGTACATGAAAATCCACTTCATCCAAAAACGCAAATTCGCTTTGCAAATCTGTTTCGTTTTCAAGCAGTTTGAAAGTTGCATTGCCGTTTTTATAGGGCAAAATTTGCGCACTTTTAACCTTTGCAATTTTGTAGGCACTGCGCTTTGAAAGCCTGTAATAATGCGGCAAGCGCCCTGTTTTATACCCAAGAAAATTATAAAACGGCATAGTGTTTTTGCGGATATTATTGCACGCTATAACACTTGCACCCGTAAGTTTTGGCAGTGCGTTCATAAGTTCTAAGCCAATGCCGTTTTTGCCTTTTTTTGCGCACCATATAGAAACCCATAAATGCATATTTTCATTGCTGTTATTCGCAAAAATATAACCCGCAACAGCTAAAATTTCATCGCTCTCGCACGCAATTGCAAATTGCAATTGCTGGCTGTTTTTAGCTTTATAGTAAAAATTCAAAAAATCGTCATTGTGCAAAAGCTCGTGCTTTTCGCCCCAATGCTCGTCCATAAATTTTTTAATTCTGTTTTCATCTTTTGCGCTGCAAAGCAAAAATTCAACGCTCATAATATGGCGCTACCCCCTGTTATGGGCAGGCTAACGCCTGTTATAAAGCTTGCTTGCTCACTTAGCAAAAACGCCATTGCCGGCACAACATCTTGCACAGTTGCGTTGCGCTTTAACGGGTGCGCCTGGGCAGCAGCTTGCACAATTAAATCGCTCGTATCCTCCAAAAAAGATGTTTGCATCATGCTGGGCATAACGCTGTTAACCGTTATGCCAAAGCTTGCATAATCTGCGGCAAGGCTTTTTGCAAGGCCTTGCAGGGCACTTTTTGCCATTATGTAAGCCGCTGTGTTTTTTGGCGGTGCGCCCATTAAATAGGAAGTTAGCATAAAAAGCACACGGCCTTTTTTCGCCTTAGCCATTAGCGGCAAAAATGCCTTGCAAATTTGCACGGCACTGCTAACTTGAACATTCATATCCAGTGCAAAACGCTGCTCGTCAAATTTTTTAAATTTTGCGTTTATAACCCTAAGCGCAGGCAAATGAACTATATGTGTGGGCACATTTTCGCTGTTCAACACATTATTTATAAACTCTTCAATTTCCTTTTCATCTGTTAAATCAACATCATAAGTAATTAAAGCATCGCCTAATTTTTGCTTTAAATGCGCAAGTTTATGCAAATCTTTACTGCCTTGCGCAATAAAAATATCGCCTTGCTTGTATAAATATTCAATAAGCGCCGTGCCAACATCACTGCTTGCGCCCGTTATTAAATATATGTTTTTTTCAGTGTTCATAACAGCCGTTCCTTTTCACTTTTTTAAAAGCAAAGTTAAATTGCAACGCTCGCTTTTATTATGCCACGTGTAACTTTCACATTGTTTTCGTTTACAATTTGCGCTTTTATTGTTATTGTTTTAAATGTTTCGTTAATTTCTGTAACTTCGCCCTTAACCGTAAGCACATCGCCTATAAAAACAGGCTTTGCAAATTTGCTTTCAACGCTGTGCAAAAGGCAGTGCTCGCCCGGAATATAAACACCGGCAAGTGTTGAAAAAAGGCTTGCGCTGAGCATGCCGTAAACAACCCTGCCCTTAAAGCCACGCTGTTTTGCATAGTTTTCGTCAATATGTATGGGGCTGCAATCTTTAGTTACATCATAAAAAGCCTTCATTTTTTCCTGTGTTATCTCGCTTTTAAACTCGGCTTTTAAGCCCACATAAATATCGCTGAATTTATAATTATTCAATTTCATCATCCCTTAAATTAATGCGTGTGTTTTGTTAATGCGTTGAAAAATAGCACACAATGCTTTTGCACTACGCTTTTAGCCGTTAAAACTAATTTGAATATGCCTTATAAGCACAAACTCACTAAAACTACCCTTTTAATCGCTCTATCAAATTTAATAAATCGCCAACATTTTCAAGGTTGCGCACATCTTCAAGTTTAAATTTAAGCTCGAACTTTTTTTCCATAGCCGTAAGCAAATTAATTTGCTCTAAGCTGTCCCAATCTTCAATATCTTCAGCATTTGTGCTATGTGTAATTATTAATTCATCATCGTCGAAATTATCCCTGAAAATTTGTTGTACGTCGTTTAAAACCTGTTGCATGTCCATTTTTATTACTCCTTATTGTTAACTTTAATAACTTCATTCAAGTTTTTATAATCCGCTAATTTCAAAACATATTCTTTATCGCCGTTTTCATTTTGTGCGGTTTTTTCAAAGCCTATACTATCATAAAATTCATTAACGGGCAAGTTTTTTGCGCTTTTGTAAAAACTGCCTTTAATTGTTTTAATGCCCGCTTTTTTGCACATAGCTATAAATTCATCAAAAAGCGCATATTCCAAATGCCTTTTAAACACACGGCAACTCATAACCCATAGAACAATGTGCGCTGTATCGCCTTTTATTTGTGCAACAAAAGCGCTTACAATGCCATTATCGCCAAATTTATCCTCAAGGCTTGCATATAGGCTGATATGCTCTTTGTTATCTATTAACAAGCTCACTTCTTCGGGCGTGTAGCGTCGAGTGGTTAAATTAAACTGGTTTGTTTTATTTATAAGCTGTGTTATACGCTCTGAGTGCTGTGCACTAAACGGTTTAATATCCGCAAACATATCAAGGTTTTTTAAATATTGCGCATAATCCCCAAAGCTCTCCTCGCTTTGCGCAGCCGCCCTTTGCAAGTTTTGCTTATACATTTGTGTGCGCTTTTTATCGTCTTGCGAAAGGCTTGTTATTTCAAAATAGCCTTGCCTATCCAGCGTTTTTATATAGTGCTCGGGCGCAATCATCTCGGGCACGGCTATGCCTTTAATATGCGTTTTAACAATTTCTCTCTCCGCGGGGTTATCGTCTGCAAACACAAAGCTATCGGCACCCACATTAACTTCTTTTGCAATGTCCTCAATGTTTAAATGCTTAGGTTGCCAATTTGCTTTAAAGCAAAGAAAATCTTCCCTTTTCAGCACGCTTTCTTTTCGCTCAAAGCCCGAAAGTGCTGTTTCTTCCTCGTTTTTACTGCAAACATGAAGCATAACGCCAAGCTGTGAAACACGCTTTACATACTCTTGAAATTCACTGTACGCAAGCCCCTCAGGGTTCTCTTTGCCTATTTTTATGCCCTGTGCGCCATCATCACCTATAACACCGCCCCAAAGGGTGTTGTCTAAATCCAGCACAATGCCCTTTTTATTTTTGCCGTAAATGCTCTTAATAATATTGGCGATATTATGGCATAAATCTGCAATATATGGGGTGTTAACCGTGTATTTATAGGCGTAGTAAACGCTCTCGTTATACCAGTTATCAAGCCCTATGCACGAGGCTAAATAATTTATATCATTTATGTAAAAGCCGGGCGTTTCTTTGGCGTAATCGGCAAGTTTTGCATTTAACATGTTAACAAAACGAAGTGCGCCCTGCGGCAAAACAGCGTCGCTGTTGCCCAAAACACGGTAGGACAAAGGCTCGAAATTGTTCTGAATAATTGGGCAATTAAATTTTAATGCCGCCTGCCACATATGCTTAAAGCGTGAAAAAGTGTTGCTTAAAAGCTCGCTAACTTCCTCTTCAGTGTCGTTTATATTCGGCAGCGTTTTTAGATTGTGCACGTTTGTGTGTATGTAAATTATATCGGGCGCAAACGCTTTTAAACTGCCGTCATCAAAAACCAAGTTTTCGTAATAAAGCTCATAGCCGCCCTCGTAAAATTCGGGTTTAATGCCGTGGTTAAGCAAAAACAACTCTAAAATATTCTTTATATCGCCTATTGTAGAGCCGCTCATTATAGCAATTTTTTTGCTTATAAAATTTTCATTTTTCAGTAATTCACGCTTTAAACTGCGCTTTTTTTGCAGGATATACGCACCGTCAAAAGGATATATAAGCTCTTGCAATTTAAAACTCCTCTCGCTTTTATATAATACATTTGCTAAAAATTACATTTCATTGTAATATATTAACATAAATTTATGAAAATTTGTAGTGTTTTGTAATAAATTTTATCTTGTTTATAAATGTGAAAACCAGTATACTATTATATAAAGAATTATTTTAGCATTAAAAATACACATAATTCACACAAATTTAGCGTAAGCATAAAGCGAAATTAGCGTGATAAATCACGCTAATCGTTTATCTAAAGGCGTGCCGCCACAGAATGGAGATTATTATGGAATTTACTTTTAAACACAACAACATTAACGTTGCCAATTTGCAAAAAAGTTTAGACTTTTACGAAAAGGCTTTGAATTTAAAGCCGGTTAAACGCATAGATAAAGACGATTTCACCATCGTTTATTTAAGCGACGGCAACACACAACACAAACTTGAATTGACATGGCTTAAAGCCCACCCACAGGCTTATAATTTGGGCGAGAACGAAATTCACCTTGCACTTAGCACCAAAGACTATGACGCCGCACTTGCCCTGCACAAAGAAATGGGCTGTGTTTGCTATGAGAACGATGCTATGGGCATTTATTTTATTCAAGACCCCGACGGCTATTGGACAGAGATTTTACCCGACGGCAGAGGCTGATATTTTAATTTGGTAAGCCGTTAAAACATCAAAGCCCAAAATCCTCTAATATTTTTTGCGCCGAGGCATAATCACTAACTTCTATGCCATCTTCAAGTGCTGCAACATCGGTTTTCGGCAAAAGTACTGTGTATATTTCATAGTGAAAAAGCGGCTCTGTGCTACCTTTTTCGTAGAGCACAACTTGGCCGTTAAGCTCGCTAATTACATAAACCGGTTCATATACCGGCCTTGGAAAAAAAAATGTGTAAACAAGCATTGTTAAAACTATGGTTGCAACAGCGGCAAATGGTATTAATATCCAATGTTTTTGCATAAGTTTCACCTCTTCTTGCATTATGAGCATAATTTGGGCTAATATACAGTATAATATACAATATAATTAAATTTTTTCATTTTAGTATATTCAAATTTCAAAACATATGTTATAATAATGCTTTGCAGATTATTTTTAACTTTCTAATTTTTAAAAATGCATGAAAGTAATTTAAGCATAGGTTACGCACATTTACTACAAAACTTAACAAAATATACTATAATTTTTAAATCTATTCACACGGAGGCGATTAAAATAGAAAATAGAAATACGCAAAACAGCTCTAATATGCCGGCAAAAAAGCCGAGCACCTCAAGGGCTAAAAAAACTACCAACAAAAAGGCAGCTAAAAAGAAAAGAAATATATTTGTTTCCATCCTTTTGTTTTTTGTAAAATTTCTTGTGGTTATAGCTTGCCTTGGAATTATTGCCGGCTCTACCGTTGCTGTTATGCTTAGCATGTATTTGGTTGAGGCAACCGCAGGCGACGATGCCCTATTAGATTTAGAGCAACTTGATTTAGCCTACACCAGCATAATTTATTACAGGGATACAAACGAGCAAGGCCAAGAAGTTTGGCACGAATACCAAAGGCTTGACAGCCCTGTTGAAAACCGTGTTTGGGTAGATTTGCCCGATATTGACGACAATTTAATTAACGCTTTTGTTGCCATAGAAGACCAAACATATTGGGAGCATGAAGGCATTAATATAAGGCGCACCATTTACGCAATTTTGAACGAGCTTTCGCTTGCATTTACAGGCAGTTATTTGCGTGGCTCGCAAGAGGGTGCTTCCACCATAACACAGCAGCTTATTAAAAACATTACCGATGACGACGAAGACGAGGGCACGGCGGGTTATCTTCGTAAAATTCGTGAAATTTTCCGTGCTATAACGCTTGAAAACCGCTTTAGTAAAAGCACAATTTTAGAGGCTTATTTAAACACAATTAGCCTAACGGGTAATATAGGCGGCGTGCAGGCAAGCGCAAACAGGTATTTTAACAAATACGTTGGCAGCGAAGACAGCATTGCAAACGGCACAGAACCTTTAACAATTGCGCAGTGCGCCACAATAGCTTGTATAACAAAAAACCCAACAGCATACAGCCCGCTAACTAACCCCGAGCAACACCTTGCAAGGCGAGATTTGGTTATTTGGGAAATGTATAGCCAGGGCTATATAACCGAGAGCGAATACAATGCAGCTTTAGCAGAGCCATTAACTATTTACGAAACAATTATAGACGATGATGCTGCTACAACTTCTAACAACAACTACTTTGTGGATACTTTAATAAATGAACTTTTAGAAGATTATGAAGAACAAAACGGCGCAACGGAAAGCCAAGCTTTAGATTGGCTTTACAACGGCGGCCTTCGCATTTATGCAACGGTAGACCCAACACTTCAAGAAACAATGGAAGATGTTTTCTTGCGTGGCGAATACTGGGCGGAATATCCACTTGAATATGTTCCACGTGATGGCTACGGAAATATAATTTTGAATGAAGACGGCACAGAGCCCGAGCCTGAAACAATTACAACGCAGGCGGCGGGCGCAACGGTTAACTATAAGGGCGAGCTTTGCGCCATTGTAGGCGGCCTTGGCCAAAAAACCGCAGACAGAACCCTTAACCGTGGCGCGGATATGCAGCGCTCAATAGGTTCTTCAATGAAAGGTATAACAGTTTACCCGCTTGCAATTGAGTATGATATAGCAACATATTCCTCAACAAGGGTGGATAAACCCTATGATGTTTCACATGTGGACGCAGACGGCAAAGAGCGCGGCTGGCCCAACAACTTTAGCTTAACCTACACCTATGCACCAATGACGGTTTGGGAGGCTGTTCATCAATCTATAAACACAATAGCGGTAAGTTTTGGCTCGCTTGTGGGCATTGATGTTATGTATAGCTTTATGGAAGACACCCTTGAAATTGAAACACTTGTGGACGGCGTAAACGGCGATAGAAACTTAAGCCCTCTCACTTTGGGCTCTATGGCACACGGCATGTCGCCTTATTCTGTGGCGGCATCCTATATAATGCATGGCAACGGCGGGCAGTTTTATTCACCGCACGCTTATGTTAGCGTTGAAGATGCCTACGGAAGAATTGAACTGCAACCGGACATTAACCGAGTGCAGGCAATTAGCGAGGACACCGCATTTATTATGAACCGTTTGCTCCGCGAAGTTATGACAGTTGGCACAGGTGTTGGCATGAGCGCAGACGATGCCGGCATGGACAGCATTGGCAAAACAGGTACCACAAACGGAAGCCGAGATATTTGGTTTGTTGGCTTAACACCATATTATTCAAGCGCATTTTGGTATGGCTATGACGAAAACGTGGATATGGACAGATATGTTGCCGGCTCTTACTACCACCCGGGCATTTTAGCTTGGCGTGAAATTATGGACACAGAGCAAGCAGACACCGAGCAATACCCTGTTATAGATTTCCCACAGGCACCACTTGAAAACGGCGACGTTGTTATACGCTCATTCTGCACTGTATCAGGCGCAGCGGCAGGCGCCTCTTGCCCGGCAAGAAACGGCTATTACAAAGACGAAACCGTGTTGGGCACTTGCCCAATTCACACAGGTGCGGTAACTACACCTTAAAGAATATGTTTTAAATTATGCAAAAGCGGCAGTACGAAATGAACTGCCGCTTTTAGTTGTTCAAGTACGGATTTCGCACTGCACGCCTAAAAGTTCACTAAACATTCACAAATTTATTGCAATAACTAAGGTGCTTAAAGCGTATATTATTCAGCAAAGCAAAAATAATAAAAACATATGTACAGATTTGTACTAAACACAGAATGGAGATTTTTATGAAAAAGTTACTATCAATTTTACTTGCCACGCTTTTGCTTTTCTCGCTAACAGCTTGCGCAGGCAATGAAAGTGCAACAAGCGAGCAAACACAAGGGCAAAGCAGCGAGAGCGAGCAAACACAAACAAGCACTGCAAAAACAGCCGAAGAGCTTGCAGAAATAATTGTTAGCACAAGAAGCGAGGACGAAAACAGCGGCCTTAGTGTTATTGCAGGCGATGAAAACGGTATGCAAACACCGCATAACCCTTTAGAGTTAACCGAGGAAGATTTGCAAATGAACGCAGAGATGATTTTGCAAAGTGCCGCTTTTGACATTGAGAATTGCGAAAGTTATGCTTTCAGCGTTGCCGGCACAATGGTGAATGCTTATGGCGTTGGCATTTTTTACCCGAAAGAGGGCGCAGAGCAAAGTGTTAAAGAGAGCCTTGAGGGCTTTGTTCTTCAAAAACAAAGCGATTTTGAAAACTATTTGCCCGACCAATATGAAGTAGCACAAAACGGCATAGTTGAACAAACAAGCAGCGGGGCTTTAATTTTAGTTGTTGCACCAAATGCAAGCGAAGTGTTCAGTGCAATTGATGAATTGCTATAATATTTTCCACGCATTAAAATAGGGGCACGGCCAAGCCGTGCCCCTATTTTAATGCAAATTTTTTTTAACTTATCAATTTTTTATATGTGTGAGTTCAATAAATTCATATTATGTGTAGCAAACTTAGCCGCTTGTCATTTCGAGCGTAGTCGAGAAATCCGCACTTTGTGCTTTTAAAACGCAGAGGGGTTACGGATTCCTCGGTTTCCCTCGGAATGACAATAAGGTAACCGCCTATTATTTATATTTCGCTACATTACTAAAAATTCTTCGCTCACATAAGATGTCATAATATTATTTATATAGTCTATACCAAACTCGGGCGACCACGCATTTATTCCGTGCCCCTCGGCAAGTTCCGGTGTGTAATTTTCATACATATAAACCCTAACATTTGAATAATTGCTGTCGTAATGGGTTATAACGGGCTTTATTTTTGGGTTCACCACCGCCGAAACTTCTTCTCCCGCCTCGTTCATCTCTTTAACAAATTCACACTCAAGCACTGCGCCAATCATTGTTTCGGGCCTGTTTTGTGTGCTTAAATAATTGCCGAGCGAATATGCCACAAATGCACTTCTTCCATCGGCAGCTGTTAGCCACTGCGCATTTTGCACAACGTGCGGATGTGTGCCCACAATTAAATCTGCACCCCAATCCGCAAAGTTTTGCGCAAGCTGTTTTTGTGCGTCATTCTCATAGTGGCTGTATTCATTGCCCCAGTGCACATTAACTATAACTATATCCGCAAGTGTTCTTGCCAATTGTATTTGGCTTTGCATAATATCTGTTTGGCTTGTTAGCACCACATGATACTGTGAGCCCTGCGGTTTGGGCAAGCCATTTGTCATCTCTGTGTACGAAAGGTGTGCAATTTTCATGCCGTTAATCTCTTGCACTGCTATGTCGGTATAGTCTGTGTCATCGGGGTAAATGCCACAAACATAAACATCTTCGGGCATTTGTTGCCAAAAGTTAACCGTTGCGCTAAGCCCCTGTGCGCCTTTATCGTAAGTGTGATTATTGGAAAGGCTGAAAACCGAAAAGCCTGCGTCGTATAAATCGTGCCCCATTTGCCCGGGCGTTGAAAACATGGGATATGAAGATGGCGCAAGCTCGTCGTTCACAAGCGTTTCTTGGTTAATTTGGCTTACATCAAACGACTTAATATAATCTCGCACATTGTCATAGCAATAAGAAAAATCATAGCCGCCCGCCCCGTGCCGTGCCGCCGCTTGCAAATAGATGCCATCGTGAATTAAATTATCGCCGCTTGCCGAAAACGTTATTGTTACAGGCTTTGCCTCTAACTCTTCTTGCTGTGCATTTTGCGGCAAAACTATTGGCTCGCGCACTTCGCTTTGGCCTGCAGTGCCCTGCACGGCAACATTTGCGCACGATGTAAACAGCATTATTGCAATTATAAGTATACTTAGTTTTTTCATTTTCCACCTTTTGTTTGTAACCGTTAGAAAATAATTTTAACTTGCGCTATCCCCTAACGAAAATTTTATTTTTTATTATTATAACATTTTATGCAAAATGTTGGCAAGTGCCTGTTTTTTACCCTGTAATTTGCTTTTTGCTCAAAAAACACATTATTCTTTATAAATAGTTGCATTTCGCCAATTAAACAGCAACAAATTTGTATAAAATATTCATTGATTTTATATTTAATATGTGCTATATTAAATGAGTAAGTTAATATGTTTCAAGAGATTTAGAGAGAAACACATTTAAATGCAAGTAAAAAACACTTGCGTTTGTTTGGTTTCTTTTTTTTGTTTTCCAAACAATCGCAGAAAACTATTTGTGCACAGCACAGAATGGAGATTTTTATGGTTTATGATGTAGCCGTTATTGGCTGTGGCGTTATTGGAGCAAGCGCCGCTTATGCTTTGGCAAAATATGATGTTAACACACTTATTTTGGAAATGCATAACGACGTTGCAATGGGCACCACAAAAGCAAACAGCGCAATTTTACATGCAGGGTACGACCCTGAACCAGGCACAGATATGGCATATTTAAATGTTAAAGGCAGTGCTATGGCGAAAGAAATTTGCAAAGCGTTAAATGTTCATTACGACCAAATAGGTTCATTTGTTTTGGCGTTTAGTGCAGAAGAAGATTTACATGTAAAAAAACTATACGAGAATGGTGTGGCAAACAACGTTCCCAATGTTCAAATTCTAACTGGCGATGAAGTTAGAAAAATGGACAAAAACATTAGCGAAAATGTTACAAGTGCGCTTTATGCACCCAGTTGTGCTATTGTAGACCCTTGGGAATATGCGCTTGCGATGGCGCAAACTGCTGTAAAAAACGGCACACAAATTAAATTAAACACTAAAGTATTAGAAATTATCGCCCCAAAAAACGAGGGCGGAAATTACACTGTAAAAACAAACAACGGCGATTACGAAGCAAAATATATAATCAATGCCGCAGGTGTTTTTGCCGAGGAAGTTCACAATATGGTGGCAGCGCCAACATTTGAAATTACCGCAAGCAAAGGCCAATATTTCTTATTAGATAAAACCGAGGGCGAGCGTGTTAACCACGTTGTATTCCAATGTCCCACTAAAGTGGGCAAAGGTGTTTTGGTTTCACCCACAGTTCACGGAAACTTAATTGTTGGCCCTAACGCCAGTGATACAACTAAAACAGATTTATCCACAAGCACAAAAGGCTTAAACGAAGTTTCAAGCGCAGCTGTTAAAAGCGTTCCCAGTGTTAACTTCAGGGAAAACATTCGCAGTTTTGCAGGGCTTAGGGCTATTGCAAATAGGGACGATTTTATAATTGAATTCGCCGCTGATAACTTCTTGGATTTAGCCGGTATTAAATCTCCCGGTTTAAGTGCCGCTGCTGCTATTGGCGAGCGGGCAGTTGAAATGCTTGGCGAAAAAGGGCTTGAATTGAAAGAGAAAGCCAATTTCGAAAACACAAGGAAAAAGACAAAGTTCAACAAATTGAGCACAGAGGAAAAAGCAGAGCTTATAAAGAAAGACCCGGCGTTCGGCAGGGTTATTTGCCGTTGCATAACTGCAACTGAGGGCGAAATTATTGAGAGCATACGGGCCGAAATACCACCGTGCTCTATAAACGGTGTTAAAAGGCGCACAAATGCCGGCATGGGCCGTTGCCAAGGCGGCTTTTGCGCACCGAGAGTTGTTGAAATTTTAGCAAGAGAATTAAATATCGACCCAATGGACATACCCCAAGAGCAAGAGGGCACATATGTTTTAACAGGGCGCACAAAAAACACTGTGGGAGGTGCAAAATAATGGTTTATGATTTAATTGTTATAGGTGCCGGCCCCGCAGGGCTTGCCGCCGCTTTAAGCGCTTATGAAAACGGGCTTAAAAACATTTTGCTTATAGAGCGTGACAAAGAGGAGGGTGGCATTTTAAACCAATGCATCCACAACGGTTTCGGGCTTCACTATTTTAAAGAGGAGCTAACAGGCCCCGAATATGCAGGCCGCTTTGCCAAAATGGTGGCAGACACCAACATTCATCTTCGTGTTGATACTATGGTTATCAGCCTTGAAGAAAACGAGAACAAAGATAAAGTTTTACATATAATGAGCTTTGAAAAAGGCTATGAAGTTGTTAGCGCAAAAAGCATAGTTTTAGCTATGGGTTGCCGCGAGCGCACAAGGGGCGCAATTAACATTCCCGGCACACGCCCGGCAGGTGTTTTCACCGCAGGCACCGCACAGCGCTATGTTAATATGGAAGGCTATATGGTTGGCAAACGTGTTCTAATTTTAGGCAGTGGCGACATCGGCCTTATTATGGCGCGCCGCATGACTTTAGAGGGCGCAAAAGTGCTTGCTTGTGTGGAGCTTATGCCATACAGCGGCGGCTTAATGCGCAATATTGTTCAATGCCTTGAAGATTACGACATTCCCCTTTACCTATCACACACAATCACCAAAATAGAGGGCGATGAGCGTGTTGAGCGCGTTATGGTATCGAAAGTTGACGAGAACAGAAACCCCATTGAGGGCACTGAAATGGTGTTCGATTGCGACACCGTGCTTTTGAGCGTTGGCCTTATTCCCGAGAACGAACTCACACGTTCTGCCGGAATTGAAGTTGATATGCGTACAAGCGGCCCTTATGTTTACGAAGATATGCAAACAGGCATGGAGGGCGTTTTCGCCTGCGGAAACGTTGTGCATGTTCACGACCTTGTGGATTTTGTTACTATGGAGAGCATGGTTGCGGGTAAATCTGCCGCTAAATATGTTTTGGGCGAAAAAGATGCGAAAGCCGAAGAAATTGTTGCATACACTGTGCAAAACGGAGATGGAATTTCATACACTGTGCCACAATATATCAGGCAAGAGGGCGACGAGAAAGTTGTTAATATTTTCTTTAGGGTTCGCCAAGTTTACAAAAAATGTGTTATTAAAGTTATGAGCGGTGATGAGCAAATTGCCGAATTTAAGCGTGCACACGCTGCACCGGGTGAAATGGAAAAAATTGCTCTTCCACGCGTAATGTTAGCAAAAGCAGACGTAAACAAGCCTTTAATTTTGAAAGTTGAAACGGAGTAATATATGAAAAACATGATTTGTATAGTTTGCCCTAAAGGTTGCCGCATGAAAGTTGACGAAGAAAACGGCTTTGCCGTAACCGGCAACGAGTGCAAGCGCGGGCAAGAATATGCCGTTGCAGAACTTTGTGCACCTGTGCGCATGTTAACAACAACGGTTACAGTGAATGGCGGCATTTATCCACGCGTTAGCGTTAAAACACAAAGTGCCATTCCAAAGGGCGAAATTTTAAACGCTATGAAAGCGATAAATGACGTTGAAATTCAAGCACCTGTAAAACAAGGGCAAGTTATAATTAAAAACATCTGCAACAGCAATGTTGATATTATTGCCACAAGGGATATGAATAAAATTTGAGGAGTTGATTTATTTGGCACGTTATATTTTATCGCTCGACCAAGGCACAACCAGCTCAAGGGCTATTTTGTTCGACGATGCTCAAAATATTGTTGAAATGGCGCAAAGAGAATTTCCGCAATTATACCCTCGTGAGGGTTGGGTAGAACACGACCCCATGGAAATTTGGGCTTCGCAATATGCCGTTATGATGGAAGTTATTGCAAAAAGCGGCGTTAACACAACAGATATAGCTGCAATTGGCATAACAAACCAACGTGAAACTACTATTGTGTGGGACAAGCAAACAGGCCGCCCCATTTACAACGCAATTGTGTGGCAATGTAGGCGCACCGCACCAATTGTAGACAGCCTTGTTGAAAAAGGTTTGAAAGACCATATTCAGCAAGCAACAGGCCTTGTGCCCGACGCTTATTTCAGCGGCACAAAAATTAAATGGATACTTGACAATGTTGAGGGCGCTCGTGAGAGAGCAAAAAACGGCGAAATTATTTTCGGCACGGTTGACACTTGGCTTTTGTGGAAATTAACTAACGGTGCAGTGCATTTAACAGATAGAACAAATGCAAGCCGCACTATGATATTCGACATACATAACCTTGAATGGGATGATGTTATGTTGAAGGAGCTTGATATTCCAAGAGAAATGCTCCCCGAGGTTGTTTCTTCAAGCGAAATTTACGGCATGGCAAATGTTAGCGGCTTTACAATTCCCGTTGCAGGCATAGCGGGCGACCAACAAGCGGCTCTTTTTGGGCAATGCTGCTTTGATAAAGGCGAGGCTAAAAACACATACGGCACAGGTTGCTTTTTGCTTATGAACACCGGAAACGAAGCATGCATCAGCCAAAACGGGCTTTTAACAACAATAGCCGCAAGCGAAAAGAACGAAGTTAACTATGCGCTTGAGGGCAGTGTTTTTGTGGGCGGTGCTGTTATTCAATGGCTTCGCGATGAAATGCGCTTTTTTAACGAGAGCCGAGATGCCGAATACTATGCACAAAAAGTTAAAGACACGGGTGGCGTTTATATTGTTCCGGCTTTCACAGGGCTTGGCGCACCATATTGGGATATGTATGCGCGCGGCACAATTGTTGGCATGACAAGAGGCACAAAGCGAGAGCACATTATTCGTGCGGCGCAAGAGAGCACAGCCTACCAAAGTGCAGAACTTGTGGGCGCAATTGAAAAGGACACAAACACAAAAATTACAGAGCTTAAAGTGGACGGCGGCGCAAGCCGTGATGCATTTTTAATGCAGTTCCAAGCAGATGTTTTGGGCGTTGGCGTTCGCCGCCCTATGATTAGAGAAACCACAGCTTTGGGCGCGGCATATTTAGCAGGCCTTGCAACAGGCGTTTGGAAAAGCAAGGAAGAGCTTAAAGGGCTTTGGACACACGATGTTCAATTCGAGCCAAAAATGGAGCAAGCTGAACGTGAAAAACTGCTTAAAGGCTGGAAAAAAGCAGTTAGCCGCAGCTTAGATTGGCTTGACCACGATTAATTTGCACAAAACTTTGCAAATAATAACCTTGCGCAAAACTTAACACAAAAACCTCTTTGCCTTGCAAACTAAGGCAAAGAGGTTTTGTAAATTTGCGAAATTTGTGCTTGACGAAAGGCGTTAATGCACTTACAATAGTAATAGCGTAAAATAA
>CAYJIT010000012.1:0-53730 GCA_964370365.1 uncultured Bacteroides sp. | reverse complement strand
GCGATGTGTACTTTAAAACTACAAGAGATGGGCAAAACCTCGACAGAGCGAGAACACAGTTCAAACTTGTGAGCGATATGGAAAACGAGTGGGAAAATATGCATAATATTATCAATAAATATATAAGCAAATAAATAAGCCAACCAAGTGCCTTTAATTGTTTTTATTAAACACACTGAAATTAAAATAAAATATTGCGGTATATCTTTAAAAATCTTTTATAATGTGATAATATATATTAAAGCCTTATATTAATGTTTAGCTCTTTTTGGAGGTTTATATGGAAAATCAAAAGTTTAAGTATTCTGCTTTTATAAGCTATAAGCATTTAGACAAAAAAGATGCTGCTTTTGTTCAAAGAAAACTTGAAAATTACAGGTTACCTACAAAGCTATGTAAAGAATACGGCTTGCATAATAAACTGAAAAAGTGCTTTAGAGATGTGGACGATTTAGCCGGCACTGTTTTAAAAGATGCCATTTTAGAAGAGATGAAACAGTGCAAATTTATGATACTTATTTGCTCGCCTAATGTAAATATTGACGCTGAGTATATCAATTATGAGGTAGAAGAGTTCAGAAAACTTCGCGGAGATGAATATATAATACCCGTTATTATAGACGGAGCACCCGACGATGATGACCCGAGGAGAAAGTGTTTTCCCGATGCGCTTACAAAAACAGGAGTAGAGCACCTTGGCATCAGCTTTGAGCAAGACGGCAAAAACAAAGCCATACTTAAAATAATTGCCACTATTTTGGGCGTTAGCGCCGATGCCATTATTATGCGCGAGCAGCGCAGAACAATTCAAAAAAGAATAACATTAACAGTGTTTACAGCTTGTTTTTTAGTGCTAACTGCTGTTACACTAAACTACTATTTGCCAAAATCCGCAGATTTTATTAATTATGTAGTGCAAGACGGCGTACCAAAAGGCGTTGGAGAGCTAAGCGGCACACAGGTGAAAAATTTATCGGGGCACTTCACAATAACTTACAAAAATGCTTTTGACGGCTTTAATTTTTTGTCGACATATCCACAGTATGAGGTGCGCTATGAAAACAACAAAAATGTGCTAATTCAGCCTGTATCTTTGTTTTACAGTGAGGAAAAAGCACCGCGCATTGTATACACTTTCTTGCAAAACGGCGAATACCGCGCAGAGTATTACACAACTTCGGGGCAAATGACAAAGCGGCTTGCATATTCTATGGATAAACTTGTTGCAGATTTGAAAAATACAGAGCATGACTCGGTTTATGCTACACTCTCGGCAGATGCAACAGGGCAAGAGGAATATGACCCAAGCAGCTATTTAGAAGAAAAAAGCGATATTGCAAGATACGGATACGAGTATAATGAAGACGGTTTTGCAACAAAAATATTTTACTATAAAGACAACAGAAATACACCTGTGCCCGATGTGAACGGGGTTTACGGGCTTGAATATGTTTTGGATGAAAATGGGCTTATTACACAGGCTTTTTATCTTGATGAAAATAAACAGAGAATGATTTTGCCCAATGGTGCGGCTTATAAAACTTATACATATAATGATGAATATCAGCTTGTAAAGTATGAAACAATTAATTTTAATGGCGAAACAATATACGCTAATATAGACGAGTGGATAAGTTTGGGCAATTTTAATAGTATTTACAATTTTGATAAAGGTACAGATAGCATAAACACACTTGAAATAATGCACAACAACGATACAGGCAATATAGAAAAGCTGAAAGCATGGGGTTATTCGTCCAACAGCGAAACCTTAAATGTTTGCTTTGAATATGAAGAAGGTTATAATGTTAAAACTTGGCGTGTGGACAATAACGATGAGCTGCTTAATGAATATATAGTTAATGAATTTGATGAAAACGGAAGAATTGAGACAGTGAGCCGTTTAAATGAAAATGAAGAACAAGTAGAGCGTTTAGGATATTGTTTTGTAAAATATGAATACGACAATATGGGCAGCATAACAAAAGAGGCTTATTTTGGCAAAGAAAACGAGCCTGTTTTATCTTATGGTGAACATGCAATAGAGTATAAATATGATGAGGACAATCGCCTTACACAACAAGTGTTGCTTGATACAAACTTAAAACCTATAACGGCAGAACGCAGTTCATATTCATACAGAAAATTTAGCTATGATGAATACGGTAATATTGCCGCTGTATCATATTATGATGAAAATGAAAACCCGCATGAATATTATGATTGCTATATAAAAAAATATATATTTAATGAGAGCGGCAATTTACAGCGAGAAGAATATTTTGACGAGAATAGCGAACCTGTAAAAGAGGAATTTGCTGTTCAGTATACTTATGAAAACACTTTTGATTTAGTTAATGAGAAACACTTTAACAGTGAAAATGAACTTTACTATTTAAAAGGTGAAGGTTATGCCGAAATAGATTATGAGTATTACGACAACGGGCTTTTGAAAAGCGAGCAATATTATGATGCTTTCGGTGAGGCAACGTTGCTACCGGAAAATTATGAAATGTATTCGAAAAAAGAATACATTTATAATGAAGTTGGATTACCCAGCGAGCTGCGATATTACGGAACGGACGGCAAACTTGCCTTAAATGGCATGGGTTTTGCCGTGGAGAAAATAAAATATGATGAATTTGGCAGAGAGATAGAAAACAGCTATTTTGGAACAGATGAACAAGCTGTTATTTATCATGGCTACCACACTGAAAAATTGACATACAATGAAAACGGCAGAACCGTAAGCGAGGAATACTATGATGTAAACGGCAATAAAATGTTGCGGTATGATAATTATTTCAAAGCAGAGTACATTTATGATGAAGATGGCAATAAGATACAAGAAAACTATTATGACACTAATGGTAAACTTATTGCAAAAGATAACTATTATGGCGTTTTTACAAGTATAAAATTTGAATATGACGAAAACGGCAATAAAATATCTGAATTTTACTACGACGAAAACAATGAAATGGTATTAAACGCCTTGGAAATGTATGCAGGTGTCCGCTATGAATATAATCAGGATGGCGATGTTGTAAAAGAAACTTTTTACGGTACAGACAACAAGCCTTTAATGAGTGAAAATTTTTATGCCGCTGTAAAAACAGAGTATGACAATAATGGCAATAAGATTAGAATTGAGTACATAGACGAAAAAGGGCAGCTTACAAACTTAAGAAATGGCTATGCTTTTGTTTTGTATGAATATAATACAAATGGCGACAAAACATACGAGGCATATTTTGATGAAAATGAAAAGCCTGTAAATAAATCAATCAATCAAAATTTTGCAAGTGCAAGTTATAACTATGATGAAAACGGCAATATATTAGAGGAAATGTACTTTGCGCAAGATGGCTCTTTGGTTGTTGCCAAAAGTGAAGATGCGGCTGTAATTAGTTATGAATATGATGTTAGAGGCAATAATACAGTGCAATATTTCTACAATGAAAAAAATGAACTGCTTGCAAGTGGCGATTATGCCTTTGTGAAAAAAGAGTTTAATGATGATGATAAACTTCTAAGCATGGCGTTTTTTAATGAAAATGAAGAGGCGACAATACAGAGTGATGCAAAACTATACCATAAGGTTATATATGAGTATAACGATGAAGCAATTGTTGTTAAAACCGCATATTTTGATGTGAATGGCATGCCGTGTGCAATAGATGAGTATAGCAATTATCATTATATTGTAAATGAGTTAGATGATTTTAATAACATTGCTCAAACAACATATTTTGATGTGAACGGCAACGCAACTGTGGCAAGTGAATTCGAGCCGTGGCACAAAATTACTTACGAATACAACAAAAACAATTATCTTGCACAGGAAATGTATTTGGATGTTGACGATAACCCCATTGTTTCACATGAATTAGAGCTGCCTTATAAAATAATATATAATTACAGTGAAAGCATGCAAATTGAAGAAACCGGTTTTTATTATGCAGTTAGTGAAAATACAGCGGAGCATATAGTTTGCAACACAAAGTTTAATGTAGACGATTTGGTTATACAAACGGCATATTATGACATCATGGGCAATGCGGTAGAAAATAACAACGGCTATTCAAAAGTTGTTTTTGAGTATGATAAATATGATGACATAACCAAACAGGCGTATTACGGCACAGACGAATTGCTAATAGACGGCCCTGAAGGTTATGCATTGTATGAGCAAATTTTCACACAAGAGGGCTACCTTGAAAGTGAAAAGTATTATGCGCAAAACGGCACACTGTTGCCCTTAATAATTGGAAATTATTATGGTGATATTATAGAGCAGTATGCTTATGAAAAAAAGGAATATAACGAAAACGGTGATGTGATAGCAAAATATTACTATGATGTAAATGATAACCTTGTGGTAAATAATTACTACGCTTATATTACATATAATTTAGATGAGCAAGGGCGTATAATTGGTGAGAAATATTACGGCGCAAGCGCAGAGCCTGTTCCAAATTATACCGGTGCGTATGAAAGAAAATTAGAAAGAGATGAGTTTAACAACATTACAGCGGAATATTTTTACGGTGCAGATGGGCAGCCTATGTTGTTGGAATTTGACGGATATGCATCAATAAAAACAGAATATAATATTTACGGTAATGTAGTTAAAGAAACATTTTACGGTTTATACGGTGAACAGGTTAACCATGCCAACCACAATTATTCTTTGGTTTTATATACATACGACAAATACCAAAATATTATAGAAGAGGAATATTTCGGTGCAGATGGCTTACCAACACTTCACATCGACAATTATCATATTGTGCAATACAAATACGATGAAAGAAACGTATTATATGAAACCGCATATTTTGGCACAGATAATAAACCGATAATGTATAAGGGTGATGAATATGCGGTTTTAAGCACTATTAACAGCGAAGGTGAAAGCGAAATAACTTATTATGACACACAAGGAAATGTAATATAACGAAAAGAGGTGTAGAAATGCGGCCCGTAAATGCAAGAGATTATATGCACAGCCTGGACATAGAAGCATTGGAGCAACTAAAGGCAGTGCCCGGTTTCGAAACAGCGTTAAAGGCGTTTTTGAAAATATTTAGCGAAAACATGTTCCATGGTCTTAATATGTCAAGCAAAATAAGGCTGTCAAAAGAGCAGTTGCCGAATATTTATAATTTATTACCGCCAATTTGTGAAACGCTCGGTATAGAGGAACCGGAATTTTACCTTGAGATGAACCCGATGCCGAATGCGTATACATTTGGCGACACAAAAATTTTTATCACTGTAACTTCCGGGCTAATAGAGCACATGGAGGAAGATGAGCTAAAGGCTGTTATAGCGCATGAATGTGGCCATATTGCGTGCAGGCATGTTTTATACCACACAATGGCAACTTTAATTTTAAGCGGTGGTGCAGATTTTCTGGGCCTTGGAATTCTTGCAATGCCTTTGGAACTTGCGCTTTTTCACTGGCAAAGGTGCAGTGAATTTTCTTGCGACAGAGCGGCAGCTGTTTATATGGAGGGCTCAGACTCTGTTGTGGAAACAATGATAAGGCTTGCAGGCGGCAGTAAAGAGATAACCGCAAGCATAAACCGTGAATTATACTTAAAGCAAGCCGAGAATTATGAAAAACTGCTTGAAAGCTCTACATTTAACAAAACCTTGCAGTACATAACTTTAATGAACAGAACACACCCATTTTTGTCTGTTAGGGCACATGAAGTGAAAAAATGGTGTGACAGCAATGAATTTATAAATATAATGAATTACAAAAATGAAGAAGAAACAGTTTGCTCGCAATGCGGTGCTATTATTGATGAGAGCTGGAAATTTTGCAAGGCATGTGGCGAAAAAATAGGTTAGTGTTTAAACTTGTTTAATTGTTTGTTGAGGAGGTTTTTTATAATGAGAAAGCTATTTGATGAAAAAAACGGGCTGCTTTTGCTTGATGAAATCGTCTATGAAAAAGATAGTTTTAAATCAATTGTGCAAGATGGGATTATATCTGATAGCGAGATAATGAGGCAAGCAGAAGATGTGATAAATTTGTTAAAGCGCATTGATAACGAGCTGAGCGAACCGCAAAAAGAACTTGTTGTAGATGCAATTTGCGAGCTTGCGGTGCTTTACCAAGTAAGCGCATTGCACAAAGGAGAGTGATTTTATGGCTACATTTAAATCCACAAAACTTATTGCAACAAATTTAAAAGATTTAAGCAAAGTTGCCCTACACACCGAAGAATATTTTACAAACCAAGGCTATACGGTGGAAGTGGAAGAGAGCTCGTTCGGTTATTTTATAAGCCTTACCAAGGGCAATATATTCAAAGCGGTACTGGGCATGAAAACTGCTTTGAATATTGATGTTAAAATAATTGCAAGTGGTGTATTTGTTGAGGCAAAAGTTGGCGTTTTCGGGCAGCAACTTGTGCCAAGTTTAATTATGCTTTTTGTTGCATGGCCGGTGCTTTTAACCCAGATTTCAGGGCTTGTAGCACAGGCAAAACTGGACGATGAGGCTATATCTGTAATTGAGAAGGGCGTGCGCTTTTACGAAAAAAATGAAGCAAACACAAACAATAAAAATAGCATGTTAAATGAAATATTCTGTACAGAATGTGGAACAAAATTACCTACCGGTGCGAAGTTTTGCCTTTCTTGCGGCGAAAAACTTTGAAAGTAATGTTAGCATTTTTTAAAATAACTTTTAAATACAATAGTGTATGATTTATATTGTGCTTAGCCGTTAATTTGTTAAACTATAGAAAACACCACAAACGAAACATATATAAGTTTAAATTATAATGTATAATATAAATGGCATTATATATTAATTGTAAACAAAAACCCGGCACAAAATTAGTGCTGGGTTTTATGTGTTTTACAGTATTGACAAAATTTCTAAATGTGTTATGCTAAACTTATATATTATTAGGTATTTATATTTTTTTGCAATTTACTATAACGTTACAGTTAGAAAAGGAGGCGGCAGAATGGTTACAATAAAAGAAATAGCAAAAGAGTGCGGAATTTCGGCAACTGCCGTTAGCAAAGCACTTAGAGATGAAAAGGATATAAGCAAGGCAACCATTGATAAAGTTAAAAAAGCAGCAAAAAAACTGGGCTATATTAAAAACCCTGCCGCCGTAAGGCTTAAAACAAACCGCTCTTATAATTTTGGTGTTTTGCTTGAAGACGGAACGCAAAGCGGCATTACCCACGAATTTTTTGCGGGCATTTTAAACAGTTTTATAATAAATGCAAGAGAAAAAGGCTATACAGTTACATTTATAAGCGATAAGTTTGGAAATGAACAGCTTAGCTATGTAGAATATGTAAATGTTCACGGGTGTGATGGTGTTTTAATTCTTGTTTCTCAATTTGAAGACCCAAAAATAGTAGAGCTTGCACAAAGCGGCGTGCCTGTTGTTGTGCTCGATTACCATTATAGCCATTGCAGTGCCGTCAATTCAGATAATGAATATGCTATGAACAATATGGTTAAATATGCGTATAAAATGGGGCACAGAAAAATTGCGCTTATTCACGGCGAAATGAATATGGTTACAAAAATAAGAATTGCAGGTTTTTATAAAACTTGCGAGGAACTTGGAATAAATGTTAAAGATGAATATATAAAAGAGGGAGTTTACCACGACCCAAAATCTGCTGAGAATATAACATATCAATTGTTGGATATGAAAGAACCACCCACATTTATATTTTATCAGGATGATTTTGCATTTATAGGTGGTTTAAATGCATTTGAAAAAAGAAACATACAAATTGCGCAAGATATTAGCGTTGCAGGTTTCGACGGGATGAGCATATCACAAGTTATACGCCCAAAACTTATGACATGGAAGCAAAATTCTAAGCAAATTGGCTGTGAAGCCGTTAAACTGCTTATTGAAGCGGTTGAAAAACCTAAAAGCTATATTCCGAAAACAATAGAAGTTAGAGGCGAACTTTTAAAGGGCACAAGTGTTAAGGATATAAATAAATAATATATTAGGCATTAAATGCAGGTTTTGCATTTAATGCTTTTTTTGTTGGTTCATTTTAATTGTTATTGCCAAGTTTATTAAGTGCAAATTTTAAAAGCAAACAAATAAAAACAATATTACTTTAAAAAATTGAATTTTTGTTTATGCAAAATGCACAAATAGTTAATAATGGATTTGCACCAAACGTAGAAGATATTGTAAACTTATTGACAAGATTTGCTTGCAATGATATTCTATTACTACAACGTTAAAGTAACATTTTGAGAGTGCAACATTTTTACTTAATCATGGTATATTAACAACATGTTTTGCGCTTTAATTTTTCTTTAAACAATTAAATGTGTGAAAAAATGCATTATTTTTTTGATTATAACTTTAACGATAAAGTATTTTTGCGGCACTAAATAAGTAAAGATAATCTTATATGATTATTAATATAAAAACGGAGGAGCAAAATGAAAAATCTAACTTGGAAAAAAGCATTGGCACTTATACTTTGTTTGGCGCTTTCATTGTCTGTGATGGCAGGCTGCGCAGCAACAAACGAGCAAACAGCAGGTGATGCACAAACAGAGGCACAAACAAGCACAGACCCAACAGTTCTAACTGTGTTATTCGACCAAACAGACGGATGGGTAAATAACTTTAACCCACTATCCGCAAGCGTATACCAATTTGTACAAGGCTTTATGTACGAGCCACTCATGATTTTCGACAACTATAAAGGCGGCGAAGAAATAATGTGGCTTGCCGAAGACATTATTTCACATGAAGATAATAAAACACTAACCGTTAAAGTTCGCGAGGGCATTAAATGGAGCGATGGCGAAGATTTTAACGCAGACGATGTTGTTTTTTCGTTTACTTATTCAAAAGACTATCCCGACATTGACAGGACAGGCGATTGGACATCAGAATCCGGTGTTGGCAAAATTGAAAGCGTAACAAAAGTTGACGATTACACTGTTGATATTGTTATGACAGAAGAAAACCGCTTCCATAGAAATACAGTTTTTACAAACAAATGGATGATACCCGAGCATGTATGGAGCGATGTAACTGACCCTGCTTCTTATGTATACGATGTTGATTCAATAGTTGTAACAGGTGCGTTCAGCGAAGTAGTGTCTTTTGCGCCGGAGATGATTGTTTTAGGCAGAAACCCCAACTACTGGAAGGGCGACGATTTACAAGTTGATGAAATAAGAGCACCTCAGTTCAATTCTAACGATGCAGCACTTACATTATTACAAACAGGTAGTGTAGACTGGGCACACATAATGATACCGAACATCGAAGACACTTATGTGCAAGGCGATGCTAACAAAAAATATTGGTATGGTATGAATGATGGCGTAAGGCTATCCATGAACTACATGACAACAAACGAGGGCAACCTTGAAGCCTTTAACGACCCGGATTTCAAACGTGCGCTGTCAATGGCTGTTGACAGAACAGGCATTATTGATTCAGCGGTATATGGTTATCTTGAAGATACAGTACCTCCAAATACAGGCTTGCCACCACAACTTATGCAATATGCAGATGATACAGCACAAGCCGAAATGGAAAAATATACAACATACGATATAGACGCAGCTAAAGCACTTTTAGAAGAAGCAGGCTATGTGGACACAAACGGCGACGGATTTGTTGAAACACCCACAGGCAAAGAAATTAAATTTGATATTATCTCACCGGCGGGCTGGGGCGACTGGAATGACGGCGCTCAAATATCTTCTGAAGGCATGCAAGCTATAGGCGTAAACGCAACTTCAACACCAATTGAGCTTTCAATGGTTACACAAGTTTGGGAAACAGGTGCTTGGGATATGCTTTACACAGCAAACGGCCAAGCAAGCGATATTTACAGATTCTATTGGGATACAATCGGCGATGCAAGTAGGGCTTTAACATCAACATGGTGGAGCGTTTGCCAAACAAACTATATTAACGAAGAAGTGAACGCACTTATTGCGCAATTGCCCACAGCTGAAAGTGAAGAAGCTGTTCTTGAAATAACAAGCCAAATCGAACAACACTTTGCAGAAAATATGATAAACATTCCTGTTCTTTACAACGGAAACTGGTTTGTTTACAGCGACGCAAGGTTCACCGGTTGGTCAACATCTACTGAAACAGGATACCCGGCTCTAACAATGCACGACTCTAAAATATTAAGATTACTTGAGCTTGAGCCTGTGGCATAATAACACATATTACTCGGCCCTCTACTCCCGGCAATATTTTATGGGGTGGAGGGCTTAGGAGTTACTACCAAACAAAGGCTTTGCTAAAATTAAAGCAAAATTTTCACCAGATTGCTAAGGCAACTTTGGGGGTAACTTTTTTATTACAGAATATGCATTATACCATCAAATACACAGCCTGAAAGGAAATATAGTTATGAAATATATTTTAAAAAGGTTAGGTTTCTATATAACTGCATTTTTCGGTGCAGTGACACTTAATTTTTTTCTTCCGCGATTAATGCCGGGAGACCCTGTTCAAATGTATCTGTCTGAATTAGCACAGGGTGGTGGTAGGATAGACCCTGCTACCATAACTGCAATTGAAGAGATGTTCGGCTTTAATTCGAGTGAACCTTTAATTATAACTTACTTTAATTATATTGGCAGTATACTAACGGGCGATTGGGGAATTTCGTTTTATTATTTCCCTCAAACTGTAACAGAGGCGGTTTCAAGAGGCTTGCAGTGGACAGTTTTGCTTATGGGTATTGCGCTTATTATTGGCTTTGTAGTTAACAATTTGCTCGGTATTTTTGTAGCTTGGCGCCGTGGTTCTGCCTTAGATACAGCGCTTACTGTAGGCGGACAATTTTTAGCAAATGTGCCAAGTGTAGTAACGGCTATTGTGCTTTTGTTTGCACTTTGCTACACAGGGTTTTTCCCTTTAGGCTATGCTGTAACGCCTCTTTTTATTCCCGAAACACCTTTAGATTACGTATTAGATGTTTTGTACCATGCATTTGTGCCAGTAACAGCTATTGTTATATCCGGCCTGGGTGGAATTATGGGAATGCGCGCGAATATGATTAACCAATTGGGTGATGATTACATTACCATGGGTATCGCAAAAGGTTTGCCGGATAAAAAAATAATGTTATCTTATGCTGCAAGAAATTCACTTTTACCTGTAATAACAAGCCTTGCAATGCAAGTGGGTTTTTTGCTCGGTGGTTCAATAATTATTGAGCAAATATTTAACTATCCCGGCCTTGGGCAGGTAATGGTTTCGGCCATCGGTGCGCGTGATTATCCTTTAATGCAAGGTATTCTACTTATGACAACAATACTCATGCTTTCTGCAAATATGCTTGCAGACATCGCCATTTTATTCTTAGATCCACGCACAAGACGTCAGTCCGGCAAGTAGATGAGAAAGGAATGAATATTAATGGAAAAAAACAGCAGTAAATTGAAAAACATTTTCAATTTTTTGAAAAACAGCCCAAAGTTCACACTTGGCATTGCATTAATTACAATTGTACTTATAGCAACAATGTTTGCACCGCTTTTCACCACATACGACCCAATGTTTAGGTTTGAGGGTGTGTACCACGAGGCACCGTCTGCAGAGCACATTTTAGGAACAACAAGCCTTGGACGTGATGTTTTTGCACAGTCGCTTTATGGCGGCAGGCAATCTATACTTGTGGGGCTTTTAGCTGCTACCGTAACAACACTGCTTGGCATGATAGTTGGTATAAGCGCCGGTTATATAGGCGGCATATACGATAGCATTGTTAGCACTGTTACAAACATAATGATGGTTATACCAACAATTGTTTTGCTTTTGTTAATAGCTTCAATGATGGGTGGCGTTTCGCCGCTTTTAATAAGTGTTATCATAGGTTTAACTTCTTGGCCATGGAATTCTCGTGTTTTAAGGGCACAAACAATGAGCATTAGAAACAGAGATTTTGTGCGCAGCGCAGAAACTTTAGGCGAGGGCAAATTTAGAATACTCTTTTTTGAAATAATGCCAAATATGCTATCAATTATTTCAAGTGCATTTGTTGGCACACTTATATATTCAATAATGGCTCATGCAACACTTGAATTTATAGGATTTGGCAACCCTAATTCTGTAACGCTTGGCACAATTTTGTTTAACGCACAAAATTCGGGTGCGTTTCGCAGCGGATATTTCTTTGAAGTATCAGGCGCCATAGCAATACTTGTAATGATAGGTATGGGTTTAACACTTATAAACTTTGCAATTGATGAGATATCTAACCCTAAATTAAAAGCTCAAAGAATAATGAAAAGTTATTATAAGGCAAGAAAAGCAGAACTTAAAAGAGTGGCAAAGTAACTGTTACATTTTGCAATTTATAAGCAGATAAATCTGCAAAAGGAGTGAATTTAAAAGATGAAAACTGTGATTGAAGTTAAAAATCTTTGTGTAGATTACATTACAGGTGGCGGCTCTTATGTTAGGGCTGTGGATAATGTCAGCTTTAAAATAGAAGAGGGACAAAGCCTTGGGCTTGCAGGCGAAAGCGGCTGTGGCAAAAGCACAATAGCATACTCTTTAATGCGCTTGCACAGGCCACCGGCAATAATTTCAGGCGGCGAAATTTTGTTTAACGGCGAAGATATATTAAAATATAACGATAAAAAACTGCAGGATTTCCGCTGGAAAGATACAGCGATGGTGTTTCAAAGCGCAATGAACTGCTTAAACCCTGTTGCCACTATGGAAACACAATTTTACGAAATTTATAAATATCATGGCATCACAAAAAATAAGGCAGAAAGCCGTAAAAAAGCCGAAGAACTTTTGGCGCTTGTGGGCATTCCTAAAGAGCGCTTGAAAGACTATCCGCACCAATTTTCGGGCGGTATGCGCCAGCGTGCCGTAATTGCAATGGCGCTTGCGTTAAACCCAAAACTGCTAATTTTAGACGAGCCAACAACAGCGCTTGACACAGTTGTGCAGCGTGATATTTTAAAGAGAATTTACGAGCTAAAGGCAAAATTTGGCTTTTCAATTTTGTTTATTACACACGATATAAGCCTAATGATGGAATTTTGCGATAATGTTGCAATTATGTATGCCGGAAAAATTGTGGAAAAGGCTAAAACCGGCAAAATATTGTATAGCCCAAGCCATCCATATACTTTTGGGCTTAAAAACTCTTTCCCCTCATTAAAAGGTGAAATTGAATATATGGAAGGCATTGAAGGCTCGCCTTTAGACCTAAAAAATATACCTGATGGTTGCCGTTTTGAGGAAAGGTGCTTTAACAGATGTGATATTTGCAGTAAAAAAGAACCTACAAAAACAGAGATTGACGGCAATTTTTACTACTGTCATAAGCCGCTTGTAAAAGCAGAAAGTGAGGCGCAAAATGGCTGATAATAAAGATGTGGTTTTTAAAGTGGAAAACCTAACTATGGATTTTGATGTAAGCGGAAAAGGCCTGCTTTCAAAAACAAATAAATTGCGTGCTCTCAACGATGTATCGTTTGATTTACACAGGGGCGAAGCACTTGCGGTTGTTGGCGAAAGCGGTTGTGGCAAATCTACCATTTGCAGAATTGCCATGCGTTTTCATAAGCCCTCAAGCGGAAAAATGAGCTTTGAAAATGAAGATGTGCACGCTTTAAAGGGCAACAAATTAAAAAATTATCGCCAAAAAGCACAAATGATTTTTCAAGATCCATTTAGCGCATTAAACCCACTTCACAGCATATATTATCATTTAGAGCGCCCGATAAAGCTGTATCATAAAAGCAATGCAAAATCTGAAAAATTTATGATGGACAGTGCGCTTGAGCTTGTGGGCTTAGTGCCGCCGGAAGAGCAAGGCAAAAAATACCCGCATCAACTTAGCGGTGGGCAAAAACAAAGGGCATATATTGCAAGGGTTTTAGCCGCAGGCGCAGAGGTTATTTTTGCGGACGAACCAACTTCTATGCTTGATGTTTCAATACGACTTGGCGTTTTAAATTTAATGAACAAGCTAAAAGCAGAACATGGGAAATCTTTTATTTATATAACACACGACATTGCTACTGCAAGGTATTTTGCGGATAGAATTATTGTTTTGTATGCAGGGCACATTGTAGAGCACGGTGATGTGAATAAGGTTATAATTAACCCAAAACACCCGTACACACAGCTTTTGGTTGCCGCCGCACCGGACCCTGAGCGCACAGAAGATGTGCAGCTACCTGTTAAATCGAGCGAAGAAACAGAAATTTCTATGTGGACACCCGATAGCACCGGTTGCCCTTTTAAAAACAGATGTTTATATGCAAAAGATATATGCCACAAAGAAATGCCAAAAGAGACAATGGTAGATGACGGGCAATTTATAAAGTGCCACAACCCACAATAGGGCGAGCGTTTTGAACAATTATAAAAATTTAATGCTATTTTGTAAAGTTAGTTTTTTATAACACTCAATTTGCGATAACAATAAAAGCGGAGGACAGCGCCGTTAATGCGCTTATAAAAACATGTATACTTTAGATTATAAAAAATATGCACAAGCTATAAGAAATGCTGTGGCAGAGTCGGTAGTTTTGCTTAAAAACGATAAGTGCACACTGCCAATAAAGCAAGATGAAAAACTTGCAATTTTTGGCAGGGCGCAAATAGATACATATTATTGCGGAACAGGCTCGGGCGGTATGGTGAATATACCCTACCTTGTGAATATTGCAACGGGCCTTAAGGCAAAGCGCAAAATTGATGAAGAATTGTTAGCCGTTTATGCAAGTTTTATAGATGAAAACCCGTTCGATAAAGGTAAAGGATGGGCACAAGAGCCTTTTATGCAAAAAGAGCTTTTATTAAATGAAGAAGCTGTAAAAAAGGCGAAAGAAAACAGTGATATTGCAATTTTTGTTATAGGCAGAAGCGCAGGTGAAGATAAAGACTGCGCCCCTGAAAAAGGCAGTTATTACTTAAGCGATATTGAAGAAAACAACCTAAAGCTTGTTTGCGATGCTTTTAAAAAAGTTGTAGTTGTGCTTAATATTGGCGGCGTAATGGATATGTCTTTTATTGAAGAGTATAACCCAAGTGCCGTTTTAATTGCGTGGCATGGTGGTATTGAAAGCGGAAATGGTTATGCCGATGTTATATGCGGCGATGTAAACGCAAGCGGATGTTTGCCCGATACTGTGGCGAAAAAACTTGAAGATTATCCGTCGAGCAAAAACTTCGGCGGTGAAAAAGAAAACATATATGCAGAAGATATTTTTGTGGGTTACCGCTATTTTGAAACTTTTGCACAAGATAAAGTGCTTTACCCATTTGGTTTTGGCCTTTCTTACACAAGTTTTGTTATTGAAAACACTTTGTTTACAATAGAAGAAAACAATTACAGCTTTAATTTTAATGTTAAAAACACAGGCGAAAAAGCCGGTAAAAAAGCGGTGCAAATATATGTGCAAGCGCCAATTTTAAAATTAGGCAAGGCAAAAAAAGTGCTGTGTGGGTTTAGTAAAACAGATGTACTTAAACCAAACGAAGTGCAAAATATAAGCGTTAAAATAAGCAAAAAAGATATGGCATCCTTTGATGATGAAATATCTGCATTTGTTATGGAAAAAGGCGAGTACAAATTTTATGTGGGCTTTGATGTGCGCAGCGCAGCACATACCTCTCAGTTTACACTGCAAGATGACGAAATAATAGAAAAATGCACACCTGCGCTTATGCCGATTAAACCCTTTAAAAAAATGACAGCAACATGCGAAAACGGCAATTACAAAATGGGCTATGACAATGCTGTTTTAAGGGCTTACGATATAAGTGAGCGCATTGAAGAAAACACACCTAAAGCACAGGGGAAAACAAATAACAGCCATACATTTGAAGATGTGAAAAACGAGAAAATAACGGTAGAGCAGTTTGCAAACGACCTTTCAGATTTGGAACTAATTCAAATGTCAAGAGGCGAGGGAATGTGCTCGCCAAAAGTTACTCCCGGCACAGCAGGCTGCTATGGCGGTGTTACAAAGGCGCTTAAAGAAGTGCGCAAAATGCCTATTGCTTGCTGCTGCGATGGGCCATCGGGAATTAGAATGGACTGCGGCACAATGGCGCTTAGCTTGCCTAATGCCACGGCAATTGCCTCTACATTTAACGTTGATATGGTGGAGCAGTTGTTCATGTATTTATCGCTTGAAATGCTATACCACAAAGCGGATACACTGCTTGGCCCCGGAATGAACATACACAGAAATCCGCTGTGTGGCAGAAATTTTGAGTATTATTCAGAAGACCCATTTTTGACTGGTAAAATGGCAACTGCACAAATTTTAACCATGAACAAATATGATGTAACAGGAACAATAAAGCACTTTGCGGCAAACAATCAAGAAAAAGCGAGGAAAACAGTTGATGCAGTTGTGAGTGCAAGGGCGCTTAGAGAAATTTACTTAAAAGGGTTTGAAATGGCTGTGAGAGATGGTAAAGCCTATAGTTTAATGACAGCATATAACCCAATTAATGGCACACAAGCGGCATCCAATTTTGACCTTAACACGACAATTTTGCGCAAGGATTGGGGCTTTAACGGCATTGCTATGACAGATTGGTGGGCAACCATGAATAAGGAAAACGGTGTTTCGAGTGAAACGCACACAGCTGATATGATAATATCGCAAAATGATGTATTTATGGTTTGCGCAAGCAGCGAGGGAAATTCTAATGACGATAACAGCGAAACAGAGCTTGCAAGCGGGAACTTAACAAGGGGTATTCTTGTTAGAAATGCAGTGAATATTGTAAATTCACTGCTTAAATATAATTGCTCAAAACCGCCTGTGAATGTTGAGCTTTTAAATGTTCCTGAAAATGTAAATGCAAAAATAAATGATGTGGGAACATTGACTATTGGTGAATTTGCAAGTGTTGATACAGGTAAAATAGACACGACAAAAGGCGTATCGAATAATTTAGTGCTCAATTTAAGCAACAGGGGAATTTATGAGATATCATTTGATTTGTTTGCAGACGCACCTGAGCTTGCACAGCTACCTTTAACTGTGAAAGCAAATGGAAGCATAGTGAAAGTAATAACGCTAAAGGGTGGGAAAAGCGGCGTGTTTACATGCGAATTCGATACGTTTGCAACAATAAACACTTATGTGGAGCTATACTTTGGCGAGAGTGGAATAATTATAAACTCAATTAAAATAGAGCGAAAAAAAGAATATTAAAGGATGATTAACGTGAAAACACGATAATTATTGTAAAAAGGCGTATGCCGTCAGCAGACGTCATACGCCAATGAATCTCCATTTTGTACGGAGATTATAAAAAACTATTTGTGCTGTGCACAGAATGGAGACTAAAGTGGACATAACAGGAAGTTTTGTAATAATAAATAAAACACCTTATTATAAAATAAGCAATAGCGAAAAATTGCCGCCGTTTTTTATTCAAGTGGCATCTTCAAATGACATATGGATTTTTTTATCATCGTGCGGGTGTGGCGGATTAACCGCAGGGCGTAAAAATTCTGAGGGTAATTTATTCGCGTACACAACAGACGACAAACTTTTTGCTGATAGTGAAACAGGCAGTAAAACTATATTAAAAGTAAACGATAAATTGTGGCACCCGTTTGAAAAATGTGGCACACAAAAATATAATATTACAAGAAATATTTATAAATCGTGCTATGCTAATAGCGTTATATTAGAAGAGATAAACCACGATTTAAATCTTAGCTATTCTTATGAATATTGCTCAAGTGAAAAATTTGGGTTTGTAAAAACATCTGTTTTGCAAAATTTAAGCACAGAAAAAATTAATTTGCAAATGATAGACGGCCTAAACGACATTTTGCCCTATGGAGTAAATGCACAATTGCAAGCTAACTCTTCAACACTTGTAGATGCATACAAGGCGGCAGAACTTCAGGGCGAAAAACTTGCAATTTACTCGCTTACATCCACAATTAACGATACGCCAAACCCACTTGAAATGCTGCGTGCAAATATTGCGTACAGCACGGTGAAAAATGCTAAAATATATTTAAACACCGATGTTATTTCTGAATTTTTAAATGGCGAAAAACTTGAAACAGCAGCCGATAGTTATGGCAAAAAATGTGGATATTATGCAGTGATTGAAAAAGAGCTAAAAGGTAATGAGCGGCTTGAGCATTCATTTGTGCTTGATAGCGGCTACGACCACGCACAAATTGTTGCAATAGAGAATTTGGCAAATTCAGATAATTTTGAAACTTTATACGAAGATATAGAAAAAGGCACAAGCGACATAATTAAAATAGTGGAAGATGCGGATGGTGTGCAAAAAACAGGTGATGAAATTGCATGTGCAACACATTATTTAAGCACACTGTACAACGTGATGCGTGGCGGCACTTTTGAAAAAGGCTATGAATTCGATTATAATTTATTTGTTAAATTTATAGAAAAACGAAGCAAGAATGCATTGCAAAACACTGCCCTTTTAGAAAAAATTAAACAATGCAATACAATTAGTGAATTTAAACAAGTTGCACAAAGCGACAAGTTAATGCACCGCATGGCACTTGAATTTATGCCATTGTCGTTTTCACGCAGACACGGTGATCCCTCACGCCCTTGGAATAAATTTAATATAGCGTTAAAAGATGAAAACGGCGAAAAAGCAGTTAATTACGAGGGCAATTGGCGTGATATTTTTCAAAATTGGGAGGCGTTGGGGCTTTCGTTCCCGCTTTATTACGACAATATGGTGGCGAAATTTGTAAACGCAAGCACCATAGACGGCTTCAACCCATACAGAATTAACGACGAGGGTATAGAGTGGGAAAAACCCGAGCCGGAAAACCCGTTTGGAGGGCTTGGTTACTGGGGCGACCACCAAATAATTTATCTTTTAAGGTTGCTGCAAGGGCTTTCAAACCACTACCCAAAAACATTGAGTGAAATGCTTAGTAAAGATATTTTCACATATAGCAATGTGCCGTATATTATAAAAGATTACGAAGAAATATTAAATGATAGCAAAAACACAATAAATTATAATTTTGAGCTCGATGAAAAAATTGAAAAACAGTGCAAAGAGTATGGCTCAGACGCAAAGCTGTTAACTAAAGACGGTGAAGTATACACTGTAAGTTTATCTGAAAAGTTGCTTGTGCCTGTGCTTAGCAAAATAAGCAACTTGCTTCCGGGTGGTGGAATTTGGATGAATACACAACGCCCTGAATGGAACGATGCAAACAACGCAATTGTGGGCATAGGCCTTTCAATGGTGACAGTTTATCACCTAAAAGCATACTTGGGTTTTATAAGAGGGATTTTTGCATCAGCAAAAGAAAATTACGATTATTCATCAGAGGTTATAGCCTGGCTAAAAGAAGTGACACAAACTTTGGTGCAATTTCAAAACAATTATGATGGCAATGAAAAAGCAGTGCTCGACGCAGTTGGAATTTCATTTTCCAATTACAGAAAAAATGTGTATAAAAATGGGTTTAGCACGAAGATAGCTACAAAAAATGAAGAAATTTTGAAATTTATAGATAGTGCATTAAACGTTGTAGATTACACAATAAACAAAAATAAAAGCGATTTATATGTGAGTTACAACTTATTAAATGATGATTTTTCGTATACACCGATGAAAAATATGTTAGAGGGGCAATCGGCTGTAATTGGCAGTGGCTATTTAAGTGCTGATGAAGTGTGCAATTTAATAAGTTCAATGCGTGAGAGCCTGTTTGATGAAAATGAGAAATACCATACACTTTACCCTGTGAAAAAGACAACGAAATTTTACAACAAAAACAGTGTTTCTCAAAAATTAAAGCCTATTGAAAGCATTATCAGCACAGACAAAAACGGTAAATTGCATTTTAATGCTGATATAATCAGTGAGGAGATTTTACGCAAAAAATGCGCAGAAAAACAAATTGATGATGCACAAATTAATACTTTGTGCATTGAATATGAAAATGTTTTTGCGCACAAGAAATTTAACGGGCGAAGCGATGTTATGTATAAGTTTGAGGGCATTGGCTGTGTTTATTGGCACCAAAATGCAAAGTTTGCACTGGGTGTGCTTGAAAGCGCACAAAATAGCCATGCAAAAGGAGAAGACATAACACAAATTTATAAGGCTTACAATGAACTTTTAGAGGGCTTTATTTACCGCAAAAGCCCAAAAGAGTGCAAAGCCATACCTATCGAGCCATATTCTCACACGTCTTTCAACAAAAAAAGTGAACAACCGGGCATGACAGGGCAAGTGAAAGAAAGTGTAATTATGCGCCGTGGCGAACTTGGCGTTATTGTGAAAAACGGTCAAATCAATTTCGAAAGTGAGTTTTTAAGGCCATGCGAATTTGATGAAAACAGCGAGGTTAACTTTATGTGTTATGGTGTAAAATGTGTTTACAAAAAGTCATCACAAAAGGGTGTTGTGCTGCATAAAAACAATGAAACATTAAAGCAAGGTAGCTATACTTTATCCCTGCAAGACAGCAAAAGCGTGTTTGATAAGTTAGGCGAAATTAGCTTAATTGAAATTTTTTGTTAGCACAAGTGACTTTGGAAGTGTAAAGAGATTTATTAATAAAAACCTTAATACACATTTCAATACACGTTTTACATGTAAGGCGCAAATAAAGTGTGCTACAAGAGTTTGAGCCGGCGGTAAAATAGCAACAAGGCGAAGTTTATGTGCCGGCAAAAATGCAAAATGTAAATAATAAAAACCACTAACTGCATTGAGTTAGTGGTTTTTTTGCGTAAATTAAAATTGTAAAATAAGCTGCAAAATTACAAATCATTTGGGGTAAACTCAAAATCTTTAGTGCTTTTAGTGGAGGTAAATTATTGCTTTGTTAGTTTTGTTTGAACTTTACCGTAAATCCATCGTCAATCTAAGCTATTTTTGCTGTGAATTGTTAAGCAAATGCGATACTGCTTCGCTAAAGCCTTCACCGCTACACTGCGAAGTAACAAATGCAGGTAAATGATTTAAACCGCTTACAAATGGTTTAATATTTGCAACTGCCACCGAATACTTGAAGAAATGAAACATAGGCTCATCGTTTGGAGAATCTCCAAAGAATATCGCTTGCTCTTTTAAAACATCTTCGTTAATATTTAAAACCTCTTTAAAAAACAAACGTGTCATTTCAACTTTGTTATAATCTCCAAACCATGTGTTCACATGAATGGAACTAACTTTTGCAATGGCGCCCATCTCTTCGCAAACTGCTTTAATTTGCTCTGCAACTTCAAAGCCCAAATATGGCTCATCTTCGTTAAAATCAATTGCAACATCGTAAATGCGCGCAAACTGATCTTTCGAAACACGGCAACCCGGAACTTTTTCAAGGCACGCATTCTTTACAGCCTCAAGGCGTCCTTGTATATCACCTGTTGCAACGCTGGGGTGTAAGAATTTTTTAAGTTGACCATTATCGAAATAAAACACAAATGCACCGTTTTCACCAACAACCGCTCGCACAGGCCACTGGCGAATAATCATGTCGCACCAACCGGCAGGGCGCCCTGTTACAGGAATAACCTCAATGCCGCTTTCGCTAAGTTTCCAAAGTGCATCATATGCTTTTGCGCTAAGTTTGCCCTCGGTGGTTATGGTATCATCTATATCACAAAGTACATATTTAATTCCTTGCGCTACATCTTTTTTTAAAGTATTAAAATTTTCCACTATTTACTCCTTACTCGCCAAAGCCAGAGTTAATAAGCTCAATTAATGTGTCAACCGCCAACACTTCATCTTCACCATCTGCTGTAATTGTTACATCCTCGCCTTGGCTTGCGCCCAAAGTTAAAAGCATAACTATAGATTTTGCAACAACTTCCTCATCAGGTTCAGCTGTTCTCATTATTGTAATATCAGATTCAAACGTTGAGGCGCAATTTGCAAAATCTGATGCAGGCCTTGCGTGTAAGCCGGTTTTGTTTTTAATAATTGTGTTTTTACTATACATAATATCATTCCTTTATAAAATATTTAATTTATCCATATACTGCATAACACTGCTCTCACTGTCTAAGCAAAGAACATCGTTTGCTATTTGTTTTGCTTGCTGTAAGCTGAAAGATGAAATTGCTTTTTTAACTGTAGCAACGCATGAAGCGTTGACAGAAAGCTTTTTAATACCGAGCCCTGCTAAAATTACAACTGCGTTTGGCTCTGCAGCAAGTTCGCCGCAAACGCTAACAGGTTTGCCATTTGCATCTCCTGCGTCAACTACCATTTTTATAAGCTTAAATATAGCAGGGTGGTAGCTTTGGTAATAGGGTACTACCGAAGGGTTCATTCTGTCTGCCGCCATGGTGTATTGCACTAAGTCGTTCGTGCCTATGCTGAAGAAGTCCACTTCTTTTGCCGCCTGATGTGCAATAAGTGCCATAGACGGTATTTCAACCATAACGCCAACTTTAATATCTTCATTAAAGCTTATTTGTTCTTCTCTAAGCTGCTTTTTGCACTCTTCAATAATTTCTTTTGCATTTCTTATATCTTCCATGCTTCCTGCCATGGGAAGTAAGATGCATAAATTGCCAAATGCAGAAGCCCTAAGTGCTGCTTTAATTTGTGTTTTAAAAACATCTGTTTTTTCAAAGCAAAGCCTTAATGCCCGCTTGCCCAAAAATGGGTTTTCTTCTTTGTCAAGCTGCATATACGGCAAGGTTTTGTCGCCACCTATATCAAGCGTTCTTAGTACAACTTGCCCGCTGTCGAAAGAATTTAGTGTGTTTTTATATGCGTTAAATTGCTCTTGCTCGCTTGGCAATTGTGTGTTGAACATATATAAAAATTCACTTCTGAAAAGGCCAACTCCGTCTATGTTTTCTATTTCATTTTTCTTGTTTATGTATTCACAGCCAATATTCAAATTGACAGAAATGCACTCGTTATCCTTTGTTAACACTTTTTTGTTAAGATAAGTTTTAACTATTTCCTGTTCTTTTAAATAATCACTTTTGCATTTCTCAAATTCCGATAACTGCTGTGAATTTGGCTCGATTAAAATGTCTCCGCTTACCGCATTAACATATATTTCTTGCCCGTTTGAAAGTGTTTTTGTAACATCCGCAACACCTAAAATTGCCGGTATTCCGTAACTTTTTGCCAAAATTGCGGTGTGGGAAGTTGCCTGGCCAATTTCGGTTAAAATTGCAAGTGTGTTTTCTACGTTTAAATTTGCTGTATCAGAGGGCAATAAATCATGTGCGACAATAATACATTTGTTGGCAATTTTACTTAAATCGGTATTCTCAACACCATACCAATTGCATAAAAACCTTCTTAATATATCTCGAATATCTGCCGCACGTGCACTAATTAAAGCATCTTTGCTTTTGCTTAGCATATTTGCATATTTTGTATAAACCGTATTAACTGCCAACGCGCCGTTCATTTTTTTGTTTTTAATATTTTTGCTTATTTCGCTTATCATAACGGTATCCGAAAGCATTGTAATTTGCGCTTGCAATATTTCAGCATTTTCGTTGTTGTTATCTTGCATTGCGTTTTTTATTAAAACAAGTTCGTTTTCAACATTGTTTTTTGTTTCAATAAATTTTTGCTCTTCTTTTTCTATTTCGCATTCATCTAAAAGATTTTGAGATATATCAAAGTTTACGGGGCTGTAAATGTAAACTTCGCCAACGGCAAAACCCTTAGAAACTGCATCTCCTTTTAATTGCATATTTTCCCCCTTATAAACCAGCTTTTCGCTCGGTTTGCTGCACAATTGCATTATATAATTTTTCTTTGCTTAACGAGTGCTCCTCGCAAAGCATATTTTGTGTTTGCTTGTGTGATAAACTGTTCATTAATTGCGAGAGCATAGTTATGTGCGATTCGCTATCAAATGCGCAAAACGTGAAAATAGCGTGTATTTTTCTACCCCATTTAGCAAAATCTATCTCTTTTGTAAACACTGTAAGCGCTAAGCCTATATCTTTAACTTGAACTGTAGGTTTTGCGTGTAAAAGCAAAACACCCGGTATGAACTCTGCATATAGGCCTAAAGAATTTAGAATATCTATTATAGACTCTTTGTAGGTTTCGTCTACAATGCCGCAATCTTCAAGAGCTTTACATGATAGCTGTACAGCGCCTTTATAATCTAAAACCTCATCACAAATTTTAATCATAGATGTGTCAAAAATGTCTTTTAAACCACGTTTTTTATTGTTGTAATCAGTTTTTTCGAAAAACTGATTAATCATCAACTCAAGGCCTACAGGGTCTTCTATTTTAGCATATTGCGAAATTATACGCAATATATGTTCAGCCTGGTTTAAGCCTGTTTGTGCGTTTATATGTGTGCGCACATATTTTAAAATTAAACTGTTTTGGTAATTTGTAATTGTATTGTTTACAACAAAAACATTTTCACCTTCTATGTTAAAATCTGCCGAAGTAATTATAATGGCATATTTATTTATATCGTTTTTGTCAAAATCGTTGTAATCTATTGTTGTGTAAGAGTAATAAGCTCCCAGTAAAGCAGAAATTTGCTTTTTTAAATATAGTGAAACAACTATGTCTGAATCGCAGACAATTAATATTTCACCGTATAATTGCTTGTGTTTTATTTGCTCTTTTTCAAGTTCGTTTTCAAAGAAAAGGCACAAAACATTAACATCTTGAACACAGAATATGATATTGTGTTTTTTTTGCGCTTTATTAACTGCAAGGTTTACATTGCTAAAAGTGCTTTTAAAACTATTTTTTATATTCAGCCATATAGTTGGCTTTGCAAATATATTGTACTTTTGCCTGTAATAAAGCGGCCTTATGTGCAGTATTAAAGCGTTTGCCAAATTGTTATCGTTACATGTTGCACTGCTTGAATTTTTGGCATATTCGCTTAAAATACAATTAACAATTTGTTCAACTTCGCTATGTTCGCGAGGCGAAGAGGAATTGTTCATTTTGCTAAGTGAAACACATTGCAAAACAGCGGCAAAATAGTGTATTTCACCCTGTGAAGCAATAAGCCCATATGCGCTTATTGCCTTTATTATTCGCTTTGCAATTGCATATTCTTCACTGCGCTCAATTTGTGAAAAAGCACTAATATTTGCTTTGTGTTCACTTCTCGATATAAGCAAAAGCAAATAAATTGTAAGCTCTGAAAGCGCGCTGTAAGAAAAGGCTGCAAAATTGCTTTTGCTTTCCCATTTAATTATGCTTTGTATTTGGCTTAATAGCTCGTTTATATCTTCAAAGTTAATAGTTTTTGCTTGCTTTAAACTTTCAAAAATAATATAATTTGCAAAATCCAATGTGTGCTTTGTGTTTAAACTGCAATAGCTTTCGTAAATACAATTTCTAATTGAAATTTCATCGCCTTTTAGCACATGCCCCTTCTTGGGCTCGTAAACAATTTGAATGTTCTTATTTGCCAAATGTGTTTTTAAGTGTTCAATTTCACTTCGTGCGGTATTACGACTTATATCAAATAAATTGCTCAAGCGTTCAAGCGTATTTCCTGTGCTTGAAAAACCAAAAGCTACTGTCATAAGCAAAGAACGTTCTTCTTTTAAAAAAAAGTATTGCTTAAAAGTGTTGCTTTTAAAAAAGTTGCGTATATCTTCATTTTCACTAATATCTAATGTTAACTTATCACCATGAAATTCAACTTTTGAAAAGCCGTTTTGTGAAAGGAAATAATTGAGTTTTTCTATATTGTAATAAAGTGTGCGCTTTGTAAAATTCTTTGCTTTTATTGTTTTTTCTATGGATATTTCACCACCGTTATCACAAAGCAGTTTTAACAAATCGGCAATTTTGCTGTTAAACTCCAAACTCGAGATACCCCTTTCGTTTTATTTATTTTATGTGTGCACTTAGCTAAACTTAAATTAGAATGTGAAACGCCTTTGTTACATGCTGATAAATTAAAGCACATAAACGAAGTTAAATTGTATTATTAGCTAAGGGTTTTCAATGTAATTTACAATTTCATCGCTTGTTTTTGCGTTTTCCATAAATGTTAAAAAATCTTTGCGTGTAAGCATTTTGGCAATTTCTTTCATAACACTTAAATGCCCGCTTGTTTGTGTTGCACAAAATGCTATAACAACGCTGACAGGATCGTTTTGTTCGTTGTTGAATTTAACGGGTTTTTCTAATGTAACAAGGCTTACTGCGTTTTCCAAAACGCTGGGGGCTGGCTTTGCATGCGCAAGAGCAATACCTTTTGAAATAACCATATAAGGGCCAAGTTCATTCACTGAATTTATCATCTCTTGAATATATTGTGGTGTAGTTTTGCTATTGTCAACAAGAATTTGCCCGGCTATAGTAATAGCCTCATCTCGAGTGTTGGCAGTTTGCATTACTTTTATTGTGTTTGTATTTAAATAATCTGAGAGCATATTGTCCTCCAAAATTGTTTTAGAATGTTCAGCGTGAAAATTTCATGTATAGCTTATTTGTTTATGCGCATGAAATTTTCACGCTGAACTTTGCTTTTACTGTGTGCTATTTTTTTAGCAAGAATGCCAAAACTTCATCTTTTCTTATTTCAAGCTCAAAATTGGCAACACCATTTTCACATTCGAAATCAATGGCTTTTCCGTCAACAGCGCTTATAATTTCTTTTATATCGCCAATGCGCAATGTTGCATTAACAATTTTTTTGCCGTTTGTGAATAATGGTTTTCTGTTTCTTGCATTATACACTGTAATTATCAACATGTCACTATCTTTACCATACAAAACATGTGCGTCAATTTCGTTGTTCATTTTGTTTGAATATTCAAGTTCAACGCGCGGTAAGATATTATCTTTTTGTAAAACATCTTTTATAACGTCGCTTAAAATGTGTGAACCTTTCACATAGGCAATATCACCTTGTGTTGCACAGTAAACAGCTTTACCTTTTTTATAGTTGTTAATAGTAACAGCAGGTTTATCATCGAAAAACCTTGCAATAACTTTTGCTCCTTTAACATCTAAATTTTCCTTGTGCCATTCGCCAACATAGTTTTTACCCCTATATGTTATATCTGGGGTTACTTTTGATGTTATATCTAATACATTAACGCCAAAAACATCGGCAAGTTTGCCTGTTGGGAATTGCTTGTTTGACCAGCCGCGTTCATCTTGGTAGCCCATTCTTGGCTGCCCAACAAGTATTCCGCCGTTTGCAACATAAGCCTCAAGCGCATTTATTGTTTGTTCGTCAAGGCAAAGCATATAGGGTGCGGCAATCATTTTATAATCGTTTGCATAGCCGTTTTGAATAAGCTCAGGCGTTACAAAATCCACAACATAATTTGCTTCCCAGAAAATACGATATGCGCCCTTCCATGCATTAACCATGGTGTCTTCAACGCCCATACCGTTTGCAAGAATTGCAGATTCTTTAGAAATTAAAAGTGCAACTTCGCCTTTTTTTGTGTTTGAATGTTCAAAGAAGCTATCATTGCGCTCTAAGAATTCACCAACGGTTTTAACGCCATTTGTAAGCACTTTTTCATTTCCGTTTTGGTCTATCATACCGCCCCAAAGAAGCGGAATCCAGCCAAATTCGTTAAAGGAGAAATAGCTTTCCATTTTAACGCCATGACCTATAACTTCCATATTGTATCTAACAATATCGTCGCTTGATGTGTTCCTGTCCGGCCCTTGAGACCAGCCGCCGATAGGGCCACTCTCTTGTTCTAAAAGCCACATGTCTTTTTTCTCGGGCAGGCAAACGCTGCGCATGTGGTCCATAAACATAGAAGAGAATTCGGGTTTGTGCTCTAATTTATCTCCGCTACCGGGGTATAAGTCATAGCCCATAACATCAACAACTTTTGCAAGCTCGAATTGGTCTATAGCGTTTAAAACACCAAGTTTATCTTGGCTTTTTAAGCAAAATGTGTTTATAGCTGTTACTTTGTCGGGTGTTATGGCTTTAAGCTCATCATGTTGGAGTTTTATAAAGCCTGTTACAACATCCATCATATAAAGCCTGTAATCAAGCCAAATTGTGATGCTGCTCCACGATATAGGTGTTGCGCGTGAAGGGCGAACTTGCGAGAAATCAGTTAAGCGGCGGCTGTCTGTAATCCATTGATATGCCTTGTTTAATTTGTTAATATCGCCGCCATATTTCTTTTTAGTCCACTCTGTGAAGCCCTTGACGCAGTGCTCGCAATAGCAGTACCTTCTAAGCTCGTTTCCCGAAAGAGGCATAAACGGGTAGCCTATTTCATTGTGAATTTGATAACCGTAAAGTGCGGGGTGGTCTTTATATCTATTTGCAATAACGCTTATGTAATTTTTTAAATATTTCAAATAGATTGGGTTATTAAAGCAAATTCTGGGGTAAGAGGCAAGCTCGGGGTAAACGTGATTAAGCTCGTCTACCATTCCCATGTTAGCATCGTGCTTTTCCATCCAATAAGGAGGGCAAGCACTGCCTGTTCCAAGAATTACTTTTTTATTGTGCTTTTGGCACAAGTCCATGAAATTATCTAAATTTTCAAAATCGAATTTGCCCTCTTCATATTCTATAACGTCCCAGGAAGTTAACATTTCGGCAGTTCTGATAATATTAAAATTATAGCTATCCATATAATTTAAATCTCTATTAACTTCATCAGGGGTTTGAAGGGCAGGGTAATACGCTGTTCCGTACAAGAAATTTTTCATTGAAACCTCCAAGTTTATTAAAAAATTAATGCTTTATCCAAACAATGTGCCAATTTGTGCAAATGGGTATAATATTAATGTCCAAATAGAGCATTCATTACCGCCGAATTGTTGTAAGAAAGAGCCGCAAGTTGAGGCAAGAAGCGGTGCTGCAAATATAATAAGTACCATCATTAATATACCGCCCAAAACGCCCCAAATTCCCGCTGCAAGTGCGCCGCCGTATTTGTTTGCAAATATAGCACCGGGTGCAACGTCGAAATAGCAAGCAACAGTTGCAGGCACAAGAGCAAATGTTAATATGCCCATACCGTTAATAGCAAACATAACTGCCAAACTTGTAACTAAGCTAACAACAAAGCCCAGCATCAAAGAGTTTTGGCCATAGCTGAATATCATGGGAACATCTAAGCCGGGAACTGCGCCGGGAACTAATTTTTTTGCAATGCCTTGGAATGCAGGGATAATTTCTGTCATCATCATACGTGCGCCTGAAAGTAATATTGTCATGCCGGCAGAGAATGTCATACCTTGTGTTAAAACACCGGAAACAACATCTGCGCCAAAAGATTGAAGGCGAACTTCAGGTGTAACAATAATTGCCATAATTGTATTAACAAGTATGATAACAAAGCCCGATACTAAAATTGTGTCGCGGAAAAAGTCTAATTTCGGAGAGAATTTCATCTCTTCTAAACTTTTAACATCTTTTTTGAATTTAGCAACCAATTTACCTGTAGCCGCACCCAATAAGCAGAATAAGCTTGAAGAGTGAGCAACTGTAAAGCCGCCTACTCCATTAAGGGCCTTAACCTCTTTTGTTAACAAGTGAGGGAAAACTGAAACGGAAACTGCATAAGCAACAGAACCAAAAGCTATTAAAGCAACGCCTTCCATGCCTGCCTCTTTGCCAAGGCCAACCCAAAGCATAGGATAATAAATTAAAAGAACTGCTGTAAGGCAAATAGATTTTAGCGGAGTGAACCTTGCAATTAAAACATTTAGCAAAAAGCCAAAAGCCATAACCATGCCAATTTCATAACCGTAATCACCTATGAAAACGCCAAAATCGCCCAATGTACCTGCGTTTTCAGATGTTGAAAGAGAAGAAACCGCTGTAGCGAGCGGAGTTAGTGCACCTGAAAGCATATTGGAACCTGTTGTTAATACAATAACGCCAATCATGGTTTTTAGTGTACCTTTTATAATATCACTAAACGATTTTTTTTGTAAAATTAAACCTAAACATGCAACAACAGCAATAAAAATTGATGTGTTGGATAAGAATGAAGTAATAGCAGTAAGTATAGACATTTTTTCCTCCCAATAATAATTATTATTTTGTCAAAAATATTTTGTAAATAGGCTCACTTAGTTTACTTAAATTTGAATGCCTTTGTTTTGTAAAACTTGCTCTAATGCAGGAATTGCTTTTTCTTTTAATACTTCCATGTTTAAAAAGTCTTCAACAACTATAACGGGGCAATTAACATTAGATTCAATTGATGAAGCAAGTGCCGGCGATGTAAAAACCAATTCTTTATCAGGGCCGCATGCACTTGTAACATCACACGCTTCAGATTCAAAGTGTTGCGAGTAAGCAGAAAGCGCTTCGTCTAATTGCATTTTCAAAACCAAACTGCTTCCAACACCAAAACCACAAACTGCAATAATTTTAATTTTGCTCATAATAAACCTCCTTTCATATTCTTAAAATTCACAAAATACATTCTTGTTAATTCAGTACAATGTTATATTTTGTTATATTTTTGTAATAATTATATTATATATCAACAATTTTCAACAGTCCAAATGTTGTTTGTGGCTGTTACATTTATTGATTATACATAAATTATACAAATTTTATAAGTTATTTTTGTGTAAAAACACAAATAACTTTATTGTTAATCTCGCACAGCAATCTTTGTTAAATACTGCTTTTGTAATGGCTCGAAATTAATGGCAATTTGTGCTTTTAATGAAAATTACACTTTTAAATTTTGTTCTGAAACAATACATTATTAATTGTTGGCGGTTAGCTAAACGCCCTTGTATTATACGCAGGTGCAGCTATACCGCACTATGGGAAGGCAAGCTCGCGGTAAAGCGGCCCTTATTACATATGCTTAAATAAAAATAAAAACCCTTGACATTGTTATGTGTCAAGGGTTTTTTACATAATAGCAATATTAAATCTTTCAAAAAACAACACGAACAAGCAAATTGCCATTTAATAGCTCTGCACTAATTTTACCACCCATTTGTTCTGTTAAGCTTTTAGCTATTGCAAGCCCAATACCTGTGCTGCTTTTTGCCGATGCTACAGTAAAATATCTGTTAAACAATTTGCCCACATCAATTTCACTAAGGCTGTTTGCAGTGTTTTTGAATATTATTTCTCCATTTTCATTTAAGCTGATGTTTAAATCACCGTCGCTATATTTTATGGCGTTGTCAATAATATTATTAAAAATCCTTGAGAGCGCATTACTGTTTAAGTTGCGGATAACTGCGTTTTCCGGCATAGTGATTTTTGGGCGGGTAGCTTTTTTGTCAAGCTGTGCATAAAACCCTGCAATACATTCTTGCAAAACACTGTTAATATTAACAGTACTTAATATCAACTGCTCAGGCTCAGACGATATTAAAGAATAGCAAAACAGCTCCTCTGTAAGTTTTTTAAGTGCACTCGCTCTGTTTTCAATAAGCTGTAAGTAGCGTGTTTGTTCGGGATTGTTGTCTTTTTGTTTTAACAAATCCAAATAACCTAAAATTGCAGTTAGCGGCGTGCGCAAATCGTGGGATATATTCATTATGGCGTCTTTTATGTCTCTGTCGCCATTCATGTATTGTAATTTTTGCTTGCGCAGTATTTTTAGTTTTTTGCCCAGTTCATTTGCAAAATTTTTAATATGCTTATCGTTTGATGCAGTTGAAATAAGAACATTTGTGTCATTTTCTAAATAGAAATTAAGCTGTTTATTTATATCATCAATGCCTTTTTGCATGTGTATTATTTTAACGATAAGCGCAAAAATAATTATTATAAGTATTGCAAATAAAAAATAAACAGCCATGATTTCTCCTTTTAAATTAATATTATATAGGCTATAAAATGTTATTTTAAATCTGATTTATTGAACAAAAATAGACCTAAAGCAGTTAAAATAATAGTATTAAGCGTTGAAAAAACTAACATTGCAATTGCTTCTGCATTAGTGCTAATTTCAACCCAAGATACTTTCATAACGTGCCCAAACGCAGAGGCCGTGAACAAATTTTCATAAATTGTTCGCTGTGTGCCGCTTATATAGTATGGGTTAGGCGTAGGGTCTTCGTTGATTAAATAAGGCGCGCCATCACCATCGGTTATTAAAACCATGCTTTGGCTAAATTCAGGCTCGTTTATGGCACTGTATAGGTAGTTTGAAAAAGTAACAATAAATACAAGAACTGCAAGGCTTATAAGCAAAATAAGCGTTTTGTTTTGACAAAGCATTGCTATAAAAGTAAAAAGCGCACAAAACACAGTGTTTGAAAAAAGTATTATTAAAATATAATTAGCTAAAGTGCCAAAACTTAGCGTAAAACCGCCAAAAGTGCTATAAGCAATCATACCCAGTGCTAAAAATAAAACAGTGAAAAATGTTGATACTATAATATTACATATTAAATTAGCTAAATATATTTTTGTTCGTGTTTGCCCTGCAATAATTTTGTTGCGCAAAGCGCCGTCGCTGTGTTCTGTGCCAAAAAACATGCTTGAAAAAACGGCAATTATTGCGCATAAAATAGGTGCAAAAAAGAAGTAAATATCTTCAAAGGTGTTATCATCACGCAGACGGTCTATGTTTGACATTGGCACAATGGTGCAGTAAAGGCTAAAGCATAAAATAACAGCAATTAAAATAAAAAATATTTTATCTTTTTTTAGCCTTATAAAATTGGCTTTTATTAAATTATTCATGTTTGCCACCTCCAACTAAACTCATGTAAAAACTTTCTAAATTTTCGTCTTTTTCGGTGGCAGAAATTAGCTGTGCACCGTGCTTTGCAAGTGAATTGCTAAGTTGTGATAAATTAACTTTTGCGTAAATTTCAGCCGATTGCTCGGATATAATTTTGTATTCTAAACTTAATTCATCAAGCGCTGCAATAAGTGCTTTTGTGCTTGTAACTTCAACGGATAAACATTTTCGGCATGCGTTTTGCAGTTCGGTTGCGCTAAGCTCTTTAACCATATTGCCGCTGTCTATAAACCCAAAGTGAGTGGCAAGTTTTGAAAGCTCGCCCAAAATATGGCTAGAGATTAAAACAGTGATATTTCTTTCTCTATTAAGCTTTAAAACGAGCTCTCTTATTTCAATTATGCCCTGTGGGTCAAGGCCGTTTGTGGGCTCGTCTAACACTAAAAAATCAGGGTTGCCACAAAGGGCAACTGCTATGCCAAGGCGCTGTTTCATGCCGAGTGAAAAGTTTTTCGCCTCCTTATTTTGTGTGTTTTCAAGGCCTACAAGTTTTAATAAATCATCAATGCCATCAAATGAGGGCATACCTAAAACTGTGTATTGCTGTTTTAAATTGTCCCTTGCGCTCATGTTTAAAAATATAGACGGAGTTTCAACAACTGCACCCATTCTTTTTCGCATATTTGTAATTTGGCTTTTTTCTGTACTGCTTATTCCGTAAAGAGAGTAGCTACCTAAAGACGGGTTTTGTAAGCCGCATATGAGGCGTATAAGCGTGGTTTTACCTGCCCCGTTTTTACCTATAAAGCCGTATATTGCGCCTTTGGGCACGTGCATGTTGAGTGCGCTTAAAGCCTTGAAATTCTTGTAAACTTTGCATAAATTATTTGTTGTTAGTGCGTATTCCATTTTATTCTCCTTTTGTATGTTTTGTTGCAACAATTATGTTTTATTGCATTTATAGCATACAAAACAAAGGTTAAGAAAGCAGTTAAGAAAACGGTAAAGAATTGGTTAAGATATTTGCAAAAGTTTAATCTGCCATTTTATAGCCAATTCCCCAAACGGCCTCTATATAATCGCAGCCGCTAATGTCGCGCAGTTTTTTGCGCAAATTGCTGATGTGTATTTTTAGCGAGTTTTCGGTGCAATCGGGTGTATCTTCACTTATGCGTGTTAATATGGTGCTTTTAGTAACAATTTGTGTGGGGTTTTGTATGAGGAGTTTTAAAATTGCAAATTCGGTTCGTGTAAGTTTTACTGATTTGTCATTTATAGTAGCACTTTGGCTTTGCAAGCTTAACGTCAAATTTTTAAAAGTTAAGTTATCTGCGGTTATTGTATTAATATTACGCAAATGTATTTTTATTCGTGCAAGCAGTTCTTGTGTATCAAATGGTTTAGTTATATAATCAACAGCGCCGTTTAATAATAGCTCAACCTTGCCGGACACATCATTTTTTGCACTCATAACAATAACCGGAATGTTTTTGATTTTGGTCAATACCTCTTCGCCGCATAGCCCGGGGAGCATTAAATCGAGCAAAACTAAATCAGGTGTGTTTATATTTAACAGCAACAATGCTTCTGTGCCGGAAAATGCGTTTAGCACTTTGTAGCTTTCGCCGGCAAGTAATTCGCTAAGCATATCATTTATATATGTGTCATCGTCTATTATTAATATCTGTTTCATAAATTACCTTTCAGTTATTGTTTAGTATATTTTCAATATTATACCATATAATTATGAACATAATATACTTTAATTAGTGTTTTTTGTTTTATCATTGACAAACAAAAAACGGTGGCGTATAATAATAACAAATAAAATTTTTTTGATTTGAGAAGTGCTGTTAAACTTAGATTATTGACGCAGGAAAAGTATGGAGGTAAATATTATGGCAAAAACTTGGTATCCGGTAATAGATTATATGTTGTGCAAAGAATGTGGGGCTTGTATCAATAAATGCTCACATGGCACTTATAATATAGATAAGCACCCTACACCCGTTGTGGTAAACCCCAATGCTTGCATAGACCATTGCCACGGCTGCGGAAATTTATGCCCTGTTGGGGCAATAACTTATGTTGGAGATGATACAGGCTGGGCACCAAAAACAGTAGAAGTGTAAGTGATGCTAAATGCAATGGCAAAGGCACTTGAGATGATAAAAAGAAAAAAGTGCTGATAAGATGAACAAATACATAAAATAACACCTTTGGAGGATATATGTTGAATTTTAAGCCGATAGAACTTTCGGACAAGCAGTGGGTTGACCCACTGGTGAGTGGGAGCAATTACAAAGGAAGCGAGTATGTGTTTGCTAATAATTTTAATTGGCGCAGCAGCTACCACACAGAAATAGCAAGGTATAAGGATTTTTATATGCTAATATCCGGCAAAACTACGAAGAGCTATCTTTTTCCTGCGGGGAGTGGAGATTTAAAAGAAGCTGTAAATGAGCTGATAAACGATGCAAAGAGCAGGAGAATAAAGTTCATGCTCAGAAGCCTTACAGAAAAAACAAAAGCGGAGCTTGAAGCAGCTATGCCGAATAAATTTCAGTTCAGTGCGCTTCGCGATAACGCCGATTATATATATGAAATGGAAAAACTATATTCTCTTTCCGGCAAAAAACTACAAGCTAAAAGAAACCATATAAACAAATTTAAACAGGTTAACCCCAATTGGGTTTATGAAAATATAGATGAAACTAATATTAAAGACTGTGTAGAGCTAAATAAAAAATGGTGTGTGCGTATGAACTGTGTTGAAGATGATAGCTTAATAGAGGAAACTATGGCAATTAAAAGTGCCCTTGATAATTTCTTTGAGCTTGGGCTTATAGGCGGTGTTTTAAGGCTTGAAAAAGCTGGAGAAGCGGTTGCTTACACTGTGGGCTCTTATACCCCGGGATGCGAAACTGTTGTTGTGCATATTGAAAAGGCCTACCATGAAATACAAGGGGCATATCCAATGATAAATCAACAGTTTGTGCAAAGCCAATGCACTGAATTTATCTATATAAACAGAGAAGATGACTTAGGTGAAGAGGGGCTGAGAAAGGCAAAATTATCCTATAACCCTGCAATAATTGAAGAAAAATATATAGCGACACTTAAATGATGGAGTTGAAATTATGCGTTTCATAAAAGGCTTTGGGAATAAGAGCGAAATTACTGAACTATGGAAAGCAGTTTTTGGCGATGGCGAAGAGTATATTAATACATTTTTAAACAACTATTTTAATGCAAAGTATTGTTATGCGGCGGTGGAGGATGAAATAGCAGTGTCGATGCTTATGGCGCTTCCTGCCGCACTGCACACGCATGAAAAAGAACTTGTAGGCAGATATATTTACGCAGTTGCTACCCACCAAAACTACAGAGGGCAAGGCATTAGCCGCAAGCTGACATTATTTGCGGAAGATGATATTAAAAATAATGGTGGAGAATTTACCTGCTTAGTGCCTGCACAAAAATCTCTCTTTGATTTTTATATGAGAACAGGGTATAAAACTTTTTTTTACACAGCCTATAAAGAATATTATTTAAAAGATATATTTAATACAGAAAAACTTCAAATTAAAAAAGCAAAATTTTCCGAGCATTATAATTTAAGGAACAAATGTTTTTCCAAATCATCGGCATATATTAAATGGAACAGAGAATTTTTGGATTATTTACAGATAGAAGCAGAGTTTTTAAACGGCGGATTAATTTCATTTGATGAGGGATATGCAGTTTGTTATATAGGGAACGACACTCTTTTAATTAAAGAAATATGCTGTGATGAAGAGCATAAAAATCGAATTATTTACACCGCATTAAACCATTATAATAAAGAAAAAGCCGTGGTTTTTGATACCTTAGAAAGTGATAAACAACCTTTTGGCATGATTAAATTTTTAACAGAGGAAATAGTTTTAAGCTGCGATACTAATTTGCCTGTAATTTCACTTGTGCTTGATTAACACAAAATCAAAAATTATTAACTTTGTTTTACAATAATATATTTGACACCGTGCATGTTTTTAAAATTAGAGTGGAAACTTTTGTTGTTTTTGCTTCACAGTGTACGTATTTTGTATTTGAAATTGAATAATAAATAAAGCCTGTGTCAAGAAAGAGGAATCTTGGCACAGGCTTTTTCAATTTAGAATATATATTATAAAGAGTCTATACAAAATTCAAGCACAATATCCTCTTGTGCGCTAATATGATAAGCTCTTTCAACATCTGCACCCCATGTGTTAATGCCGCCAACTCCACGCATTTTAGCAAGCACTTTAACATAAGTGTATAAAGGTTTTGCAAGTTCATATTTGTGCCAAGCTTCCTCAAATTGTGCTGTGCTGTAAGGCAGAACAGAAAAATGAAAATTATTTTTTGCTGTGAAGCGAAGTTGGTTATTGTTTTTTGCATTTAGAGTAAAACTTTTGCTAAAACTGTGACAACCGCATTCTTGCGGAACTAAATAATTTGGAAATTGACTGTTGACATTTTCTATGTGCGCACCATAAACACCGCCTTTGTAACGATCCGGATATGTTTCGCCTTTGTAGCCGATATAACTAAAATTATCAATAGGTGTTGGCGTTGCAAATTCTACCCCAAACAATGGCAACTGTGGTAAGTTTTCTTTGCCTTTAAATGTAGCTTTTACATTTATTTTGCCGCTGCCGTCTACTGTGTATTTTACAAAAGTGCTGTTTTTTTGCAAAGTGTCATATTCATATTCAATTATGGCAACATTATCTTTTACAGTTGCTGTAATGTTTTTTTGAGTAGCATACTTATCAGCAACAGCCCAACATGCGCTTGCTTGCACAAAGCCACAAGCTGTGTCATTTTCGGTGGGTGCTCTCCAGAATGTTGGTTTTATATTGTGACGCAACCATTCGTTGCCATTAAAATTTATTGAAACAGGCCCACCTTTTACAGTGGAAAAAAGAATGCTGAAATTGTTGCCTTTTACACCGTAGTGCAAATTGCCCTCTATTAATTGAATATGCTTTTTACTTGGCTCATAAGGCATGTTTGCATAATTGTAATTTGCGTTATTTTGTGAAAATTGTTTTCGTGTTTCGTGTGTGCTGTACCAAAAACGCACTTCTTGCATAGCAGGTTTTTCTTTTCTTGTGGCATCAACTATACCGTTGCCCGAAAAATTATAATCAGTTGGGCGGTCGATAAAATCTCCGCCATAACATAATTTTGTTTCACCATTTATGTTTTTATATAATGCTTGGTCCATATAATCCCAAATATAACCACCATGGTAATTTTCATATTTATCATAAAGTTTCATATAACTTTCAAAGCCACCAAGAGAGTTGCCCATATTATGCATATATTCGCAAAGTATAAATGGTTTTTTTGGAGAGTTTTTTAAATAATCTTCGCATAATTCAGGTGTTGTGTACATTTGGCTTTCAACATCGCTTATCGCTTCAAATTCTCTATTATTAAAGCAACCTTCATAATGAACATACCTTGTTTTATCTTTGCGACGAAAATAATCTGCCATTGCAAGCAAATTATCACCGGCATAAGATTCATTTGCGCACGACCAAAATAATATACAGGGATGGTTTTTGTCACGTTCAAACATAGAAACGGCCCTGTCTACGCTAACATCACGCCACTCGGCTAAACTTCCGGGTACATTTGTTGTAATATGTATAGCGTTGTTTTTTTGCCATGTGCCATGAGATTCAATATTTGCTTCATCCATAACGGTAATTGCGTTTTTATCACATAAATCATACCACAAGCTGTTATTGGGATAATGGCTTGTGCGAACACTATCAATATTATTTCTTTTAAAAACTTCTATATCTGCATACATGTCATCTTTGCTTATGGCTCTGCCTTTAAACGCATTCCACTCGTGGCGATTTACACCGTTAATAATAAGACGCTTTTTGTTTAAAAATAAAGTGTTGCCAATTAATTCAAAGCGCCTAAAGCCAATTAACTGCTTAACATATTCGGTAATGTTGTTCTCTGCATCGCTAACTTTTAAAATGAGCTCGTATAAATTGGGCTTGTTTTTATCCCACAGTAAAACATTAGGTATTTCAATACAAGGTGAAACAAAATATTCATCTTTGTTTTCAGCTTTTTCCATTATGGGCTTTGCAACAAAAACAAATTCAGGTGAATTATCATATATATTATTACCATTTTGGTCTTTTAGCAAAATATTAACATTGGGTTTTGTGCTACCGGAAATTTTAAGTTTTACAGTTAAAGCGCCTTTTTCAAGTTTGTCGTCTACCGTGCAAACTGCAAATAAATCTTCAATATGAACTTTGGGCTTTGCGTATAATATAACATCACGAAAAATCCCACTGAAACGGAAAAAATCTTGGTCTTCAATCCAACCAAAACATGTGCGCTTGTAAACTTCAACGCACAGCCTGTTATTTGTTTCTTTTATATAAGGAGTTAAATCAAAATGTGCGGGTGTAAAGCTATCTTGTGAAAAGCCGACATATTCACCATTTAAGTATAGTGAAAAAGCTTGCTCCACACCACAAAAGTTAATACAAATTCGTTTATTTATAAAATTTTGAGGTAAATTAAAATATTTAACATAAGACAGCACAGGGCAATGTTCAGTGTCAATCATCGGAGGTAAAATATCAGCCTTGCCATCCCATGGATATTGTGTGTTAACATATTGCACATCACCGAAACCAAAAAGTTCAGCATGAGAAGGTACAATAATGTCTTTAAAATCATTTAGAGGATACTCTTCATTGTAAAAATCTATTGGACGTTCGCTTATATTTTCGCTATAATAAACACTCCATACACCATTTAATGAATAAAGCAAGGTGCTTTTGCCATCAAGCATGCTTTGTTTGTCTTCAAAAAAGGCATGATCGGAATGTGCATCTAATCTGTTGATTTTATATATGCTTGGGTTTTGTAGTTGGTTAATTAAATTCATGTTTGTATCCTCATCTTTTAATTATGGTTTTTTAAAAACAGGTGCTTGCAAAATTGAAACTGTAAAACCTATATTCTTATAGTACACACACTTACGGCTTTAGTCAATTGAAAATAATGAATTTTTACACTTCAATCAAAAATGCAAAGGCTCATTATTTTTGCATTTAAACCAAACTATAAATATTAGTGCATTTTGCCATTGTTTATAAATTGTAAAGCCCAACGCTTTGTAAACTCGATGGATTTTTCAATATTATTGGTTCTAAGCGCAAAATGGTGAAAACCTGCACCTTTAATTATATTATTTATAAATATTACCCTTAAAACGAATAATCAATTTTCTCAAAGAAATTGGCCTTTGGACAAGCTTTGCGAATTTAAATGTTACAAAGGAAGACATAAGAGAAATAGCAAATTGCGGACAAGTGCTTGGCTACTATGCAAATAACCCAAGGGTTGCTACAATACCCGAAATGTATGATTTGCTTATGAGTTGTTATGAGCGTTGAATTAATAATAAAACAATAGTATAATAAAAACAGAAAGTGGTGAAAGTTTTAATTGATGTTAATAAATAATGTTATATGTAAAGATTACTATAAATAACAAATACATAATATAATAACCCCATCAACTATTGTTAGTCGATGGGGTTATTATATTAAACGTGTAAAGAAAATTATTTGTTAAGCATAATAGATGTTATGCTTAGGAAAAAACTAAATAATTATTTCGCCGCTTTTACTATATATAGCCTCGTTATTGCAAAGCCTTATTTCGTTTAATTCTGATAGTAAATTGCGTGAATATATTTCAAAATCATTTGAATAAAGCACAATATTCATTCCATATTCGCAATATTTTTTTTGCAATTCTAAGTGTGCACTGTGCACACCTACAGATTTATTATATTTTCGACATGTTTTAATGATCTGATTTATTGCTTTATCGAAATCAGGGTGTGTGTATTGCTCGGCAATACCCATGCTAACGCTTAAATCGTGTGGGCCAACTATAATTGCATCTACACCTTCTAATTGCACAATTTCCTCTAAGTTCTCTACTCCCTTAGTGCTTTCGATATTTATAAAAAGATAGTTGTTTTTGTTGAAATTACTTAAATAATCGGTCTCTTCTTTCGAAAGAGATATCTCATTTCTCAAAACCTTTTCTAACTTATCGCCTTTTAAAGGGCGATATTTTACAGCGCCCACAAATTTTAAAGCCTGTTCACACGTTTCAACGTAGGGCACTAAAATTCCGTTTGCACCTCCGTCTAATGTGCGAGCTATTTCTTGAATATCGTGCGAGGAGGTGCGCACAAAAGTGCTTAAATTACTGTTTTGATAATTATGAGTTGCCCACGAAACGTTCACTCTATCGTTGGCACAGTGCTCACTATCTATAAAAACTGCGTCTATTCCGCAAGATATAAGCTTGCTTGCAAGTACAGGTGTGTGCGACAGAACAAGTGTCATATATATACGCTCGTTTTTGTTAAGTTTTTGCTTTAATTCAATTGCGTTCATGCATTACTCCTTTATACACTATTTAAATGTAACTTGTAAAATATTGCAAAATTCTGAGCCCCAAGTTTTTAAAGGCGAAAATTTAACAAATTTTGTACTTTTGGGAAGCGTAATTGCAACTTGCCTTTTAAAATTGTTTTCAACTGTTGTTACTTTATGTAAGTTTTGAGAGTTGTCCCCGGCAAATACAGTAAAATCTTTTATTAACGCATGAGGCATTTCGTCCCAGCCGTTTTTGTAATAGTTTGGCTTAATTTGGTTATAATCTCTGTTAAAATCCATGTCAAAGCAAATATTCATTTCTATTTCTTGTTCGTGTTTTGTGCTTATTTCAAATAGCAGATAAGCGCTGTTTTGTAGTAAATTCTCACTGCGCCACATATTAGGAATATTTGTGGGGCGGTTTTTGCCGTTTAAAACATTTGCGCAATTGAAGTAATCGTAGGCATAACTTAGTGAAAAACATGGGTATGCTAATTTCAAACTTGTGCGTTGTCCCAAAGAAGCAACGCAACCGCAAACAGCGTGCCTGCTTGTATATATTTGTACATTTGTACGCCGCAATACAATTAATGTGTCCTTTTTTGAAGGCGTTTCAAAATTTATGGGAATGTTTATTTCGCCCTTGGCGCTTTGAATTGTTATATCTCGCGATGAAATATGTTCAATATCTGAAAATGCTTTTTTTTGCGTTCCTATATAAATATCTGCCTTTACATTTCCCTTTGTGTTTTCCTTTGTATAAAAACATAAATTATCGCCTTTTTTGAGAGGTGGCATTAAAATGAAAATGTCCTCATCAAGGCTTAGAAGCTTTTGCTTTTCTAAATTACAAAATGCGCTGTTGCCCGAAGAAGAAAGGCTTTTCACTAAGATATCGGGTTTTTGCACACATACATTTTCTATCCACTGCCCATCTTCAATTAATTTGCTTTGTAAGTTTTTTATGTTTTCTTCATTAAAATTGTGAATTGCTATTTGCCATTTAATGCTCAGAGCAGCGGCAGTGCCTATAGCCTGCCCCATACAAGCGCAAGTTTTCATAACCCTTGCCGAGGCAAAAGCTAAGTGGCTTGCACTGAGATTACGCCCTGCAAACAATAGGTTTTTTATAGTGCTTGAATACAAAGAGCGCAGGGGAATTTGATAAACACCCACGTCTAACTGTGTGCAAGCTTGCTTTTTGGAATAAATACCTCCGGGGGGGTGAGTATCTATGGGCCAGCCGCCCATGCAAACAGCATCGCTAAAAATTTTATGCTGTGAAATATCGTTTTGTGTTAAAATATATTCACCTATCAGCCTGCGAGATTCACGTTTTGCCGGCAAACTACCTACCCAAGTGAGTTCTAAATTGTCAGCACTAAATTTTCCGCTGTTTTTGATGTAATTCCAAATACCATAAACTAATTTTTGCAAATCAAAGCGAATTTCATCTCCGTCTTTTATAGTGTTTTGCAGGCCTCCGGTTTCAAGCCACCAAAAATCGCAACCGCTTGTGTTTAGCTCTAAGGGCTTTTCGCCCTCGGTTAACAATTTGTGAATGAAATTGATGTCATAGGCAAAATCCGGCGGTATGTATTTTGTTTTTTTATCACGGCTCTCAGAGCAAAGCAGAATAGTGTTCCCCAAAGTGAACGGTGAGGGTTCGCTTGGTGCTAAACTTTCGCCAAAAGCCTCTTTGCTCTCACAGCCAAGCATAAATTTAGTTTCGCATAAAAATGCTATTCGCCCGTCACCGGTGCAATCAATATAATACTCAGCAGATAAATCAAAATACTTTTCGGTGCTCATTTGGTAGGCAAACACACTATTAATTTGTTCTTGCTCGTGTGCAACTTTTAATGCTGTGGTATTTAAATATAGCGTAAGGTTTTCTTCACGCATAACAAAATCCAAAAGGATACTGTCCCAAATATATGGGTTACCCTCTGGGTTTTTATATAAATTCTCTAAATCCAGTTCATCAATAATTCCTGTTTCAGATGCATATCTGTTTTTGCCCATAGCAGTTGCCCCTACAGCCCAAATGCGCATTTCGCTTGAGGAATTCCCGCCGAGCATAGGGCGGTCTTGCACAAGGGCTGTTTTAGCGCCGCCTCGGCAAGCGGATACAGCTGCGCATATACCTGCCATACCACCGCCTATAACCAAAACATCATAATGCAAATTTACCATGTTAAACCTCTATAATTTTTCTTATTTTCTCATATTCTTCGGCGGTGGGTAAACTGCCCATTTGAGAGCTATAAGCTTTACCATAGCCTTTTAATTCAAGCGCGGCTTTAATTGCTATTATAAAATTGTTGAAGCTTTCACCGGAGCCACCTTGTAATGCGCTGAACAAACCGAATAGTTTGGCAACTTTTTTTTGTGCACTTAAAACGGCGTGAGTATCACCTTGCTTTGCACTTTCTTTCATATCTGCAAAAAGTTTGGGCTCTACACTTGCAAGTGCATAAACAAAATTAACACCATGCAATGCCGCATAACCTGCCAAACTTTCAGAACCTGAATAGTATACAAAATCGTCTCGTTGTTTAAAATTAGTTGCCATGCTTTCAAGCCGAGATACCTCTGCGGTGGTATCTTTAAGCCCTATTATGTTTTCGTGCTTTGACAAATTCAATACAAGGTTTTCACTTAAAATGCTAGGCAATCTTGTGGGTTGGTTGTATAAAATAAGTGGAACGGCACTGCTATCTGCTGCGCTTAGAAAAAATGTTTCAAGCTCACTTTGAGAGTATTTATAATAATAAGGAGCAGTAAGAACAACGGCATCAATACCTAAAGAGCACATGGTTTTGATGTTTTCTTTAACGTTTTCAAGGCAGGCATCGCTAACCATGGCAAGTACAGGGCCTTTTTTTTCAGCACTTTCTATACAAGCATTTACAAAGCGCAAGCGTTCTTTTTGTGCCATTGTAAAATATTCACCTGTGCTAGATAAAGCAAACAGCGCATTTACGCCGTTTGAAAAATAATATTGCGCAAGTTTTTTAGTAGTATCAATATCAACTGTGCCGTGCTTAGTAAAAGGAGTGGGACATGCAACCACCACACCTTTAAATTGTTGTAAGTTCATGGTAAACCCTCGCTTTTATGTGATTATTAACACAACACCGTTGAAAAGGTTTAAACTAATCAACGGTGTTTTATTATATTTAGGTTTTAAAAAAGTGGTTATTATTAGTTGTTTGAATTGTAGAATTCGTTATACTCATCGGTAACATCTTGCCAGCCTTCAGCATAAACTCTTTCTATAAATGCGTCCCACTCATCAACACTTTTTTCACCGTAAATTATTTCCACGCAAAGCGCAGGGAATTCAGTTGTGAATAAATCGGATTTGTAAAATTCGGTTTCAGCTTCAGATTGCATACCGATAAGGCTTGTTTGGTCGTAATTATTCATGTAATCAATGCTATAATTTAGCCATTCTTTTTGGTGATCGTAAGTGTCGGGAAGAATGTTTTTAAGCCATAGGTTTTCATCGTTGGGGCGGCGAAGTAATTGCACATAACCTGCCCATTTTGCAAAAAGGCCATATTCGGGCTCTAAGTTTGTTTTCTCTTCGCCGTTCATCTCGTAGTGCACGCCTTCAACACCGTTGCGAACAAGGTTCCAGCCCTCGTCTGAAAGCAAATAGTCTAATACTCTGATTATTTCAGCTTCTTTGCCTTTTGCTGTTGTTGTTAGTGCCCAGCCCTCGTAAAGGCCTGCGTTTGTGGAAATTAATTGCTCACTTTCGTAAACATCTGCCTCTGCGCTAACAGGGAAATCAACAAGTTCAAGGTTTGCCTCAGGTGTAATAGCACGCAATGTGTTTAGGTGTCTATCTAAGTTGCCAGCGAAAAGGCGAATAGAGGAAACCGCACCTTGCTCTAAGCGCTCTTGTTGTGATTGTGGGCCTTTGTTTGAGATAAAATCAGGATCCAAAGAGCCGTCATTGTTCAAATCTTGATAGAACTGTAATACATTTTTAAATCTGCCATCTTTTGCGAAAACGCCATAGAAAACTTCTCCGTTTTCATCTAAATACCAGTTTTTGTCTGCATTCCAAACTCTTGCAAAGAACTCCATGTTTATTGTTGATGTAGGGTTCATCATTTCGCTTTGCTCTGTTGTGCCGTATGTGTCTTTAACACCATTGCCGTCAGGGTCTTCGTTTGCAACTGCATTGAAATATGCTTTCCAATCATCAATTGTAACAGGTGTTTCAATTTCTAAAGCTTGCATCCAATCTGTGCGAATTGTCATAAAATCTTCACGGATAATAGTTGAGCGAGGAATTACATATTGGCTACCGCTTGGGTCGGCAACGCCTTTCCAAGATGCCTCGTTTGTGTATTCAAGGATATTTGGTGCTATTTCAGGAGTTAAATAATCGTCTAAGGGTAAAATAATTTCATTTTTAACCATAGATTCATATAGATTATCGGTTATGTTTTTACCTGATGTATCAATCATGATAACATCCGGGTAATCTTGCCCTGCCATAGTTGTGTTGCGTTTTTCCCAGAAGTTAGATTGTGGAAAAGCAATCCAAGTAATATTGGCATTAGCTTTTTCATTTAGCTCTTCAATCCATGCGTTATCTTCTGTTGTGAACTCTGCAGGCGCGGTGATCATGATTGAGAACTCTACAGGCTCGCTTGAAGAAGAATCTGTGGCAGAGCTCTCAGAGGGCTCTTGTGTTTGCGAAGCGGACGGTGCTGTGGTGTCAGTTCCGCAGGCACTTAATGAAAATATCATCATTAGCGCCAATAAAAGTGATAGCATACGTTTGAAATTTTTCATGTTTTTCTCCTTTGTTTTTTATATGTGATATGAAATTATCGCCTTTGATATTAAAACAATATTTATGCTTGTATATGCCGCAGAATATCAAATGCAACAAATTCCACACTTTACAAATTTATATTACCCTTTAACAGCTCCCAGCATAATGCCTTTCATAAAATAGCGCTGTAAGAACGGGTAAACCAGCATAATTGGCAAAACGGCAATTACTATGGTTGCACTCTGCATTGTTTTAGGGAAAATATTTCCCGCAAGGCTTGGGTCTGTTAAAAAATCGTTGTTTTCAGTTATAATTTCTTTTAGCAGTATAGATAATGTCCAATTACTACGGTCATTAATATATAAAACAGCATCAAATAATTTGTTCCAGTTTGAAACGGCATAGAAAAGAACAAGCGTTGCCAAAACAGGAGTAGAAAGGGGGATAATAATAGAAGTTAATATTTTGAAATGCCCTGCTCCGTCAATTGTTGCAGATTCCTCAATGCTATCGGGGATGTTTTCGAAAAAGTTCTTTAAAATAATAAAGTTTGTTGTTGTTATGGCAGAGGGCAAAATTAATGCCCATAATGTGTCTATAAGTTGTAAGTTCCTAACAACTAAATATGTGGGAATTGTGCCGCCGCTGAACATTAATGTGAATACAATTGCAAATAAAAACACTCTGGTGCCTTTTACTTTTGATTTTGCAAGCGGATAAGCGGTTAGTATTGTCATTACTAAATTTACGCAAGTGCCCACAACCGCAACAAATATGGTGTTGCCATATGAAGTAAGTATTAGTGGGTTTGTGAACATACTTATGTAAGCATCTATGGTGAATTCTTGGGGGAATATCATTGCAGGGTTTTGCAAATAAGCAGGGTAACTACTGAAAGAAACAGCCACAACATTTATTATGGGGTATAATGTGGCTATACCAACAAGTGATAAAATAAAGTAATTAATTGTGTCGAAAACAATTTCACCTTTAGTTCTTCTAATGCGGTTTTTAGCACTTTGCATTTAAAAAATACCCCTTTCACCAAAAATTCTTGCCAGCTTATTAGCTGATAAAAGCATAATTAAAGAAACGCTAGATTTAAAAAGCCCAACTGCGGTTGCAAAATCGTACCTAGAATCCACAAGGCCTATTCTGTAAACATATGTTTCAAAAACATCGGCAACCTCGTAAACATTCGGGTTATATAAAAGGAAGATTTGCTCAAAGCCGTTGTTCATTATATTGCCTATTTTCATAAGAAGCAAAACAATTATTGTACTGCGAATACCTGGCAAGGTTATGCGCAAAATTTGCTGAATTTTTCCGGCACCATCAATTTTGGCCGCTTCGTAAAGCTGTGGGTCAATATTAGTGAGCGCCGCAAGTATGATAATTGTATTCCAGCCGGCTGAACGCCATAAATCAGATAAAACAATAATAGAGCGAAAATAGTCCTTGTTTGCTAAAAAGTTAATTGGATCTTCGCCGCTTGCTTTAATTAAAACATTTATAATTCCGTCTGAGGCCGAAAGCAAGTTTGTAACTATGCCTGCTATAACAACCCATGATAAAAAATATGGTAAGTAAATTATAGTTTGAACGGTGCGCTTAAACAAAAAGTTTCGCGCTTCGTTAAGCATAATGGCAAGAAAGATGGCAAAAGGGAAGTTTATTACTAATTTATAAAAGCTGATAACCAATGAATTGCGGAATATTTCGAAAAATTTATCGCTTTTAAACAATGCTTCGAAATGTTTAAATCCTGCCCACTCACTATCCAATATGCCGCTGAAAATGTCAAAATCTTTAAATGCGATTATTATACCCGTCATGGGTGTATACCAGAACACTAAGTAATATACTATGCCCGGGATAAGCATGGCATATAAAACCTTGTTTTTCATAAAATGCCCAAAAAATGTTGGGCTTTTGTTCTGTGATAATGGGCTATCTATTTTGATCTTATTTTTTTTAACCGCTGTTTGCATCATTTGAACTCCGTTTCGTAATAAACATTGAATAAATTATGAATTTTATGTTAATTTAATTATAAAATCTAATAAAGCTATTTACAATATGTCTGTTTTGCTAAATATTACATATTTTTGCTCAAAGTTTTTAATAATATGGTGAAAATGTTAAAATAGTTAATAATGTTGTTTTAAAGTTAGTTATTTTGCTTAATAAAAAGAAGATTATAAACGAAAAAAAGTAAATATGTTATAATTACATTTAATTAGTGTAAAAACTATAATTCTTATAGTGAAGGTGTGGTGGCACAATGTTATTTAATGTTTTATTGGTGGATGATGATAGAAGAATAAGAAAAGGTTTTGAAAAATATATCGAGTGGAATGAAATTGGATTTAACTCGCCTTTTCTGGCGGAAAATTTAGAGCAGGCGCAAGAAGTGTTAAGTAAAAACGAAGTGCACCTTGTTATTACGGATATATGTTTGAACAACGAAACAGGACTTGATCTTTGTAAATATATAAGAGATTCTTTTATGGATATACCCATTTTTATTTTAAGCGGCTATAATGATTTTGAATATGCAAGGCAAGCTATAAAATACGGTGTTAAGCAATATTTTACAAAACCCACAGATATAGCGCAATTTACATTGGAACTGAAAAAAATTCATGAAGAAATTGCACTTAGAGAAACTGCGCAGCAACGCAATTTTGCTGCAGAAAAGCGCAATAATAATTCATACAAATTTTTGATATCGCTTTTGTATTCCGATATGGCTCATGGCTTTGTGAAAGAAGATAGGGCCCTTCATGAATTTTTTGAAGCAAATAGTATAAGGATGCCTTACCCAAACTTTTTAATAATGAAACTAATGTCAACGGATAAGAACTTAGCTTTATATACAGGCTCTTTGAAAGCAGCGTTAGAGGGAATAGATTGCATGGTGTTTCCATTTCAAAACGCCGAGAGCCATATTTTTTTCTTAGTTAATTTTTTAGTGTTCGAAGATGTAAATGCCGTATGCACGTTGTTTTTAGAACACACAGAGCAAAACACAAAAATCAATATAAGCCAAACTGTTAAGCAGTTGAATAAACTACCCGATTGCATGCAAAAATTACAAACAGTTTTAGCAAACGAGCGCATAAATATCTGCAAAACAGAAAGCGTAAATTATGGACAAAAGCAATTATTTGATACGAATATTGAAAGTGCACTTTTTAATGCGCTTATAACATGCGACAGGGTAAAGGCAAAAGAAAATATAGGTATTATTATAAGCAGGTGTTCAAATGCCTCGCAAGAGCGAATGCAAGATGTTATAATGCAAGTGCTGCTAAGAATGCAAGATTATATAAAAAGATTTGGTTTAACATACGATGATGTTTTCAGTAATGGTTTTTCAATTTCACAGTATGCTAAAAGTGCAATTAATGTTTTAGATACGGAAAAATGTTTAAATACAGCTTTTGATAAGATTATTAGTGTGATGGAGCAAAACGAGAATGCGTATCACGCAGGAATAATTAACACCATTAAAATATATGTTGATAACAATTATAAAAGTGAAGTTACATTAACAGACGTATCTAAATTAGTTCACTTTAGCAATTTTTATGTAAGTAAAATCTTTAAAAAAGTTACGGGTGAAAACTTTACGCACTATTTAGTGCGTGTGCGCATGGAAAAAGCGATGGAACTTTTGGCGCAGGATAATAGCAAAATATACGAAATATCTGAGCGTATAGGCTATAAAAGCGTAAAGCATTTTTCACAAGTTTTTAAAACGTATATAGGAAAAACTCCGATGGAATATAGGAAAATGTGTTTGTCTTTGAAAGGTAAATTAGATGAAATTTAATAAAAGGAAAGCTGCTTTAACAAATTTTATTATAATGTTAGTAAGTGTTTTTTTAGTGTTTTTGGTGTTTGGAACAACCGTAAGCTCTTTATGGTTAGAAGAGGCGAAAGACAATGTTTTTAAGAATGACACAATACTACTTTCTTTAGTTGCTGATTCTTTGGATAAAGTTATTTTAGACACAACACATGCAATTAGTTTAATGGAATTTGACGAAGGCTTTATACAATCTGTATCAAACAGTGCAAACAATAAAGAGGAGAGCGTTACATTTTATAATTTGGCGAAAAGCTGGGAAGATACATCAAGGGTTATTCTTGCAAAGCCGTATATAAGCGAAATTTATATGTTTTTGGAACAAATACCACAATATGTTTTAACAAGCGAAGGCGTTCGCGCAAAAAACAATTTTAAAAACTTGCTTTGGCATGATGCTTACATGCAGCAAGATGATAGTATTAATTTGTGGGCACAAACTTTGCCATCTAATATAAATAGCTCTGAAAACCAAAATGAGTCAATTTATATATTTAGGCGATTACCCTACCTTATGTATACCGAATATATGGATGGTGTGGTTGCAGTTCGAATGGAGCGCGAATACTTTAACTCGCTTATTGCAGATTTACCGCAACAAGAGCACAGAAATATATTTATTTTAGATGACAAACTAACACAAATATATTCATCACATGAAAGTATTTACACAAAATATATAGATGAGGGCGATATAAAAAATAGCCAATCTTTGAATTTTGTAAAAGACACAAATGAGGGCGAAATGCTAATTTCTATAGTGAATTCTCCATCATTTAATTGGAGCTATATTTCTGTAGTGCCGGTTAGCTCTGTGTTAGAGCAATTTTCTAATATAAGAAGCCTTGTAAATATATTTATAGCAATTTCTTTTGTTATCTGTTTGGTTTTAGCGTTTTTTTATACGGCTTACACATATAGGCCAATTAGAATAATGCTTGAAATTTTTAGCGTTGAAAATCATTCCAAAAAAGATAGAGATTATTCAAAAGATGAGTATGGATATATTATTTTTAATTTTATTCAAACATTAAAAGAAAAACAGGAAGCGCAAGAAAATTTATTAAGAGAAAAACTGCTCCAAAAAGAAATGAGCCAAATTGCATTACAATCACAAATAAATCCACATTTTTTATATAATACATTAGAGGTTATAAACTGGGAAACGGTAAGGCTTATGGGCGCAGATAATAATGTTTCAAAAATGCTTGTTTACCTTGCGCAAAATTTACGCTATATGGCAAGAAGTAATAAAAATATGGTAAGCCTTGGAGAAGACCTTGAAAATTTAATAAAATATATAGAATTACAAAAACTGTTTTGTGATGACAATATTGAATTTAGTTTAATTTACAAAAATGACGCAAACGAAACAAAGGTGCCTCGATTATTTATTCAACCTCTTATTGAGAATTCTATTTTGCACGGAATGAAGCAAATGCAAACAGGTGGGAAAATTAGGATTAAAATTAAAAAAGTAGGCAATGAGCTGAAAGTGAAAATTTCTGATAACGGCTGTGGGATTGCAAAAGAAAAGCTTAAACAAATAGTTGGCAAAATGAATGATAATAATTTGCTTGAGACAGAGAATATGGGAATTAAAAATATAGATAGCCGCTTAAAACTTCGTTTTGGTAATAATAACGGCCTTAAAATTCTTGCAAAAGAGGGCTTAGGAACTTGCGTTTTTATCACTATACCTATTCAGTAAACTTATTTAAAGCTTTTTATTAAAATTCTTATAGTTTATTGCTAAACTATAAGAATTTTGTTGATTTTATTGCTATTACTATATTATAATATAGTAAAATGTAACAATAATGAGGTTTTTATGGAATTTTTAGTGTCTCGAAAAAATGAAGAAAAAGGGCAAAGGGATTTTCCTTTACAGCATTATAAAATTGATAGTACACATGAAAGGTATCAAATGCCTTTTCATTGGCATTGTGATTGTGAAATCATATATATCAAAAGCGGTAAACTGACGCTTACACTCAATGACAGTGTGTTTGTTTTATGCGAGGGAGAAAGTGCTTTTATTCCAAGCGAAGTAATGCACGCAGGGGCACCTGAAAATTGTGTGTATCAATGCGTTTTATTTTCGCTTGAAAAAATGCTATCCCTAATTCCTGTAACGCAAGAGCGATATATACAAAAACCGAAGCAAAGCGCCTATATTCCATTTACAAAAATAAATAGCGCAAAAGTAGTTCACCTATTTAATATATTAAATAGCAAAAATTATGGATATGAATTTACTGCGCAAGGTTTAATACTTCAAATAATTGGTGAAATATTAGCACAGAAAGATGTACATGATGCCAGGGCAAACATCATTGTACATACAAAACGCATGAATATAATAAAGGATGTATTGCGCTTTATACACAATAATTATGCAAAACCTGTGACACTGGAAATGATTGCAGATATTGCAGGGCTTAACCCTCAATACCTTTGCAAATTTTTTAAGCGAATAACCGGTAGAACACCTATTGATTACCTTAATTATTATAGAATAGAATGTGCAGCAGAGCTATTGCAGCTTAGTGAAATGAATGTGACAGAAATTGCTTCTATTTGTGGGTTTAACGATTTAAGCTATTTTATAAAGCTTTTTAAAAAGGCGAAAAACATGTCTCCGAGGGAGTTCAAAAATCAAAGGAATACAAAGGTTTTTAAACAAAGTGCAACATTCGAAAACGCTGAAAATAGCGTTGATAAGCAAAGCACAAGCTACATTCCTATAATTCCTGAAAAGCCTATTATTGTTGACGGAATTGTAACGGTGCACTATTTTGAATATTCAAATACTTATGAATTTAGTGGTGAATCCCACGATTTTTGGGAGCTTTTGTATGTTGACAAAGGTGAAGTTACAGTACAGGCGAACGAAAAAGAACACCATTTGGAAAAGGGTCAAATTATTTTTCATGCGCCTAAAGAGTTTCACACTGTGCGCTCGAACAAAGTTACAGCACCTAATATAGTTGTTGTGAGTTTTATATGCGATAATAAAAATATGGATTTTTTCAACGAAAAAATATTGCCGGCAGACAATGTAACAAAGGCTCTTTTAGCACGAATTATTAAAGAAGCGCGAGAAGCGTTTAAAACACCGCTTAATAACCCGGATACGAAATTTTTAGAAAGAAATGAATACTCGGTATTTGGTGCAGAACAAATTATATGTAATTGTATAGAACAACTTTTAGTTGAACTAATCAGGCATGAAAATATAGCTGAAAATTCTCACATAACAAGTGTTATAACAGATGCAACAAGAAATGAGCTTTTTAATAGAATAACAGAGTATATGCAAAATAATGTAAATAAGCGCCTTACAGTTTCGCAGATAAGCAAAGATAATTTGGTGGGGCAAAGTTATTTGCAAAAAATTTTTAAAAAAGCAACCGGAAATGGTGTTATGGATTATTTTAGGAAAATGAAAATTGACGAGGCAAAAAAATTGATTAGGGAGGGAAATAATAACTTTACACAAATTGCACAAAGCCTTAATTATGATTCTGTGCATTATTTTTCTCGCCACTTTAAAAAGCAAACAGGAATGACACCAACCGAATTTTCTTTAAGCATAAAGGCAATATAAAAATTTTCCGGTTTTATGCAAATTTTATATAAAATTTGATATTTATAATAAATATATGTATATGTATAATTACTATATCGGTTTATATTAATTTAAGTGCCGATAATAGTTGTTTCAAGGAGAATATTATGTCTAAACCTGATATTAAAACATTGGATAGTGCAATAAATGCATACGATTTAGATAGCGAAGTTGTTGGGGCTCTGAATTTTGGGCATGGGCATGTAAATAACACAATTTGCATTTATACACAAGAGCAAAATGGTGCGTGTAAACGTTATATTTTACAGCGTATAAGCAACAAAGCCTTTAAAAATCCATCGCAGCTTATGGAAAATATAT
>CAYJIT010000011.1:21044-63130 GCA_964370365.1 uncultured Bacteroides sp. | reverse complement strand
CTAATTTTCGCATTTCATTTGCCTTGTTTTGCAATTGTTTTACTTCTGCCATATTTTGTTCCTTCCCGAATTAAATTTAAGCATTTTTAAAAATTCTTTTTCGCTATTTCTATTATATTATAAACTTTTTATTTATTCAAGCATTTAGCACTCAATTCACAATATATAGTTAAAAAACACACAAAACCACTTTTAAACAAACATATCACATGCCGTTTAAAAGTGGTTAAAATTTATATGCAGTAAATTATTTAATTAGTAAATTAACATATCCGGCTCATTTCCTATTTCATACATTACAAAACCATCTATAATGCCCTCTTCAGAGCCGCTTGCCATAATTGTTATGCCGTCATAGTGGTAGGTGTAGGTATACTTATCGTAAGTTGTCATAACAGCGTTAGATTCACCCGGTGTGTACTTCGCCTCTTGTTCAACGCCCAAATATGCATGTAAATCGCTTATATTGCGGCTGCTTGCTATCTCATCGGGCGCATTTGGGAACACATCTTTAAACATGGTGGGTGATGCGTGATACATAAAGTCCACCGTGAAAGTATCCGGAAAAAGGTTGTAATTGGGCAGCCCCCTGTCGTTTTGAGAGGTAGAATTGCTCCAAATTGTATATAAATCGGTGCCGTCTATTACAAATTGGTAATAAGTTAGCAAGCTTTCTGAGCTGTTGTAATAATAAATTATCGGTGTGCCGCCCATGAAAAGCTCTGCCTCAACTGTGCCGCTAAAACCTGAATGAATTTGTTTTATTGCACCATTATCACCTAAAATTGCCGCTTTAAAATCCTCGTTAACCGTAATTTTCTCCGGCTGCTCTTCTTCATCTTCATCGCTGTTCATTTCTTCATCGTCGTCTGTTTCATCGCTCTCGGCTTCGCTTTCCTGCTCGGGCACAGCTTGTTCTTGAGCGGGCACATCGTCGGCAAATGATGTGTTTTCTCCATCTTCATCATCGTTCGCAAAACCAAGTGCATTTAATAAATCCGCTAAAAAACCGCCCTGTTCGCTTTCAGGTTCTTCACTTTCGTCAGAACCGAATAAGCCGCCCAAAAAACCTTCGTCCTCTTGCTCTTCCTCATTTCCACCGCCTGTTATGCCATTAACCGCACCGTCAACAGCGCCCTCAATAGCACCTTCAACAGCGCCCTCTACGGCATTTTCAATTGCCGTTTCAAAAAAATCGCAAGAGGTTAAAATTAACGCAGAGCATAATATTAACGCAATTACAAAACTTCTAACTATCCTTTTCTTCATTATTTTCACTCCTCATTTCATTAAAACAACTATTTCGGAACAATAAAAACAATTGTGTGGTTGCCCGCCTCAATTTTATCGCCGTGGTTTAATGGGCGCTTAGTGTTTATGGGCACACCGTTCAAAAGTGTTCCGCCCGGGCTTAAATTTGATATAAAATACATGCCGTCATTTTCTTCTATAACACAGTGCTGCCTGCTCATTTTCAAATCGTCAAATACAACATCGCAAATATCACTGCGCCCTATGAACATAGTTTTTGCTATTGGCAGTGTAACCCTTTTGCCTGCACCTGCCGTGTTTGCAACCTCTAAAATTATGCTTTTGTTGCTTTGGTGCACAAAATGTGCTTTGCCCGTTTCGCCTGCATTTAAAACTTGTGATACAGGCGGCGCATTGCCCGGTGCACCTGCTTGTGTTTGAATTTCTTGCGGTGCATTTCGCTTTTTCACATTCACTATAATTATTATAGCGGCAATTGCTATAACTAAAGCGCCCAAAAATATATATGCGCCAACAGGTGCACCGCTTTGTTCGCCTGTGCCAATACCTGAAGACTGCACCGCAGTGGCACTTGCCACGAATTGCACTTGCACAGTATTGCTTATATTGTTTTGTTCAATTGATAAATCGGTTATAACCTCACTGCTTATGTTTAACATGCCGCTTTGCGCATTGTTAAGCGTTAGCAAAACCTTTAAATTTTGCTCGTTATATGCCGCGGCTTCTACGCCTATGGGTGTTCCTGCTTCGTCTAAAACAATATAATTATCACGGTTATTTGCACCGCTTACAGGCTCTGAAAGTGATAATTCCAATGTGTTTTCACCGCTTTGCTGTGCCGATAAAAATTGCGGTGCAATATCATCAGGCACAAAAAAGTGAAATGTTGGCTTATAGCTTACAACTTCATCGCCAACGTTTAAGGTAATTTCCTGCTCGCTCTGTGGCAAAATATTAGATTGTGTATCAAATTTAGCTATGTAAACTTCACTGTTTAGATATTCTGTGTTTTGCAAAAACTGCTGTGCTAAATCGTCTGAATTCACAATGCGAATTGCGCCGCCCGTAGTTCTTGCAAGCGCCCCGAAATTGTCTAAGTTTTCTTTACTGCCGTTATCAAAACCGAACGCATAAAGCGGCAAATTGGCATCTAATAGCAAATCTTGCGCCTCTTGCGCTGTGTAGCCGCCAACGTTATAATCTACACTGTCGGAAAAAACATACAGCAACTTTCTTTGCGTTGCAATACTCTCGTGTTTTGCAAGCCTTGAAACGGTTGCTATGGCATCAAAAAACAAAGTGCCTGCCTCGTTCGCTTGCATGTTTTGCGCCGCGGCAATTATTGTATCAGCGTTTGTTTCACGCTCTAAAAGCACAGTAACTTCAACACCAAATGTAATTAAAGTAACGGTGTCTTGCGCACTTTTATTTTGCACAAATTCGTTTATGCTTTGCTTTATCGCTTCAATTTGCGCACCTGTTGTGGATGTTGAAACATCTACCAAAAAATAATGGTGCGCTGTGGCGCTTTCATCTATTTTTGCCACTTCGCTCGCCGTTATTTCCCTTTGCCCTATGCCAAGCTTAACCTTTGATGCCTCAGGCATGGCAGGTGCGTAAAAATAAACGTCTATTTCAGGCATTATAGATGCAAATTGTTCAATTCTCAAATTTTCGCTTGCTAATGAAATTGTGCCAAGCGAAAGTAAAAACACAAACACAATTAATGCACTTATTATTTTTTTCACCATAACCGCCCCTCCTTACAATAGGGCACAAACACAAAGTTAGAAGTGCCTATTTCAATAATTTCATCGCCTTTAAGCACTATGCTGTTTTCAAGCACTGCGCCGTTAACAACAACAATTTCGCCCCTGCCCCTCGCAAGCAAAAACACAATTTTATTCGGTTCGAACACCAAAGAGCAATGGTCTTCACCGCTAACGCTTTCATCGTCGGGTATGGCGATATCGCTTTTTACATTGCGCCCTACAAAATTGCGCCCAACGTGCAAATTATAGGCTCTGCCTTTTTCTTTGCCCTTAGTGCAAACAAGCCAGCCCACAACGGGCTCAACACCCATTTTCTCTTTGTATATGCCAACTGTGCGCTCATCGTTTGAGGAAAAAGCGCCTAAATCAATTTTATAATTGCCGCTTTTGCTCGGGTTTTGCATGAAACTTGAAGGTATACCATATTGTGTAAGCTCATCATTCATGGGGCGCTTTTTTGGCAAAGGAGCCTCACAATGAGGGCATTTTTCAAATTTTTCATCATCGTAAAAATGCCCGTTATCGCATTTTTTCACTGCCATAATAATCTCCATTCTTTGCGTGGCACAAATAGTTTTGAATTACCTTACTATAAAAAGCCTTTGCTTTGCTTAAAAGCCAGAAACAAAAGAGCCCCTAAACACACGATACCGCAATAGCTGAAAAATTATCCATGTGGTTGCCTGTACCTGTGTTTACAACAATTTGCCGCATATTCGAAAGCCATGTGTTTACATCTTTTGTGCTTTTTAACTGTTTTATCATATCTTTTTCATCTATCCATTCCCAAAAGCCATCACTGCAAAGCAAAAAATGCATATTTGCGCTTAAAGGAATAGCCGGCGAAAAATCTATTTTAGGTGGGCTTGCATCATTTCCTAAAACACGCACAAGCCTGTTCCTATCCTCGTGAAAACGAATATCTTTTTCCTTTATTTCGCCTTGCATAACAAGCATTTGCGGCACACTGTGGTCCATCGTTCTTGATATCAGCTTGTTTTTTCCAAACAGATATATACGGCTGTCGCCAACATGGGCGCAATAAGCAGTGCTACCAGTTACCAGCAAAATTGTTATAGTTGTTTTGCAAGTATCAAACCTTAAAGCCTCTTGTTGCAGTGCAAAAATATCGCTTTGTGCTTTTTCAATGCAGCGTGTTATCATAGCCTGGGGCGGCAAAGTTTCCTCTAAAAACACTTTTTTTGCCGCTTGCACTGCGGCATTGCTTGCAACTTCTCCGGAACCATGGCCGCCTAAACCGTCGCACAGAACAAACAAATAGTCGCTATCTTTTGTGCAAACGCTAATGCTGTCTTCATTTTTCGCCCTCTCGCCAGCTTCGCTTAAAAAAGAATATGTAAGCATAAGTTTTACCGTTCCTTATATAAAATAAATCTTGATGATTGAATTTTCGAATTAATGTAGGGTGCGTTTTTACGCCCTAATATGTAGGCTGTGGCAAAACGCCTTTTTAAAACATTTTGCCACAGCCGTTTTTAGATACTATCGACACTACCTAATAATTTAAGTGCCATTTTAATTTAGTTTAAACCTGTTTTCTCTGTTCCCAAGCGCTATTATTGTGCCGCGCTGAATTTGTGTTGCCATGTTTGCAACAAGGCGGTTTCCGCCGTCGATATAAGTGCCGTTGCTGGAGTAATCTGTAACCATATAAACTCCGCTTTGCGAATTGTAAACAATGCTGCAATGTTTGCGGCTTAGTTTTTCTGCGTTTCTGTCTATTATTAAATTGCAAGTGCCGTCACGGCCGATAAGTAGAGGCTCGTTTGTGGCAAGAGGAATATCTTGGCCTGCATACATGCCCGAAAGCCCCGAAATTGTGCCGGGTTTTGCCATTTGAGGTGCGGCGTGTGGGCCACCTTGGGGAACATTTGCAAAGTTTTGTGCAGAGCTTTTAATTGTTTGCGCTTTTTCAACGCCGCCGTAATCGTAATTTTTTGTGAATGCAATAAGGATATCAAGCATATCACGGAAGAAATTCATGCCGGGGATAAAAACTGTGATAGCAACATGCGGCATAATGTCGAACGCAACATAGAATTTATACCTGTAATAAACATTGTAAGCAAGGCAACCTAAAAGGTAAATTGCAACAACTATAACAGCAAATGCAAACCATTGGAATGCGCTTATGGCAAGAATTAAAACAAATAAAATTGCCGCATAAATTACATAGCCTTCGAACAAGAACATTTTCCACCATTGCTCGTTAACTATTTTTAATTTGTAAATTGTTTTTGCAAAAGGCACAAAGGGCATCCAATCTTTTTCAAGGCCTGCTTTGCGCCCTGTGTATAAACTTGTGAAGCCTTGGAATGCCCACCCTGCGGCGAAAACAACTAAGCCGGATACAACGCTAAAAACCGAAAGTAAAGTGCCAAGTGCGGCTAAACCGCTTAAAATACCTGTTAACATTTCCATAATATAATCCTCCTAATTCTATTTATTATCATTTGTTTCCCACACAAATGTATCTACACAGCAGGGAACAAACATAAGTTCTGTTTTGCCAATTAGAATTTTGTCGTGAGATTTTAAGGGTTGCGGGCTTAAAACAACATTGTCGTTTAAGTAGCAAAGTTCTTTGCTATCGCCCGGTTGCATCAAGAACAAATTGCCTCTGGGCTCATAAACCACAACTGCGTGCCTCTCGCGGCTAACGGTGTTGTCTTTTGTAATGCTAACATCCATATCGCCACTGCGGCCTATGAAGTTTCTGCCGCTTTTTAGGCGGAAATCTTCTCCGAAATGCTCACCTTTAATGCAAACAAGCCAGCCCACAACAGGCTCTTTGCCTATGGCAGAAGAGAAAAAGCCCACTGTTTTATTATCGTCATCTATAACGGGCGCGCTCGGTGTTTGCACAGCGGCATTAACTGCATCTTGCAAAGAGCTTGCGCCGGAAACAGGCACAGAAGCAGGGGCACCTTGTGGCGGTGGCGGTGAAGTGAGCGCAACGGTAACTTCGTCGTTGCCACTTTGCTGCAAAGGCATTGTTAAATCGCTGTTTGCGGCCCCACCTCCCGAGCAATGAGGGCAAGCGCCAAAACTTTCACTATCGTAAAAATGTCCGTTATTGCACCTAACTAAATTCATAATTTATTTCTCCTTTTCATCTATTTATTACACGGTTTATTATCCGTTTAATACAAAATTAATTTCCTATATACTTTAAAAGCACTGCCGTTGTGTTATCTTGCGAATTAAAACCTGCATCCACCGCACTTATAACAAGCCTGTGAACACTTTCTTTTAATGTTAGCGGTTCGCTTAATATATTAAGCAGTTCATCGTCGCTAAGGCTTTTTGTAACACCATCACTACATAGCAAAATCACATCGTTTTCCATTAAAGTGAACGGCGAAGCCGATAAATCAATAAGCTCTAAACTCGGTGCGCCCAAATAGCTTACAAGTGCCTCTTTTTGGGGGTTTGTGTCTGCCGCTTGCTGTGTTATCTCACCGTTTTCAACTTGCTTTTGCAATTGCAGTGCATAGTTATGGTCTTTCGTCAACCTTGCAATTTCACCGTTTCTCACAAGATAAATTCTGCTGTCGCCCACGCTAACCCAATAAAGTTCATTGCCTTTTATGCACGAGCAAACCAAAGTGGTGCCGGCTTCTTTCCCCTTAGATAAAAACTTTTCGTGCATTAAATCGTTTGCGCTGTAAGTAGTTTTTAATAATCTCTTTGGCAAATCGTCATCATCTTGAAAGTTTTGCAAAAAATTTGCATAGTGCTGAACTATTTCGCCGCTTGCAAGCTCGCCGCTTTCCATGCCGCCCATGCCGTCGCACAGCACTGCCAGAGCCAAAGGCTTTTCAAGCGCAGGTGCGCTTACAAAAAAGGCATCTTGCTGGTATTTTCTTGTGCCAATATGTGTCATGGCGGCGGTGTCTACAACGGGCTTTTTTTCTTCTGCTTGCAATTGTGTGCCAGTTTGCACATCTGTTTTTGCATCATCTATAAGCGCCTGTTTAAGCTCTTGCATATCTTGCGCACTTAAACTTATGGTGGCATTATCCTCTGTAACCGTTAGCTTAACAGCCGGGCTTTCTTTTTCTTTTTTCTTTTTAAAAAAACTTAGCATAGTCCAACCTCCAACACGCACTCACTTGCAGCAATGCTGAATCTGCTTTTCGGCATAAGCTTATATGCGCTTTGTTTTTGAAGCCTGTTTGAATTTATATATGTTCCGTTAGAGGATAAATCCGTCAGAAGAAAAACTCCTTGTTTTTCATCATAACAAAGCTCGCAGTGAACACGACTTATGTTTTTATTGTCTATAATAATGTGGCATTGCTCTTGCGAGCGCCCTATTTTCATGGGTACATTTTTCGGCAAAAGCCATCTATCGCTACTTGAATTACTGTTTGCAAGTGCTACAAAAGGTGTGCTTTGCACATTTAAAGCCGCTGCATTAAGTTGCGGTGGCGCACTTTGCGCTTGCGGTGGCGGTGCACTTTGCATTTGTGGCGGTGCACTTTGCATTTGCGGTGCACTTTGCATTTGCGGTGGCGCACTTTGCATTTGCGGTGGCGCACTTTGCATTTGTGGTGGCGCACTTTGCGCTTGCGGTGCATTTGTGTTTGGGATAAGGCTTAAAAACTCATTCATGCTTTGAGGGCGAAGCCTATAATCCAGCGACAAACCTCTCTCAACCGCCATCGCTATATCCGTGGGCACACCGTATGCCCTTAAATTATCTATAGATGCATCCGCAAGCCTTTCGGGTGCCTCAGGTAAGCGGCGACCCACAACAACATTGTAAAATGTTGCGCACAGTGCGTATAAATCTGTCCACGGGCCCTGGTTGCCTTTGCTTGAATATTGTTCGGGCGGCGCAAAACCGGCTTTTAACACAACGGATAAACTGCGGCTTTTTTCGCTTACAAAATACCTTGTTGCGCCAAAATCAATAAGTTTTAACTGCCCTTGTTTTGTTATAATTATGTTTTCGGGGCTAACATCTCTGTGAAGCATGCCTTGTGCGTGAACACTCATTAGAGCGTTTGCGGTAAGGCACAAAATTTCAATTGCGTTTTGCACACCAAGCTGGCCACCACTCGCTTTTTTTAGCCCACCCAATGTTATGCCGTCTAAATACTCCATAGCAAAGTACGATGTTCCGTTCGCATCGAAAGAATCGAGCACTTGCACAATATTATTTGTGCCTGCAAAAAGTTTTAACGTTGTGGCTTCTCTTGTGAAAACCCTAAGCCCATGCGCAAACATTTCTTTGTTGTCTTCACCTGAGGCGGCAACTGTTTTTTTATCGCCCATGCGCATTGCAAAACCGGCAGGTAAATATTCTTTCACCGCAACTTTTTGCCCGCTTATATTATCTTTAGCCAAATATGTAACACCAAAACCGCCCGCACCCAAAAGGCGCCCAAGCGTATATTTTCCGTTTAAAACGGTGCCCGGCTCCAGCACTGTGCCCATATTGGCATCGCCAAGGGCTATATAGCCGCACAAGGCACACTTTTCACCGGTGTTTGGCGCAAAACAATTGTGGCAAAAATTTGTCATAAAATCTCCATTTAGTAGCGCAATTAATCACGCTATCTCCATTCTGTGGTGTTTTATCTTACGATATCAATAGTATATAGCATAGTTTTTCATTTTAAAATAGACTAAATTAAGATAATGTTGTAAAATATTCAGATTTTTTCGTTTTTTGCTATAATATCACGCAAAAAGTTAATTGTTGGCACTTTATTTCAAAACAAAGCACAGTTTGCCAATAATTCATAGGTTTAATGCAACACTTGAAACTTCACCGCTTATAATTTTAACCTAAGCGGAAAAAACCTTGCTTTGTGCTTTGAAAACGCAAGGGGCTACGGATTCCTCGACTGCGCTCGGAATGACAAAAGGTGAGTGACTGCGCTTAGAATGACAAAAGGCGAGTGACTGCGCTTGGAATGACAAAAGGCGAGTGACTGCGCTCGGAATGACAAAAGGCGAGTGACTACGCTTTGAATGACAAAAGGTGAGTGACTGCGCTTAGAATGACAAAAGGTGAGTGACTGCGCTTAGAATGACAAAAAGTGAGTGACTGCGCTCGGAATGACAAATATAACTGTTTAAAAACCCATAAAATAGCTAACAACTTCATCAACAAAATCTTCATTTGCTGTGCTTTGCGGCCCATTCATTCCCGGCTTTACCACAAACATTTTAATTTCAAATATGCTCTCTTGGTTGTTGTTGTTAATATAACTTGCTTTTTCAAGTGTGCTTAAAAACTCTTCGTCTAAATTATTAAAGCTGAAATTTGTGTTGTCGTATCTCTCATAATCAAAATATGCTTGTAATGTTTCAATTTCCGGATACAGTTCAATTAGCGCTTGCATTGCGGTTTTGTTCAGTGGCAGTGCACCTTCTGGGTTTTGCACATGTAAAGTGTTTTGCCCTTTATCGCTCAAAATATAATGTATAAAACTCATTGCAATAAGCTGTTTGTTTTCACTGCTGTTTGCATTCACGCTCACCAAATAGTTTTCACTGTTCGCTCGGGCTTTTCCATCGCTTAAATACGGCAATATTTTTGCATTTATTGTGTTGAATTGGTAAAATGCATCGCCTTTTGTGTAGGTGCTCAATATTTTCCCGTTATAAAAGCCCTCTGCAAGGTCTACTGCACCTATGCGGCCATCGTCGCTGTTTATTATTTCGCCCGTGCGCAAATTAAACTGCGCGAACTCCTGCACATCTGCTTGCCAGCCGTCGGGTGTGAACGCATTGTTTTTATCTAAAAGTGCCGGCAAATAGAATTCTGCAATTTCAATAAACTCGTAGATTTCCAATGTTTGGTGAACGGTTTGGTACACAATTCGCCAATAATCTTGCATTGAATTTATCTCGTTTGCAATATTATAATTCTCATCGCTTGCCATATCAGAGGGCACAGCGCACACAAACATTTCAAAGCCTATGGGCATTGCCGTTGCACTGCTTGCATTTTCACCCAATTGCACGCCTTCGCCCATATTGTAGTATAAATTCGCATCAAGGCCGCTTGTAAGAAGCATTAACTGTGCGTTTTGCGAAAATGCGTTTTTGCCAAGCGCCATATCTGCGCTTGAATTTTGCACTTCGCCGGGCACCGTTTGAACTACAATTTCGTAATTCGGGTTAAGCTGCATAAACTCAGCCGCCAAATTGTCGTAAACATTATTAGCATTATCACTTTCGCTAACTTCGAACACAATTGTGTCTGCCTTTATTTGCATATCTGCCAAAGTTTCGTCAATTTCTATAATTTCAGGTGGCGGCGCACCCACATTGCTAAAACCCCAAACGCTAAAGCCCACAACGGCAAAAACCATAACGGCGGCGCTAAACACAGCTATGAACTGCCTGCGCTTAATTTTTTTAAGTTCGTTTTCGGGGTAATCGAAAACGGTTTCTTGCATTAAAGCACTCAGCATTTCATCGGCATTTTTAAAGCGCAGTTCGGGCTTTAACGCCATGCTTTTCATTATAAACTTATCCGTTTGCTCGTCTATTGCCGATGCAAGTTTTGAGGGGCGCACAAGGGTATCTTTAACCCAGCGCTCTATGCTCTCCTCGGGCGTTTTGCCCGTTAGCATTTTGTAGTATGTGGCGCCAGCAGCATATAAATCTGTGCTTTCTGTTTGCCGCATATTATTGCGATATTGCTCGGGCGGCGCATAGCCTTTTTTCACAACAACGCTCTGTGTCCACTCGTCTTTTGCGGCAAAACGCGCGGCTCCGAAATCTAAAATTTTAATGCGTGCGTCTTTTAAAATATATATATTATCCGGGCTTATATCTCTGTGGATTATTCCCTTTAAATGTATGGATTTTATACCCTGTAAAAGCCCCTGCAAAACATTAAGCGCAAATTCTTGCGATAGCGCACCGCCGTTTTGCAAAATGTATTCCTTTAATGTTAAGCCGTCTAAGAACTCCATAACAATATATGCTGTGTTGTTGTCCTCAAATGTGTCGAACACATTTACAATGTGGGCATCGCCTGTAAATTTAGCAAGGTTTTTGCCCTCTTCAATGAAGCGCTGCATATTAATTTGATAGTTCTTGGCATTTTCGCCCGAAAAAAGGCGCACCATGCCCTCACCCGGAATTCGGCTTGCCAAATTTTGCGGAAAGAACTCTTTTATGGCAATAACGCTGGAAAGGCGGGTATCAAAAGCTTTGTATGTTATGCCAAAACCGCCTATGCCCAAAACTGTGCCTATTAAATAGCGCCCCCAAAGCCTTGTGCCCGGCTGCAAAACAAATTCGGGCGAATTTGGCGTGCCCTTTAAAAAACCACAATGCGGGCAAACGTCGAAACCGTTTGTATTGCTAAAACAGTTGAAACACAAATTGTCCATAACATACCTCTTTTAGTTATTGTAAATAATGATTAATCTGCATATTTTCATTTTGAGTGCAGTGGATAAGTTATTCGCCTGTCATTTCGAGTGGAGTGTAAACGAAATCGAGAAATCTGTATTTTGGGTTTTGAGAACACGAAGCGGAACGGATTCCTCGGCTTCGCTCGGAATGACAAAATGGCTTGTAGGGGAGGGTTTCCACGCCCTCCCTTAGGTTTGCGGGAATTGTAGCGTTTTTTAGCAGGCAAGGAAGCCTGCCCCTACGGGGCGGTGCACTATCGGCTTCGCTCGAAATGACAATTATGTACCGCTAATTATCCCAAAACACAAAAATATCATTCGCTTAATTATCACTGCACAAAATATGGCATTGAAAGGCTTGCCTCGTATTTTCCGCCTACATTTTCTATCACATCATTTGGCTCATCCAATGTTACAGATGTAATATCACCTACATCTTTTGCTATCATAAAATACAGTTCGCCCGGCACTTTACACTTAATATAAAGCCCGCTGTATTGCTGGTTAACATTATATTCTGTGCCCGCTGTGAAATTGCCTGTTATTTTATATGTCTGATAAAATTCATCGAATTGCTCTTTAGATAAATTATAGGCGTTATCTTCGCCATAAACGGTGTCTATAACAAAATCTATATTACCTGCACTTTGTGCCGCTTTGCCCTCATCGTATGTAAGCTGAGTTATGCTGTCCACAGTTATTTCGTCGGTGAAAGCATTAATTGTAAAGCTCTCACTCATTGTATAGCTATCCAGCAAAAAGCCCGTGTTTTCAGCATATCGCTCTATTTTTAATATCATTTCTTTGCCCAGTAAGTCCTCATTATAAAAATTGGGCGAATTTTCAGAAATGTACATTATTGAGTTTGTTGGCGTTGGAAAGTAAGCAGGTGTTTTGTAAATTTCCTCAAAAGTATTGCCGCCGTCTGTTGAAGCGCTTATAACAAAATTAAACTGAACATTTATTATTTCACCGCCATCAATTGTAACCAGCAAATGTGTTTGTTCGGGTATGTAAACATGCTCGCCAAATTCCACATTGATCATCTCGCCGTAATTGTGGCTTTGTGTGCCTGTTCCCACCATAAAATAGAAATAGCCGTCGCTGTATTGTGTTGGCTCGCTGTAATTCACGCTTAAAACTTTGCCCTTTTCTTCGTTTGTTGAGGGAATTTCTATATAGTTTGGGTCGAACTTATAAAGTGTAAAAGGGTCTGTTCCGAAAATTTGCTCTCTGTTTTCGTAAGTTTTAAACATAGGGCCGTCTTCACGCTCATAGTCCTCGGCTGTCATAACATTTTTATAATCTTCTAAAAGCTCTGCCGCTTGCAATGGGTCTAAGCCGTAAACGTCTTCAATATCGCCACGTGCAATGGCATTAACAGGGTCGCCCACATGTAACAAAACATTAACTTCACTGCCCTCGTCCACAGTTTCACCCGGTGCAATTTCTTGGTCGAATATAACCGATTCTTGCAATATATCGCCTGTTATGAATTTTCTGTCTATAACAACGGTTAAGCCTTGCTCTTTTGCCGCTTGCTCTGCTTGCTCCATGCTCATATCGGTGAAATCGGGCACATAGGCTACGCCCTCTTCCTGTGTTTGTTCTATATCTTCAAGTTGGGTGCCGCCCACAACTATAGTTTCGGGCTCTTCATTGCTTTCAAAGCCGCCCAAAGAGGCAAAAATGCCAAGGCTTACAAGAAGCACTGCACAAACGGAAATTGTTATTTTTGCGCCAAGCGGCACTTTACTGCTCTCTTTTCTTTTTTTAACAACAATACGCTGGGTGCCGTCGTTCAAAATTGCCATTTTAAACTCGTAAATAGAATTTGTTCTGTCGCTTTTATTTACATGCAACGCATTCATAAGCGCATTTTCCGCACTCGGTGGCATTAAAACGCCAAATTTCGAGGGCTCTTGTATCTCATCATTTATAGCTCGCTCCATGCTGTCGGGCGGTGTGTTGCCCGTTAGCATTTTGTAAAATGTTGCCGCAAGTGCATAAACGTCTGTCCACGGGCCTTGCTCGCCCTTGCTTCTGTACTGTTCTTCAGGCGCATAGCCGCTTTTTAAAATTACGCTTAAGCTCTTAGAGTTCACAGCGCTCTCATAGCGTGCGGCGCCAAAATCGAGCAGTTTAATCTCTCCGTTTTGTGTTATATAAATATTGTCGGGGCTTATATCACGGTGGATAATATTTTGCGCATGTATAGGCATTAAGGTGTCGCACACACTTAAAATTATATCCCTTGCCATTTCATATTGCATTGGCCCTTGTGCAGATAATATATGTTTCACATCACTGCCGTTTAAATACTGCATTACTATATAGCCTGTGTTGTTTCCCACAAAAGTGTCGTAGATATCCACAACGCCCGGCACGCCGTTAAATTGCGCAAGTGTTTGCGCCTCCTCAACAAAGCGGTTTAGCCCTGTGCCAAATTGCTCGTTTGCATTACCGCTGTTGTAAACGGTTAAATGTGTATCGCCCGGCAAACGTGTTGCAAATGTGGTTGGCAAAAATTCTTTTACTGCCACAACACGCTCTAATTTTGCATCAAAACCTATATAGGTTACACCAAAGCCGCCATAGCCCAAAACCTTGCCAACAATATAGCGCCCTTGCAAAATTGTGCCGGGTATTAGGTGGTATGCCTCTCTTGGCGGTGTGTTTTGTTCATAGCCGCAGTGTGGGCAAATTGAATTTTGCCCCTCGTAAGTTTTCATGCATGATAAACAGCGTGTCATGGTTTTCCTCCTATATTTATCAAGAATTTTTCACAAGTGTAATTTCAAATTCTTGGTCGTAAATAATTCTTGCACCCGAGCCGTCGGTTAAAACGGTAACGCCCACAAAAGTTAATTCTATTGGCGCATTTTGCCCTCTGTTGTATGCATCTTCATCTGTTATTGTGGCAAGAATTGTGGTTTCTTCGTGTGATAAATGCGGATATGGGTGGTACATTGAATGTAGCATAACAGCATTTTGGTATGGGTCTATAACTACAAAATTTTCTTCAGGGTTATTTTGCACGTAATTTGCAGCATTTTCAAGCCCCTCGTCATTTCCTATTGCCAAATTCCTTTTAAGTTCATACTCTCGCATAACAGGTGCGGCTGTGTATACCCCTGTTCCGTCTGCGCCCTCATAGTAAACATATTCTTGCGAGCGCTCTCTTGTGTGCCCAAAATATTCCTCTGAATCCTGATAAAAATTAGAAGTGCCCTCAAGGCCTTCGGGGTGGTTATTTGAAAAAGCCTCGAATGCGGCATCGTAAATATGCTGTTCATCAGGCAGGCCCATGCTTGCCATAAACTCGTGCAACTGCGCCTCGCCGTTCCAGTAAAGCCCATTGATATAATAAGAACCGTTGTCAAAAAGCCAAGAGCTCTCGGCAATTAAATAGCCGTCGCGCCAATCTGATAAAATGCTTGAAATTATTGGTGTTACGTAAATTTCTCTATCGCCCTTGTAAACTTCTTCTATAACCGCTTTTGGGTTCAAATAAAGGTCTTTATGGTTTAAGTTATCACCGTTATCGTTCGGAATGGGCGAAACAAGCCCCGGAGGTGTGCCGGTGTTATTTGTGCCTGTGCCACCATTTGTGCCAGTGCCGCCATTTGTGCCTGTGCCCGTTCCGCCATTTGTGCCAGTGCCGCCGTTAGTGCCCGTGCCCGTGCCACCATTTGTGCCTGTGCCACCGGTGAAAATATCGGTGATACTCCAGCCGCTGCCACCGCCGCCGTCTTCTTCAAGTTCTTCAATAACGGTGTAATCGTAAAAAACAGAGCCTGCAGGGGTTGTGCCATAATCACTAACAGCTATAAGTGCGCTTATATCGGGGCGGTAAACGAAATAATACGTGCCAATTTCTGTATCTGCTTCAACTAAGATTTCACCCTTTGATGTTATAGCTGTATAACTGCCCAAAAATTCGCCATAACCATCTTGCGTGTAAATATCAGCTTCAAAAGCGCTATCGTTAACCACATTTACGGCAGGTGCCGCATTTCTTTCGTATGTATTGCCGCTGTAATCTTGCAAGCACATGTAATATGTTGAGGGCAGTTCGTAAAACTCTTCATCCTGCATGCTATCACCCTCGGTAATGGTCTCACTTTCGCCTTGCGATAGAAAATCTTCTAAATCAAAGCCTTGTGACGTATTTTCTTCGCTGTAATTTTGGAGCGTATCCAACATATTTAGCGCATCTGAGCATCCTGTTAGCATTAAACACGAAATTATTATAAGTGTAAGTGCGAATTTTAATTTTTTTAGCATTTGAAACACCCTTTTTATTATGTTTTTGGTAAAACCGGATTCCTCGGCTTCGCTCGGAATGACGAAGGTGGGTTGGGTGCGCTTAACACTTACCAATCCTCATCAACATAATTATAATTCAAAAAATACTCCACAGCATCGTCTGCAACGTCCTCTACAAATTTATCTATCTCCGCTTGTGTTCTATATGCGTGGTTTAAGTTATACATATTATAATCAATTTGCATGAATTCCCGCATATTACTTTCAAATTCATCGCCAAGCCTGTTAATGTCATATGTATCATCTTTGTAATCTCCGTTTAAATAGGGCAGCACACTTTCAAATTCCGGCGAATATTCAAGTTTATCTTGCATTGCAGCTTTATTTATAGGCAAACCACGAGAGTGTTGAACATTAATAATATTTTGCCCTTTTTGGCTCAACATAAAGTGCATGAACTGCATAGCAACATATTGTTTGTTCTCGCTTGAAGCGCCGTTTATCGAAAACCCGTTAGACGTATTGCCTAAAATAACTGTCTCACCGTCAACTTCTTTCACCAAAGGTATAATCATAACTCCGTTTTCAGATTGTGCAACCATATCATTATATAGTGAACCACCTGCCCATACGTTTTCAAGTATCCAAACATAATCGTAATATTCTCTTTTGGGCTCATAATCATAATCGCCAATATAACCCTCTTTAAAACCTTGCGCTAAACTGTTGTGCAAACTGTTTTGAGTATAAGTTCGCACAAAATCTTCCCACGGCTCGGGCTTATATTCATAAAGTTCTGTGTCGCTGTTATAATCAAGAATTTCCGGCAAAAACACAGTTGCTATCTTAAAAGCATTCATGCCTTCCGCATAATGATAAATCTCAGTATAAAATTGGTCTGAAAATTGCAAAAATTCGTCGATTGAGGTTATTACCTCGGGCGCAAATATATCAGCGTTGTTTTTAATATCTGCCGAAACCGCTATAAAATCTGTGTAAATACTCATTTCAATATAGCGCACAGTTCCTCCGTCGGCAATTTTTTCTTTATGTTCATCAAAGAAGTAATAATCGTTAGCATCAAGGCCGTTTACAAGGGGTGCTAAATCTGCCGCTCCTTCGATATAACCACTCATTATATCCGGCTCTATTTCCAAAGTGCCCTCACCCACTTGGGTCATAATATCCCAGTTCATAATTTCAACAACAACTTCATGCTCGGGGTATTCTTGCATAAACTCATTCGCAAGTTGTGTGTATAACCCTGTTTCGTTATCATAATCATCAACCCACAAAGTTATGGTGTCGGGCTGGATATTCTTATCTGCCAGCGTTTCGCCAAGGGTTATTACTTGCGGCAATGCGCTTTGCCCGTTTGCAATGCGGTAGCCCATTATGCCAAGCACACTGCACACCATTAAAATTGCAACCGCCACCATGCCCCTTTGGCGGCGCTTAATTTTTTTTAATTCCTCTTCGGGGTAATCAAAACCTGTAGCACCGCTAAGCGCAAGCATCATTGCATCTGCGTCTTTAAAGCGCAGTTCGGGCTTTAATGCCACGGCTTTCATAATAAATTTATCTGTTTGGGCATCTATGCCCTCTTTCAATTTAGAAGGCCGCTGTAATGTATCTTTTTCTGTGCGCTCTATGCTCTCCTCGGGTGTTTTGCCCGTTAGCATTTTGTAATATGTTGCGCCTGCGGCATATAAATCTGTTTGGGGGCTTTGGCGCATATTGTTGCGGTATTGTTCGGGCGGCGCATAGCCTTTTTTAACAACAACGCTCTGTGTCCATTCCTCTTTTGCGGCAAAGCGCGCGGCACCGAAATCTAAAATCTTCACATTGCCGCTGTTTAATATATGTATATTATCGGGGCTTATATCACGGTGGATAATGCCCTTTAAATGTATAGATTTTAATCCCTCGAGCAAATCTTTCATAATTTCGCTCGCGCGGTTAAATTCAATTGTGCCGCCACACCTCGCCATATACTCTTTTAGCGTACAGCCGTCTAAATATTCCATAATTATATATGCTGTGCGGTTATCTTCAAAGCTATCAAGCACATTTACAATATGGGCATCGCCCGTGAATTTTGCAAGATTTTTGCCCTCTTCTATAAAGCGTTGTTTATGAATTTCATAGTTTTTGAAAGTTTCACCTGTGAAAAGGCTAAGCTCTGTTTCGCCCGGCATTCTGCTTGCAAGGTTTTGCGGAAAAAATTCCTTTATGGCAACAACGCTCGAAAGGCGGGTGTCGAACGCTTTATATGTAACACCAAAGCCGCCTATTCCCAAAATTGTGCCTATTAAATACCTGCCCCAAACACGCATGCCGGGTTGAAGCATAAACGCAGGCGCATTCGGTGTTCCTGCCACATGCCCGCAATAGGGGCAAACATCATAGCCGCCTGTTTGGCTAAAACAGTTAAAGCAAGTGCCGTTTTGCATATTTTCGTTGTTGTTCATGGTGGTGCTCCTTTTTTTGTAGGGGAGGGTTTTTTATGCCCTCACTTAGGTTTGCCGCATTATTCCCTGCCGGCTATATTCATATTAAAAATATATTCTCCGCCGCCGTAATTATCTATATAAACATCATATTCGCTTGTTGCAATTACAAAGCTGCTGTACTGTCCATTGTCGTCCTGTGCAGTGTCGTCCTGTGCAATTATATATTCACTTAAATCTTCTTCAAGAAAAGCTGCGGCCTCTTCTATCGGCACTTCTCCTAATGCCACCGCATAAAGCATTTCTGTATATATTGGGTCATCAGAATAAATAATTTCTCCCACAGTGAACAAACCTTCACCGTTTCCGTTAATATGTATATTGGTAACTTCCGGTGGCGGGCCTAAATCAAACACTATCATAATTTCTTCAGGGTCTTGATAGCTAAGGCTAATGTTTACAAATTCTTCAACCATCGCCATCATTTCTGCATCGTAGCCTGTGTAATCAAATGTTACGGTAACAATTGCGCCGCTGTCTTCTTCAAAAACCACTTCTAAAATTTTATCTTCATAGCGCACTTCAATAGGTGTTGCCATACTATTGTAATAATCTATCATACTGTATTCGCCGCTCATCATCTGTTTATACACTGTTTCAGTTAACTCATAAGGCGAGCTGATTGCATTTCCGTTTGTGGGTATTCCCTCAGGCGAAACCTCAACATCCTCTAAATATGTAATTTCCAATGCCCTTTTTGTTATATGGAAATTGCCGTTTTCGTCTGTTGCAACCTCTCTTGATTGCTCCACATCCAAAGCAAAACCAACTATCCCTTCATCGTAGCTGCCGTAATTCCTTGTTGCAATATAAGCTGTGTTGAATATTTGTGTATCATCGTCGCCTTGCACATTCTCATTAAGCAAATAAAACTCTTCCGAACCTTCTACATACATGCTGTAATCCATAAGCAGTTTCGGATTAAAATAGTATTCAGGCGATCCATAGTCTTCAACTATAAATTCTCCCGTAATTTTAAAGAATTGATCTGTAGACCATTCATCATAATCCACAATTAGTTCTCTTATGCGCTCTTCGTCTAAAATATTCATTTGCTCTAATTCTTCGCCCATTTGCTTTACCGAAAGTTCCTCAACGCTATCAACGCGAGCATCTGTATTCTGCTCCATAGTGTATGTAACAGTGTTATCAAATGTAAAGCTGTCTATCAACGTTCCGCTTGCCGCTTGGCTTATAGATAGCTCGGATGCTTCGCCATAGGAATATGATTCCCCTTGTGGTGATAGCCTAAGTTCTAATTTAAACATCAGCTCAACGCCTGAATAAGACATATCGTATAAAGCTAAAAAGTTACCTAAGTATAAACCGTGCACTCCGGGCTCAAATTCGCCCGAACTATATCCAACTTCTTGAAAACCTACAGGCTGCCATGTGGCACCGCCATCTTTTGAAACATTCAAAACACGCAAAGCGTTATCATAGAAATCTTCATTGCCGTTTGTAACGCAATAGTGTATTTCCGGCTCGCTGTAATCGTCGCCAACCATATAGCCATGCGCCAAATGGCTGCCGCTATCGGCAGATGGCACAGGCCCTGCACTTAGCGTGAACAAGGTGTCTATTTGCCTTGCTTGCACGCCTGCCGCTATTTCATCATCATTCAAATATTCATATTCATTCACAAAACCTATGGGTTCACCTGCGGCAACGGTATTTGAATACTCATAATTAATTTGCCGCCCATAGGTTAGCCCATTTGCATATTGTATAGCCTCTTTTGAACTCATTTGCGTTATATCTTCAACAACCCCTTTGTCGATAGCCTCTTGCATATCGGTTACAAAAAATGTTACGGGAATTTCACCGCCCTCTTCCAATTGGAAACCGGGGTTTAAATGCTGCTCTGTTATTTGTAAATTTTGCCCGGTGGCGCCCTCGCTTATATATGTTTCCACATGCTGTGCTATTATTGTAAAGCCAAATTCTTCCACTGCCAAAAGCGCTTCGTCATATTGCATACCCACAAGGTTCGGCACTGCCGCAAAGCCATCTTTTTGCGCTGTGCCAAAATTATCTTCAAGCTGTGTGCCGCCTATAACAATGGGGCTTGCCTCTTCACCGGCTAAGCCGCCTGTTGCGGCAAATATACCAAAGGCAACTAAAAGCACAGCACAAATTCCTATGGTTATTTTTGCCGCCAGGCTTGCCTTTGTGCTCTCTTTTTTGGGTTTCACTTTCACACGCTGAACACCGTCGGCCAAAAGTTGCTCTTTAAACTGCGCCACACTTTGTGTTCTGTCGCTTTTGCGCACATGCAAAGCGTTCAAAAGTGCATTTTCCGCGCTTGGCGGTATTTTTGCGCCTAATTTAGACGGCTCTTGTATCTCGTCATTTATCGCGCGCTCCATACTGTCGGGCGGTGTTTGCCCTGTTAGCATTTTATAAAATGTTGCCGCAAGTGCATAAACGTCTGTCCACGGGCCTTGCTCGCCCTTGCTTCTGTATTGCTCTTCGGGCGCATAGCCGCTTTTTAATATTACGCTTAAACTCTTAGAGTTCACAGCGCTCTCGTATCGTGCGGCACCAAAATCCAGCAGTTTTATCTCGCCTTTATCGGTTATGTAAATATTATCGGGGCTTATATCTCTGTGAATTATGTTTTTTGTATGCACAGCACTTAGCGTATCGCACACTTTTAATATTATGTCCCTTGCCATCTCATATTCCATCACGCCTTGGTTCGTGAGGATTTTTTTAGCATCGCTGCCCTTTAAAAACTGCATTACTATATAAGCGGTGTTATTTCCCAAATATGTGTCGTATATATCTACAATTCCGGGCACGCCGTTAAATTGTGCAAGTGTTTGCGCTTCGTCTATAAAACTTTTAAGCCCGTTTTCATATTGCTGTGGCACATTGCCGTTGTTGTAAACGGTTAAATGTGTATCGCCCGGTAGGCGTGTTGCAAATGTTGTTGGCAAAAACTCTTTTATGGCAATAATGCGCTCTAACTGGCCATCAAAACCTATATAGGTTACACCAAAGCCGCCATAGCCCAAAACCCTGCCCACAATATAGCGCCCTTGCAATATTGCGCCCGGGCTTAAATGGTAGGCCTCTTTTGGCGGTGTTCTTTGTTCATAGCCACAATGTGGGCAAACTGTTGTTTGCTCTGCATAAGTGTTCATGCATGATAAGCAGCGTGTCATAATAATCTCCATTCTGTGCACAGCACAAATAGTTTTGGTAAATCTCCATAAAAAATGGAGTTTATTTGGCACGTGCCGTCTTTGACAGCACGCCGCATTTGGTATTGACAACGTAATTTTTCACGCTATCAATCGTTAATTTATTTCATCTTATGTTATATTATATTAATTTTTCAAGATAAAAAAAATAGAAAATATTATGATTCGTTTGTAAAATATTCAGAAATTTCAAAAAAATGCGCACAAAAAAGCATAATTTTAATGTTAAGAAGCAAACTTACCGCCTGTCATTTCGACCGAAGCGGATAAGCACCGCAGTGCAATGCAAGTGAGCAACCGCCACGCAAGTGGCGGCACTTGGCGAACTGTAGAAATCCGCACTTTGTGCCTAAAAAATACAAAACTTATTAATATTTTAAATTTTTATTTCTTGCCCTAAACAAGCACTTATGCTATACTCTGATTGAAACAGAAAAATTGAAACGGAGAGCATTATGCAAGAGCAACAAAACAAAACCCCACTTTATGATGAACATATTAAAGCAGGCGGCAAAATTGTGCCGTTTGCCGGCTTTTTATTGCCTGTGCAATATGAGCAAGGCGTTATAAAAGAGCATTTAGCAATTAGGCAAAGCGCAGGCATTTTTGATGTTTCACACATGGGTGAAGCATTGTTACAAGGTGTAGATGCCCTTAAAAACTTAAATTATATTATGACAAACAGCTTTGATAACATGCAAACCGGCACATGCCGCTACACCCTTATGCTTTACCCAAACGCAGGGCAGGTGGACGATTTAATTGTTTACAAAATGAGCGATGAGAAATATTTGCTTGTTTTAAATGCATCTAACACACAAAAAGATATTAATTGGATTAAAGAAAATTTGAACGGAGATTGCACTTTAACCGATATATCGCATGAAACAGCACAAATTGCACTGCAAGGGCCAAACGCAAAAAGCATAATGGAGAGTGTTTGCAAAAGCGAATTGCCGCAAAAAAACTACACATTTCTTGAAAATGTAAGCATAGCGGGCGCAAACTGCCTTGTTTCTTGCACAGGCTACACAGGCGAACACGGCTATGAAATATATTTGCCGCCCCAAAATGCGAGCGCTGTTTGGAGCACACTTTACAGCGCAGGTGCAATGCCATGCGGGCTTGGCGCACGCGACACATTGCGCCTTGAAGCGTCGATGCCTCTTTATGGGCACGAGTTAAACGAGAATATAAATGCGGCTTTTACCGGTTTAAATTTTGCTATTAAAATGCAAAAAGATAATTTTATTGGCAAAAGCGCAATGCAAAACATAAGTGGTGAAAAATATGTGCGAATTGGTTTAAAGGCAGTTGGCAAAGGCATAGTGCGTGAAAACGCAAATTTATATATTGGGCAAGAAAACATTGGCTACACCACAAGCGGCACACATTGCCCTTATTTAGGCGGTTGTTATGCAATGGCTTATGTTAAAGAGGCTTACGCCACAACAAAAGGCCCAATGTTTGCGCTTGTTCGCGAAAGAAAAATTGAAATGCAAACGGCTGTGCTTCCTTTTTACAAAAGGAAAACTTAAAATTATTGTGGGGCAAGAATAAAACAGTACATCGCAAAATTTGCATATATCAGGTGAGGTTGTGTTAATTTTTAGCAGCTAAACCCACCTTTCGTTTTGCAAATGTGATAGGCATATTGCGCCTAATTAGGCTTTCCTGCACTCTCCTATAAAAAAACATGGAAATACAGAGAAAAAAATGATAAATTTTTATAAAAAAAGTGAATTGACACGAGCAAAAAAAACTCATAGAATATATATGTTAAATGAAAAACCGTTTGCTAAAAACAGGTTTTAAATACATGAAAGAAGGCGTAAAAATGGAGATAAAAAAAGGCTTAAAGTACACAAAATCGCATGAATGGATTTTAGAAAGCGCACAAAACACCATAAAAATAGGCATTACAGATTATGCACAAGAGCAAATGGGCGACATTGTTTATGTGGATTTGCCCACGGTTGGCGATGGTGTAAGCATAGGTGACGTTTTTACAAATATAGAGAGCGTTAAGGCAGTGAGCGATGTTTACAGCCCTGTTAACGGCACTATCAGCGCAGTGAACGAAGAGCTTATAGATGCACCCGAGAGCATCAATTCAAGCCCCTACGATTCTTGGCTTGCTGAAATTGAAAATATTGACGACAGCGAAACTTTCATGAGCGATGCCGAATATGAAGAGTATTGCGAAAGTTTATAAGGTTAAAAACGCAATATAAAACTAATTGCGTTTTAGCTTGAATACAATACAGTAACCTTAACCACCTGTCATTTCGACTTTAATGGAGAAATCCGTACTTTATGCTTTAAAAATGCAAAGGGTTACGGATTCCACCACTCGCCAAGAGCCGCCACTTGCGTGGCGGTTACTCGTTGGCATTAGCACTGCGGTGCGTCATCGACTACGCTCGGAATGACAATAGGCAACCGATTTCGGTCGAGCTAACAGGCGGTTAAGTTTGCTAAATTGCACTTAACCTATTACCTTAAAGCACAATTTTAATGTTCAAAACATTGGATGTTTTAAATTGTGCTTTTACCTTTTGGTTTTAATTTTTGTGTTTTTTAAATTGCTAAAAATTTCAAAAAAGGAGATTACAATGGGAAGCTATGTGCCTTCTACAAAAAAACAGCAACAGGAAATGCTTAGTGAAATTGGTGTTTCAAGCATTGAGCAATTATTTTGCGATGTACCAAAAGATGTTTTGCTTAGCGGCCTTAACATACAAAGCGGAATTAGCGAGCTTGAACTTTTGGATAAAATGAGTGAACTTTCAAGAAAAAACAAAGTTTACAACAGCATATTTAGGGGTGCCGGTGCTTATTCCCACTATATACCCGCAATTGTTAAACGCATAAGCGCCAAAGAGGAATTTGTAACAGCTTACACCCCTTATCAAGCGGAGATAAGCCAAGGAATATTGCAAAGCATATTTGAATACCAAACCATGATATGTGAATTAACGGGCATGGACGCTTCAAATGCCTCTGTTTACGACGGTGCAAGCGCGGCGGCGGAAGCATTTGCAATGTGCCGTGAAAGAAACCGAGCAAATGCTGTAATTTTTGATAATTGCCAGCCGGATGTTATTGAAACCGTGCAAACTTATTGCAACGCAAACGGGATGCAGCTGCAAATAATTCACTGCGAAGATGGCAAAGCAGATATTAAGCAGCTTGAAAACGCTTTAACTCAGCAATGTGCGGCGGTATACGTTCAACAACCCAATTACTACGGCATTTTAGAAGATTTAGAACAAATTGCAAACACGGTGCACGCTGTTGGCGCAAAATTTATTGTGGGCGCAAACCCCATTGCTTTGGCGCTTTTAAAAACGCCTGCCGAGTGCGGTGCAGACATTGTTGTGGGCGAAGGGCAACCGCTTGGTATGCCGCTTTCGTTTGGCGGCCCTTATTTGGGCTTTATGGCAACCAAAAGCGCCCTCGCAAGAAAACTGCCCGGCAGAATTGTGGGGCAAACACAAGATAGCGAAGAAAAGCGCTGCTTTGTGCTAACTTTGCAAGCAAGAGAACAGCACATCAGAAGAGAGCGAGCCGCCAGCAATATTTGTTCAAACCAGGCGCTTTGTGCCCTTACAGCCGCTGTTTACATGAGCACAGCAGGCCCCTATGGCATGGAAAAAGTGGCGCAATTATGCTATGATAAAGCGCATTATTTTGCGCAAAAACTATGTGAAATTGAGGGCATTAGCTTGCAATTTAACAGCGAATTTTTCCACGAGTTTGCCACGGTTTTGCCCTGCGATGCAAAAAACGTTTCAAATGCACTTGATGAAAATGGTATTTTAGGCGGTTTGGAAATAGCGCAAAATACAATTCTTTGGTGCGCAACAGAAAACAACACAAAAAAAGAAATAGATAAAGCAGTTGAAATTATCAGGGAGGTGTGCTTAAAGTGAAATTGATATTTGAACGCTCGCACAACGGTAGAATGTGCGATTTATTCCCCTGCTGTGATGTTCCCTCATTTGAACTTCCCCAAAATTTCAAAAGGCAAGCAAAGCCCCAATTGCCCGAACTTTCGGAAATTGACATCTCACGCCATTACACAGAGCTTGCAAAGCAAGTGCACGGTGTTAACGACGGTTTTTACCCTTTGGGCAGCTGCACAATGAAATACAATGCGGCAATTCACGAGCAAATTGTTAGTTTGCCCGGCTTTGCAAATATTCACCCATTGCAAAGCGAGAATACAGTTCAAGGTGCACTTGAAGCTATGGTTATGGCAGAGGAGCTTATCAGCGAAATTACAGGCATGAATGCCGTTACATTTCAGCCTGCCGCAGGTGCCCACGGCGAGCTTACGGGCCTAATGATGATTAAAGCATACCATGAAAAAAACAAAGATTATAAGCGCAATAAAGTTATTGTACCCGACAGTGCACACGGCACAAACCCCGCAACGGCAAGCATGACGGGCTACAACGTTATAAACGTGCCCTCAAACGAGGACGGCAGTGTAAATGTTGAAAAACTGCGCAGTGTTGTTGGCGAAGACACAGCGGCACTTATGCTCACAAACCCTAACACCTTGGGCGTTTTTGATAAAAACATACTTGAGATAACAGATATATTACACAAGGCAGGCGCACTTAATTATTACGACGGTGCCAACTTGAACGCAATTATGGGCATTGTGCGCCCCGGTGATATGGGCTTTGATGTTATCCATTTAAATTTACATAAAACTATGGGCACACCGCACGGCGGCGGCGGCCCGGGCTCGGGCGCAGTTGGCGCAAAAGATATATTGAAACCATTTTTGCCAAATGCTCACCCTGTGCAAAACGGCAATTGCTACACAAAATTAAACCCCGAAAACAGCATTGGCCGTGTTAAAAGTTTCTATGGAAATTTTGCCGTTACTCTAAGGGCGCTGTGCTATATTATTTCGCTTGGCGCAGGCGGCCTTCGGGAAGTTAGCGAAATGGCTGTGCTTAATGCAAATTATATGAAAAAACGCCTTGAAGAGCATTGCAAAATTGTTGGGGCAAAACATTGTATGCACGAATTTGTGCTTAGCTTTGAAGATCTTAAAAAGCAAACAGGCGTTAGCGCACTGGACATTGCAAAAGGCATGCTCGATTACGGCATGCACCCACCCACCATGTACTTCCCCTTAAATGTGCCGGAAGCACTTATGGTAGAGCCCACCGAAACAGAGAGCAAACAAACGCTTGATGAGGCTTGCGATGTTATTATCAGCTTGATTGAAAAGGCAAAAACCGATGCCGGTTACCTTAAAAACACGCCTTATAACGCACCTATCAAGCGCCCCGACGAAGTTAATGCGGCACGAAGCCCCATTTTACGTTATGCATTTAATTAAAGAGGTGCATTTTGGTTAAAAAGCTAAGTTATATTGAAGCAAGTGGCACAAACCCTTATGAAAACCTTGCAATTGAAGAGTATATTTTGCAAAATGTTAAGAGCGACGAAATTATAATGTACCTATGGCAAAATAAAAAAACCGTTGTTATAGGGCGCAACCAAAACTGTTATGCGCAGTGTAAAGTTAATGCACTTGCCAATGATGGCGGCTTTGTTGCTCGCAGATTATCGGGCGGCGGCGCAGTGTTTCACGATTTAGGCAATTTGAACTTTTCTTTTGCCGCCCACGAAAAAAACTATGATGTTTTGCGCCAAAGCGAAGTTATAATTAAAGCGGTTGGCAAATTGGGCATAAGCGCACAGCTTACGGGCAGAAACGATATTCTAACCGATGGCAGAAAGTTTTCGGGCAATGCATTTTACTCTTCTAAAAAAAACAAACTGCACCACGGCACGCTGCTTTTAAAAACGGATATGAAACAGCTTGCCAATTACTTAACAGTGTCTGATGATAAACTTAAAGGGCACGGGGTTAAATCGGTTAAATCACGTGTTATAAATTTGTGTGAATTAAACGAAGAAATAACGGTGCAAAGCATGAAAGGCGCTATGCTTTGCGCTTTTAGCGAAGTTTATGGCTTAAGCTTTGAAGAAATTACACACAACCATTTAGACGGTGAACAAATTAAAACACTAACGCACAAATATGCAAGCGACGAATGGCGCATTGGCTTGCAAAAAAGCTACACCTACACCTTAAAGCGCCGTTTTTCTTGGGGCGAGGCAGAATTTTGTTTTAATGTTAGCGGCACAAAGATTAATAGCGCAACCCTTTTTACAGACGCCCTTGACGAAAGCCTTTCGCAAACGGTTAAAAGTGCAATTGAAAACTGCACTTTTGGCAAAGAGCACATTTGCAATGCGCTTTTAAATGCGGCAAATAAAGAAAGCGCACCAAAAAAATCCGCTATGGCAGATTTGGCAGCTTTAGTGAATGATGAAATGGAGTAAGGGTTTTGTTGCTGTTTAAAATAATATAGGTTAAGTGCAATACAGCGAACCTAACAACCTGTCATTTCGACCGGAGCGGAGAACTCCGTTCTCCTGTCATTTCGACTGTAATGGAGAAATCCGTTTTCCTTTGCGTGTAATATATTTGTTTGCTTAAATTATTAAGTTTTATAGTTCTCTCTTCTTTTTTGCGCAAAAAGAAGCAAAACCGCCGGGGGTTGCGATTCCCCCGGACCCCTAAACGCTGTGCCCTAACATCCGCACCATAAGCATCTGTACAGGCAAAAAAGAACAATTCTTAACGACAACTTTTTCACCTTACACCTGCTAATGGTGCTAAAGTTTGCTAAACGAAAGGTTTATTTATCTAATTAAAGTGTATTTTAAGCTTTACTATAATTGTAAACTTTTATTAATTGCATTTTACCCTTAGTTGTTTGTACTTAACCTACGCTTTAGCTAACATTTACATTATCTAACTGCGCCAACACTATAAATTAAAGGGCACTGAAAACAGTTTTCACTAGCTGTTTTCAGTGCCCTTTTTTGCACTTAATTTTCCTTATAGTAATTTAAGGCACAATTAAAACATATAATTTATAAATTGCCTAAAAAAATTTACACATTCGGCATATTAAGTTTTAAAAGGAAGTGGTAAAATGCAAGAACATGCGCCCCAAAACACAAAAAAAGTAAATGCATTTAGCGCAAACAGTGCGCTTTCTCACAAAAAACCAATATTAGAAAACCATTTAACTATTTCACAAACAAGCCCTCAAAGCATGTTTATAACAGAAAAAAGCAATACGGTAAAGAAATCATCGCAAAAATATTTATATGATACACAGGAAAACCGCAAAGAAAAAACTGAAAGTTTAATGCTTTTTCAAGGTTTTATTTGCGCTGTTTTCATTGCAGCTGTTTTGCTGTTAAAATTTTCGAATGTGGATTTTTACTATCAACTTAAAACATCTTATGAGCACTTCATCACAAGCGGCATCAATTTCAGTGAGCAAACGCCCATTTTGCGCTTTATTGACGAGGGTGTTAAAGCCATGCAAAATATTGCAAGCGATATTGGGCATATGGCGCTAACCGGCACCACGCAGCAAGAAACCGCACAAGAGGCACAAGAACAAGAACTTCAATTGCAACAGGAAAGCCAAATGCAAGAGCATCTGACACAGGAAAACGAAACGCAAGAGCCACAAGTGCAAACGCATGAAAGCACGCAAAACTCAAATTCACAAATTACGCCGTGGGCAGTGCAAAACGAGGCACAAGCACAAAGCACAAGCGAGCACAGTTCTTCGCAAAACAATGCACAAGCGCAAAGTAGCTATGAAGAAAATGAGTTTACAGGAATGGGCGGCAAAACACCAAGCACCGATGATAGCAACATCCCATACAATGTAAGCCTTGAAACTTATTCGCAGAGCGTAGAGTTAATTCAGCCTACCTATGGAGTTTTAACATCAGAATTCGGCTTTAGAACAAACCCTATATCAAAGCAATGGGAATTCCATTTAGGCATAGACATTGCCGGTGAAAAAGGCAGTGATATTTTTAGCGCAGCAAACGGCTTTGTGGTTGAGTGCGACACCAACAGCATAAGAGGTAATTATGTAATAATTCACCACACAAGCGGCCTGCAAACGCTTTACCAACATTTAGATTACACTTTTGTTCGTGCGGGCGAGCATGTTACAAGCGGTGAGCGCATAGCAACAATGGGCAGCACGGGCTATTCAACAGGGCCTCATCTTCATTTCGAGCTTATAGAAAACGGCAAATATGTTAACCCTTTAAGCGAATTTGAAGCATTGCAAAACACAAATTAACAATATACAAATAGTATAATACATAAAAATATTACTATTATAGGGTGATGTGATGAACGCTGTGTTTTTTTATGCACTACTGGCGCTGGGGCTTTTGCTCGACGGCGCTTTTTTATTTAGGCTTGTGCTTTTTAGCGTTTTTATCCACGAGGCATCTCATGTTATAGCATATATTATCTTGGCAAAAAAAATGGTAAAATTGCAGTTTTCAGCGGGCGGCATTTGCTTAAAGCGCACAAGAAATTTAAGCAGATATAAAAAACTTATTGTGCTTTTGGCGGGGCCACTTTCTAATTTAATTGTCGGCTTTGCTCTTTACATGCAAGCGCAAAGCCAGGCAAGTTATTTTGCCTATATTTTCAGCGCTGTTAATTTTTGTGTTGGCATTTACAATTTGCTGCCTATTATTCCGCTGGACGGCGCACAAATTATAGAGTGTTTTTTGCCTGCACATTTGCTTTATAAATGGGCCGCATTTCAAAAACTAAGTATTATATTTGTAAGTGTATTAATGCCCATAGTAGTTTTGCAAATTGATGCTTCGCCAACAACCATTGCGGCAGGGTTTATTGCACCGCTTTATTTGCTATTGCAAAACACTTTGTAATTAAGGGCAAACTGTGCTATAATATTATGCAAAACAATACGCGAAAAAACATTTCTGTTTTTCAATTATTGTTTAAATAATATAGTTTTACAAAAGGAAAAATGATGAACGATAAATTAAAGGCTCTGCTTGCCGAGGTGCAAAAGCCGGGGCGCTACACAGGCGGTGAGCCGGGCTGTGTATTTAAAGATAAAAGCAAAATAAATTTGCGCTTTGCGTTTTGCTTTCCCGATACTTATGAGGTAGGCATGTCTTATCTTGGGATGAAAGTGCTTTACGAAATAATTAATAAGCAAGAAGATATTTGGTTCGAGCGTGCTTTTATGCCGTGGATAGATATGTACACGCAGATGAAAGAGCAAAATTACCCACTGTTCGCACTGGAGAGCAAAGACAGCTTAAACAAATTTGACATTGTGGGCTTCACATTGCAATATGAGCTTTCATACACAAATATTTTGGCTATGCTAAATTTGGCAAACATTCCTTTATATGCGCACGAAAGAGGCGAAGAGCATCCGCTTATTTGTGCAGGCGGCCCTTGTGTTTGCAATGCAGAACCACTTGCGCCTTTTTTCGATTTTATGATGCTTGGCGAGGGCGAAGAACAGTTGAGCGAAGTTTGCAACATGGTTATTAAGTGCAAAAAAGAGGGCAAAAAGCGCAAAGATATATTAAAACAACTTATAAAAATTGACGGTGTTTATGTGCCTGAATTTTACGATGTGCAGTATGAAAGCGATGGTAAAATTAAAAGCATAACGCCAAATAGCGGCGCAAAAGAAGTTGTGGAAAAGGCACTTGTTCTTGATATGAACGAAGTGGATATACCGCAAAATTTTGTTGTGCCCATGGTGGGCACAGTTCACGAGCGCTCGCAAATAGAAGTGCTACGCGGCTGTGTTAGGGGTTGCCGCTTTTGCCAAGCAGGCTTCATTTACCGCCCTATGCGCCAAAGAGACGCACTTTTGCTATCCAAAGCCGGGCACAATTTGTGCGAAAACACAGGCTACGATGAAATATCGCTTACATCCCTATCCACAAGCGACCATAGCCAGCTTGAGCTTTTGCTTGACGACATGGTGCAATGGAGCGAAAAAGAGCATGTTAGCATTTCACTTCCCAGCTTGCGCATAGATAATTTCTCAAAAAGTTTAGTTGAAAAAATTAGCAAAATAAGAAAAAGCGGCTTAACATTTGCACCGGAGGCAGGCACACAGCGCCTTAGAGATGTTATTAACAAGAATATAAGCGAGGATGAAATTGAGGCGAGTTGCAAACTTGCGTTCAGTGCCGGCTATAGCACGGTTAAGCTTTATTTTATGATGGGGCTTCCTACAGAGACAATGCAAGATATTAAAGGCATAGCCGATTGTGCGCAAAATATTGTAGATTTGTTTTACAAATGCGAAAACAAACCTAAAGGCAAAGGCGTGCAGGTGAATATAAGCGTTGCATGTTTTGTGCCAAAACCGCACACACCGTTTCAGTTTTGCCCGCAAGATGCACAGGAGCTTCTACACGAAAAACAGCAATATTTATTGCAATGTGTTACTAACAAAAAAATAAAAGTTAGCTATCACGATAGCAAGGTTAGCTTTTTGGAAGCGGTTTTTGCCAAGGGCGACAGGCGCCTTGCACCGGCACTGGTGAAAGCGTTTGAATACGGCTGTATATTTGACGGCTGGGACGAGCACTTTAAATATGAAACATGGATGAATGTTTTTGACGAGCTTAAAATTGACCCTGCATTTTACGCAAACAGGCAATTGACCACAGAGGAACTTTTGCCGTGGAGCCATTTAAGCTACAGCTTAAAACACGAATTTTTAGTTGAAGAATACGAAAATGCTTTAAAAAGTGAAACGACACCGCCTTGCAATTTAAAATGTTCTGATTGCGGTGCCGCTAAGTGGTTTGGGGGTGCTTGCATTGCAAACAATTAGGTTTTTCTTTGAAAAAACAGATACCGCCGCTTATATCTCCCTTTTAGATTTACAAAAAGTTATGCAGCGTGCCTTTAAGCGCTCTAAACTGCCGGTTTACTATACGCAAGGCTTTAACCCGCACATTTATATAACATTTGCCGCGCCGTTATCGCTTGGCTTGCAAAGTGTGTATGAAGTGCTGGACATTAAAACAGAAAGCGATAATTTTAATTGGCAAACAGCGGCAGATATTATAAACCCTTGTTTGCCAAGCGGCATAAAAGTGTTTAAAGTGCAAAAGGCGCAAAACAAAGCAAGTGAAATTGACAAAGCCTGCTATACCGTGACATTTTCTTCGCAAATGGCAAAATACGCACAAGAAGCTCTCGAAAAATTCAAACTTTTAAATGAGGCAAATATTGAAAAAACCGGCAAAAAAGGCAAAGTTAAAACGGTGAACTTAAAAGAGCATGTTGAAATTTTAAAATTACAAACAACAGAAAAAGGCATTTTTTCAGTTGAATTATTGTTGCCTTGCACTAATGTGCTAAATATAAACCCCTGGCTTTTGTTTGAGTTTTTAGAAAGTGAAACGGGGCTGCCAAAAGTTAGTGCAGACATTTTAAGAACAGCGCTACTTGTTAAAAACGGTGAGCTTTTTACTTAATTAAAAGCTAAAGTTTGCTTTTGCTCTTGCTTTTATAACATATCTCACAATTAATAATATAATTATAGTTTAGCCCTTTTGCAAAAAGGCAAGAATTTTGCTAATTTAAAACGCCGAGCTTTAACTGGCAAAATGCGCTAAAACCAAAAAAACGCAATAAGCGCAATAAAACACATTAAAGGTTAATTGTTAAAAGCCACCTGTTAAAACAGGTGGCTTTTATTTTGCATTAATATAAAAATACGGTAATATACAAAATTTTAACTGTGTATGGTTTTAGGGGGTTATTCTTACATAGCTGTGATTGGTTAGCGGGCCGGTAATGGGCACACCACCGCTATCGACAGGAGTGGTGCCATAGGTAACCGTTACACCGCCGGGGGCAGCAAACGCCCTTGCGTTGGCACTCCCCCCATTGCAAACGTATGTTCCCGGGCCTGCTATTGTTATAGAGCCACCCGCAACCACAACACGTCCATTTGGCGCTCTTGTGCCATCAAGATCAGCTGTAAGGTAGCTACCAGATATTGTTAAATCTCCCGCAACATTTATTATGCTTTCGCCGGCAACAGCCGAACTGCTGTCGAAGGAAAGGAAAGTGTCTGAAGTGCTATTAACATGTATGTTAAGGCTTGAATTTGCACCTATTATAGCGTTTGCATAGGGGCTACCTGTATCGGCGTTGAGCACATAGGTCAAATTAGCTAATGCATCGGTTAAGGTGAGGGTGTTGGTTGATTGGTTGTAGCTCACCATGCCGTTGCCAAGCACATCGCTCATATTAGCCTCTGTTACACGTGTGCCTAAAACATAAATTTCGTTAAGGGTCACAGGTATCGGCGTAGGGTCAACCACCACCACGTTTACAAGGCTGCTGGTGCGGTAGTTGCCGTAAGCGTCGTTAACTATGCAGTAGTAGTATTGGTTAGAAATATTGGTGGTGTTTATGCTAAGGGTAGAGGCGTTTGCCCCTTGTATGGCAACGCTGTTGTTCATGCCGTCTATTCCGGGGTAAATGCTTGTGTACCACTGATAGCTTAGCGCCCTATTGTCGCTTACATGAGCACTTATGCTAAGCTGAACATTGTCACCCATGTTATAAGTTCCGCTTTGTGGCTGTTGCTGTATGGTAAATTCCCATTGGGAGGCGGGCGTAATGGTTATTGCAGCTGCATTACTTGTTTGTGTAACTGTATCTTCGCCGTTGGTGGCATTTACCACACAGTAGTAGTAGGTTGTGCCTACGGTACTATCGGGTGCTCTGTAGATAGAGCTATTAGCGCCGTTAATAGCTGTGCCGCCTGTGGTTGCATTTTGAGTATTCGAATACCACTGATAGGTTATGTTGCCTTGAGGCATGTTTGAATCTACACCCACCGTTATATTTGCCCCATACGAATTTTGCTCATAGCTGCCGCTTTGCGGCTGCCCTGTTATTTGAAGTGTGGGAGCCCCTTCGGGACCCTTAACAGTTAAAGATACAACACGGCTTGTCATGCTTAGCGTGTTTACATCATCGGTAACACTTACTTCGCAGTAGTAGTAAGTGGTGCCTATAGTATCGGTTGGCGGGCGATGGAAAGGGCTGTTGGTGTTGGCAATAGCCGTGCCACCTGTGTCTACGCCTTCAGTGGTTGAATACCACTGATAGACTGTGTTCTTCCTCCATGCTGATGAGTCTATTAACATTTCAAAGCCATCGAAGTACCCGCTCAGCTGCTGATATGTGATATTCTGCGGCTGCCGCACTATGGTGAGGTAAAGGTCGCCGGCATATAGAGTTTCTTGTACTTGTTCTTCTTGTTTTTCAAGCCCCCGCTTTTCGAACTCTTCTTGGGTTAACACCTCTATAACTATAGGGCTCGTATGAAAATTACCGGTAGCCCACTGCCTGCCAACCTCATTGCCGCCTTCAATTGTTACTTGTTCATAGGTTTGAGTTATGCCGGGGAAATAGTAAAACGTGCCTAATTGGTCGGTGGGTGGGGTGAATGTGACGGTTATATCGCGATTTTGCCCTGCAGGTATGTCAGACACAGCAACCTGCGTTGAGGCAATAGCTGTTGCATTGCTTGCATTGTTTTCTGTGTTTGTAAATAAGGCGCCGGTAATATTTTTTACGGTAGTATTCTCATAAACTGATATGTGAATATTTGCGGTTATGGGCGCTGCCTCATCGCCCACAATATAGTATGCGCTGGGCGATGCCCCGCCAGTAGGAACACTTATCCCCGCATAACGGTATTCAACACGTGTTTCATCACATGCCGAGGCGGCAAGCACTAACGTGATAATAAATGCCAAAAACAAGGCAAGTTTTACCTTTGAGCGGTAACAAAAAGCACTTTTCGCAAAAATTTTTTCACCTGCATAAAATTCATTTTTCATCATCTTGTTATTTTTCATCGCTTTCATAAGTGAGCTCCAATATATATATTTTGCATTTCAATGCAATATTAATTTCCATTTAACCTGTATTTAACAGTATTAAACCCTTCTACATGCCATTTTCGAACTCTTACGGGCAAACTGCCATAAATAAAAAAAGCGTATTTAAGGCAAAATTTGACATATTTAATTTTATAACAAACTTATAAAATTGTCAAGGAAAAAAGCAATAAATTAAGGCTTCTTAGCTTTTAAAATTACTGCAATTGAATACGTGCAAAAAAAATTGCACTTAGGCTTGATAATAAGCTGTTTTTCGTTCTTGATTTTATTTTTAATATCTTTAACAATAACATATTGTAAAATTAGAAAAGTTAACACAAAATTACATTAATTTTCAAAAACACTTGCATTTTTTATTATTATATGTTAAACTATTTTAGCGTTATGTTCGCTGTTTCCGGCAGTGGTTTACTGTAATGCATTAAACAGGGCAGTCCTCTATCTGCAATCGTTGGGTATGAATGTCTTTAAATATTGGAGGATAAAAATGGACGCAATCAAAATTATTTCACAGGGCATGATAAAAGAAAATTTGCCTCAATTCAACATCGGTGATACCGTAAAAGTATCTGTTAGAATTAAAGAGGGCGAGCGTGAGCGTATCCAAGCTTTCGAGGGTACGGTTATTGCAAAAAAACATGGCGGAATAGAGGAAACTTTCACAGTGCGCCGCACATCTTATGGCGTTGGTGTTGAGCGTGTTTTCCCAATTAACTCACCTTTTGTTGAAAAAGTTGAAGTTGTTCGCAAAGGCCGTGTTCGTCGCGCTAAATTGTTCTATTTGCGCAGCCGCACAGGTAAAGCCGCAAAAGTTAAAGAGCAATTACGCTAATAATTGCACTGTTTTTATAAGTGCAATAAAAAGCTGCAAAAGCAAAATATGCATAAAAACCATAACCGCTTGAATGGCATTAAAGCCTTTCAAGCGGTTTTTGTTTTATTTATTGCCTTTACTATGAAAATTTTCATTTTTGCGTGTTTTAAGGTGGTGCCACCCATAGCCGCTAAGGAATAATGCGAACAAGTTTTTTATTTAGGCAAAAGCCCGAAAACTATGGTAGCACACAAGAACAATATAGCAACTTGGGCTTACTCAAATGTAAGTGTCGCTGTGTTTTTCGGTATAACGTCATGGCTTCCGCCCTCAACAATACTGGTGGAGGAAACAACGGTTAACTTTGCCTCTTGTTGCAATTGCTCAATTGTTAGCGCGCCGCAATTGCACATAGTGTGGCGCACTTTTGCAAGTGTTACGCCAACACCGTCTTTTAGTGCACCTGCATAAGGCACATAGCTGTCTACGCCCTCTTCAAACGATAATGCCCCTTTGCCGCCAACATCATACCTTTGCCAATTGCGTGCTCTGTTGCTACCCTCGCCCCAATATTCTTTAACGTAGTTGCCATTTATTCTCAGTTTATTGGTTGGGCTTTCATCAAAACGGCTGAAATAGCGGCCAAGCATAACAAAATCTGCGCCCATTGCAAGCGCAAGCGTTAAGTGATAATCGTGCACAATGCCGCCGTCCGAGCATATTGGTATATAAATACCCGTTTGCTTATAATACTCATCTCGCGCCTTTGCAACTTCGATAACAGCTGTTGCTTGGCCTCTTCCAATACCTTTTGTTTCACGTGTTATGCAAATAGAGCCGCCACCTATGCCTATTTTTATAAAATCCGCACCTGCGTTCGCCAAGAAATTAAAGCCTTCGGCATCAACAACATTTCCGGCGCCAATTTTCACTCTCTCGCCATAATGCTCTTTAACCCATTTTATTGTAAGCTCCTGCCACTCGGAAAAACCCTCCGAACTATCAATGCAAAGCACATCTGCACCCGCTGCAATTAATGCAGGCACACGCTCTTTATAATCTTTTGTGTTTATTCCTGCGCCAACAATATAACTTTTGCCGGCATCTAAAAGCTCGCTCACATTTTCCTTGTGGCTGTCATAATCTTTTCTGAAAACCATACAAGTTAAATTGCCGTTTTCGTCCACAAGCGGCAGTGTATTAATTTTATTATCCCATATAATATCGTTCGCCTCTTTTAGCGTTGTGCTTGAGGGTGCTGTTACAAGGCGGTTTAGCGGCGTCATGAAATCTTGCACTTTCTCATCGCCCGTCATGCGGCTAATGCGGTAATCTCTGCTGGCAACAATGCCCAAAAGCTTACCTGTTGATGTGCCGTCATGCGTAACCGCCATGGTGGAATGCCCTGTTCTCTCTTTAAGTTCTAAAACAGTGCTCAATGTATCGTCGGGCTTAATATTAGAATCGCTTATAATAAATCCCTTTTTATATTTTTTTACTTTTTTTATCATCTGCGCTTCATCTTCAACACTTTGAGAGCCGTAAATGAACGCTATACCGCCCTCTTTTGCAAGTGCTATCGCCATAGTGTCGTTTGAAACGCTCTGCATTATTGCCGAAACCATAGGTATATTTAATGTCAAAGGGCATTCCTCTTCGCCCTTTCTAAATTTAACAAGCGGTGTTTGCAAATTAACAGCACTCGGCACACATTCTTTAGATGAGTAGCCCGGTACCAATAAATATTCTCCAAAAGTGCGCGAAGGGTCTTCGTAATAAAAAGCCATATTTTTCTCCTTTATTTGCCAATGTTTAGCTAATTTATTTTTATTTATTATTTAATGAATATCATATCATAAAACAATGAAAAAAAAAAGCGGAATTGAAAAGAATTTTATATTATTTTACACTTTAATGCGCTTAGCCGTTCGGGAGTAATCCGAACGGCTAAAGCGTGCACAAAATAAAGACGACAAAACTCCCTTGCCTACACACAAGGGAGTTTTGTCTAATCAAATAGAATTTGAGGAGTGATACAGCCCAAAAATTATAATGCAAGCACCATTATAATAGGAGGAAGGGTCTGCATCTGATGAAAAAGTGTACTGGCAAGCCAGTTCGTAACTATCTTGCAATTAAATTGTAATACTTTTGACATCATTTGTCAAGGGTTTATTGCAAATTTTTGTAATTTTTTTGTAATAACTTAATTAAACGCTGATAAACCCTATTAATAAGACGAAATATCGTTAAAATTCTTTAAGTACTTTTGTTTCAAAAAAAGCGTTTTCCTAAATATTCACCTTTAAATATTTAGGAAAACGCTATTGCTTATCAAAAAACAATAACTATTAAATTTCTATAACTGCTTCAAAACAATTTTTGCTGTCAATGTTTGCGCTAAAGTAATATTCGCCATCATTTTCATTTGAGCACTGCAAGCTAAACTCTGCACATGCCGGTATCTCGTTGTGATAAGACACCGCAAAACGTTTGCATTGCTTTTGCTTCATAACCTCAAAAGGCAAATTATCGCAAACAATATCCGCATACATTGTGTTGTTTATGTGCATATTTTCATCACAGCGCAAATATGTTGCACGCTCTGTTTTAACATGTGCTATTTGCGCCTTTTTTATGTTTAAATCCAATTTGGGAATATCCCAAACCTCGAAAACATCGGGGAAATTTTCGGGAATACGGCGCAAAATGCGGCGCAAATTTGTATCCACCAGCACCCAAACGGAATAAACTTCAATAAGTAGCTCTCCTGTTATTGCGTCTTTAAAAAAGGTGTAGCGTGGAAACTGCGCGCGCCCCGAAAAAGCCGCTTGTGTGGTTAACGCAAATTCCTGCTTATACACCGGCATTTTGTGGCACACAACTGCGGTTTTTGCTATTAAAAACTGTGAATTTGTGCTTTTGTATGTTTGCGCTGTAATGCCCATTTTAAAGGCGTGGTCGTTTGAAATTTGTTGTACATAACGAAGGCATGTGCCTAAGGTCATGTTATAGTTTAAATCGCAATCTGCAATTCTAACCGTAAAATTCTCAGTATAGTGTTTTTCTGCCATTTTATCCCTCTTTTTGTTCTCATTTCATATTAATAAGTATTTTAACATATATTTTATAACGTTAAACAGTTTAACACATTGCAAAAAAAATGTCAAAGCATGGGGGTTTATATGGTAGAGATAAATGAAATGATTAACAAGGTTTTATGGGGGCCTTTTATGCTTTTGTTTTTTTGCGGATGTGGGCTTATCATAAGCGTAAAAACTAATTTTTTTCAAATTAAGCATATTAAGCTGTGGTTTAAAAGCACTTTGGGCAGTTTATTTGTTCAAAAAGCCAAGCGCCTAAAAAAAGATAAACACAGCATAAGCGCATTTGAAACATTTACAGCGGCACTTGCCGGAACGCTTGGCACAGGCAATATTGTGGGCGTTGCCACAGCACTTAGCGCAGGAGGGCCGGGCGCAATATTTTGGATGTGGGTTTCCGCCGTTTTGGGCATGATGACAGGCTATGCCGAAAATGTGCTGGGCATAATGTATAGGCGAAAGGACAAAAACGGCGCATGGCTTGGCGGGCCTATGTACTATTTGCAATATGGCGTGAAAAGCAAATTTTTGGCGGTGCTCTTTGCTGTTTTTGCTGTTCTTGCAAGTTTTGGCATGGGCAATATGGCGCAGAGCAACAGCATAGCAGTTACTTTAAATGAAAGTTTCGGTGCACCTTTAATTGCAACAGGTTTAGTGTGCGCTTTTTCCCTTTTTGTTATAATTATGGGCGGCATTAAAAGAATAGCTGCTGTAACCGCAAAATTAGTGCCCTCCATGGCAATTTTATACATAGTGGGCTGTATACTCATATTAATAAAGTTTAGGCACAATATTCCTACGGCTGTTTTAAGCATAGTAACCGATGCCTTTAACTTGCAAAGTGCCGCAGGCGGCATAGGAGGCTATGGCATTATACGCGCTATGCGCTTTGGTGTTGCAAGGGGTGTTTTTTCAAATGAGGCTGGGCTTGGAAGCAGTGTGCTAATACACAGCGCAAGCGAGCTTAAAAGCCCTGTTGAACAGGGAATGTGGGCAATTTGCGAAGTGTTTGCAGACACAATTGTTATGTGCACCCTTACGGCACTTTGCATTTTATCAAGCGGCACATTAAACCTTGATGCAAACGGTGCGGCACTTGCCGTGCACACATTCAAGGCAGGGCTTGGAAGTTTTGGCAGTGCATTTTTGGGCATATCAATGCCACTTTTTGCATTCTCAACGCTTTTGAGTTGGAGCTATAACGGTGAACAAGCCATTTGCTACCTTTTTGGAATAAAGGCACGGCGTTTTTACAAAATTGCCTTTATTTTGCTTGTGCCTTTGGGCTGCGTTTTACAGGTGAATTATGTTTTTAGCATAAGCGATACTTTCAACGGCCTAATGGCACTGCCTAATTTAATAGGCGTTATGTTTTTAAGCGGCAAAGTTTTTGAGCAAACAAAAATTTATTTGGCGCAGCGAAAAAATAAAAGCACAAAAATGTAAATAATATATATAATTCTCTATTGATTTATATACGCTATTTTTGTTATTATACTTATAGGTTTGTAGCATTTGTGTTTGTCATTCCGAGCGAAGCCGATGACGCTCCGCAGTGCTTATCCATTACAGTCGAAATGACAAGTGGTTCAGTTTGCTATATTGTATTAAACCTATAACAAAAATTATTAAAATTGTTAGGAGAATGAAAATGTCTGTACTTGTGAGCGGTGGTGCGGGTTATATAGGAACACACACTTGCGTTGAACTTTTAAATGCGAATAAACAAATAATTGTTGCGGATAACTTAATTAATTCAAGCAAAACAGCTTTGGAAAGAGTTGAGCAAATAACCAAAAAAAATGTGCCTTTTGTAAATGTTGATTTGTGCGACTTACAAAAAACACGAGAGCTTTTTATTAAAAACCCCGATATAGATTCAATTATACATTTTGCGGCATTAAAAGCCGTTGGTGAAAGCGTGCAAAAACCGCTTGAATACTATGACAATAATATTACAAGCCTTATAAATATAGTTAAATGCATGAGGGAATTCGGTGTTAAAAACATTGTTTTCTCCTCATCTGCCACCGTTTACGGAGACCCCGAAACAGTGCCAATAACAGAAAATTCTCCGCTTAGTGCAACGAACCCCTACGGCAGAACAAAACTTTATATAGAGCAAATTTTAAAAGATATTGCGGCGGTAGAGCAAACAATGAACATTGCACTGCTTCGCTATTTTAACCCGATAGGTGCGCACGAAAGCGGCCTTATTGGCGAGGACCCAAACGGAATACCAAACAACCTTGTGCCGTATATAGCTAAAGTTGCGGTGGGCGAGCTTAGCGAAGTGCATGTTTTTGGCAACGATTACAACACACCCGACGGAACGGGAGTGAGGGATTATATCCATGTGGTTGACCTTGCGAAAGGGCATGTTGCCGCACTGAAAAAACTTGAAGAGAGCTGCAATTTATTTATTTGCAATTTGGGCACAGGCAACGGTTACAGCGTGCTTGAAATAATTAACGCTTACAGCAAAGCGTGCGGCAAAAAACTACCCTATGTTATAGATCCTCGCCGCCCAGGCGACATTGCGGAGTGCTATGCCAACACAAAAAAAGCCAAAGATGAGCTTAATTGGAGCGCACAATACGGAATAGACGAAATGTGCCAAAGCAGTTGGAACTGGCAGAGCAACAACCCGAAAGGGTATGGAAAATAAGTTTATAGGCTTAGTGCAATTATATGTGTCATTCCGAGCGCAGAGAGGAATCCGTAACTCCTTGCATTTTCAAAGCATAAAGTACGGATTTCTCGGCTGCGCTCGAAATGACAAAAGGCCACCGGCTTCACTCGGAATGACAAGATGTAGATGGCTTCGCTCGGAATGACAAAAGGCCACCGGCT
>CAYJIT010000011.1:0-20944 GCA_964370365.1 uncultured Bacteroides sp. | reverse complement strand
CTCGGAATGACAAGATGTAGATGGCTTCGCTCGGAATGACAAAAGGCCACCGGCTTCGCTCGGAATGACAAGCTGTAGATGGCTGCGCTCGGAATGACAAAAGGCCACCGGCTTCACTCGGAATGACAAGATGTAGATGGCTTCGCTTGAATTACAAATATTACTACTAACTATTACTTTTTGCAATTGCTATAGCAAATTAGCTAAATTAGCTAAATTAACGCACCTATATTATTTTCAAGCTTTAAAAAAGCCGAAAAAGCGGCTAAGCCTGCTTTTTTGCTCTTGTTTTTCATTTAATAAACCTTTTTTTGCCCCAAACGTTTTTGGGGCAAATTTTTTGCTGTTTTGCACTGTGCTAACAAAATCATTTTCCAACACATCATACATTTTGCTTTGTGCATCAATAATTTCTTCATTTTCACAAACAATTTTTTTGTATGTGCCATCGGGTTTCATCTCGTATGAATTCACATTATCTGCAAGTTGCAAATTTAAAACATCTTGCAGTTTATCAACAATTTTGCTATCTGTAATGCGCACACCCGCCTCAACTCTGCGCTGTGTGTTCCTTGTTAAAAAATCTCCCGAGGCAATATAAACACGCACATTCTCGCTTGTGCCAAAGCTGTAAATGCGGCTGTGTTCTAAATATCTGCCCACAACACTGCGCACTTTAACATTTTCTGTCAAACCTGTAACTCCTGCTTTCAAACAGCAAATCCCACGCACTATCATGTCAATTTCAACACCTGCGCTCGAGGCCTCGCTTATTTTTTCTATAATTTCCTTATCGCTTATAGAATTACACTTTAACACAATTTTCCCTTTTTTGCCCTGTTTAACAGCGTCAATTTCGCTTTGCATTTCCCGCATAAGCACACTTTTAAACCTAAGCGGTGCAACCAAAAGGCGGCTTGTGTTATCGCTTAGGCGTTCCATTGCCAAATCGTTAAACACACTTGCAAGCTCTGCGCCCACTGTTTTATCACTTGTTATAAACGATAAATCTGTGTATTGCTCGCTTGTTTTTTCATTGTAATTGCCTGTGCCTATCTGCGAAATATAGGATAATTCATTCTGGCTTTTTTTCGTTATAAGGCAAAGTTTAGAGTGCACTTTATAATCTCCAAAACCGTAAATAACAGTGCACCCTGCCTCCTCAAGCACTTTAGAGAACTCTATATTATTTTGTTCGTCAAACCTTGCCCTAAGCTCCACAACCGTCACAATTTCTTTGCCGTTTTCAGCGGCAGTGCACAGCGCTTCAATAATTTTGCTGTTGTCTGCAACACGGTACAATGTCATTTTAATGGACACAACCTCAGGGTCGTTTGCGGCTTGCACAAGCAGTGATAAAAACGGGCGGATGCTTTGATATGGGTACTGAAGTAGCACATCGTTCTTTTTCACTACATTTTTCAAATTGTAATCACTTTTGGGCGCAATTGGTTTTTTTGGCGCATAAAACAACTCTGTTTTGCCTTCTTGCGCCAGCTTTGCGGTTATTTTAAAGCCTGCGGATAACTCCAAAGGCGCAATTTGCTTAAAAACTTGCTGTTTTGGCAGCAAAAGTTTTTCGCAAAGGTAGCTAATTGCACTATCACTTGCGCCAGAATTAACCTGCAAGCGCACCGCTGCAAGTTTGCGCCTTTTTTTAAGCAGTTCGCCCATGATAATTCTATAGTCCAAATCTTGGTCAAACATTGCGTCATCGGCTGTTATGTCCGCATTTCGCGTAACCCTAAACACAAATTTATCTTTTATAGACTTTTTGCCGAACACCAATTGTGCATAGTATAAAATTAAATCTTCCACGTATGCATAAACAAAATTGCCATTTTGCGGCAAAATTATAACTTTGCCAAAATGTGCACTTATAGGTATTATTCCAAATGCTTTTTGCGCTTCACCTTTGCGGTTAATTGTTGCGCCAAGGTATAATTCATTGTTGCGCAAAAACGGGAAAGGATGCCGCCTATCAATAATTTGCGGCGATAAAATAGGAAAGAGTTCTTTTAAAAAATATTTTTTCCAAAAGCTGTTTTCCTCTTTGCTTAAATTTTCAAACTCCACCCTGTTATAGCCTCGCAGCTTAAGCAAATATGTTATTTTTGCAAAACTATCGTCGGCTAAAATGCGCAAGTTTTCCACTTGCGGAATAATGGCATCTATTTGCTCTTGGGGCGTCATTCGTGTTTTGTTCTCTTTTTCAAGTGCGCTTTCCCGCAAAAGAGTTCTATCATAAAGCGAACCCACCCTAACCATGAAAAATTCGTCTAAATTGCTGTAATAAATGCAAAGAAATTTTAAGCGCTCTGCTATAGGCACATTGCTATCTGCAGACAAATTAAGCACTCTTTTGTTAAATTCAAGCCAGCTCAATTCCCTGTTTATAAATAATTTTCTATATTCGTAATTATTTTGTTGCATATAATCTCCTCGCTAAACCTTTACAAAATCCTCTATTTTTTCAAACACACTATCAGATATCCCACTTACATTCAACAATTCATTGATATTTTGAAAATCACCGTTTTCTTCGCGATAATTTATAATATCTTGCGCCCTTTTCTCGCCAATTTGCTCAAGGCACATAAGCTGGCTTAAAACAGCTGTGTTTATGTTAATTTTATCCTCTTTTTGCACTTTCACAACTTCATTGTTAGCGTTTAAGCTATTGTAAATTTGCACTGCGCTCACATTGTTAATGCTAAAACCGCTTGGCATAGTTAAAACCGTAATTAAAGCTAAAATGGCGAAAAAACTTAAAAGGCAAAGCGCATATTTCACTTTATTCGCTTTCTCCATTTGCTCACCTCTTTAAAAGTAAATTACAACACATAAAAATAAAGTAAAACCACAGCGCCCACGGCAATTCTGTAATAGCCAAACACTGTAAAATCGTGCCGCTTAACATAATCCATCAAAAAGCGAATTGCAATTAAAGAAATAACAAACGCGCTCAGCATTCCCGCCGCCAAAATTGCAATTTCAAGCCCTGTGAAAACAAAGCCGAAATCGAGAACTTTTAGCAAACTTGCACCGAACATAACAGGCACCGCAAGGTAAAATGTGAACTGCGCCGCCGTTTTTCGGTTTGCACCCAAAATTAGTGCCCCAATAATGGTTGCGCCACTTCTGCTTGTGCCCGGCACTAAGCTAAGCACTTGAAAAAGCCCTATTCCAAATGCCAATTTATAACTTATTTGTTCAATTGAAAGCACATGGAATTTCTTGTTTTTGCAAATGCGCTCCACTGCAATAAACACTGCACCGTAAAATATGAGCATTAATGCCACAACAAAAGGGTTGTGGAAATTCTGCGTCATAAAGTCGTCGAACAAAAGCCCTATTACCATAACGGGTATAATTGCCACTAAAACTTTGCTCCACATTATCCATGAGGGTATTTTGCAATATTTTTCAACTAAGTTTTTGCCATTTTTATTATAGCAAAAAGGCCAAAGTGCTCCCCAAAAAAGCACAACAACAGCTAAAATTGCCCCAAGCTGAATTACAACATCGAACATCTCATTAAACTGTGCGCTAACATTCATTTGCAATATACTTTGCGCCAAAATTAAATGCCCTGTGCTCGAAACGGGAAGCCACTCGGTTATTCCCTCTATTATGCCCAAAATTACAGCCTTGATGATATCTGCCATTTGCAGCACCCCTTTAGAAAAATTTAAGTGTTTGCCCGTTTTGTTTTAGCTTTTATAGGCACTATCACCTGTGAAAAAGCAAGCGCAAAGGCAAAATTTATGCGCTTTGTGTTTAGGCTGTAAATAGTAATATGCACACGCCTATTTGCACAAATTCATTGCCGCTTAAAATTCAAGCTCCAATTCCACCGGGCAATGGTCGCTTCCGAAAACATCGCTGTGAATTTGAGCACTTTTTATATTGCCCTTTATTCGCTCGCTCACTATAAAATAGTCTATGCGCCAACCGGCATTATTAGCCCTTGCATTTCTCATATAGCTCCACCAAGTGTATGCGCCTGTTGCCTCGGGGTTAATATGCCTGAATGTATCCACAAAACCGCTTTGCAAAAGCTCTGTCATCTTGCCGCGCTCTTCGTTTGTGAAGCCCGCACTCCTTGTGTTGGTTTTTGGGTTTTTCAAGTCTATCTCCTTATGCGCAACGTTTAAATCTCCACAGTAAACAACAGGTTTAACTTTGCCTAAATTGCAAAGATACGCCCTTAAAGCGTCCTCCCATGTCATTCTGTAATCTAAGCGCAAAAGCTCGTTTTTGCTGTTTGGCGTGTATATATTCACTAAGTAAAACTCGTTAAACTCAAGCGTTATTGCTCTTCCCTCTTGGTCGTGCTCTTCAATTCCTATGCCGTAAGCCACATTTAGAGGCTTAATTTTTGTAAAAACCGCTGTGCCCGAATAGCCTTTTTTCACGGCACTATTCCAATATTGAAAGTAGTTTTCGGGGTTGAATTCTGCTTGCCCCTCTTGCATTTTTGTTTCTTGCAAGCAAAAAACATCTGCGTTTATATCTGCAAATTTCTCTTCAAAGCCTTTTGATAAAGCACTGCGAAAACCGTTTACATTCCAAGATATTAATTTCATAACGCCCTCCTATATTATCTGTTTTAAGCAAGTGCCAAATGCACTTACAGTGAAAAGTGAAGCATAAAAAATGAAAATTATTGTGCTTTTCACGACGACATTATAATTACCACAACCGAAAGAATTAAGCAAAAAATTGTGTATGCTAAAACCCCAAAGTTTAAAAACATGTGCTTTGTGTAATTTTGCGGCAACATAATTTTAGAGATATCTATAATTATAGATTTGCGTGCAATTTCAATTACAAAAAATGCGATGCCTCCTAAAATGCTTGCCACAACAAACACCCCTAAAGCCATGCTCAAAACTTCATTATCAACAGAGAGCGCCGAAACAACCGTGCCCACAAAATTTATTATAACATGCAATAATATCGGGTAAATAATTTTGCACGTTTTAGAATAAACATAAGCAAATATCATCCCCAGTGCTGTTGCATAAAACATTTGCGCAATATTTGCGTGAAACAGCCCAAACAAAACACCGCTCATAATTATATAAACTTTATCGCCCAATGGGCCTAATTTATCGAAAAGCACTTTGCGAAACAAAAACTCCTCGCCAACGGGCGCAACAATGCACGAGAAAAAAGCCGTCCAAAAAAGGCCGCTGCCCGTAAGCATTTCTTCAACAGGGTTCGCCATAACCGCACCTGTTAATTCAGTTATTATCGTTTGAATGAAGATAGTTAAAAAATTAAACATATATGTTGCGCCAAAACTTATAATTAGCACTTTCACAACATGCCCTGCGCCAAATTTTAGCGCCTGTTTTTTATATGGCTTTGTTGGCAACAAAATATTTATTATAAGCCAAAATAAAGGCACGCAAACCGCATAAAGCGGCACATAGCTTGCAATCCAAATATAATAATTTTCATTTTCAATGCCCGGAAAAAAAATTGATGTTATTGAAACAAACACCACTTGAGAAAGATTAGACAAAAGCAAGAGTATAAAATACGATATACCAACCCTTGACATTATTGTTTTAAATTTATATTTATCCATAAACTGCCTTTCAAAAATTAATAAACAAGTGCTTAAAACACATACTATTTAAACCCTAATTTATCATTCGTTAAAGTTACTATGTTTTATTTTACTATATTTATTATAATAATACCATATTATGTCTTTAATTTTTCAAAAATTTGTGTTATTATTATGTAAATATATAATCTTTTTAACAAAATTAGGCAGTTTACCTTAAATGTTATTAAACTAAAACGCAAAATACAAGCAAAGCAAACAAAAAGGAGAACAAAAATGTATAATGTAGATGAAAAATCACTTGCAAAATATGCCGAGTTTGCGGTTCGTGTTGGTGCAAACCCACAGCCCGAGCAAACATTAATAATCCGCGCACCTATCGAGGCGGCACATTTTGCGCGCCTTTGCGCTACAGCGGCTTATGCCTATGGGGTGAAAGAGGTTGTTGTTCACTATAATGACGAAAAACTATCACGCATAAAAATGCAATACACAGATATTAAGGTGCTTGAAGATGTTAAACCGTGGACAATTCAAAGCCTGCTCGACTATATAGAAAGTGATGGCTCTGCTTGCATTTTAAGCATTGTTTCACGCAACCCCGAAATTTTTAAAGGCCTTGATATGCAAAAAATAGATAGGGCAAATACAGCGGCCAGTAAAGCTGCGGCGCCCTACCGTGAATATATTATGAAAGATAAAATTCAATGGAGCATTGTTGCTGTGCCAAGCCCTGCTTGGGCAAAAAAAGTTTTCCCGAATGTTAGCGAAGATGACGCAATGAGAAATTTGTGGCAAGCAATTTTTGACGTTTGCCGTGTTAACGAACCGGATATAGTTAGCGCTTGGAAAGAACATTCAAACAATTTAAAGCGATACAAGAATTTTTTGAACGAGCAAGATTTTGCAAGCGTGCACCTAAAAAGCGCAAACGGCACAAATTTAACAATTGGGCTTGCTGAAGATGCCCTATGGGACGGTGGCTCCAGCCTAACGCAAAAAAATTACGAGTTTATGCCTAATATCCCAACAGAAGAAGTATTCACTGCCCCTCATAAAGACCGCACAAACGGCATTGTTTACGGCACAAAACCCTATGTTTACAACGGAAATTTAATTGTAGATTTCTGTGTTACTTTCAAAGACGGTGTTGTTGTGGATTATGATGCCAAAGAGGGCAAAGAGCTTTTGGGGCAACTTCTTAACACAGACGAGGGCGCAAAAAGAATTGGCGAAATTGCACTTGTGCCCGCAACAAGCCCTGTTAACAAAAGCAATGTATTATTTTATAACACATTGTTCGACGAGAATGCTGCTTGCCACATTGCATTTGGCGAAGGGTATCCCGGCACTGTTTTAGGCGGCAATGAACTAAATAAAGAGCAATTGCTTGAAAAAGGTGTTAACCAAAGCCTTATACACGAAGATGTTATGGTGGGCAGTGCCGATATGACGATTACAGGCATAAAAAAAGATGGCGAAACAGTGCTTTTATTTGAAAATGGCGTTTGGGCGTTTTAATTTTTCCGTTTAGTTTTTTTATGGCTTTAATATAAGTTAATGAAAATGTTTACTATGCATTAATTGTATTAAAAGCTATAGGTTAAGTGCAACTTAGCAAACTTAACCGCCTGTCATTTCGACTTTAATGGAGAAATCCGTACTTTGTGCTCTAACAATGCACAGGGGTTACGGATTCCACCACTCGCCAAGAGCCGCCACTTGCGTGGCGGTTGCTCGTTGGCATTAGCACTGCGGTGCGTCATCGACTGTGCTCGGAATGACACATGTGAATGCACTAAACCTATGCTTTTAAACCTCAATCAACCAATTATTTACAAAGAGTAAAACACACAGTTTTAGTGCTAACGCACATAAAAGCGGTTTATAATAGCACATTTTTCAAATAACAATATAAATTTTACACCCGACTTTAAATTCAACATTAAATATGTTAAAATAAAATTACGATATTTAATGAATTTTACAGAGGTGATGAAATGCGTTATGATTTTGACATAGCTATTTTAGGCGGCGGAAGCGGTGGGCTTGTTGTTGCTGCCGGTGCAGCTGCCATTGGCGCAAAAGCAGTGCTTTTTGAAGCCGAGCACATGGGTGGCGATTGCTTAAATTACGGCTGCGTGCCGAGCAAAAGTTTTTTATACGGGGCGCATGGTGCCCATTTTATAAAAAACGGCAAAGAGCAAGGTGTTTATGTTGATGAATATAAAACAGATATTCCCAAACTAATGCAATATGTTCAAAATGTAGTACGCACAATAGCACCGCACGACAGTGCAGAGCGCTTTGAGGCACTTGGCGTTAAAGTTGTTCGCCAGTTTGCCAAACTTAAAGACGCACATACAGTTGAGGCAGGCGGTTTGTTTTACACGGCAAAATCCATTGTAATTGCCACGGGCTCAAAAGCGTTTATTCCACCCATAAAAGGGCTTGAAAGCACCCCTTATTTTACAAACCATGATATATTCAGCATTAATTACACTCCTTCATCGCTTATAATTTTAGGCGCAGGCCCAATAGGCTTAGAGCTTGGCCAAGGCTTTGCGCATTTTAAAACAAAAGTTACAGTAATTGATAAAATGCCAACACTTTTTGGCAAGGACGACCCCTTTGCAGGCGAAATTATGCAAAAAGTTTTGCAAGACGACGGCATGGAATTTTGCCTTAGCGCCAACATAATCAGCGTTGAAAAGAGTGGAGAGCTTATTAATGTTCATGTTGAAGTAAACGGCGAGAAAAGAACACACACAGCACAAGCACTTTTAGTGAGCACCGGGCGCAGGGCGCAAACAAGCGAGCTTAATTTGCAAAATATAGGTGTTGAGCTTTTGCCAAACGGCGCGCTGAAAGTTAACAAACACTTACAGAGCACTGTTAAAAACATTTATGCTTGCGGCGATGCCGCAGGGCCTTATTTATTCACACACACAGCGGCTTACCAAGCCGGAATTGTTTTGCAAAATGCCGCATTGGGCACAAAAGCAAGCACAAATTACAACAGTGTTCCATGGTGCACTTACACAAAACCTGAAGTTGCACACGTTGGGCTCTCGCAAATCGGGGCACAAAAAAACGGCATTGCAACGCAAATTGTTACCGTAGATTTTAAAGAGAACGACAGAGCTGTTGCCGAAAGTGATACAAGCGGGGCATTAAAACTTGTTTTGAACAAAAAAGGCGTAATTATAGGCGCTACCATTGTTGGCAACAAAGCCGGTGAACTTTTGGCTTTTGCTTGCCTTGCCATTCATGCCAAAATGAAATTATCAAGCCTAAATTCTTTGATATTGCCCTACCCAACCCAAAGCGAAATATTTAAAACGGCGGCGAGCAAATATCGCAAAGAAAATGTTAAAGCATGGCAATTAGGGCTTCTTAGGCGCATAATAAGAAGCAGAAATAAGTAAAATTGGAGAGAAAACATGTTAGACACCCATTACCGTAAAATTATTCAGCCGGCTTTAAACACAAGCGGAAAATTGCTTGTTAAATTAAAACTAACCCCTAACAAATTAACTGTTTTGGCATTTTTAACGGGATTGGGCGCAGGTGCCTTAGTTGCAATTGAACACTATATAATAGCGGCAATTGTTTTGCTTGTATCCGGCTATTTCGATTTATCCGACGGCACTGTGGCACGCATAACAAACAACCGTTCATCGCTTGGTGCCTTTTTGGATATGGTGCTCGACAGAATGGTGGAAAGCGCGGTTATATTAGGTTTTTATTTTGCAAAACCCGAGTTCACTCTTGTTTATTTCTTTTTCTTCATATCTGTATTATTTAATTTCACAACATTTACAGTTGCAGGCGCACTTTTAAAAAACACAGGTGACAAAAGCATACACTACTCTCCGGGCCTTGCAGAGCGCACCGAAACATTTATTGCCTTTTGGCTAATGATGTTTTTCCCAAATTACGCCGGCCATATATTAACGGTTTTTGTAATTATAGTTTTCATAACGGGTATTAAACGCTTTTTCACAATAATTAACTATATGAAAAATAATGATTAAAAACGCAAAAAAACCGCTTTAAACAGGCATTAAGCCTTTTAAAGCGGTTTTTTATTTTCAATATCAAGCCTAAAAAACATAGCCAAACTTTCGGTTTAATTTACATTTACTCGGCGTTAACAATAACTTATTTGCGGCTTAAACAATTATCCATAGGCAATATTTCCTTTTTATAAACTTTATAAAACAAATAAAAAGATAGCACTGTTGAAGCCACTTCGGCAATTGGAAACGCAAACCATATTGCATTAAGGCCAAAAAAAGTGGAAAGCAAATATGCACTTGGCAAAAGAACCACTAATTGCCTTGCAACGCTCATAAGAAGGCTTAACATTCCGTGCCCCAATGCTTGAAACAAACTTGAAATTGTAATTGCAATTGCCGCAGGAAAAAAGCAAAGGCATAAAATTCGCATTGCCGGAACTCCTATGGCAAGCATATCATCTGAAGCGTCGAACATTAAAAGCAATTGTTGTGGCAATATTAAAAACACAGCAGTGCCAAAAGCCATCAATATTGCACCCATAAAAAGTGCCGTTTTAAGTGCCTGCATAATGCGCTCTTTGTTTCTTGCGCCAAAATTATAGCCCACTATTGGCACAAGGCTGTTAACAACACCAAAAAGCGGCATTAAAACAAAACTTAACAACTTAAAATAAATTCCGAATACAGCCACAGCTGTTTGTGTGAAACCCGATAGCATTTGGTTGAAAAAGAACATCATAACGCTACCTATGCTTTGCATAATAATGCTTGGAAAACCAACTTTATATATTTCTATCACATAGTTTAATTTGAACCTTAGCATTTTCCATTTCAACACAATTTCTTTATTGAATTTTTTATTTAGCCATAAACCTATAAACATGCCCACCCATTGCCCAATAACAGTTGCTATTGCAGCACCGGCTATGCCCATTTCAGGAATACCGAACATGCCGAAAATAAATATAGGGTCTAAAATTAAATTAATTATAGCACCTGTAATTTGCGCCACCATTTGATAAACGGTTTTGCCTGTTGCCTGCAAAATACGCTCCATGGTAATTTGCACAAATATGCCCAGCGAAAACACCAAGGCAATCGTCATATAAATTGTGCCGCCTGCTATAACCTGCGCATTATTCGAGGACATCTGCATGAAAAAGCCGCTTGCAAACAGGCCGCACAGTGCAAAAACAACCCAGCTTAAAATTGCCAAAACAACACCATTATGCGCTATTTCATTCGCCTCTTTTTTTCTTTCCTCGCCCAGCCTGCGCGTCATAATTGCGTTCATGCCAACAGATGTTCCCACTGCCACCGCTATCATCAAATTTTGCACAGGGAACACAAGGCTAACAGCAGTTAGCGCATCTTCGCTAATACGTGAAACGAAAATGCTATCTACAACATTGTAAAGTGCTTGAACAAGCATACTTAGCATTATAGGAAACGCCATGCTTGTCATTAATTTATTTATCGGCATTGTGCCGAGCGGATTTTCTCTTACCATAAAATTTTCCAATAATCTCCTATTCAAAAACAAGCTTTAACAAAAAGCTCTTCAATAGCCTTTATTTAAAAGCCTTATATCCTCGCCGCAAAATGTTAAAACTTCGCAGTTCCCAAGCAACCTCGACACTATTTTCTCGGTATATCTGCGCCTTAATACCGAATCGTCCACAATATTACTTGTATAAATTGTGGGGTTTTTTCTTGCGTTCACAAGGTTGTATAAGCACGCACTTATATAATTTGTTATAAATTCTGTGCCCAAATCGTCTACAATTAATAGCTGCGCATTCAGCATTGTTTGCAATGTATCGCCTTCTTTTGTGCCAAAGCGCTCTTTCTCTATGTTCTCAAAAGCCTCCTGAGAGCTTGTGTATACAACGTCGTAACCTTTTTCAAGCACAACATTAGCTATAGACAGCGCAAGGTGCGTTTTGCCAAGCCCTGCATAGCCACACATATATAAACTTGCGTTAGTCAGCTCAAAATTATCGGCATAAGCCTTGCAATAAGAATATATGCTTTGCATGTGCTCACGCGCAGTAATGCCATGCTGTTCAATTAAAAACTCAGGGTATTTATTTATGCTGAAATCTTCAAATTTACAAAGTGAAAAAGGCGAGCTTTCGTTAAGCTCATTTCTTCTTAAACTTTTTGTAAGTTCTTGCACGCAATTACAGTATTTCCCGTTTAAAAATCCTGTATCCTCGCAAAGCGCACATTCAAACTTAGGCTTTAAATTCTCGCTGTTAAAGCCTGCATTTTTAAGCACTTTTTCACGCTCTTGCTCTGTTTTTTTAGCAAGGCTTAGCAAATTTTCCACTTCTTTTTCATCGCCACCGCTTGCCGCAAGAACTGCCGCCTGCGAGCAAAGTTTGGCACTCTCGTGCTTTAATTGTTGCGCTTTTGGCAATTCATTTTGCAGTTTATTCATATTAAATTGCGCAATCTCAAAAGCCTTTTGCCTTCTTGTGGATATTATGTCCCTTGCTTTTTGCAATAAATATTCATTGCTCATTTGCATTACCTCCGCCAACAAACACGGGCGCTTTTTTAATTTTTCCGCTAAGCACGCTCTTTGCACCGGGGTTATTCACCGAGATATTTTGCATTTTATCCGCTGTTGCCTGCATCAAATCTTTCAAATTTTTATAGCCTTCGCTGTGCCAACGCCGCAAAATGCCATTAACGTACCTTATGGTTTTTTTATCACCTGCATGTGCCAGCGCTTCGCTTATCATAGCTTCATCATAGCCAAAAACTTCAAACCATTCGCAAATAAGCGCGCTGTCAGCTTTAGATGCTTTCATTCCCTGCACCGCAAACACTGTTAGCACCCTTTTAACATATTCTTCGTTTTTAATAATGTCGTTCAAATATTGCTCTGCTGCAGAGCCGGAATTTATTCCTTCTCTTTGCCACGAGAGCAGCGCGCGCTCTATATATCTTGCATTTCTTTTGCCTTTTGCCGCAAAATGTGCCACTCCAAGCAAAATCATGTCGATGGGCATTGCATCGCTTATGTACATAGAGGCAAAAATATTGCAATCTCCCTGTGTTACAACGCCGCCCAAAAGGCGTTGGCACTCTTGCAATAAAAACGATATCTTTTTATTTTCCGATGCCGCTTTTGCAACTTGCTGTGTGTTTAAATGCACTTTCCTATTCGATGCCGCTTGTTTTTTGCTTTCACTGTCCTCGCCTACGTGTTCGCTATTTTCAAAAACTTCGTCAATTAGGCCCGCACCTTTCCAAAACAAAAGTGCCTCTTTCACTTTATCTTTGTTTTTAATACGCAAAGCCTTAGCAATTTGTTTTTCATCACAATTGCCTGTGTTAACAATGTATAAAGCAATGCGCAACCACTCGCCTTCCGTTCTTTCAAGGCAGGAAAAAACAATGCTTGGCACATTCGTTACTTGCTCAATATTTTTGCTTATACCATATGCCAAAACAAGCCCACCTTCCTTTAACTTCCAACATGTATTTGTTTTTTAAAAAACGCAAGGGCGAACCTATCGGCGCTAAAGCAGCACCTTATTGTTCGCCCGCAGAATTTGTGCACAAAACAAAATTAACCTAAATAGCAATACTTTAAACGGGATTAAATCAATTATCCGCAAGTGCCCTCTCAAGCCATATTGAACCAATATCCAAAGCATTATAAAGGCCGGTTTTATCGCTTTGTTTCACCATGCGCTCTATTGGTGAAAGGCTTGTATCTGTTGAAAGCAATGTAACATGAACCCTATTGGCAACTGTTTTGCCTTTTTCCTCTTTTGTTGTTAATATTTGCATAAAAATAACATACGGGTCGTTTAAATCCCCATAGTAAATATCGTTTTTTGAACGCACAAGCGGGCGCCCTTTATACATCAATTCGGGTGTGAACGGCATTGGCTAAACTTCTCCTTTAAGTGTGCCCAAAATTAATCGGACAAATAGTTTTTCAAAAGTGCTTGAAGTAAATCATCTCTGTCTATTTTTCTTATGTTCGAGCGTGCACCTTGATATGTTGTGATATATGTGGGATCTTCTGATAGAATGTAACCCACTATTTGGTTAATGGGGTTATATCCTTTTTCTTTAAGAGCTCTGTATACATCTGTTAAAATAGCTCTTATCTCACGGTCTCTGTCGTCGTGCAAAGAAAATATAGCTGTTTGTTGGTTCATTTTATATTCCCCCAATTATAAAATTCATAAAGCAATATCCAAGAGATAATTTGCTTTAATTTAAGGTTAATGCACTTAAGAGCACATTTACACATCTTTATTGTACATTAAAATTAATTATTATGCAAGCGAAACGTTGAAATTAAAAATAAATTTTATATAATGGGTGTCAAACCCTTCCATCTGTCATTCCGAGCAATAGAGGAATGCGTTCTTCCTTTGCTTATAACATTTAGGCTTACTTTTATATTTTTTGTGGATTTTTTCATGTTAAAGGTGTATACTTTAAGTGTTAGAAAACAATATTTGGCGGTGAATTATGATATACGGCATAGGAACAGACAGTGTTTTAATTAAGCGCATTGAAAAAAGCATAAAAAGTGAACACTTTTTGAAAAGCGTTTACGGCAACGAGGAGCTTGAATTTTTAAAAAGCAAAAACATGTCTGCCAAAAGTGCAGCCGCCAATTTTGCGGCTAAAGAGGCATTTTCAAAAGCGCTTACAACGGGCATTTTAAGCGGGCATTTTAAACTTAAAGATGTGCAAATTCTTCGCACAGAAAACGGTGCCCCTTATTATGTTTTTGAAAACGAAGCACAGAAAATAATTAGCGAGCACAAAATTAAAGCGCATGTAAGCCTAACACATGAGGGCGATTATGCAATTGCATTTACAGTGCTTGAAACTTTTGATTAAAACAGCAAAAAATATTTATGCTGTGCACAGAATGGAGATTTTTATGATTACACCTGAAGAGATAAAAAACAACCCAGCTATACAAACATATATTGAAAAAGCGGATGAAGTGCTGAATGCGATTGGCTACACCGAGCACAGCTATGCGCATGTTACACGCACCGCACATTTTGCGCAAAAAATTTTAACAGATTTAGGCTATGATAAGCGCACTTGCGAATTGGCATGGATAGCAGGATATATGCACGATATAGGAAATGTTGTGAATAGAATTGACCACGCCCAAAGCGGCGCTGTTATGGCGTTTCGAATTCTTGATAAACTTGGCATGCCACCCGAAGAAATAGCAATTATTTGCAGTGCCATTGGCAACCACGACGAAAACACAGCCTATCCAGTTAATGCTGTTGCGGCGGCGCTTATCCTCTCCGATAAAACCGACGTGCGCCGCTCGAGAGTGCGTGATGAAAGCAGTTTAAACCACGATATACACGACAGAGTGAATTTTGCCGTGCAAAAGGCCTCCACTTATTTAAGCGAAGACCTTAAATGTGTTATTCTCGATTTGAAAATTGATACAGATATTTCACCTGTTTTAGATTATTTCGAAATTTTTTTAGACCGTATGCTATTGTGCAGAAAATCTGCTGTTGAATTAAACTTAACTTTTAAGCTCATTATCAACGGGCAATCGTTGGTGTAGCGGTATTTCCACTAAAAAAAAATAAAATATACCATAAATTTGATGATATTGAATAATTTTTGTTTAAAAGCACATATTTAAAGCAAAGCTATATATAAGAACACAAAATTATTTATTATCGGAGATTAATATGGATATTAAACGCGGTGAAATTTTTTATGCAGATTTAAGCCCGGTTATGGGCAGTGAACAGGGAGGCGTTAGGCCTGTACTTATAGTGCAAAACGATGTGGGCAACAAGCACAGCCCCACGGTTATTGCGGCTGCTATAACCTCTAAGCACGATAGAACAGGGCTTCCCACCCACATAGGTTTAAAGGCAGGGCAAGCCGGGCTTCCCAAAGACAGTGTTGTGCTTTTAGAGCAAATAAGAACGCTTGACAAAAACCGCTTGCGTGAAAAAGCCGGGCAAATTCCCACAGAAGTGCAAAAGCAAGTTAACGAAGCTTTGCAAATTAGCGTGGGATTAGACGTTAGAAACTATTAATACGTATTCGGATTAAGTTATAACGGCTTAGAACAGCAACGCTTAACCCCATAGCACATATAAACAGTATTCACACTATATTTTCATGTTTTAACATTCTCTTTATGTTTTTGCCCAAAATATACGAGGTGAACATCTTAATTAAATCCGGTATAACAAACGGTAAAACGCAATATGCAAGGCTTTCGGCAATGCCTAATTTTGTTATAAACATAAACCAAGCCGTGCCCAAGGCATAGCAAATTAGCAGCCCTAACAGCATCGCACTGATGTGTAAAGCTGTTTTATCGCTTTTATTCACAGCTACGCTTGTTAAAAGTGCAATTGCAATATAACCTATAATATACCCGCCTGTTTTTCCAAAAAGTGCACCGGGGCCTCCTTGCATTCCCGCAAGCACCGGCATACCAACAAGTGCCAAAAGCAAGTAAGTTCCCATGCTTGCGCACGCCCAAAGCGGCAAAAGCAACATGCCTGCCAAAAATGCACCAAGCACGCCCAAGTTAAACGGAACCGGGCCAAACGGCACTACTATTTGAGATAAAACCGCCATTAAAGCGGCAAGCAGTGCACAAAGCACCATGTTTTTTGTTTTTTCCTTTTTTCTCACATTCATATTTCACCTTTTTAGCATAATTTTTTTATTTAATACAACATAACAAACTTAACCACTTGTCATTTCAAGCAAAGTCAAAAAATCGACTCTTTTAGCTTATAGCATTTATGTTTGCTTTCGATTTTAAACTTTTATCAAGGCTTGTGCCTTATTAATTTGCCTTCATATCCTTTACCAAAATTTTAACTTCACCGTAAGTTAAAATTTTTGTTTTTTTATTAGGCATAATCACTTTTAAATGCCCGTCATTTGTAATGCTGTGCGCTATCGCCTCTTCTTCACTTCCATTTTGCATAATTACAATGTTTTTTCCGGGCACTAAATTAAGGCTTTTATATTCTTGCATGAAATTTTTGTTTGGCAAATTATCGCATATTTCTAAAAGCTCGTTTATAATGTATGCCGCAAGTTTCGCCCTTGAAACCAATGCGTTTTCATCGAATATTGCACCTGCGATATCTTTAATTTCCTCGCTGAAACCTGCGCTTGGCTGTTTGACATTCACACCTATACCTACTATCACATCTGAAATGCCGCCTGTTTGAATATCCGTTTGTGCCTCGCACAAAATGCCTGCACATTTTTTGCCGTTTTTATATAAATCATTCACCCATTTAATTTGTATGTTTTGCGTTTTATCTATATTTTTTATTGCCCTGCAAGTTGCAATTGCCGCCGCACAGGTTATGCTTTGTGTGTTTTGCATGTTTAAATTGTTTTTTAGTATAATTGAAATATAAAGGCCTGTGCCCATAGGCGATGAAAATTTACGCCCAAGCCTGCCTTTTCCCTGTGTTTGCGCATTTGCAATTGCCGCACTGCCATGCACCGCACCTTCTTGCGCCATTTGCTTTGCATAATTATTTGTTGAATCTACACTTTCCAAAACCTCAATTTTAACGCCTTGGTACTCAGGTTTCAAATGCGGCAAAACCGCTTGCTCGCTCAAAATATCGCTGTTTTCTTGCAGTGCATAGCCCCTTTTTTTAACAGCCACTATTTCATGCCCGCTCTCTTTTAATTGCTTCACAGCTTTCCATATTGCCGCACGTGAAACATTTAACTCTTGCGCCAATTGCTGGCCTGAAATGCTCTCACCCTTTTGTTTTTCCAATATAAATAACACTTTTTTCTCTGTTTGCATAAATTGCTCCTGTGTTTGTGTAAACCATTTTTAATATTTATGTTTACTATTTTATCACACAAAAAATTAAATTGCAACAAATTAATTTTAAACAGTGATATTGACAATTTACAAAAACTAAATTATGATAAAAAGCACGAATTGTACTGTTTAAACTGCGCTAACGAGGTTTGGTCGAAAGTTATGCCGGTTTATACTATTTTATAAGTGAGGTTGTTATGGCGGGAGTTTACATACATATTCCCTATTGCGAGGGCAAATGCCATTATTGCAATTTTTACTCACTTGGCGGCAATAAAAATGTTCCCGATGAATATATAAGTGCAATTGTGCGTGACATTAAAAGCACCGCTATAACTGCGCCTGTTGAAACCGTATATTTTGGCGGTGGCACGCCATCTTTAATGAGTGCACAGCAAGTTGCCACAATTTTAAGTGCGCTGAATATTGAAAACGACGCTGAAATTACACTTGAGGCAAACCCCGGCACTGTTGATTTTAATTTGCTGTGCGAATTTAAAAAGCAAGGTGTTAACCGCCTTTCTCTTGGCATACAAACAGCATTAAACAGCAGTTTAAAGCACATAAACAGGTTTCACACAACACAGCAAAGCAAAGAAATTTTGCAAATGGCAACAAAAGCAGGCTTTGAAAATATAAGTGCCGATTTAATGCTTTGCCTTCCAAATTACACTTTGCAAGAGATGCTTGACACCATAAATTTAATTAAAGATTGCACTCATATTAGCGCTTACATTCTAAAAATTGAGCCAAACACCTATTTCAGCAAATTTTCGCCCGATAACTTGCCAAGCGAGGACAATGCGGCAGAATTCTATTTGCAGTGCATAAAAGAGCTTAAACGCCACAACTTTTTACAGTATGAAATTTCAAACTTTGCAAAGGAAAATTGCGAGAGCCGCCACAATTTGCTATATTGGAATTGTGAAGATTATTACTCGTTTGGGCCAAGTTCGCACAACTGTGTTAACGGCAAGCGCTATTCTGTGCCAAAAGGGGTAGGCCAATATATAAAAGCGGCACAGCCCCCAGTTTTTGAGGGCCATGCCGATTATAACGATTATATTATGTTGCAACTGCGCCTTAATAAAGGCTTGAATTTTAGCGCACTAAAAGCTCGCTACAACATTGAATTTACAGGCAATCAATTTGCATTTTGCAAAAAACTGCACGAAAACCAATTGGCTATATTAACCGATACTGCTTTAAAACTAACGCCACAAGGTATGCTTTTACAAAACAGCATTTTAAGCGAATTATTATAAGCCTCTCGCCTGAATTTTAAAGCATTTTTTTGAGCACCGATGCCATAATATCGGTGCCTTTTTCAATTTGCTCTAAACTTGCTGTTGAAAAATTAAGGCGGATTGCATTGCTTTTTTCATCGCTGTTTGCCAAAAAAGCATAGCCAGGCACTATTGCCAATTTTTGTTTCAAGCACTCGTTAACAAAGGCATCAACATCAATGTTTAATGGCAGGTGTGCAAAAATAAACATGCCGCCTAAAGGCTTTGCAAACTTTAATTCAGGGCATTTATCGTTTAAGTTTTTCACCATAAACTCAGCTTTTTTCGCATAAATTTCCACTGTTTTTTTAATGTGTTCATTCATATTTACATTTTGCAAAATATCCAAGCAAACACGCTGTGCCCACACATTTGTGTGAACGTCGTTAACTTGCTTTGCAATAACAAAATGCCTTGCAAGCTCTTTAGTGCAAACACAATAGGCAAGGCGCATTCCCGGGCACATAATTTTTGAAAAACTGCCAGTGTAAATTACTGCACCACTGTCATCAAAACTTTTAATGGGAGGCACTCTTTCGCCCTCAAACCTCAGCTCACCGTATGGGTCGTCCTCTAAAATAGGCACACCGTATTTAACGCACAAATCGTATATTTTTTCACGCTTTTCAAGGCTTGTTGTATACCCTGTGGGGTTTTGAAAATTGGGAACCGTGTAAAAAAACTTTGGCTTTTTCTTCGCCGAAAGCACTTGCTCAAGCTGTTTTAAACAAACACCGTCCTCTTGCATTTCTATGCCTTTTATATTTGCGCCATAAGAAAAAAAAGCGTTATATGCGCCTAAAAAAGCAGGGCTTTCGCTCGCAATAATATCGCCTTCATTACAAAGGCACTTTGCGGCAAACTCAACTGCTTGCTGGCTGCCGGATAATATTATAAGCTCGTCATTTTCTTTAACTAATTGCTCGCTGCTGCGCCTGTTTAAAAACTCTTTTATTCCCTCAACAACTTGCGGCACGCCCTCGCTTACGGAATACTGCAGCACATCATTTGCATGGTTTTGCAAAAGCGCAGCAGAGCTTTTTTGTATTTCACTTGCAGGAAATGTTTCAGGCGAAGGATTACCGCCCGCAAAACTTATCAGCGTTGGGTCGCTCATCTGTTTTAAAATCTCTCTTATTATCGAAGGTTTCATGCCGCTCATTCTTTTGGAAATGCCGTAATTCATAATTTCTCCTTTTATTGATAACTTAGGCTTTGTAGCATGCGCTGTAAAGCAAGGGCTCTGCTCTTGCTGTGAATTGTGAACAGTTTCTTTGTCGCACAGTAATTTATTGAATAATTTCAAAACAAATACTGTTATTTACACTGCTTAAAAACACAATAACTATTAATCTTTCAATGCAATTGCTATCTACCTTGCACCGAAAATCGCACTGCCAACTCTAATTAAAGTGCTACCGTGTTCAATGGCAATTGCAAAATCTTCAGACATGCCCATGCTCAAAACATCAATGTTTTCACCAAACTGCTGTTTCGTTTTTAAAAAAAGCTCTCTCATTTCATCAAAATAAAAGCGCAATTGTTTTTCGCCACACACTTCAAGCGGCGGCGGAATGCACATTAGCCCACGCAGCTGCACATTGGCAAGTTTTTGCGCTCTCTCGCAAATTTTTGGCAATTCGCGTGCATTTATGCCGCTTTTTGTGGGCTCGTTTGCAATGTTAACTTGCAAAAGAACATTGGCCTTTTCGCTATGCTTTTCATATTGTTTTTGTATTTCCAAAAGCAATTTTTCGCTGTGCACGCTTTGAATAAAATTTGTTAGTTTTGGCAAATATTTTACCTTGTTGTTTTGCAAAGCGCCTATCAAATGGCACTGTGTGCCATTTTGCGCAAAAAAATCGGCTTTGCTTAAAAATTCTTGAACTCGGTTTTCACCAAAAAGTTTTAAGCCGCAATCTTTAGCAATTTGCAGTTTTTCAATGCTCTGTGTTTTTGAAACCGCCATAAGTGTAATATTTTCTCTTTTAACACCGGCTTTTTTGCAAGCATTTTCTATTTTTGTTTCAATAAATTTTATGTTTTCGGCAATAATTTTTTGGTGCATATAATTACCTCTGTTATGTAAATAATGTGTAGCTCCCCTATTGTCATTCCGAGCGTAGTCGATGACGCACCGGTCGAAATGACAGGCGGTTAAGTTTGCCTCATATAATATAAATAATGAGTAGTTAAACGCATT
>CAYJIT010000010.1:38913-63805 GCA_964370365.1 uncultured Bacteroides sp. | reverse complement strand
GTTTTTGGGCTTTTGGCTAAATAAAAAACGAGTTCGTATTATTCCCTAACGGCTATAGAAAGTGGCTTAAAACTTCTGCCGTCGGCATTGAAAAAGCGGCTGAATATCTCGTAAAATTCAAGGCGCAAAACTTGTATGCCAACAAAAAGCCCCTCAATAGCCATAACCGCAATATTGCCTAAGATGTAAATAATAACAATTACAACACTTGACGTTTGCATATTGGCCAAAGTGTGAACAACGCTCATCATGCCTGCGTGAACCAATATGAAACCCGCCACACGCAAAAAGCTCATTGTGTTAGAGGTGAAACTGAGCATAATTTCGAACATTTCAAAAAAGCCGTTAAGCAAAATTTGCCCGAGGCTCTCGTGCATTTTTTTCTCTTTTGCAAATTCGCAAATTGCATGGCTGAAAAACACCAAAATAAAGGGGACAGCCAAGAACAAAATATAGTAAAGTGTTGTTCCGATGAACGGCAAATCCACACCGAGTGCAATTTCCACAACTATTGCCATTATAGAAATATACATTAAAAGCCCCGATAAACCGTTTACGCTAACAATAGCTTTAACTGTTTGTTTTGAGCGGATAAGCGTTATTATGCTTAATGTTATTGAAGTGCAAATAACAAAAACACCTGCCGCAACTGCACTTATTAAAATATTTGTCAAATTATCGGGGTGCATGGGGATAATGGGCAAGAATGAAATGCCCAAAATATCGTGATAGAAAACCTCCATTATATGCTCGAACCCGAAAAGGCTACCGAACACGAAGCCGAAAATTACGCTGAAAACACTGCACCTTGTAAGCACTAAACCAATGCCGTTGTGCATGCGCTTATACATTACAAAATAGCCAAAAAGCCCTAAAACAACACCTTGGCCAACGTCGCCAAACATAATGCCGAATAGAATACTGTAAGTTATAGCCACAAAATTCGTTGGGTCTAAATCGCCGTAGGCAGGAAGGCCGTACATTTTAACAAAAAGTTCAAACGGGCGGCTAAACCAATTGTTTTGCAATTTAACAGGCGGTTTTTTACTGCTTTTAGCACCGAGCTTGTCCTCATCTAAAATAACCTCAATGCTCTCTACCATGCTAAGTGTTTCAGTTAACGCTTTAACATCTTTCTCGGGCGTGTAACCACTGATGTAAAAACTGTTTTCAAGCATAACCACATATTTTTGCATATCAAAAACTTGGCTTTCGTAATTCAACCAAGACGCCATATCTTTAACGGTTTTAATATCATCTTCGCTCATAAAATTTTCGGTACTTTTAAAATGTGCAAGTTGCTGTTCAAGTTCAGCTTGCTCGCCTATAATTTTGGCAAGCGCATCCTCCGGCGTGCCGTGAACAAAATCGGGCACCCACATGCGCTCGAAAAAAAGCGTGGCAAATATCTTGTCCACTTCTTCGCCATAGTTTTCGGGCGCAAAATAAACACCCCAGTAATACTCGCCGTCAAAATCGTAATCGTTAAAAGTGAACGGTTTATCGGCATAGTAGGCAAGTTTCGAAAAACTGTCTTTCGGCAGGCGCCCAAAGCGCACTTTTAAATAGGAGCACGCAAAAATTTCGTCTACATTCGTGTGCAAATTTGTAAGGTGAAGAAGCTGTGCCTTTGTTTGCTCGTATGTTGTTAGGCGCGCTGTAATATTTGCCTCTTGCGTGCGCTTTTGCGCAACAAAAGAGCAAAACTTATCCACTGTTTTTTTAACATGCCCCAAGTGGTAAGTTTGCCCTGCGTATTTATTTATTTCAGCCTTTTGTCCAATATCTTTTAAAAGGCCCAGTGCGTTTGTTAATATAGGCTCGAAAACATTTTCAGAGGTAATAGCTTTATCTTGAGCCTCTTCGTTTTCATCGGCCTCAAAGCACGCTTTTGAGGCAAGCAGTTTAAGCGTTTGTTTAATAAACTTTTCTCTGCCATATATATTAACATGCTTCATTTTTACCATTCCCAAGCGTTAGCACCTCTTTTTCAAATTTAGCTGTGTTTAAACACAAATTTTCTATGGTAATTTTAAAAATTGTTCTATTTTTTCGGGTTCTAATTTATAGCGCACGCCCTCAACAATTGAAACTATATTACTGCGCTCTATTTGAGCAATGCACATAAGCGCCGCTAAAGCCGCTTCCGGCACAATTGTAAAGCGCAAAATTCTAAGCGCTTTTCTGTATAAAACGCTCTGTGCTTCATTTGTGTGCATCGTTTTAAAATCTTCATATTTTTTGCCGTATTTATTTGCGGCTTTGCCAAAATTGTACATTTGCAAAAATTGTTGCAAATTAGCGCAATCTGCCAAGTTATAAAGCTGTTTTTTGTTTAAAACACAGTAAAAAGGCAAAAGCAATTTTTTAATGCGCTCTTCGCTAAATTGCTGAGGGTAAAACGCTTTTATTCGAAACAGCATATCTAAATTAAAAATTTCAGCCTGCATTAAAAAAAGCTGTTTAATATTTTCTTTTTGTGTGCCTTTTAAATCCAAATCTATCATTTGCAAAACATAATTATAATAATAAACTTCAAATGCGTGCTCGCAAAGCAAATAATCGTCAATTTCGCCGTTTTTGTTTAAAACGCTTTGAACAATTTGCAAATAAGGTGTGCCGCTTAAAAGTTTGCAAAATGTATTAATATCTTTAGCGGCGGCAATTTCCATTAATTTCAAATTTGTTTTTTCGAGTAAAAACCCCGGCATTTGCAGAATATACTGCCCGGGTAGGCCCGCATTAAACAGCTTTAGTTTTGCCAATAACTCGTTAATTTCACTGCGCACGAGAAAATAGGAGCCAAAATGGTTTTTTTTGTATACATAGCGCATTAAACTTTCATATTTAAAAAACAAATCTTTGCTAAGCGCTTGCTCTAATTGTTCGCGGTGAATATTTGTGCGTGCAAGCGAGCCGAGTGTCTGCTTCAAATAATCGTGGTTTTGCAAAATTCCCACCACTTCAAGCACGCTTGTGCGGCGCATTAAACTGCGGTATTCTTCACGCGTTAAACGCAAAGAGGCAATATATCTTGCTTTTGGCAGTGCCGCAAGCGCAGATTTTTGCAGTAACAAATAATCACCCTTTCCGCTTTTTTGTTTGTATGGCAGGTTTGTTTGCTATACCACATAAATTTTTGCAAACCCAATTTTTTTGCATGGGAGGGTTTTATCCCCTTCCAAAACAGTTTTGCCAAACCCAACCACATTCATAGGAGAGGATATCCTCCCGAAAAAGTTTTACACCCTATGTGCCTTTTAAAACCACATTAATAATGTCTTTTTCCCAGCTATCAACATTTTTGTTAAATATATCGTCCATTTTCTTTTTGGCTTTTAAATACTCTTTATCTGCCTCTAAAACAGCAAGCTTTTCGTTTTCGTGCATTTGCACATCTTGCTTTGCCATTTGCTGTTTTTGCTCTTCAATTAAGCGCTCACGCTCTCTTTCGGCATCAACTTTTGTCATTGCAAGTAAGTTTTTAGCGCTAACTTGGGCTTGGTCTATAACAGCCCTTGCTTTTTTATCGGTTTTAATAATATTATCTACAAAGTTTTCCATTTTAAACTCCGTTTCAGTTTGTGTTTATCACATAACTTTTAAATCTATATTACATACTACACCTTTATTTTGCATTTTTCAAGGGCAATATACAGCAAATAAATATAACTATTTGTGTTTTTTTTGTTCAATTTATTATATTTAAAGTGCCGCCATTGATAAAACTTTGCAAATTCTGTGTAATTGTATCGCTAAGCCTGCTTAATGCCTCGGGCGTTGCCCAAGCAATATGCGGCGTTATTATGCAGTTTTTTGCACTTAACAAAACATTATCGCTTCTAATGGGCTCACAGGTTAAAACATCTGTTGCAAAAGCGCAAACTTTGCCGCTGTTAAGGGCATTTGCCATTGCATACTCGTCAATTAAAGTGCCTCTGGCGGTGTTTACTATTCTAACATTTTCTTTGCAGAGCAATAGTGTTTTTTCGTTTATCATGCCCCTTGTTTGCTCGTTTGCCGGGCAGTGCAAACTTATAATATCGCTGTTTTGCATTAAATACTCAAAACTAACAAAGCTAATTGCGTTGTTTTCATATTCTTTTTTAACAGTGCGTGTGTGGCAAATAATATTCATTCCGAATGCAAATGCAATTTTGGCAACTTGCTTTGCAATATTACCATACCCTATAATGCCCAATGTTTTGCCGTAAAGTTCTGCATGTGGCAAAATATTTGCGTCGGGCTTTATATCTGTTTGCCAATTGCCGTTAGATACACTCTTATTGTAATTCCCGGCGCTGTTGCAAATTTCAAGCAAAAGCGCAAATGCCATTTGAGCAACGCTGTGCGTTGAATAAGCGGGCACATTTGCAACGCCCACATTAAAACGGCGGCAGGCTTTAATGTCTAATGTGTCAAACCCGGTTGCAGTAAGGCCTATCCATTTTAAATTCGGGCAAGCCTTAAGCACTTGTTCGTTTATGTTCACTTTATTAATAATGGCAACATCTGCGTTTTTAAGGCGGCAAACGGCTTGCTCGTCGCTTGTGCGCGAATAAATTTCAAGCTCACTCACAAGCTGTTCAACGCCTCGCCAATTTAAATCTCCCTCTTTTAAGGCATAGCTATCCAGTATAACCGCTCTCATTCATTTTCTCCAATCGCACATAATTATCCTGCAAGCCCACACCTATAAAGCCTTGTTCCAATGTGCGCGATAATATTAATGTGTCTTGCAATGATACAATTATACTATTTTCGGGCACAGTTTGTACAGCGTGTTTACTAAAAAATATATAATGCACCCTCAAATTCTCCAAAGGGCGCAATGCAATTAATTTCATATTGTGCTTAAAGCACGCATTCAAAAGCAGTATATCGGTGCTTGAGGGAATACTTAAGATGTATGAAAACGCATTCTCATCTTTGCAAAAAAAATGCAGAAGTTTAACGCAGTGCACGCTTTGCCCTGCAAACGGAATTATTATGGCCGCATTTTTTAAAGCGGGCACACAGCCGCAAAGCCTTTTAACAAATGAAAGTGGCGTGTTTTGCTTGCAAAAACCACCGCACGCAATTAAATTATTCCCCTGATAAACACCGTAAAAAGCACCGTTTTGCATTATAACCTTAACGGCGCTTTTGCCAACGAAGGGCATATCTTTTTTCAAGGTTTTGTAAAGCTGCACCACTTTATCGCTCTCGCACATTAAAATTCTGCGCATTTGAAATTTTGGAGATATATTATTAATTATTGGCATTTTAACTCCCCCTTTTTACAGTATATTTCCTCAAAAAAGCTTTTATGCCGCTCTTTAAACTTTAAAAGTGTGGAATATTATATTTATGTTTATATGGACTTTTTGTGCAAACTGTTGTATACTTTATTATATAATGTAAAATAAGGGGTAATGAAAATGCGCACAATATTTATACGTAAATTGGTGCTTGGTGCAATTTTAATTGCCCTTTGTGCGGGCATTACGCTGCTTATAAAAGAAGCCCTCGATACGCAAGACCCTGAATCGGCGCTGCCAATAATAACAATAACATATAATGAGGGCATATTCCCCGAGCAAAGCATTTACAGGGCAGGTTATACATGGAGCTTTGTTACAACTGTTGAAAACTGGCAAGCGCCAAGCCTTCTACCTGAAGATTTACCGATAATGCCCGAGAGGGTTTTAGCGGATATGCCTATGAAAATTACATTCTCTCAAACGCCGCAAGATGTGCAAATTTTCCGCGCAAGCGGCAGATATTCCACAGATTTTTTGGAGGTTAGCACACAGGTTGACGGTGAATTTTACACCCCCACAGCGCAAGGTGAATATCTTTACAGGGTAGTTGCAAATTGGGGCTCGCGCGGTGAAATACAATATTATTTTGCCATGAGTGTTGAATGATTGAATTTGATATATTTACTTTAGACGAAATGGCAAGTGGCTAAAATGCTTTCCTACCGTTTTTCGCTAATAAAAAGCCCTTTTATAGGGCAAAATAAAATAATTGAGGTGGTTTGTTATGTGGACAAGAGCATTACTTAAAGACAATGCGAAAATTGTGCTTTCAAGAACATATTGGATATCTTTTGCGGTGTGCGTAATTTTTGCAGTAATAAGCGGAGCGGCAAGCTATGTATCCAGTTTTACCGTAACAATGTTTGGCATAGCGGGGTTTGTAGCAATGTTTATTCCGCTTTTGTTCGCCATTTTTGTTTCTTCGCCTTTAGCGGTGGGCTTAAACCGTTATTTTATGGAGGCAAGGGGTGGCAAAGCGCCTATATCAACATTGTTTTCAGTGTTCGGCACATTCTATATGAATGTGGTTAAAGTGCAATTTTTTGTTACACTATTTACATTTTTGTGGAGCTTATTGTTAGTTGTTCCCGGCATTATAAAAAGCTATGAATACAGAATGATACCCTATATTTTGGCGGAAAACCCAAATATAGAGCAAGACAGGGCTTTTAAACTTTCAAAGCAAATGACAGAGGGCGAAAAAATGGATATGTTTATTTTAGATTTATCCTTTATCGGCTGGAATATATTAGGTGCTTTGGCTTGCGGGCTTGGAATTTATTTTGTTATGCCCTATTACCTTGCAACATTTGCCGAGCTTTACACCGCACAGCGCACAAAAGCTATGATGAACGGCTATACAGATGTAAACGAATTACCCGGGTTTATAGCTTATTAATTGCAATTATTTCTTTTTTAAACAAAACCAACGGGCGGCATAAGCCGCCCGTTGGTTTTGTTTATTTTAAATTAACCGCATTTGCTGTAACCGCAATTTCTGCAAATAACACAGCCGCCCTCGTGCTCTAACACGCTTTCGCACTCCGGGCAAAAGCTGTTGCTAAGCACAGGCACCGCCACAAGCCTTTGCGCCTCAAGCTCACCCGCAAGCGGTGTAAACTCATCGCTGTTGCTTATATAATCTTTAAAAGAGTCAGTTTCAGGCAAGTTTAAACTCTCAGGAGAAATGCCAATGCTACCCAAGTTTTTTTCAATAGCATTTGTTTGTGTTTCGCCCTCACCGTAAGGCGCAAAATTATCACTGCCACTATTTTCACCATGCGAAGTGTAAATTTCATTATCCACATCAAAAACCCAGTTTTGCTCATCTTGCTCAAAAATTTGTTCGCTCTCCAATGGCTGTAAATTCCCTAAAACGCTTTGCTCTTCACTAACTTGCTCGCCTTTGCCTGCATCTTTTTGATGCGTTGCGCTAAAAATTGCATTTTTTATATTGTCCACAAAAGACGTTTTTTTGCCATTGCTATTTAATTCTTCATCTAAATTATATAAATTTTCGCTTTGTTCGAAACTATTATCATTTAATTGTTCTTCACTTTGCAGCGGGTTTGTTTTGTGCATTTCATTTTGCACCGCATTAATTTTTGCGCTTTTTGCTTCGCTCACCTTTGTTATGTCGCTTGCTTTTATAACAACATTTTCAACTTTGCCCGCCTTTGTCTTTTGCTCATCTTCTAAGCTGCTTTGTGCAATATTTTCCGCAACATTCGTGTTAACATCGCTTTCTTTTTTTATCTCCATTTTAATGGTTTTGCCGTCGGGCAATATTTTTTCCGGCTCGGGAATATTTTTTGATGCATTTTCGTTATCTTTAATAAAGCTATCAACTTTTATAAGCACTTTTGCAATAGCGTCCGGGCAAGAGGTGCAAGACATTCCACCCCTTCGCACTGTGGACGGGCAGCGTATGCCTTTCAGTTGGTGGTAAACTTCTTGCATACTAACACCGCTTCTAAGCGCAATGCTAACAAGGCGTGCCGTTGCTTCGCTTTGGCTTGGGCAACCGCCGGCTTTGCCTGTGCTTGTAAACACTTCGCAAATGCCGTGTTTATCGTAGTTAACCGTAACATATAAATTGCCACAGCCTATTTTCATGCGCTCGGTAAAGCCCATGGTAACTTCAGGGCGCTTTCTGGGCTGAATATTCACATTCATAATATCGCTTTGCTTTTCAGCAATTTCCTGCCCCGTTTTTTTCTCTTCGCCGGCTTTTTTATTTACACTGCCTATATTCAAAACTTGCTCTGCCCTGCTGCCATCTCTGTAAATTGTAACGCCTTTACACCCCAAACGGTAAGCTAAAGCATAGCACTCGGCAACTTGCTTTTTGCCTGCAGAATTGCTTAAATTAATGGTTTTTGAAACTGCATTATCTGTGAAACGTTGGAAAGCCGCCTGCATTTTTATATGGCTTTGCGGCGATATATCATGCGAGCAAACAAAAACATCTTTTATATCTTGCGGTATTTCATCAATATGCGCCAAAGAGCCGGCTTTTGCAATTTTGCGCATTAATTCATCGCTGTAAAGCTCACGCTGTTTAAGCACAAGCTCTAAAACAGGGTTCACCTCTATCATCTCGGTGCCGTCCATAACATTGCGTATGTAAACATAGGCAAAAATGGGCTCCACACCCGAAGAGCACGAAGCTATCATGCTTATTGTTCCCGTGGGTGCTATTGTTGTTATTGTTCCGTTGCGCACAGGTGTTTTATTTGCAAAAATGCTTTCAAAAAACAGCGGAAACGCACCGCGATAGCGCGCAATTTTCCTGCTTGCATTTTGCCCCTCGTTATTTATAAAACTCATTACGCTCTCGGCAAGTTCTATTGCCTCTTCGCTGTTATAAGGCAAGCCGAGATATAAAAGCATATCCGCAAAGCCCATAACCCCAAGGCCTATTTTGCGTGTTTCTTTTGTAACTTCCTCAATTTTTTTAAGAGGGTAATTATTTACATCTATAACATTATCCAAAAAATGAACAGCGCTGTGCACCGTGCTTTTTAAAAGCGAGTAATCAATTTCACAGCCGTTTTCGCCAACCCTTAGCATTTGCACCAAGTTAATGCTGCCTAAATTACAACTTTCGTAAGGCAAAAGCGGTTGCTCGCCACATGGGTTTGTGCTTTCTATTTCACCTTTCGATGGCACAATATTATCACGGTTAAGCCTATCTAAAAATATAATGCCGGGCTCACCGTTTTTATGCGCTGCGCTAACTATTTCCTCAAAAACTTTGCGCGCGTTCATTTTGCCAACCGCTTTTTTAGTGCTTGGGTCTATCAAATCGTAATCGGCACCGCTCAAAGCGCTTTGCATAAAATTTTCGGTTATCCCTATGCTTATGTTAAAATTGGTTATGTCTGCATTGTTGGCTTTGCAGTGGATAAACTCTTTTATATCGGGGTGGTCTACACGCAAAATGCCCATGTTTGCGCCACGGCGTGTGCCGCCCTGCTTAACCGCCTCTGTTGCGGAATTGAACACTTTCATAAAGCTAACAGGCCCGCTTGCAACGCCGCCCGTTGTGTTTACCCTTGCACCGTTTTGGCGCAAACGGCTGAAAGAAAAGCCTGTGCCGCCACCACTTTTATGAATTAACGCCGCTTGCTTAACCGCCTCGAATATCTCCTCCATGCTGTCGCTAACGGGCAAAACAAAACATGCAGATAACTGCCCAAGCGGTTTTCCTGCATTCATCAATGTGGGAGAGTTCGGCAAAAAACGAAACGATGTCATAAGCTCGTAAAACTCGTTTTGTGTGGCGATGATATCCGCATTTTCATCATAGAGCAAATCTGCCTTTGCAACGGCACTTGCCACACGTGTGAACATCCCTTTTGCATCTTCAATTACATTTCCGTGCTCGTCCTTTGTAAAATACCTCGCTTTTAAAACTTTCAGCGCATTTTCGCTCATTGCAACAGACATTTTTTCCTCCCACTTAGCCTTTAAAAGCTTATATGAGCCAATTCCATATTCGCTCCTTGCGGCTGTACAATATTTTTTTCGTGCTTTTAAGCCTTTTTTATCATATTTTTTATTATACTACTATTTGTGCAAAAAAAGCAACAAAAAATAATACATATTGTGGTTTTTTTAAAAAAAATAATATATCTTGTGCAAAACGCTGTTTTTAACCATTAAATATGCGGTGTAAACCCCTCGCCAAAAATATTGCCTGCCTCTGTTATAACAATAAATGCTCCGGGGTCAATTTCATACGCCAATTTGTGCACCGCAAACACTTCGTTTTTGTTTGCCACGCACAAAAGCACATGCCGCTCATCTTTGCTGTAAGTGCCCACAGCCCTTATCAAAGTTGCGCCCCTGTCTTTAATATCGGCTATAGCCTTTGCAGTTTCAAAGCCCTTTGTTGTAACAATAATTGCCAATTTACCACTGCCCAAGCCATAGATAAATTTATCTATAACTGCGGTTGATACAACAGTGGTTATAATGCCATATAACACGGCATCTATATTCCCGAAAACCGCACCGCCAATGAGGATAATGCCACAGTCCATAAACAAAATAAGTTGCCCCAAAGATATATGCGGGAAAACTTTTTTGAAGGACATCATAATAAAATCTGTGCCGCCGGTGGAGGAACTGCGCATGTAAACCAGCGCAAGGCCTATGCCAATGAACACGCCCGAGAACACAGCTGCCAAAAGCGAATTGCCTGTGTAGGCAGGCAAGTGCACGGCAATGTAATCTGTAAAAACAAAAAGTATAAACATTGTGCGAAGTGAGCGAAACAGAAATTTTTTGCCCACATAGCGATAGCTAAAAATAATTATAGGAATGTTTAAAATTAATGTTAATGTACCCACTTGTATATTTGGGAACAGAAAATTTAATATAAGCGATATACCCGAAACGCCGCCCGGTGCAAACTGTGCATTTTTTGCAAAATTTATAATGCCCACAGAAAACAAAAAGCTACCCAAAATTTCAAACAAAATATCAAATACAATTCTTTTTGACCCTTTATCATCACTTGGTTTTAACAACGACATCCTAATCTCCGTTCTGTGCAAAGCACAAATAGTATTGAACAATTCCATTTAACAGCAAAGCGCATATATAATATGCGCTTTTATTAAAATATATATGTAAATTATAATAGCAAACTTTCATTGCTTTTTCAACATAATGCACATTGTATGCAAAAAAATAAAGTTTCCACTCTGCTTAAAACATCAAAACACGTGCACTAATATTAGCTTTAAACACAGCACTGAATATTCTGCATAAACCCGAGTGTGTACTAAAACTATTCAAACATAGCTTTTTGCACAAAAAAAGCCATAAAAATTTTACAGTTTCAACATATCGCTTTTTTAGCACAATATCACTAAAAATTTGCACATAATTACAATATATATTGCAAAAGTGCAAATTCACAAAAAATAAACATTTGAACGCTTTACATTGCGCTTTTTTTTTGGTACAATAAGTCGAAGCGAGCATAAATTGGGCGCAGCTTTTTTGTGCGCAATTTATGCAATAAGCAAAGAGTGCATTTTTTGTGTTTAATTGGCACCAATTAAAAATGCGCAAAACAAATTGTTTTTACGATGCAATATGGTAAACCCCCTTACGAAAAACCACTTTTACAGTGTGAATAAAAGCAAATAACACCGCAAAAACAATAACGCAATATCTAAAAGCAAAGCTAAAAAACAAAAACAACAAAATCGGAGGAAGAAAAATGGCAAGATCAAAACAGTCTATGGACGGAAATACCGCCGCGGCGCATGTGTCTTATGCGTTTTCGGAGGTTGCCGGAATTTACCCCATTACCCCCTCCAGCCCAATGGCTGACGTGGTGGACCAATGGAGTGCGCTTGACCAAAAAAATATTTTTGGCACACAATGTAACGTTATGGAAATGCAAAGCGAAGCAGGCGCCGCAGGTACCGTTCACGGTTCTTTAGCAGCAGGTGCACTAACAACAACATACACAGCTTCGCAAGGTTTGCTGTTGATGATACCCAACATGTACAAAATAGCAGGCGAGCTTTTGCCTTGCGTTTTCCACGTTTCGGCAAGAACACTTGCAAGCCACGCGCTTAGCATTTTTGGCGACCACAGCGACGTTTATGCATGTAGGCAAACAGGTTTTGCAATGCTTGCAGAAAGCAACCCCCAAGAAGTTATGGATTTAAGCGCAGTTGCCCACCTTGCAACGCTTGAAAGCCGTGTTCCTTTCTTAAACTTCTTCGACGGCTTCAGAACAAGCCATGAAATTCAAAAAATTGAAGTTTGGGATTATGCAGACCTTAAAGAAATGTGCAATATGGATGCAGTTGAAGCTTTCCGCACACGCTCTTTAAGCCCGGAAAATCCAACAACTCGCGGTTCACACCAAAACGGCGATATATTCTTCCAAAACCGTGAAGCATGTAATAAATTTTACGATGCAGTTCCCGAAATTGTTCAAAAATATATGGACAAAGTTAATGCCAAGCTAAACACAGGCTATAAATTGTTCGAATACTACGGCGCAGCAGACGCTGATCGCGTTATCATCTGCATGGGCTCTTTCTGCGACGTTGCCGAAGAAGTTATAGATTATATGACAGCCGCAGGCGAAAAAGTTGGCATGGTTAAAGTTCGCTTATACCGCCCGTTCGCTGCTGATAAACTTCTTGAGGCTATTCCTCAAAGCGCAAAAACAATTGCTGTTTTAGATAGAACAAAAGAGCCCGGCGCACTTGCAGAGCCATTGCACTTAGACGTTCTAAGCGCATTCCGTGAAGCAAGCAGAGATGCTGTAATCATCGGTGGCCGCTATGGTCTTTCAAGCAAAGACACCCCTCCTTCAAGCGTTTTTGCAGTGTTTGAAGAGATGAAAAAATCTTCTCCGAAACCTCGTTTCACAGTTGGTATTAACGACGATGTAACTTATTTATCACTTCCTGAAACAGATAGCCCGAACACAGCTGCACCCGGAACAATCGAGTGCAAATTCTGGGGCCTTGGCGGCGACGGCACTGTTGGCGCAAACAAAAACTCCACAAAAATTATTGGTGACCACACCGATAAATATATACAATCTTATTTCCAATACGACAGCAAAAAAACAGGCGGCGTTACAATAAGCCACCTTCGTTTTGGCGATAGTGCTATCCGTGCACCTTATTATGTAAATAAAGCCGATTTCGTTGCTTGCCACAACCCTTCTTATGTAATTAAAGGCTTTAAAATGGTTAACGACGTTAAGGCCGGCGGCATTTTCATGATTAACTGCCAATGGAGCGCACAGGAATTAAACGAGCACATGCCAGCAGAGGCTAAACGCTATATTGCTGAAAACAATGTTCAACTTTACACGATTAACGCTATTGATAAAGCTATTGAAATTGGCCTTGGCAAACGAACAAACACAATTTTACAAAGTGCTTTCTTCGCTCTTGCAAATGTTTTGCCCCGTGAAGATGCTATTCGTTTCATGAAAGAAGCCGCATATAAATCATTCAGCAAAAAAGGCGATGCCATTGTTGAAATGAACTACAAAGCAATTGATGCCGGCTTTGACGCTTATGTTAAAATAGACGTTCCCGCAGATTGGAAAAACGCGCAAGATACACCTGTTAAAACAGAGCTTAAAGGCTATGCAAACACAGTTAAAATGGTTGAAAACTTGCTTGAGCCAATTGCTAAAAACGTTGGCGACAGCTTACCTGTTTCCGCTTTTACAGACCACGTTAACGGCGAATTCGCACAGGGCGCATCTGCTTATGAAAAACGCGGTGTTGCAGTTAGCATTCCAAACTGGATTGTTGACAAATGCATACAGTGCAACCAATGCGCTTATGTTTGCCCACACGCAACAATTCGCCCATATGCTTTAACAGTAGATGAAAAAACGGCGGCGCCTTCATGCCTGAAATCTAAAAAGATGAACGGCAAAGGCTGTGAGGACTATGAGTTCACACTTGCTGTTTCACCGATGGACTGCATGGGCTGTGGTGTTTGCGCACAAGTTTGCCCCGCACAAGCACTTGTTATGGAGAGCCAAGAAGCTCAATTAGACCAACAAGATGCATTCGACTACTGCGTTGCAAATGTTGACAAAAAAGAAAACATGCCTGCACAAACAACAGTTAAAGGCAGCCAATTCAACCAACCGTTGTTAGAGTTCTCGGGCTCTTGCGCAGGTTGTGCCGAAACAAGCTATGCTCGCTTAATAACACAACTTTTCGGCGAGAGAATGTTCATTTCTAACGCAACAGGTTGTTCATCAATTTGGGGTGGCCCCGCTGCCGCAAGCCCATACACAAGGCACAAACTATCAGGCCGTGGCCCCGCTTGGGCAAACAGCTTGTTTGAAGATAATGCAGAGCACGGTTTTGGCATGTATTTAGGCCAAAAAGCCTTGCGCGATAACTTAATTGAAAAAGTTACCGAGCTTGCAAGCACAGCGAGCGATGCAAAAATTAAAACCGCCGCAGAGCAATATATTGCCACAATTGCAAACGGCAACGAAAACCTTGTTGCAAGCGACGCTTTAGTTGCCGCAATAGGCGAAAACCCAAAAGAAGAGCTTTGCAAAGAAATTATTAACAAAAAGCAATACCTCGCTAAGAAATCTGTATGGATATTCGGCGGCGACGGTTGGGCTTACGATATCGGCTTTGGCGGCCTTGACCACGTTCTTGCCGCAGGCGAAGATGTAAACATCATGGTATTCGATACAGAAGTTTACTCTAACACAGGCGGCCAAGCATCTAAAGCCAGCCAAATTGGCCAAGTTGCACAATTTGCCGCTGCAGGTAAAGGCATAGGCAAAAAAAGCCTTTCAGAAATTGCAATGAGCTACGGCTATGTTTATGTAGCACAAATTGCAATGGGCGCTAACCAAAAACAAACTCTTGATGCAATTCTTGAGGCAGAGAGCTATCCCGGCCCATCACTTATCATCGGCTACTCGCCTTGCGAAATGCACGGCATTAAAGGCGGCATGACAAATTGCCAATTAGAGATGAAAAATGCTGTTGCAGCAGGCTATTGGAATATGTTCCGCTTTGACCCACGCAAAAAAGCAGAGGGCAAAAACCCGTTCACAATGGACAGCAAAGCACCTACTGCAAGCTATGAAGAGTTCATCAACAATGAAACTCGCTACAGCCGCTTAGTTCGTGCATTCCCCGATAGAGCTGAAATGTTGTTTGAAAAAGCAGCAAATGTTGCGCAAGATAAATACGAGTATCTATCTCGCTTGGCAGAGCTTTATAAATAATTTACCATAATAAAAAGCCCGCTTGGAAAGCTTAAACTTCCTAAGCGGGTTTTTTGTTGCATTTGCATTTCAGCTTAAAAAATTGTATAATATTATTTGTATAGTAGGAAGCGCTAAAATGTTAATTGAATTAATTGTTTTATCAATTATAGGTTTTGTTGTTATCACCATAGGATATTTTATTTGGAAAAAAGAAAAAATTTCGCTTATTCACTAATATCATTATACTAAGGTAAAAGAGCAAGATAAAAAAGCATATACTCAGCTGATGAGCAATGGTGTACTATTAATTGGTGTTGGTATGATATTAACTGCTATTATAGACTATGTTGCAAAAACTGCTTATGGATGGTTTATTTTTGTAGTGTTTTTCATTATGGGTTTTGTAATCATAACAATTGCTCAAAGAAGATATAATGGTGGGTTTTTAAGTAGGGGCGAATTCTATATTCGCCCGAGAAACACAAATTTATAGCGGGCGGAAATTGATTGCGCCCCTGCGGGTTATTTATATAATGTGTGCAAACCTAACCGCCTGTCATTTCGACTGTAATGGATAAGCACCGCAGTGCAAAGCAAGTGACTGGCCGCCACGCAAGTGGCGGCACTTGGCGAAGCGGAGAAATCCGCACTTTGCGCCTTGAAAACGCACAGGGGTACGGATTCAGCCACTCGCTAAGTGCCGACACTTGCGTGTCGGTTGCTCGCCGGCATTAGCACTGCGGTGCGTCATCGACTGCGCTCGGAACGACAATTGAAATCTACATATTATTTATATTTCACACAGAATGGAGATTTTTATGAAAGTACAAATTATACCATCTATATTATCTGCAAATTTTGCAATGCTTGGAGAAGACTGTAAAAAGGTTTTGGATTGCGGCATAAAAGAACTTCACTTCGATGTTATGGACGGGCATTTTGTGCCAAATTTAAGCATAGGTGCGCCTGTTTTAAAATCGCTTAAACAATATTTGCCAAATGCCGTTTACGATGTTCATTTAATGGTTACACACCCATTAAATTATATTGAAGATTTTGCAAAAGCCGGTGCAAACCGCATAACATTTCACTGTGAAAGTGAAAACGAGCCACTTGCAACTATTGATGCCATACGCAAAAACGGCGCTCTTGTGGGCGTATCTATTAAGCCATCAACGCCGCCACAGGCAATTTTGCCATTGCTTGATAAGATAGACTTGGTTTTGATAATGTCTGTGGAACCGGGTTTCGGTGGGCAAGAATTTTTGCCAAGTGCGCTCGATAAAATAGCGCTTTTGCGCAAAGAGGCAGACAGCCGTGAGCTTTTCTCGCTTCGCATAGAAGTTGACGGCGGCATAAACGAACAAACAGCGCCGCTTTGCGTTAAAGCCGGCGCCAACGCACTTGTTGCAGGCAGCAGTGTTTTTTGCACACAAAACTACGAGCAAGCTATAACAGCCCTTAAAAACGCTGCTTTATCTGCGCTTTAATAAGCGTTCACCATTCCTTTTATTTGCAAATATAAATTCACACTAATGTGATAAAAACTATTGACGGAGAAATTTATGCAAAGCGATAATATTATACTTCCGCGCCATCCCGCAAGCGCAACACATTTAGATTTTATACTAATGACAATACCCCTTTACGGTTTTAGCATTTATATGTATGGTTTTCGTGTTCTTGCTCTTGCGCTTTTAGCTTTGATTACAGCTAATTTGTGCGATAGAGCCATAAGTGCATTAAGGCGTATGCAACGGGATAAATCCGAGATAAGCAGCATGGCTTTTGCGCTTATTGTAACATTAATGTTGCCCGCAAACATTCCATATTACATTGCATTTGTAACTGTTTTAGCCACCGTGCTTATAGGAAAGGCTGCTTTTGGCGGCTATGGGTTTTATGTGTTTTCTCCTGTTGCAGTGGGCTTTTGCATATCCGCAATTAGCTGGCCGTCGCAAATGTTTGTATATGCGCAAACAAACAGCGCACTGCCGCTTTTGCAACCTATAGTTGCACAGCTAAACCCCGGTTTATTAACAGTTTTAAAGGCCGGCGGGCGCCCTGCACTTAGCAATTTCGATTTATTGCTCGGCAATTACCCCTCGCCAATGGGCACCAGTGCATTTTTGGTGCTTATTGCCTGCGCCGCTTTTTTATGGATGAAAAAACGAATATCATTTTATTTGCCACTAATTTATTTGTTTGTATGCGCTTTAATATCTTTCTTGTTCCCTCGCATAGGCGGTTTTTACAATTCGTGGAACGCACAAGATATGCAATTGCGGTTCTTATCGGTTTATTTTGAATTGCTTGGCGGTGCTATTATTTTTGCGGCTATTTTCCTTTTAAACGATGACGTTTTACTTCCTAAAAGGCTTGATGCCAAAATAGTTTACGCTGTTTTATTCGGAATTTTCACCATGCTTTTCCGCTATTTCGGGTTTTATGATATAGGCACTTGCTTTGCACTTATTTGCACAAATGTTTTTTCTTTGGGCCTCGATAGGTTAATGTCGCATTTATTTTCCAAATCCATTAAAAGGCGCATTAAAGTGAAAACAGATTTAAACGGCACTGTGGAGGGCAAAGCATGAGCGATAAAAACACAAAACATAATGAAAAACCAAATTATATTATTGAGCTTGAGCGAAAAATAAGGCGCGAGCGCATTTTGCTAAACAACCCTGTTATAATGCAAGGGCTTGGGCTTTCTGTTTTGCTTATGGCTTGCAGCAGTGGGCAAAACGCACTTTTGCTTAGTGTTGCGGCACTTTTGCTTTTAATGCCCACACGCTTTTTAGCAAGCATATTGTGCCTGCGTATGCCTGCACGCTTTAGGTGCATAATTTATGCGCTAAGCAGCGGCATAGTTTTTATAGGTGTTTACCACATTTTGAGCATTTTGTTTACAAATGCACATATAGTTCAAGTTGGGCTTTATTTGCCGCTTTTGGTTATGGACCCCATTATTTTAAAGCGCTATGAAAACGTTATTGCGGAAAACCCAAACAAAGCGTTCAAAAAAGGGCTTACCACCTCTTTTGGCTTTGTTCTTGTTTTAATGTGCACAGGTGTTTTAAGAGAGCTTTTAGGCGCAGGAACATTATTTGCAGTTCCAATTATAAATAGCGCGCCTTTCCCCATTGCAACGCAACCAGTTGGCGGTTTTATATTTTTAGCGCTTTTAATGGCGGTTTGGCGCAGTGTTTGCACAATAATTAAGCGCTATTTACACGATGAGCAATTTGTTGCAAACGAAGACTTTTAGTTTTTGCGCTAAATTTATATCTGTAGCGCTTTTTGCTAAAAGCAAATAATTTTTTATTCAAAAAACAAATTCACAAACGAACGGGAGTGTTTAATATAGAAGGTATAAGAGATGTTTTTGATGCTATATTGCTCTTTATAAGTTATTCTTTTATTGCGGTTTTTGTACAAAACGCAGTTTTAGGGCGCGCATTAGGCATCAGCCGCCTTGTTAAAATTGCACAAGATGATGAAAGCGGGAAGGTTTTTTGCGCATTACTTTGTGTTGTTCAGCTTCTTTGCGCCCTACTTTACTACTTTGCCATAGAGCTTCTTGGCGATGGCTTTTTATATTTCGACTATATAAGGCCGCTTATAGTAATTGTGTGCACAAGCATAGTGTTTTTATTTATGTTAATAGCTTTAGCCGCCATTTTAAAACCCGATGTTTCCTCTAATGTTCTTGGTTTTTTACCGGCAGCATGTTTTAACACTTGCATTATGGGCACATTATTAATAAGCTCTGTTCAAGGGTTTAACTTTGCCCAAATTTTGGGCTTTGCGCTTGGTAGTGGCATAGGTTATTCAGGCGTTTTATTCTTGATGAAACTAAGTGAAGAAAGAATACAAAACAGCGCTGTGCCCGCTGCATTAAAAGGCCTTCCTATAAATTTAATTTTTCTCGCCATTCTCTCGCTTGTTATTTACGGCATAAACGGCAATATGCTTTCTTTCTAATAACTTTCACCTTTTTTTCACAACAATTTTCATTTTTTTTCATATTTGATATTTATAATTAAACCATAGCAATAAATATTTGTGCTGTGCACAGAATGGAGTTTATTATGAACAACGATAATCAAGATTACAATTATTCCGATTTGTATAACAATATATCAAATAGGGAAAACAATGCCACGCAAAACACAATGAACGGGCAATATTCTTACTCTTCTAAGGAAATGCCGCACGCTGTGAATTATAACAGTTATGCGCAAGTGCCAAATGAGCAACAAAAAATGCCTAAGGCACAAGGCAAAGGCAAAAGGGTTTTATCTTTTATTTTGGCAACAGTGTTTTTTGCCGGAATAAGCGTTGGCGGCGGTTATATTGGCAGCCTTTTAGCTAATGACGGTGAAAATAATTCCACTGTTATTACCCAAAATATTACAGACAGCGCTCAAAACGGCGCAGTTGCAACAGCAAACGGCGGCTTATCTGTTTCTGAAATTGCAGGCATTGCCTCACCAAGTGTTGTTGAAATTATGACAGAGCAAGCTGTTTTAAACCCTGTTTTCGGCCAATATGTTGCCGATGGCGCAGGCAGTGGCGTTATAATTTCCACCGACGGTTACATTATAACCAACGCACATGTTATTGAGGGTGCACAGCAAATTAAAGTTACTTTAAGCGATAAAACCGAGCATGTTGCACAAGTTGTAGGCGAGGATGCAACAACAGATTTAGCGGTGCTTAAAATAGATGCCACCAATCTTCCTGCGGCAACGCTCGGCTCATCGAGCAATTTATCTGTGGGCGATTTTGCAATGGCTGTGGGTAACCCACTTGGCACATTAGGCGGCACTGTTACAGACGGCATTATTTCCGCACTTGACCGTGAAATTTATGTTGAGGGCCAAGAGTTAACACTTCTTCAAACAAATGCAGCGGTTAGCCCGGGCAATTCCGGCGGCGGTTTGTTTAATTCAAGGGGCGAGCTAATAGGCATAGTTACAGCAAAATCCGGCGATATTGAAGCTGAGGGCTTAGGCTTTGCAATACCCATTGACAATGCGCTTGAAATTACAACCGAGCTTATGGAAAACGGCTATGTTACAGGCAGGCCTGCAATGGGAATTACCGTTGTGGAAATTTCCGATGCACAAACAGCTATGGATTACGGTGTTGCCCGCTTTGGTGTTTATATTATAGGCGTTAACGATGGCAGCGGCGCACAAGCGGCAGGTTTAATGCCTATGGATTTAATTATGGGAATTGACGACATTGCAGTCTCCACTTCATCGGATTTAACCGGTTACCTTGAGGGCAAAGAAGTTGGCGACACTGTAACATTACAAATAGTTCGTGAAGATAAAATTGAAACCGTTAACGTTACATTGCAAGAGCGCAGTGCAACTGCCGACGAGGACGCAAACTCCGACGCGCAAGAGTTTTTTGGCGATGGTAGCGAAGGCGATTTAGATGAGTTCTTTGGAGAAGGCGGTTTGGAAGATTTCTTCAGTAACGAACCATAATATGGCTAATTTGCAAACTTATCCATATAAAACAAAACACAAGTACAAAAATAACATAAGAAAGTGTGAAAAAATTGGCGAGTGCACGTTACACGTTAAACATTAAGCATGAAGAAAATGAACCTGAGAAAGTTTACACAAAAAAAGAGAAATTCGACAATTTTTGGCACTATCATAAAAATATTATTTTTGCCGTTATTGCCGCAATAATTTTAATTGTGTTCTTTATGGTTGACGTACTATCTAAAGTTGAACCTGATTATAATATTGCACTTTTAAACCATTCTGCATTACCAAACGAGGCATTAGAGCTTTTGCAAGCAGAGCTTACACCTTATGCGCAAGATTTAAACGGTGACGGCTCGGTGGAGGTTTACATTAACCAATACACCATCGCCCCGCCAACAAGCGAAGAAAGCACGGCTCAAACCAGCGAACAAACGCAAACGGCTTCGACGGTAGACCCAAATACGCAAATGGCGAATGTTACAAGAATTATGGCAGATTTACAGCTTGGCACCAGCATGATTTTTATAACAGATGATGTGGAAAGCTTTCAACAGCAGTATGGCATGTTTGCATATAATGACGGCACAACGCCAAACAGCGAACAAATTAATTTTGACGAATTGGGTGTTAAATGGCAGGACAGTTCAGTGCTGAGCAATATAAACTCTGAATTTACAGATTTTATGCAGAATTCTCACGATGCGCAAACTGTTTTTGGCAATTACACGGTGGTGCTTCGCATTTTCGAGGATACCTCCTTGCAAGGCGATGAACAATTAGAGCAGTATTACCATGCAAATGTTGATTTATTTAACACATTGGTGGCTTAATAAACGGTTTTGTGCCTTTGTTTGTCAATAATTATAGCATTATATATTTTTTAATATAGCAAAAATTTATATCATAAAAAAGCTGTAGCGAATTTGTAACCGCTACAGCTTTTTTTCATTTTTAAAATCACTCTGTTGGCATATCTCCCGCCACTTCCTGTGTTGCTTCGGGTGTTATAATTTCTTCATTGTCAACAGCCTCAACATTTTGTGCCATGTCTTCGCCATCAGTTACAACAATAACTTCGGTGCCGCTTGCAAAATTATCATTTGCTTCAATCTCCTCTTGCGTTAACGGCGCTCCTGCTTGCTCTGCGCTTTCAAGCGGCAAAACTTCGCCCGAGGGTTTTTGCAATATATATGCGCCCACCGGTTTGTTATCTTCCACTAAAACTATGGCGTAACTCTTTTCTTCCTCTGTGCTTTGCGATGGCACCAAAAGCGCCCATTTATCCACTTGTTTTCCTTTGCTCTTATCAAGAGTTAAGCCGCTTTGCTCAATAACTTCGTTAAATGCCTCAAAGCTTTCATCCCATTTTTTAGGCACTGTAACACTTGTTACGGTTGCTGTTGCCAAATCTGCTTGCACGCCGAACCCCTGCAGAAATGTAACTAAATCTTGCGCGCTTGAAAGTGGTGTGCTAAGTGCCGCCGCAACTTCACTGCTTGGCTCTTCACTGCTAAAAAATAGCGCATTAACGCCAAATATTGCAAAAGCAACAAGCGCTACACACAGCGAAATTACCCCTACTTTTTTAAGCCCTTTTTTCCTAAATGTCATAACAAACACAAAACCATCCTCCTTGTTAATATATATTTTCCACTATTTTTTAATACACATAGCCGTTATACTGAAATGTATGTTAATTCAGCTTTTTTTATGCCTGTTATTTTGCGCTACGCTTTATTTGCATTTAAAGTATAGGTTTAGAGCAACATAGAATATTAAATCACTTGTCATTTCGACCAAAGTGGATAAGCACCGCAGTGCAATGCAAGTGAGCAACCGACGCATAGCGGCGGCACTTAGCGAACTGTAGAAATCCGTACTTTACGTGTTGAAAGCGCACAGGGGTTACGGATTCATCGGCTTCGCTCAAAATGACAAATATTTGCCCGAATTCTATAGAAAAAAACCATAAAATATGTTATAATATATTTTATATGTAAAACAATAAGCCGTTAGGGAGCAATAGAATGGATAACTTAACATTGGCACGCAATAAAATTGACGAAACAGACAAAGAAATGGCAAGGCTGTTTTGCGAGCGTATGCAAGCGGTTGAAACAGTTTTAGAGTATAAAAAACAGCACAATTTACCTGTGCTCGATTCTGTGCGTGAACTTGAAGTTATAAATAAAAATATACAGCGCTTGCCAAACAAAAATTACGAGAAATTTTACAAAAGTTTTATAGAAAAAACCATGGAAATTTCACGTGCAATGCAAAGCGAAATGCTATGCATAAACACAATTGCCTACCAAGGTGCAATGGGCGCTTTTTCACATATGGCGGCACAAAATTTATTTGAACACGGAAATTTAAAGCCATGCGAAACTTTTGAAGACGTTTTTACTGCGGTGCTCACGGGCAGTGCGCAAAAAGGCGTTTTGCCTTTTGAAAACAGCACCGCAGGCGATGTTAGCGACGTGCTTGATTTATGCTTTGCCAATGAAGAAATTAATGTTAGTGCAACATACGATTTGCCTATAAGCCAAAATTTGCTTTGCGTTAAAGGCGCAAAATTAAGCGATATAAAAACTGTTTATTCCCACACACAGGCACTGCAACAAAGCCGAGATTTTTTGCAAAAGCTGAATTTAAGCACTGCCGAAATGCCAAACACCGCATTTGCCGCAAAATTTATTGCAGAAAAAAACGACAAAAGCCTTGCAGCCATTGCCGGCAAAAGCACAGCAACGCTTTATGGGCTTGACATACTTGCAAGCGATGTGAACAGTAGCCAAAGCAACACAACACGCTTTATTGTGATAGAACGCACAAAACCAAACGTCGTGCTGAACATAAATAAGAAAACACCACAAAAACAAACACAAAGCCAAAATGTTGAAGAGCGCTTTAGCCTTTTGTTTACTGTTTCGCACAAAGCGGGCAGCTTGGCAAAGGTTTTAGCCGAAATTGCACAGCACGGCTATAATATGGATTGCATAAAAAGCCGCCCCATGCCAAATGTTAACTGGGCATATTATTTTTATACAGAGCTTTTAGGCGCGCCTTCTAAGGAGCTTTTAATTGCACTAAGCGAGCACTGTAACACAGTTAGAGTTTTGGGCGTTTACTCTAATAAAAAAGGTTAAAATTCACCGCATTAACAATTTTCAAATGTAAATATAACACCACTAAACGGAGCTTTATATGAAACTTACAATGAATTTGGGCGAACGCAGTTACGATATTATAGTTAAAAAAGGCGCATTAATACGGCTTGGCTCTTTAATTAATATAGACCGTAAAGCACTTATTGTAAGCGACGAGGGTGTGCCGCCACAATATGTGGATGCTGTTTTACAGCAATGCAAACAAGGTTATGCGGCTATTGTGCCACAGGGCGAGCAAAGCAAAAGCATAGCGTGTTTTGAGCGCCTTTTAAAAATTATGCACAAATATAATTTCACAAGAAACGATGTTGTAATTGCCGTTGGCGGCGGAGTTGTGGGAGACCTTGCCGGTTTTGTTGCAAGCGCATATATGCGTGGTGTGGATTTTATAAACTGCCCAACCACAACGCTTTCACAAATTGATAGCTCCATAGGCGGCAAAGTTGGCATAAATTTTAGCGAAACCAAAAACATTGTGGGTGCTTTTCACCAACCTCGCCTTGTTTTAATAGACCCAAACTGCCTTTCAACTTTAAGTGAGCGCCACTATAACGCCGGCATTGCAGAGGCGGTTAAAGCCGGCTTAATAGCCGATGCCAAACTATTTAATATGTTTGAAACTATTAATGTGAAAGAAAATATAGAGCAAATTTTGCACAGCGCACTTATGGTTAAAAAGCAAATAGTTGAACAAGATGAGCGTGAAACAGGCCCTCGTGCGCTTTTAAATTTAGGGCACACCATAGGGCACGCAATTGAAGTTTGCAGCAATTACTACCACGGTGAAGCTGTTGCTTTAGGCACGCTTTTTATGATAGACGACGAAAAGCTAAAACAAAGAACTGTTGGTGTTTTTAAAAGGCTTAATTTACCTTTCAAAATTAACTTTAACAGCGATGAAATTTATGAAAAAGCCCTGCACGATAAAAAAGCAGGTAGCACTTATATAAATATTGTGCGTGTTGCCAAAGAGGGCGAAGCTTATTTAAAAAAAGTTAGCAAAGAGGAATTGAAGCAAATTATTATTGATGGCATTTAGTTATTGGCGGCTGAATTTGTTCTGTGTCATTCCGAGCGAAGCCGAGGAATCCGTCCTCTGTCATTCCGAGCGAAGCCGAGGAATCCGTCCTCTGTCATTCCGAGCGAAGCCGA
>CAYJIT010000010.1:14269-38813 GCA_964370365.1 uncultured Bacteroides sp. | reverse complement strand
GGACGCACCGCTAACAACTTACAATAACTCAAGAGGTGAAATATGAGGGATACTTTTGGAAATGCGCTTAGCTTTACCGTTTTTGGCGAAAGCCACGGTGCGGCTATAGGCGGTGTTGTGCAAGGGCTTTGTGCAGGCGTTAAAATAGACGAGCAATTTATAAAAGCGCAAATGCAAAAACGCAGGGCCGTTGGCAAAATTTCCACACCACGAACCGAGGCAGATGAGGTTGTGTTTTTATCCGGAGTTAAAAACGGCTGTGCCACGGGCAGTGCATTAAGTTTTAATATTCTAAACACAAACACAAACAGTTCTCACTATAAAAAAACACAAAATTTGCTACGCCCCGGCCATGCAGATTACACCGCGCACCTCAAATACAAGGGCTTTCAAGACGAGCGCGGCGGCGGGCATTTCAGCGGCAGGCTAACAGCGCCTTTAGTTGCCGCAGGCAGCATATTTTTGCATTTATTACAGCAAAAAAACATTCTGATAGAAACACAAATTAAGCGCTGTGCCGGCATAGACGACGAGTGCTTTTCAAGCAATGAAAGCGAGCTTAAAGCGCAAATTTTGCAGTTGCAAAACAGCAATTTCGGCACATTGAGCCAAAGCGCAAAACAAAAAATGATTGCCGAAATTGAAAGAGCTCAAAGCGAGGGCGACAGCGTGGGCGGCTTATTGCAAACTGTGATAACAGGCATTCCCGGCGGTTTGGGCGAGCCTATGTTTTCAAGTTTTGAAAGCGTGGTGGCGCAAATTTTATTTGGCATACCGGCACTTAAAGGCGTTAGTTTTGGCGCAGGGTTTGCCTTTGCAGATATGCGAGCAAGCGAGGCAAATGACGCTTTTTGCATGAGCGAGGGGCAAATTAAAACAAAAACAAACAACAATGGCGGCATAAACGGCGGCATAACAAATGCCATGCCCGTTATAATAAACAGCGTTATTAAACCCACCCCAAGCATATTTAAAAAGCAAGAAACGGTGGATTTTGCAAACAAAAAAAATGCGCAGCTTGAAATAGAAGGCAGGCACGACCCTTGCATTGTTCACCGTGCACGTGTTGTGCAAACTTGCGCTGTTGCAATTGCCGTTGCCGATTTATGCAATTTAGCTTTTGGTACATCGTGGCAGGAGGGCAAAGCATGGAATACGGGCTTATAGGCAAAACTTTAAAGCACAGTTTTTCAAAGCCTATTCACGAAAAAATGTGCTCTTACAGCTATGTTTTAAAGGAATTACCAACACAATTTTTATTTGATAAATTTATGCAAAACGCCGATTTTAAGGCAATAAATGTAACCATTCCCTATAAGCAAAGCGTTATTCCCTATTGCTCTTTTATAGATAAACACGCGCAGCAAATTGGCGCTGTCAACACCATTGTTAATAAAAACGGTATATTGCACGGCTACAACACCGATTATGCAGGCTTTTCATATATGGCAAGATGTGCTGATGTGAGTTTTGAAAACAAAACAGTGCTGATTTTGGGCACAGGCGGCACTCAGCGCACTGTTTTAGCAGTTTTAAAGGACGAAAAAGCTAAAAAAATATACATTGCAGGGCGCAAAAACAAAAGCCATTTAAACAGCGAAAATTATGTTTTTACAGATTACGATAATATAAAAACACTGCAAAATATTGAGATAATTATTAATACAACGCCCGTTGGCATGTATCCTAACAATTTGCAAGCACCTATTAATTTGCTTTTAAAGCCCGATGGCGAAAATTATATTTATCCGAATTTACAAGCTGTTTTAGATGTTATTTACAACCCTCAAAACACAACTTTAATTATGCAGGCAAGGCAAAGGGGCATTGCGGCGGTAAATGGGCTTACAATGCTTGTGGCGCAGGCAAAATGTGCAGCTGAAATTTTTTCAAACAGCGTTATCGCAGATGAAGAAATTGAAAAAACAGCAAAATACTTAAGTGCAAAAATGGCAAATATAGTGCTTGTTGGTATGCCCGGCAGTGGTAAATCTCACATTGGAACTTTGCTTGCAAACGCACTTAAACGCCCTTTTATAGATACTGACACGCTTTGCGTTCAACGTGCAGGCATGAGCATACAAAACCTTTTTGAGCAACAGGGCGAGCAGGCATTCAGAAACTTGGAAAGTGAAATTTGCGAAGAAATTAGCAAGCACACCGGTGCTGTTATAGCCACCGGCGGCGGTGCAATTTTAAGGCAAAGCAATATAGATGCCCTTTTACAAAACGGCATAGTAATATATATAAATAGGCCACTTGAAAACTTGCAAAAAGGCAAAGGGCGCCCGCTTAGCACCGATGAAAACGCCCTTGCATTGCTTTTTGAAAAACGCGAGCCTATATACAAAAAAATTGCTGATATAACAATAGAAAACACTGTTTCTGCCCAAAAGGCGGCAAAAGATTGCGAGGAAAAATTCCATGAATTTGCTTATAATAAACGGCCCTAATTTAAACATGCTTGGCACCCGAGAGCCTGAAATTTACGGCACTTTAACTTATGAACAGCTTGAAAATTACATTAAAGATGAGGCAAAAAAATTAGGCATAAAAACAGAAATTTACCAAAGCAATTACGAGGGTGACATTGTGCAAAAAATTCAAGATGCGCTCAATAAATTTGATGGCATAATAATTAACCCTGCTGCTTACACCCACACAAGCATCGCCATTTTAGACGCACTAAAAGCGGTTAATTTGCCAAGCGCAGAGGTGCATTTAAGCGATATAACTAAGCGTGAAGCATTTAGGCAAATATCTTATGCCGGCATGGCGTGCAAATGGCATTTTATCGGCGAGGGCAAACAGGGTTATGTTAGCGCGATGAAAGCCTTTATAGGTTAACAGTTCAACTTTTTAGCAAGTGTTTTATGCGCTGATGGATAGCCTATGTTGCGCAAATAGATGCTATTGATTTTAGGGAATAGATTTTAACACACAATACAAAACAAAAACAACCACAGCACAGGAAAGGAAAACAAAATGATAATAAGCACAAAAAAAGGCACACCGCAAGTTGAAATTGACAAAATTAAAGCCGAGTTTGAAGCACAAGGGCTTATTGTAACTATAATTCAAGGCACAGATTACAATGTGTTTGGCCTTGTTGGCGACACAACAGTTATAGACGACGACCATGTGCGTGCAAACCCTTTTGTAGACAATGTGCGCCGTGTGAGTGAGCCCTTTAAAAAGGCAAACCGCCTTTTCCATAAGCAAGACAGCATTATAAACGTGGGCGGCATACCCATTGGTGGCGAAAGCGACATTGTTATTATTGGCGGCCCGTGCAGTATAGAGAGCGAGGAGCACACAATTGCCATAGCTAAAGAAGTGAAACAAGCCGGTGCTTGTATGCTAAGGGGTGGCGCATATAAACCACGCACAAGCCCCTATGCTTACCAGGGCATGGGCACAAAGGGCATAATTGCAATGGCTAATGCAAGGCAAATAACAGGCCTACCCATTGTTAGCGAGCTTATGAGCGAAGAGGCAATTGACGAGTTTGAACAATATGTAGACCTTATTCAAATAGGCGCAAGAAATATGCAAAATTTCCAACTTTTAAAAGCTGTTGGCAAAATGAGCAAACCTGTTTTGCTTAAGCGTGGGCTTGCAAGCACCATTGAAGAGTGGATTATGAGCGCTGAATATATTATGGCGGGCGGCAACGAGAATGTTATTTTGTGCGAGCGCGGCATACGCACTTTTGAAAAATATACACGCAACACATTAGATTTATCTGTTGTGCCCATCATTAAAGAAAAAACGCATTTGCCTATAATTATTGACCCCAGCCACGCCACAGGAAATTACAGGTATGTTCATAGCATGTCGCTTGCGGCTATTGCCGCCGGTGCCGACGGGCTTATTATTGAAGTGCACCAAAACCCCGAAAAGGCACTTAGCGACGGCGCACAAACCCTTCGCCCCGATAAGTTTGAAGCTACGGTTAAAAACTGCACAGAAATTGCAAAAATTATTGGCAGAGGCGTTAGAAAAGGTTAAGCAACCCATAACCGCACCGTAGGGACAGGCTTCCATGCCTGTTTGAGGCGTTGCAATTTACGCAAACTTAAAAACACGATAGAAGGCGGCATTGTTCGTCCTTTACAAAACGGAGGAACACATATGCCTCAAAAAATAAGTGCAATAAAAAACGGCGGCGAAATTACTGCGCCGCCCGGAAAAAGCATGGCGCACCGTGCGCTTATTTGCGCCGCTTTAACTGATGGCAATAGCGTTTTGCACGGCATAATCCCCTCTGAAGATATGCGTGCAACCATGCGTGCACTAACATTGCTTGGCGCAAAAATAAACTATGATGAAAAAACGCATATAGCGAAAGTTGAGGGCATTTATTCAAACGGCGGCACCCTGAAAGTTCCAAACGAAAAAATTAATTGCGGCGAAAGCGGCAGTACACTGCGCTTTTTAATTCCACTTTTCAGCTTAAACAATGCAGAAAACACATTTTGCGGCGGCGGTAAATTGATGCAGCGCTCACAGAGCGTTTACCAAAATTTGTTTGCCGAAAAAGGGCTTTATTTTAGCCAAACAAGCGAAACTATAAAAATAAACGGTGCGCTTTGTGCAGGTGAATACACTGTTAAAGGCGATGTTAGCAGCCAGTTTATAAGTGGGCTTTTATTTGCACTTTCTCTTTTAAAAAGCAACAGTGTAATTAACATAGCACCGCCTTTTGAAAGCGAAAATTATGTGCATTTAACTTTGCAAGCAATGCAAAGTTTTGGCGTTAATATAGAAGTTGAAAGCCCTTATACTTTTAAAATTAAAGGCGGCCAGCACTACAAAGCACAAAATTACACCGTGGGTGGCGATTATTCACAAGCAGCATTTTTTGCAGTGCTTGCGGCAATTTCAGGCAAGCAAATAACAATAAAAAACATGCAACAAAACACATTGCAAGGCGACGCTGTTATATTCGATATCCTTAAGAATTGCGGCGCTGCAATTGAAACACACAGCGATAATATAACGGTGAGCAATGGCGAGGGCCGCCTTAAGGCGTTTAAGGCAGATATTGCCAACTGCCCGGATTTAGGGCCGATTTTAATGGTGCTTGCACTTTTTTGCGAGGGCGAAAGCGCACTGTTAAATGCGGCACGCCTGCGCGATAAAGAGAGCGACCGCATTGAAGCAATGCAGTGCGAGGCGCAAAAAATTGGCGGTGAAATTAAAGCCACGCAAAATGAAGTTTATATAAAAGGTGTGCGTGAAAACCTTAAAAGCTGCAAAAATTTAAACGCACATAACGACCATAGAATTGTTATGGCAATGAGTGTTGCATGTGCTGAAATTGCGGCGCAGGGCAAGGGCGAAAGCGAAATTGATGGCGCCGATGCCGTGCAAAAATCTTACCCCAATTTTTTCGAGCACTTAAGTTTGTTTTTGTGAAAGTTTAGTTTACGCTAAATATTTAATAAAAGCTTTGAGGCATAGGTTATTTATATGATGTGTAGCAAACCTTATCACCTGTCATTTCGAGTGAAGTGGATAAGCACCGTAGTGCAATGCAAGTGACCGGCCGACGCATAGCGGCGGCACTTAGCGAACTGTAGAAATCCGCACTTTGCGCTTTGATAACGCAAGGAGTTACGGGTTCCTCGACTTCGCTCGGAATGACAATTGGTGAGTTGCGTGTTATTTATATAATCAATGGAGGGCATTTAATGGATTTTGATAAGCTAAGAAAATAACTGATGAGATAGAACAAATTTCTAAAACTTACGAGATATTTAATGAGAATTTGAGATTAAACCGTTCAAAATCCGCACGAGTAGAGTTTTTAACAACTGTAAAGTTTATTGAGCATAATGTGTAGGAAACGCATTGTATACTTTACATTCCATCGGATACGCTACAGAAATTTTCAAAATAAATTCCCTGCACAGGTATTCGTATCAATGTAATAAATTGTGAATTAATATATTATTTACATCACGATTGGAGCAATTTAATGATAACAAAAATGCCCACCGATGCTGAAATTGAGCAGTGGAAACATATATTTGAAAAATACAAAGGCAAGTTAAAGCCCAACCGAATAAGTGGCACAGAATTATTAAATTATTTGCAAAAACATTATATTTTGACGGAAATATATGATACTGAGGCGCTAAAAGTAGTTTGCGATAATGTAATGATGAATGAAATTTATAAAGAAAAACTGCCTATAAACACATCACCTATCCCAAAAGCCTTTTATCTTGAAAATTCAGGAAACGGAGAAAAATTTTATTGCTGTGAAGCTAAAGATAGCGAGGGTATATGGGGTGGTGATATTACTCGCATATTTATTGGTGTTGATACTGTTACAGGGTTTTATACAGTTGAGGGTAGCACAATGCTTCATGATGAGCTAAATGCAATTCGAGGTTTGGACGAAAAAGATTTGCAAAATTTTGTAATTGTTGCACAGTATATTGAGGCCCTGCAAAAATTTAACATGTTGGATAAAGTGATTAATTAATAAAAAAATAATACAAAAATATAAAACGGAGAGTATCAAAATGAAAATTAACAATAATTACGCAAATTTGCAAGAAAGCTATCTTTTTTCAACAATTGCAAAAAAAATAGCAGAGTTTACGCAACAAAACCCCGATAAAGAGATTATTCGCCTTGGAATTGGCGATGTTACCCTGCCTTTGGCAAAGCCTGTTATTGAAGCACTGCACGCAGGCGCAGATGAAATGGCGCAAAAAGACACATTTAAAGGCTATGGCCCCGAGCAAGGTTACCCCTTTTTAAAAGAGGCTATTGCCGGCTATTATAAAAAGCGCAATGTAAATTTAGACACCGACGAAATTTTTGTTTCCGACGGCGCAAAGAGCGACGTTGCAAATATCCTCGATTTGTTCGACAGCGATAACACAGTGCTTGTTACAAACCCCGTTTACCCTGTTTATGTAGACACAAATATTATGGCGGGGCGCAAAATAATTTACGCAAATGCAAACGAGGAAAACAACTTTTTGCCCATGCCGGATAAAAACGTGAAAGCTGATATAATTTATTTGTGTAGCCCAAACAACCCAACAGGCGCCGTTTACGATAAAACAGGGCTTACTTTATGGGTTAACTATGCTATTGAAAATAATGCGGTGCTTCTTTTCGATGCCGCTTATGAGGCATTTATAACCGAAGATATGCCTCACAGCATCTATGAAATTACAAATGCTAAAAACTGTGCAATTGAATTTTGTTCGCTATCAAAAACGGCAGGTTTCACCGGCACAAGGTGTGGTTATACAATTGTGCCTAAAGAGTTAAGCAGAGATGCCGCCTCTTTAAACAAAATGTGGCTAAGGCGCCAAACAACAAAATTTAACGGTGTACCTTATATCATTCAAAAAGCGGCGGCGGCTGTTTTCACAAGCGAAGGCCAAGAGGCAATTGCACAGAATATTGAATATTACAAAAACAACGCAAAGGTAATTGCAAATGCGTTAAAAGAATGCAACTGCACATTTTACGGCGGCGTAAACAGCCCTTATTTATGGCTAAAATGCCCAAAAAATATGCCCTCGTGGGACTTTTTCGATTACCTGCTAAACACCGCAGGCGTTGTGGGCACACCGGGCGCAGGCTTTGGCGATTGCGGCGAAGGTTATTTCAGGCTTACAGCTTTCGGCGATGCAGAAAAAACAAAATTGGCAGCAGAGCGCCTTAAAACAGCAGTTTTGGCACTCAGTAAAAACTAATTTGATTTTTCTAAAAGCAAAGGTAAGCATCATATAAATAAAGCTTACTCACTAACATAATTCCTCTTTTAAATAATATACTATATTGTGCCTGCTTTATTTGTCCGCTTTTGCAAGTTTTCAGCACATATATTTTAATAAGAGGTGAAATATGCTAAAACCCACAAAATTACTGCAAGCGATGAAAATGAAAGATAAATTCACAGCTAACCACCCCGAGTTTATGCTGTTTTTAAAAAAATTACAAAAGCAAAATTTAAAACAGGGCAGTGAATTTACAATTACAGTTAAAACAAGCGACGATAAAATTTTAAGCAATACTTTAACTATAAATAAAGAAGATGAAGAAATTATCAATATGTTTTTATAGCATAGTTTTTGTACAGTTATATTAGTCATTCCGAGCGAAGAGAGGAATCCTAAACCCCTGTGCGTTAGCAAAGCACAAAGTGCGGATTTCTACAGTTCGCTAAGTGCCGCCGCTATGCGTCGGTTGCTCACTTGTATTGCACTGCGGTGCTTATCCACTTTGGTCGAAATGACAAGTAGTTAAGTTCGCTGTAGGGCACTAAACCTATAGGTTAGGTGCAATGAATTCGTTATTTTGTAGCAAAACTTAATTAAATAAAAAAGGAAAACCGATGTTGAATTTTAATAGTGATTACTTGCAGGCGGCGCACGAAAATATTTTAGCGCGCATTGCAAATGAGGCGGCAAATAAATACACGGGCTATTCGCAAGATGAAATTTGCGAAAGCGCAAGAAAACGAATTAAAGCCGCATGTGAAAACGATGATTTACAAGTGCATTTTTTAGTGGGTGGCACTGCGGCAAATACGCTTGCGCTCGATGCGCTTTTAGGCAAATGCGGTGCGGTTATATCTGCGAAAACAGGGCATATAGCCGTGCACGAGGCAGGCGCAATTGAGGCAACAGGGCACAAAGTTATAGAGCTTAACGCAACAGATGACGGGCGTTTGCAGGCGGACGACGTGAGAGCGTATATGCAAAATTTCACACAGGACGAAACCGCTGCGCACATGGTGCAACCCGAGGTTGTTTATATATCTCAAAGCACAGAAAACGGCGCAATTTACAGCAAAAACGAAATGCTTATGCTTCGCAAAGTGTGCGATGATTATAATTTGCGCCTTTTTTTGGACGGTGCACGCCTTGGCTATGCGCTTATGGCAAACGACGCCGATGTGAGCTTGCCCTTTTTAAGCCGCACATGCGATGCATTTTACATTGGCGGCACTAAAGTGGGCGCACTTTTTGGCGAGGCTCTTGTTTTTTGCAATGATAAATTTAGCAAAGGATTTTTAACGCTTATGAAAAAGCGCGGCGCACTTTTAGCTAAAGGCTATTTGCTGGGTATACAGTTTGATGAGCTGTTCAAAGACAATTTATACTTTAAAATTAGCGCACACGCAATTGAGTGCGCCAATATTATCAAAAAGCATTTAACTGAAAAAGGCTATGAACTTTTTTGCAATAACCCCACAAACCAAACATTTGTTGTTTTAAGTGAAGAAAAATTCAAACAAATATCACAATATGCGTCAATGCAAATATGGCAGCCGCCAGAAAACGGCAAAGTAATTGTGCGCATTGCCACAAGCTGGGCAACAGATATAAACGAAGTAAAAGAGCTTTTAAAGCTATTTGATTAGCAAATATTTAATTATAAGTAAATTATATAATATATGACGAGCAAAAAAACAAAAATAACGGAGACTGATAATGGATAACAAAATTAAAACACGCTTTGCGCCAAGCCCCACAGGCTATATGCACATTGGCAATTTACGAACGGCACTTTATGCCTATTTGCTTGCAAAAAGCACAAGCGGAACATTTGTTTTGCGCATTGAAGATACCGACCAAGTGCGCTTTGTGCAAGGTGCCACCGATGTTATTTTAGACACATTAAAAATAACCGGCTTAAACTATGATGAAGGCCCAAATATTGGCGGCGAATTTGGCCCCTATATTCAAAGCGAGCGTGCGGATATTTACAAACAGCACGCCCAAAAACTTATTGAAAGCGGGCACGCCTACCGATGTTTTTGCACGAAAGAGCGCCTTGACTCACTACATGAAGATGGCGAAATTGGCGGCTACGATAGGCATTGCCGCAATTTGAGCGAAAGCGAAGTGCAAGAAAAGCTAAATGCAAACGCAAGTTATGTTATAAGGCAAAAAATGCCGTTAGACGGCACAACAAGCTATTTTGACGAAGTTTTCGGTGAAGTTAAAACCGAAAACAAAGAATTGCAAGACCAAATTTTGATGAAGGCCGACGGTATGCCAACCTATAATTTTGCGCATGTTGTAGACGATTATTTGATGCAAATTACACATGTTGTGCGCGGCAGTGAATATATAACCTCAACGCCGAAATATGTGCTGTTGTACGACGCCTTTAATTGGCAGCGCCCAAAATATGTGCATTTGCCGCTACTTATGGGCCGCAGTGACGACGGCAGTGTAAGCAAACTTTCAAAGCGCCACGGTGCTGTTAGCTTTGCCGATTTATTAGAGCAAGGTTATTTGCCACATGCCATTTTAAACTATATTGCGCTTTTGGGCTGGTGCCCCAAAGACAGCAATGAGGAATTTTTCGCTTTAAGCGAGCTCTGCAATGTTTTTTCAATTGACGGTGTTAGCAAATCTCCCTCTGTTTTTGATTACGATAAACTTTTATGGTTTAACGGCGAGTATATAAAAAAACTTAGCACAGGCGAATTTTTGCAGTTTGCTTTGCCCTATTTAAAACAGGCTTTGCCGGCTTTTACAAACGCGCAATATGAAAATATTGCCGCTTTGCTAAGCTCTCGCACAGCTATATTCAGTGAAATACCCCAAAAGGTTGAATTTTTGGCAAAAGCCTTGCCGTGCACACCTGATGACTATGTGAACAAGAAAAACAAAACCACGCCGCAAACTTGCCTTTTAATGTTAAAAGGTGCTTACAGCGTGCTTGAAAATGCACAAATTTGGCAAAATGATGAGCTTTTTGCCGCACTTAAAAATTATGCGGAGCAAAGTGAAATTAAAGCTGCGGCGCTAATGTTTGCGGTGCGCATTGCTGTTGCCCGCATTGCCGTAACGCCCGGCGGCGCAAGCGAGCTTATGAGCGTGCTTGGCAAAAACGAAACCTTAAAGCGCATAAGCGAGCAAATTGAGATGCTTGAAAACTGTTAATTGTTAGAAACATACGCCATTTCTTCTACATTGCGTGAATAATCATAGTGGTGGCGCACGTATTTTTCCTCTTTTATCGGCGCAAAATATATTTCTCTCTCGTTTTCCTCGCAAATATCAAATATGTAATTCGGTGCAAGTTCAGCCATTTTAATCATAATTTATCCCCTTTATTGTTTTTTGTTTTGTTTGTATTTAATGTGTTAACCACATTTTACAAAAAACAAAGTACAATAAAGGGGACATTTTTTGTTTTATATTTATTAAGTGTAATTTTAATTTTTTAAAATAACATAAGTTATAGGTTTAGAGCAACATATAAAAAAACTTAAATTTCAATAAACAAAAAAAACGGATTCCTCTCTTCGCTCGGAATGACAGGTGTTAAAATATTTTATAAAGTAATTACCCTATAGATTTATTACATTATAAAAATAATCTAACCTTAATTTTTCATCTGCAAAAACTCTTCCAGTGTCAAATTATTTTGCATTATAATACTTGCCGCTTGTTTGCCAACATATCTGTAATGCCACGGCTCAAAGGCAACACCTGTTATGCCCTCTTTGCCTTTTTGGTACCTTAAAATAAAGCCGTAATCAGCGCAGTTTTCTAAAAGCCAATCATAATGCTCTGTTTTCTCAAATTCTTGCGTTAAATCATCGTTTTCTTTATACCAATCCTTAGAAGTTAAATCTGCCGCAAGCCCCAAATTATGTTCGGAAGTATACGGCCTTGCCACCCACATTGCCGCTTGCTTTTCAGCTTCGCTTCGCATAAAACCCTCTTTTATAAAACTTTGCACTTTATTTTCATAAAGGGTTGCCTGCCTTTCAGGCGTGCGGTAAGCTGAAACTAAGTACAGCTCTAAACCCGCCTGTTTTGCCGCACCGAGCATAGCCTCAAGTGCATCTGCCGCTCTTTCGTCAAAAAGCCTGTTGTCATAGCCCTCTATCGGGCGCATTTCAACAGCAAAACCCTCTTTTAGAGGGTTTTGTGCATTTACAAGTATCATATTCCATTCTTCAAAATATGTTGATGCCGGCAAACTTTGCGACGCTGAACTGCTTAAAGAGCCGCTTGTATCGCTGTTTGTAATTGATGAGCTATTATTCATACTATCACTCTCACTGTTATTATTGCTTTGCGAAACACTGCCGCTGTTACTATCCCCGTTTTGCATTGAATTAGTGCTCTCGCTATTTGGCATATCGTCTATCATGCTGCTCACATTTTCGCTTTGAGATTGAGGTATGTTGTTTGCAGACTTTGAATTGTCTGCCACATCGTCTCTGCCAAAGCATGATGTGAATAGCATTGTAGCCATGCCAACACATAAAATTACTGTTAAAATTGCTGTTTTTTTCATTTTGACAACTCCTTCTTAGCGCGCTTGTTGTCAAAAAAATTATTTCGGCAACAAACTTGCTATTGCAAATTGCCGGATGAAAGCATTACAGCGCTAAGCGCCGCCAAAGGTGCCGTTTCACAGCGCAAGATGCGTGGCCCAAGGCCAACAATATTGCATTTTGCTTCTTTTGCAATTTGCACTTCTTGCTCTGTAAATCCGCCTTCACTGCCCGTAATTATGGCAATGCTTTTTGTTTTTTCATCAATCCGGCTATGTATAGGGTTGCCATCATTTTTCTCATAGCAAAAAATTTTATGCTCAAAATTCTCTGTATCTTTTATCATTTCTGTATAATTTAATGGTAAATATACTTTTGGTATAATTCCTCTTCCGCATTGTTTTGCCGCATTAAGCGCAATTGTATTGTAACGCTCATTTTTTTGCTCCTCTTTTTTAGGCGTTACAACGCAATTTTTGCTAAAAAACGGCTTAATACCAATTGCCCCAAGCTCCACTGCTTTTTGTATAATAAATTCAAGTTTATCTTGTTTTGGGTAACCTACATATAGCATAACCGAAACAGAGGGTTCTAATTCACATTTTGCACAGGTATTTATTGCCACGTGCACTTCACCTTTTAAAACTTTGCTAACGGTGCAAAAATAATCCATCCCGTTGCCATCGCACAAAATTAAGCTATCATTCGGCTTAATGCGCATAACATTAGCCGAGTGGTGAGCATTTTTTTCGCTTAAAACAGCGGTTTTATCATTTATGTTTAAATTAGTTTCAAAATATCTGTGCGGCATAAACTTTCCTTATCACATATTTTTTGTAATATTCAAAATTTCTTTTTCCAATTTTTCAAGCTCTTTATTAGAGTAGTTTTTGCTGTTTTTAACATAATTTTCAAGGCTTCTAAGCGCATCGAAAACTTTTGCGTGCGCTGCACTTTGCGCTTTGCCACCCTCGCTTTGTGTGTGTTTGTTTTGCGCTTTATCACGTTTTATAAGCTCTCGTGCACCATATTCAACTTGTTTGTCGGCTATTAAATCCCAAGCGTCGCCATTATAGGGAACAAAAGTTTCAAAGCCCAAATCCTCTTTTATACGCTTTTCAAATGCTACAGCCGCATCTTCGTCGCCATGGTTAACAAACATGCGTGTTAAAGGGTTTTGCTTAAATTCCTGTGCCCAGCGTATAAGGCCGTTGTTATCCGCATGGCCACTAACGCCTTTAAGCGCTGTTATTTGTGCATTAACCTCTATGCTCTCGCCAAAAAGTTTAACGCTTTTTGCGCCCTCTAAAAGGCGGCGCCCCATAGTGCCTGCCGCCTGATAGCCCACAAAAACCACGGTGCTGTCTTGCCTCCACAAATTGTGCTTTAAGTGATGACGTATTCGCCCTGCCTCGCACATGCCGCTTGCAGATAAAATAACTTTAGGCGTTTTATCAAAGTTAATGGCCTTGCTGTCCTCTGCGCTAACACTGCGCCTAAGTTGGCTGAAATCCAGAGGGTTAACATTGCGCTTTAGCATGGCGGCTGTTTCTTCGTCGCAATAATCCCACACATTTTCTTTAAAAATCTGTGTTGCCTCGTTTGCAAGAGGGCTATCCACATAAACAGGGAAATTATCGTGCCCTTTAATTAGCTTTTGCTCTATAATTTCACGGATAACATATAAAAACTCTTGCGTTCTTCCCACCGCAAATGCCGGAATAACAACATTGCCGCCTCTATCAAATGTGCTTTGCATAATTTCGGCAAGCTCTTTTGTATAATCGGGCACTTCACCGTGGGTTCTGTCGCCATAAGTGCTCTCTATCACAACATAATCCGCGCTGTTAATATAATGAGGGTCTTTTAAAATTGGGCGGCTTAAATTGCCTATATCGCCCGAAAACACTATCTTTTTCTCTATGCCGTTTTCTGTTGCAAACACTTCAATGCTGGCACTGCCCAAAAGGTGCCCTGCGTCTATAAAACGCACTTTAAGGCCCGGCATAGGCTCGAACATTTCGTTATAGCGCACAAATTTAAACAGCTTTAAGGCATCTTCTGCATGTGTCATAGTGTAGAGCGGTTCTATCAAAGGGCGGCCTGCACGCTCGTTCTTGCGGTTGCGCCATTTAGCTTCGCTCTCTTGGATATGTGCGCTATCCTTTAACAAAATAGAGCATAAATCCTCAGTTGCGTCTGTACACCAAATATCGCCGCTAAAACCTTGCTTAACAAGCCACGGCACCATGCCGGCATGGTCTGTATGGGCATGGGTTAGCAAAACTAAATCAATTTGTGAGGGCGAAACAGGCAAATCCTCATTCACATAAACGTCAATACCCTGCTCCATGCCGCAATCCACAACAATATACTTGCCCTCTACACAAAGCAAATTAAGCGAGCCTGTAACCTCTCTGGCAGCCCCTAAAAATTCTAATGTCATAAGCCATTCCTTTCGTTTTAACGTGTTTTTGTTCTTGTGATAAGCTGTTAATATATGGTTTAGTTCACTATATAAAAAATTCAAACGTGAAATGCAATTCACAAAAGTTCAAACCTAAATAAAGTTAGAAATACACTTTGATGGGATAAGCAAACACATAAATTACAACAATTTAGCACCATTAGTGCGTGTAAGGTGAAAAAGTTGTTATTAAGAATTGTTCTTTTTTGCCTGTACAGGCACTTATGGTGCGGATATTAGTAGTGATCGTTTGGGGGTCTGGGGCCATCGAAAGGCCCCAGCGGTTTTGCTTCTTTTTACGTAAAAAAGAAGAGTGAACTATAAAACTTGATAATTTAAGCTAATAAATTAATAAGGCACAAAGAACGGATTTCTCTCTTCGCTCGAAATGACAAGAGTGTAAAGTTTACTATAGTGTACACACCCCATACCTCAAACTACTCTTTATCGTCTAAATACCCAAATGGCAAAATATCGCTAACTTCAACAACACCCTCTCGCATGAACTGTGCAACACTGCACTGCAAAACATAGCCGCAACCGCTGTCTGCCATATAGTGCTCGGGGCTGTAACGTGGCATTGCCCTTTGTGCAAGCATGCTCATAATTACGCCGCCATGCGTTACACAAGCAGCTTGTTCAATATTGTTTTTCATAATATGCTCGAACATGCGCATTATTACATCGTTACACCGCGCGTGGAACGCCTCGCCACTCTCGCCGCCTATTGGTGTGTATTTCACTGTTGGGTCAACCCATTTTTTAAAGTTTTCATCGTCCACTAAACTTTTTATATTTCGAGCCTCGAATTCACCAAAATGGTTTTCGCGCAAGTCGTCTAAAATAATTTTGTCTTGTGCGTTGTCAAATAAAATTTGCGCACTTTCTATCGCCCTTGCCATAGGGCTTGCAAACACAGTGTTCACATTTGGATATGCAAAAAGTTCTTTCAATTGCAAAAGCCTTTTTTTGCCCTCTTCGCTAAGGCTTTCGTTTGTGCCGGCGCCCATATAAAGCCCCTGCTCATTTCCTTTTGTTATTCCGTGGCGTACAATATAAAGCCTGTAATTCTTCATTTTAATTCCTTTAAAAATATTATAAAAAATTTTTTTAGTGCGAAAAATACTATATTTAGATATGCAATTTAATACTTTACGTATATATAGCTAAACATGCGAAAAAAGGGCTGAAATTATATGTTTTAACGTAAATATAGTGCTTTACAAATTGTTTTTTATGTTATATAATTTACAATAAGTAAAAATTCGTATTACTTAAGGGGTTAGATAATGATAAGCGATTTTAATCGGATTATTACACTGCTTCGCAAAGAAAAAGGTGTAACACAAAAGCAAGCGGCAGAGGATTTAGGGGTTTCACAAGCACTGCTTTCTCATTACGAGAAAGGTATACGTGAGTGTGGGCTTGGTTTTGTTGTGCGTGTTGCCGATTATTATAATGTGTCTTGCGATTATCTGCTGGGCCGCAGTGCAGAGCGCAGTGGGCTTACAATGTCTGTTGAAGAGATACCAAGCCCCGATTTAGTTAAAGACGGCATATTTAGGGGCAGTGTTTTGCCCACATTCAACAAAAAAATAATTTCAAACAGCCTTAATATAATTTACGATAAACTTAACAATTGCCCCGACAAAGGGCTTGTTAGCGAAATATCCGCATATTTAATGCTTGCCATATACAAGATGTTCAGGCTTTTATACCATTCAGAGCCAAAGAATGCAAGCAGCATGTTCAGCGTTAAAAAGGGCACATACTCGGGCTATAGCGATGCCGCTATGCGCATTGCCGAAGCCAATGTTAGGGCAATTTTAGCGGGCGAGGATATAGGCATGGGCAAGCCGCTTAAAACAAAGCAAGCATTTAGGTTAACAACCGAAAGCCTTGAAAAAGATTACCCTCTTTATGCGAGCAGTTTGCTGAATTTAATTAAAACCGGCGAAACGAGAATTGAGAAATTCAACGATAATTAATATGTTTTTTAACAGCCCCGTACGGCTTTGCCGTATGGGGCTTATTTTTTGCACTGCTTACATTTTTTCAACAAAAACAGCTTTAGCCCTCAACAGGCACTGTCCAGTTCAGCTTGTCCTCACAGCGGCCCCATTGAATATCTGTTAATGTTTTATAAAGCCTTTGCGTCACTTCGCCTGCATTGCCATCGCTTATAATTGCATTTTCGCCTTTATAGCTAAGCTCTTTAACAGGCGATATTACAGCCGCTGTGCCCGTTCCGAACACTTCCTCTAACTCGCCGCTTTTAGCGGCGTTCATTAAATCGTCAATGGCTATTTTATTTTCAATTACATCATAGCCCCAGTTTTTGCAAAGCTCTATGCAAGATGCCCTTGTAACGCCCGGCAAAACTGTTCCGGCGCAAGGTGCTGTGTATATTTTACCTTTAATTTTAAAAAATATGTTCATGCTACCAACTTCTTCAACATATTTTTTTTCAACACCGTCCAGCCAAAGTGCTTGTGCATAGCCGTTATCGCTCGCTTTTTCGCCCGCTTTAATGCTTGCTGCATAGTTGCCGCCGCATTTATATGCGCCCGTAAGCCCCGGTGCCGCCCTTATATATTCATCTTCAACATAAATGCGCACGGGTTTAATGCCCTCTTTATAATATGCGCCCGATGGCGAGCAAATTATTATGAAATAATAAGATTTTGCCGCTTTTACCCCAAGGCCTACATCTGTTGCAAAAACAAACGGACGTATGTAAAGGCTTGCATCTTGCGAGTGCGGCACCCAATCTTTTTCAATGCTTACAAGTGCTTTTACCGCTTGCAAAAAATCTTCCACGGGAATGGTTGGTATGCACATGCGCCCACAGCTATCAGCAAAGCGCATTGCGTTTTTTTCGGGCCTGAACAGCAATATTTCGCCATTTGCTTTGCGGTAGGCTTTCATTCCCTCAAAAACCTCTTGCGCATAGTGAAACACAACACTTGCAGGGTCGAGCGATAAATTCTTGTATGGCTCTATGCTCGCATCGTGCCAGCTTTTTCCCTCTTCGTATTTCATAATGAACATATGGTCGGTAAAAATTTGCCCAAAGCCAAGCTCGCTTTCATTTGGTTTTTGCTTTGGGTTTTGCGTTTTTGCTATTTTTATATTTAGCATTGTTTTCCCCTCTTTTGTTTTATCTTTCAGTGTTAACCCTCTATTTAACTATTTTTTTCAATTTGCCTTTGCAAAAGTTGTGGCGATAAGCTATATGAATAAGCCGTTTGCTCTGAAATTTTACCCTCTTTTAAAAGGCGCAAAATGCTCATATCCATGCTAACCATGCCCGAAGAGCCCGAACTTTGTATCATTGAATTAATTTGATGCGTTCTGCCATCTCTAATAAGCGTTCTTATAGCGCTGTTGCAATGCATAATTTCAAAAGCGGGCACCATAGTGCCATCCACACCGGGCAACAATTGCTGGCACACAACGGTTTGAAGTGCCATTGAAAGCTGCATTCTTATTTGCTCTTGCTGCGAGGCAGAGAATGTATCAACAAGCCTATCTATGGAGTTTGCCGCCCCCAAGGTGTGCAGTGCCGACAATATATAATGCCCTGTTTCCGCCGCTGTAAGCGCTGTTGTTATAGTGTCGGAATCTCTTAGCTCGCCAATTAAAATAACGTCGGGGCTTTGGCGAAGCGCCGCCCTTAAAGCGTTGGGATAATTTTGTGTATCCAGCGATATTTCACGCTGGCTTATAATGCTTTTATCGTGCGGGTGCAAATACTCTATAGGGTCTTCAAGGGTAACAATATGTGTGTTTTTGTTTTTGTTAATCCTATCTAATATGCAAGCGAGCGTTGTGGTTTTTCCGCTTCCCGCAAGCCCTGTTATAAGCACAAGCCCTCTTTTATTTTCTGCAAGTTTTAAAACTTCATCGGGTATTCCGAATTTTTCGGGGCTTGGCAAATTGAACGGAACCACACGAATTACCGCTGCAAGAGAACCACGCTGTTTATATGCGTTCATTCTAAAACGGGAGACGCCTTTAATGGCGAATGAAAAATCGTCGTCGCCACGTGAATAAAGAACAGATGTATCCCTGTTTGCCATTGAGTAAATCTCTTTAATTAGCGCTTCAACATTTGCCGGGTTTAAGCGCTCGCTCGTAAAATCTTCTATTTTTCTGTTAATTTTACAGCTTATGGGGCGCCCTGTTATTATAAAAATATCCATTGCGCCTTTTAAAACCATCTCTTTAAGTAATTCGTTTAAATTCATACTTATCTTCCTTTAAAATTAAAATAATTTTAACATTAAACAGGCGAAGTTTGCCATTTTATGCGTTTAATTTCTTCGTTTTTGTTATAGGGAAAGAAAATGTGCGCTGTAAATATTTTATCTTCGCCGCAAGGCAGTTCAAAAAAAACTTCCACGCCGTTTTCATCGCTTTTTTGGGCCGCAAAGCCCTCGCTTTCAAATGCACTTTGCAATGTGTTTTCGCTCTCGCTTAAATAAATAGTGTGCAATTGCATTAAAAGTTCTTCCGCTTTTGCGTCTGCCTCGTAAAAATTTGTGGTGGCATTTTGCGCCCGCAAAGAAAGCCGACTATCTGTGCTTGCGCCCGAAAAAATAAGCAGAGAAAAAGAGGTTAAAAGAAGAATTACAAAAATGGTGAGCAATGAAACTATGCCTATGCTTATAACGGATTTGCGCTTTTTCTCTTTCACTGTGCGCCCCCATTTCCGTTTTCGTTATAGCTTAAAACATTTAACGAATAAACACTATCCTCACCGCTATTAATCTCAATTTGTGCGCTGTGCATGTTTTCGTTTTGCGGTTGCACTTGCACTAAAAGCGTGTAAATTGCTTGCTGTTTGTTTGTTACAGCCCAGTTTTCGTCGTAGTAAACCACAAGTTCCTCTTTGCTTTGTGCGTTTATTAAACTTGCGAAAAGTTCTACATCGCCTTTTGCAGCCTTAAAACTTTCAGCGGCACTTTGCGCTTGCAAAACCGCCATGGAAAGCCTGTGGCTCTCGCTTGAAATTATGTGCCCACGTGCAAAAACCGAAAGGCACACCGCCGCCATGATAAAGAAAAAAAGGCAATTTATTATTAATTCTACCAAAAAATGGCGGCTTTGCGAACTTTGCGTTTTCATCAGCCGCCCTCGCTTTCATAAGCGGGCAAGTACACTTTTGAAGCATATATTTCGCCGCTCTCGGTTTGTGTTTCAATAAAGAGCAAATTGTTTTCATCTATGCTAAGCGCTAAACTTTGAAGCGGCATAATATTTTGCCCTGTTCTCGGCAAAATTTGTGCGCCCTGCACAACAAGCACTTCTGTTAAATAGCCTTCTTCTAAATAAATCCAATTTTCGTAATATTGGCCGTTAATTTCTTGTGTTAAAACCAATGCGCTATCATCAAAAAGTTCTTTAACCTCTATGCCGTTTTCAATATTGTTTTGGCGCGCTTTTTCGGTTAAATATAAAGTTGATGTTCTTATAGCATAGTTTTCCTCTGAAACTTGCGTGCCGTTTATATATAAATTTATGCCTATAATGCTAATTATTAAAATGCAAATTGTGTAAAGGGCGAAAAGGCTAACAACAAAAAGAATATCTACTATATGCTTTTCATTTCGCATAAAAATCACCTTTCCGCTTAGTTATAGCAATTTTTTCATAAGCAAGCATAGCGGCATAACAGCATTTTAGCCGCCTTAATTTTGCAAATGAAAATTCAAATTACTTTGCGCTGATAAAATAATCTTTGCTTTGCCACAGGTAAATTGCGCCAGAAATTGCCGTTAAAATAGCTACAACCCAGCACAGCACATAGCCTATAATTTGGCTGTGGTAAACACTTGTTACAACATTTAAAGAAAATTGCACCTCTATATAATAAAGCAAATAGAAAAAGATAATTGTTACCATTTGTAAAACGGTTTTTATTTTGCCATATATATTTGCGGCAATAACTTTGCCGCCGGGTGCGCCCGCCACAACCATGCGCACGCCCGAAACCGCAAATTCTCTTGCTAAAATGATAACTATAACAACAGGGTCGCATGCGTTTAATTGCATCATATAAATAAAAGCGGTTGTTGTTAAAAGTTTATCTGCCAAAGGGTCGGCAAATTTGCCGAAATTGGTTACAAGGTTGTATTTGCGCGCATAAAAGCCATCGAAAAAATCTGTTAAGCATGCCACAACAAAAACAATAAGCGCCAAAAGCATACATAGCGCATTCGAAGTGAATGATGCGAACGCCATGAAAACAGGCACTAAAAGCATTCTTAAAACCGTTAATTTATTAGGTAAATTCATATTGTCAACCTCTTTTCGACGTTTTGGGAATTGGCTGTTTTAGGGACGGATTCTGCCGTTTGCCAAGTGCCGCCGATACACGGCGGTTGCTCACCGGCATTAGCACTGCGGTGCGCCATCGGCTTCGCTCACAATGACAGTATATCAAAATGCATATAAATCATACACATCGCTGTTTTTAATCACCACATCAAGCATATCGCCCACTGCAAGCCCTTCTTCGCCTTTAACAAGCACAAGGCCATCTATTTCGGGCGCATCACAATAACTTCTGCACTCATATAAATCTCGCTCGTCATCATAATTATCGCATATAACTTTTAAAGTTTTGCCCACTTTTTCCTCATTTTTTTGCGCTGATATATCCGCTTGTATATTCATGATAATATCCGCACGTTTTGCCCTTAGCGCCTTTGGCAATTGCTTTAATTCAGCGGCATATGTGCCCTCTTCTTCACTATAAGCAAAACAGCCCAGCTTATCAAATTTATAGGCCTTAACAAATTCGCAAAGTTCGTTAAAACTTTGTTCGCTTTCGGTGGGGTATCCCGTTATAAGTGTTGTTCTAAGCACAATGTCCGGCATTACACTGCGCAGTTTTTCAATTGCATGGCAAATGCTTTGCTTTGTGCTTTTTCTGTTCATTGTTTTTAAAACATCGTCATTAATATGTTGCACGGGCATATCTAAATAATGCAAAACTTTTTCATTTTTTGCCATAGCATCAACAAATTCATCTGTAATTCTCTCGGGGTAGGCATATAAAAGCCTAATCCACTCTATGCCATTCACCCCGTTTAGCTCGTTCAAAAGTTTTGCAATTTGCACTTCGCCTAAATCTTCGCCGTAAGCGGTTATATCCTGTGCAACCAACACAATTTCCTTAACACCTTGCTGTGCCAGGTAATTTGCCTCTTGAATAATATCCAAAACAGTGCGGCTGCGCAAAGGGCCTCTAATAAGAGGTATGGCGCAATAGTGACAATTATTACCGCAACCCTCACTTATTTTTAAATAGGCATAATGCGAGGGCGTTGAAATAACACGCTTGCCGCCCGCAACAAAATCTGTTTTTCTGCCATAGCTCTCACATGGCGTTTTTATAGCAAGCTTTTGCAAAATATCGCATATATCTTTGTTAGAGCCTATGCCTATAACCGCATCAACTTCGGGAATTTCCTTTATAATTTCACTGCGATAGCGCTCGGCAAGGCAGCCCGTAACAACAACTTTTACATTTTCACTTTGCTCTTTATATGAACATGCATTTAAAATATTGTCTATCGCTTCTTGTTTTGCACTCTCAATAAACCCGCAGGTGTTTATTATAATAAAATCCGCCTCTTGCAAATGCGGTGTGGTTTTATAGCCGCTTTTTATTAAATTATAGCACATAACATCGGCGTCTACCTGGTTTTTGGGGCATCCTAAAGATATAAGTGCAATGTTCATTGGCAGCTCTCCCGTTTTAATAATCGTCGTAATTTGCGCTTTCGTCAAATTCTATCTCGTCCTCTAACTGCGTTTCAAGGCGATTTAATGCACTTTTAATTTCGCTGAATTTAAAGCCTCTTCGCATTAAAGCGGCAATAACTTTTTTGCTTTCGCCGGCATTTAGCTTTTGCATATATTTTTTTTGCAAAACATTAAAGCAAGCATCATTTTCACCGTTGCAACAGCTTTGCACAATATTTTTGGCAAGCTGTTTATCTATTCCCTTTGAAAGGAGCGCCGCCATTATTTGCGCACTGCTTTTGTTCTTTTTCAAAAGCGCATTGCTGTAATCTGCGGCAAATTGCTCATCGTCTATCAAATCTAATTTGCGCATTTCTTCAACCGCAAATTGTGCTGTGTCCGCATCAAAAACAGTGCTCAATTTTTTGTGCAATTCGCCCGCAGAGTGTGCCCTTTGCGATAAATAAGCATAGGCTTTTAGCTTTGCCTTTTGCAAAGTGCTGTTTTGCTTAATTTTTATAATATCATCTTCGCTAAGTTCTGTGTTCTCTTTTATGCGAAAATCCAAAATTGTTTGCTCTTCAACAGCACACAAAAAGCCGCTGTTTGAATAAAGGCTGTATCGCCCTTTTTTTGTTAGCTTAATTTTTGTTATAAGCAAAACTCTACCCTATCAATCTTCAACTTTAATGTCAATTCCGGCAAGTTTTTTGCGTGTTGTTTGCGCCGGTTTTTCGGTTTTTTCTTCCACGCTTAAATCGTCAAGGCCACCTGTGCGCTTTTTAGCCTCGCTTTTTTTAGAGCCGTAAAGGCTTGTGGCATTTTCCCTAACAATTTTTTCAATTTCTTCAAAAAGCGTCGGGTTATCTTGCAAAAACACCTTTGAATTATCGCGCCCTTGGCCAAGCCTTGTTTCGCCATAGCTAAACCACGCACCGCTGCGTTGAATTATGTCTAACTTAACGGCAAGGTCTAAAAGCTCGCCTGCTTTTGAAATTCCCTCACCGAACATTATATCGAACTCTGCCTCTTTAAACGGTGGCGCAACTTTGTTTTTAACAACTTTAGCCCTTGTTCTGTTGCCTATAAAAGCACCGCTCGCATCTTTAAGACCCTCTATTCTGCGCACGTCTATTCTAACAGAAGAATAATATTTAAGCGCTCTGCCGCCTGTTGTAACTTCGGGGTTGCCATACATAACGCCAATTTTTTCACGCAATTGGTTAATAAAAATTGCAACTGTACCCGTTTTGCCTATAACACCTGTTAGCTTGCGCAAAGCCTGGCTCATAAGCCTTGCCTGCATACCCACGTGCGAGTCGCCCATGTCGCCCTCAATTTCGGCACGTGGCACCATAGCGGCAACGCTGTCTATAACAATGGCGTCAAGCGCACCGCTTCGCACAAGTGCCTCGCAAATTTCCATTGCCTGCTCACCTGTGTCGGGTTGGCTAACAATTAAGCTGTCTATATCAACGCCAAGTGCTTTTGCATAAACAGGGTCCAGCGCATGTTCAACGTCCACAAAAGCAACCTCACCGCCGCCTTTTTGCGCCTCGGCAATGCAGTGCAATGCCAAAGTTGTTTTACCGCTGGATTCAGGGCCGTATATCTCCACAACACGCCCACGTGGCAAGCCTCCTATGCCCAATGCCAAATCGAGCGATAAACTGCCTGTGGGTATCGCCTCTACATTCATAGCACTGCGCTGTCCTAATTTCATAACAGCACCTTTGCCAAATTGTTTTTCTATATTTGCAAGTGCGGTTTCAAGCGCATCTTTTTTGCCCTCTGCACCCTTTTTTGTAGGTGAGGGAATATCTTTTTTCTTATCTGCCATTTTAATCTCCTTAATTTATAAATTTTTACTTCTTAGCCGTTAGTAATCAAGCCTAACGGCAACGCCTTATAAATTATATGTTTTTATCTGTCCCGTTAATAGGGCTTTGCTTTAAGAATGAAAGAGGTTGCGGATTCCTCTCTTCGCTCGGAATGACAATAGGACAACCAACTATTATTTACATTATATCGCAAAT
>CAYJIT010000010.1:0-14169 GCA_964370365.1 uncultured Bacteroides sp. | reverse complement strand
CTTCGCTCGGAATGACAATAGGACAACCAACTATTATTTACATTATATCGCAAATGCGCTTATTTTGCAATTGCATAAACACATCTATCTTTGCCCTGTGCATCTTGTTTTGTATTTATGCTTGTGTATTTGTTTTCGCCCAAAATTTCGCTCACCGCCAAAGCCTGTGAACTGCCTATTTCAAAAACCATAAAGCCGCCTTTTTTTAGCTTGCTTTTGTATTTTGCGGCTATGTGTTTGTAAAACATAAGCCCATCGTCTTCTGCAAAAAGTGCGCTTTGCGGCTCAAATTTAAGCTCAGGCATCAGAAATTGCTCTTCGCTATGTGAAATATAAGGCGGGTTTGAAATTATCATGTCAAAAAAATTTTCCTTTGCCGCTTGGTTATAACTAAAAACATCCGCTTTAATTAGGCTTGCGCTCGGTGCAAATTTTTGCGTATTTTGCTCAAGATATGAATAGGCATCATCGTGCAGTTCAAGCGCTGTTAATTGCGCATTCTCCAAATTGTTCGCAAGCGCAATTGTTATTGCGCCGCTCCCAGCGCATAAATCTGCAATTTGCAATGTTTGCCCTTGCTTTGTTTTGTAATTGCGCATCAGCTCTATTGCAATTTCACAAACAGTTTCGGTATCTTGCCTGGGTATTAAAACGCCTTTGCCAATATGCAAATCAAAGCCGTAAAAATTCCATGTTTTTAGTATATATTGCAGCGGTTCACGGTTTGCACGCCTTTTGATATATTGCCTTAAAAGTTCAACTTGGCTTTGGTTTGGAATATAATCTTTGTGTATGCGCCTATCTTTATCTATGGCAAATGTCATAAGCTCATTCGCATCAAAAGCGGCATTTTCAACACCATTTGCCTTTAAAAATTGCACACAGTTTGCATAAATTTGCTGTGTGTTATCGCCAAATTTTATAATGCGCTCTATCACCATGTGCCCTCTGCTTGGTTTTCGGGCATAACAGGCTCCATCGCCTTAATGGCAACTTCAATCATGCCATCGTCGGGCTCGTTCGTTGTTATCAATTGCAAATAGCGCCCGGGCGCGGATATAATTCTTGATAAAAAGTTATCGTATCTTCCGGCAAGTTTAATAATTTCATAGCTTATGCTAACAACTATGGGCAATGTTATAACTTTCAGCGCAACACGAAGCAAAGTGTTTTCCCACGAAATTACACTGCCCACAATAACGCTTATAACTATAACAATAAGCAAAAAACTTGTGCCGCAACGCGGGTGAAGCCTTGAGTGCTTTTTTATATTTTCAACGGTTAGCTCCTCGCCGTTTTCATAGCAAGTAATTGTTTTGTGCTCTGCACCGTGGTAGCCAAAAACACGTGCTATATCGGGCACTTTGCTAACGCCAAACATATATAAAACCAATATTGTAATTTTAAATATGCCCTCAATTATAGTTTTAAATGTGCCAAGTGCAAAAAAGCTATCTATTAAATCCACAATTAAAGTTGGAATTATCATAAAAAGCACAAGCGCTAAACTTCCGCCTAAAATTGCAGCTATTGCCATGAAAATATTGTTCGCTTTATCGCCTAATTTTTCGCTTGCCCACTTTTCAAATTTTGTTTGCTCCACTTCCTCTTGCATGGATATATCCGCACTTTGCATAAGGTACTTATAGCCTAAAATCAATGTTTCGGCAAAATTTAAAACGCCCCTAACAAACGGAATTTTACCCCACGGGCGAACTTTTACATCATCCACTTGTACATATATTTCTCCATCGGGTTTTCTAACCGCTATTGCAGATTTTTTCGGCCCACGCATCATAAGGCCCTCTAAAAGGGCTTGCCCGCCTATGCTGGTTTTAAAGGTTTCTTTGTTTTGTGTCATTACTTCTCCTTATGTTCTACTGTGTGCGGCAAACTGTTTATAAAGTGCCAATTATGGCTTTAAGTGCGAAACTCCAAGCTGATTATATATAAAATTTCTGCGCACTTGCGTCATTTTTTCCATTGTGCTAATCACTTTCTATTTGCGTTTAGCTGTTAAACACTCAGGCGAGTTGAAAGCGGCAAGCTGAATGTTGCCGTTGTTCCAACATTATATGTGCTGTCTATGCTCAAATTTCCCTTGTGTGCAATTGCAATTTCGCTTACAACCGCAAGCCCTATGCCACTGCCGCCAAGTGCGCCTTTGCCTTTGTAAAACCTTGTTTTTATATGCGGCAAATCTTCTTTTTCAATGCCTTTGCCTTCATCTTTAATCAAAACATTTGCAGTTCCATTTTCAATTTTAATGCTCACTGTTATGTTTTGCCCACTTGCCGAGTATTTTACAGCATTGTCGAGCAAATTTATAAATGCTTGTTTTAACCTTGCAGGGTCTGCAAAAACAGGCACAGGCAGTTCGGGCTCGTCAAAAACCACTGTTATTCCCGCACGCTGTGCACGCTGTTCCACAGTTAAAACGCAATCGCTAACCTCCGCTGCCAAATCTAAATAATCGCAATCGGGTATAACGCCGTGCTGCATACGTGAAAAATCCAAAAGTTCCTCCACCATATTGTAAAGGCGCTCTGTTTCACTTCCAAGCACACTAAAGCCTCTTTTATATAAATCTTGAGGTGGGTTTTTGGTGTCACGCAGTGTTTCCACCCAGCCTTTTATAGATGTAAGCGGCGTTCTAAGCTCGTGCGAAACGCCCGAAATAAATTCGTTTTTCATCTTTTCGCTCTGCTCAAGTTCTGCTGCCATGTGGTTTATTGTGTTAACCAGCTTGCCAATTTCATCTTCACGTTTCTCTTCTTGCAAGCGTATATCAAAATTGCCCTTTGCAATTTTTTCCGCTGTCTTTTCAATTGCACGAATTGGGTGCACAATGCTTCGAATGAAAAACACACCGCTCCATATACTAAAAAACAATATAAGGCACACAACAATTAAGCTAACATAGGCATAAACCACAATGGTGTTATCCACAAGGCTCATGCTTGTTGCTATTCGCAGTGCCGAGAAATTCCCCGCGGTGTCGTTTAACATAAGGCTTACCGCCATAATTTTTTCACCGTTTTCGGTGTTGTAAACACTGTCGCCTATTTCGCCGTGTGAATTGGCATTAACAAAATCTTCGGGCGTGCCCGAAGATGAGGAAACATAGCCGGAGCTTGATAAAACTATTGCACCTTCGTAATCTAAAAGCATAAGCTCAAACTTATCTTTCTCTGTGAACTGTTCCACTAAGCGCCTAAGCGCAAGCGCTTTGCCCTGCGAGGTATCGGCATCGCTTAAATTAAGCTGTGTTATAATGCTTTGCGCCCTGTTTTCAAGCGCAAATTGAACAGATGAGTAATGGCTTGTTATTACCGCCCACAAAAATATACCTTCTGCCAGAGCGAGCATTAAAATTGTTATAAGCAAGCTGCCACGCACCCAGCGCTTTGTTATGCTGTTCAAGCGTTCCACCTATATCCGTAACCCCACACCGTTAAAATATGCTTTGGCGTTCCGGGTTCATCTTCAATTTTCATGCGCAAGCGCCTAATATTAACATCCACAATTTTAACATCGCCGTAATAGCCCTCGCCCCAAACTCCCTCAAGAATTTTTTCACGAATTAAGGCAACGCCCGGGTTTTTAAAAAATATTTCCATTATTTGAAATTCCACTTGTGTCAAATCTATTTGCTCATCGTTTTTGTAGAGAATACGGCTTTTTTGGTCTAACAAAAATGCACCCGAAGATAGGCCATTATCGCCTTGTGAGGCATTATCTTTTTGCACGCTTTGTGAGCGCTGAACCCTGCGAACAAGCGCTTCAAGCCTTGCCAGCAATTCACTTACGCTGAAAGGTTTTGTCATGTAGTCGTCTGCACCAATTGCAAGTGCCCTTATTTTGTCTGTTTCTAAGGATTTCGCACTTAGCATAATTATGCCAACACTTGCAGATTTGCGCCTTATATTCTCGCAAAGGCTAAAGCCGTTCATTCCGGGCAACATAATATCTAAAATTGCCGCATCGAAGCTATCGTCAAAAATTTGCAGTGCCATTTCGGCATTTTGCGCCTCAACAACCTCATATTGCGCCATGCGAAGGTTAAGCATTATAATTTCACGTATTGCATCTTCATCTTCAACAATAAGAATTTTTCTCATAAGCAACTCCGGTTCTGCCGTTTTTAACGGCTAATTTACAATAGCAAAAGCCCGTTTCTTATAACTTGCCGCTGCTCTTGTGTGCAATGTGTGCTAAAATATAAATACAAATTGTTTTCGCCTATATCTGCCACATAAGTGTAATTTCCGCTGATATCGCCCTGCTTTGAAACGCTAACGCCCATTAAAAGCACATTAGAGTCTTGATCTCGCACTTGCCACTCATCTTGCGAAGATGAATCTGTAACAGTGATGCTGCCCGCCCACTCTTCGGGAAACGCAATAAAGTAGCCGTATAATGAATCGTAAACGCCAAAAATAGATTTTGCGGGCAAAGTAATTTCTTGCGGCTGCTGGTGTTCATATATTATTTCTTCCGGCAATTCCACGGTATACGATTGCCCCGGTATAATTTGATGGTTATTTTGCTCGTTTTCAAGGGCGCCATGCAAAGCATCGTCAAAACTTAATGTGGGAACATAAATTTCACCCAAATAATCACGCCATGTAACATAATAAAACCTATTGTTTTGAAAACTGGTGCTTATTGGCGTTATATTGGTTGGAATGTGCAAAACTTGCTGCGCCCCGAAAACTGTTGATGTTAATTGCTCTTGTGTGCGCAAACTTAAAAGAGGGATATCTGTGCTTGATTGCGGCCACTTTTCAAGGCGCATTTCTTCATTTAAACGGAAAACTAAATTTGAATAGAAACCGTCGGAAAAAGTACCCTCTATCACAATGCCTGAATTTACACCCGACCTTGCGGCTTTAATTTGAGTGCAGGACACAAATCTGTCGTCCAACTCTATGGTTTGCATGGTGTCAAAACCGTTTTCGCCCGCTGTTAGCCACACTAAATTTAAAAACGAGCTCTCTTCATTTTTATTCACAACCAAGAAATCCGCATTGCCATCACCTGTTATATCCTGTGCCAAATAATTGTAGTAAGCCTGCTCGTAAAGCCTGTTAATGCTCTCGTCTTTATACTCGTAAACGCTGATATATTCATCTGTGAACGATGAGTTCGCATAGCCAACTATTATCTGCAAGTTTTGCGAAAAGTTAACGAACTGAACTTCTGTAACTTCACTTGCAATTCCCTTAATCTCCTGAACCACGCGCCAACTCTCTCCCGTGTTTTCAAGCACGCTAAGGAATGCACTTTGGCTTTCGTCTGTTTTTGTGTAAAGCACAAGCGCTTCGCTTGCACCGTCGCCGTCTAAATCTCTTATTATAATGGGCGATAATTCTTTTTCACCCCTGGGATACTTCAACTGTATTGCACTTTGCACATAATCGTTAAGCGCTGTTTGCACTTCAAGCAAACGGCTTGTGGGCTGTGGCGCCCTTAGCAAATCTTCTATGCTTTGGTTGGGGGCAAACGCATTACACGCACTTAAAAAAAGCACACTTACAATTGAAAACAGTGCAATAATTTTGCGCATTCAAAGCCCCCTTTAATTCAAATAATTAAATTTTACCATAAATTTATGAATTTGTTGTTAACGCTTATCCTATTTTACACTATTTCTCAAAAGTTTACAAGAAAAAACACAGCGCCATTATTTGTAAAACCGCACAGTTTGTGATATAATATAACAACTTTTAAAACACGGAGCCACACAGGAAAAGAAACGGAACGCAATGGACTATAAAATTATATTTTTCGATTTAGACGGCACCTTGCTCAACTCTAAGCACGAAATTTCGCAAAAAAGCGTGCAAATTATAAAAAAACTTATGCAAAGCGGCGTTTATGCTGTGCCCGCTACCGGCCGCAGTGATTTAGGCGTAAAGCACATAGTAAAAAGCCTAAATTTAAAAGAACTTGGCAGTTTTATGCTTTGCTATAACGGCGGCAAAATAATTGAATACCCAAGTGAGCAAGTTTTTTTTACTAAACATTTGGATTTAAGCATTGCGCAAAAAGGTTTTGATTTGGCAAAAAGTTTAAACCTTGCACCTATGACATTTAACGAAACAGGAATTATTTCCTGCGATGTTGAAAACAAACATGTGCTGTTTGAAAAAGAGCTAACAGGCTTGCCACTTTATAAATTTAGCGGCAATTTAAACACATTAAATGTGGGCATAAACAAAATTTTGTGCGGCGGTGATGAGCAAACCGTTATAAAAGCGCAAGAGATTGTTAGACGAGAAATGGGCGATGTAGCGGATGTTTTTCGCTCTATGCCAGTGTTTTTAGAAATAGTTCCAAAGGGCATAAACAAAGCACTTGGCGTTCAAAAAATTTTAGAGCGGCTTAAAATAAAGCCCGAGCAAGCCATTGCCTGTGGCGACAGTTTTAACGATTATGAGATGTTAAAGCACGCAGGGCTTGCCCTGGCAACCGGCAATGCAAAACAGGAAATTAAAGAAATAGCACACGAAATTTTACCCACAAACAACGAGGATGCAGTGGCATTTGCAATAGAAAAATATTTTGGTGTAACAATATAATATGTGTTATAATCTATGGGCTTAATGCAAATGTTTATTAACCCTAATAAACAAGATGAAAATGTTATAGCAAAACATTACAAGCAAACAAAAAAAAGGAACTTTCGGTTTGAAAGTTCCTTTTTGCAAAACAATTTTAGCGTTTTGAGAATTGCGGAGCCCTACGTGCAGCTTTAAGACCGTATTTCTTACGCTCTTTCATGCGTGGGTCACGAGTTAAAAAGCCCGCTTTTTTAAGTGTTTGGCGCAATGTTTCGTCGTAAACCAAAAGCGCCCTTGATAGCCCGTGGCGAATTGCGCCCGCTTGGCCTGATACACCACCGCCGTTAACGCGAACAACAATGTCAAACTTGCCGTCTGTGCTTGTTGCGTTAAGTGGTTGGCGAACAATTAATTTTAATGTTTCAAGGCCGAAAAAATCATCAATATCTCTATCGTTGATGGTAATTTTGCCGCTGCCGTTGTACACTCGAACGCGGGCAACAGAACTTTTACGGCGGCCTGTGCCGTAATAATATGTTTTTGTCTCGTACATTTCAATTGCCTCCCGTTATAATGTGTAAACTTCAGGTTTTTGCGCTGCATTAGAATGTTCTGCGCCTTTATAAACGCGCAAACGCCTAAGTGCACCCGCACCCAAAACATTGCCCGGCAACATGCCTTTAACGGCAAGTGTCATGGCTTTGTCAGATTTTTCTGCCATCAATGTGCGGTATTTAACGGCTTTCATGCCGCCAACCCAGCCACTGTGGTGGTAGTAGAATTTTTTGTCGAGCTTGCTGCCTGTTAAAACAGCTTTGTCGCAATTAATGATAATGACATGGTCGCCACAATCTACATTGGGTGTGTATGTCACTTTGTTTTTACCGCGTAGCAAAACAGCGGCCTTAGCAGCGGTGCGTCCAAGCGGTTTGCCTGCAGCATCGATGATATACCACTTGCGTTCTACTTTACCCGGTTTTGCAAGAGTTGTGCTCATTGTTATCCTCCCTATACAGTAAATGTGCAAAATGCACCTGCCTATATGCACTATGCACAAGGCGCTTTAATGATTATACTGCATGTTTACAACAATGTCAATATGTTTTTTTCATTTTTTTAATTTGTGTTTCAAAAGGTCTTGTTTGCTCGCTAATGCTCTTGTTTGCTTAATAATGCTCATTGTTCAAATTCATTTTTTACGTTTTATTTTTTATTGAATACATATTTAGCAAAAACATTTGCTAAAAAGAATTAATATAGCCCTGTTTTCAAATAACAAAACGCCTAAAAAGGCCGTGACACTTTGCCACAGCCCTTTGGATAGCCGCTTTGAATTATTCAAAATCGGGTATAAAATCGTCCTCTAAATCTTTCGGCACGTATTTTCCGCTTTTAATGCGTTGCTTCACACATTGGTTCAAAAGGTATTCTATTTGCCCGTTAACACTTCTGAAATCATCATTCGCCCAAGTGGCTATGGCATTGTAAAGCGGCGCAGAAAGCCTTAAAGGTATTTGTTTTTTCTCTTTCGGTGCCATATTAATACAAACTTCCTGTGTTCACAACGGGTTGTGAATCTTTATTCGCACAAAGCACCACCAGCAAGTTAGAAACCATAGCCGCTTTGCGCTCTTCGTCTAATTGTATGCTCTCGTTTTCCTCAAGGCGAGAAAGTGCCATTTCAACCATACCCACAGCGCCGTCAACAATAAGTTTTTTCGCATCAATTAAAGCTGCCGCCTGTTGGCGCTGAAGCATTGCCGCCGCAATTTCCTGCGCGTATGCAAGGTATGTTATTTTTGTTTCTATAATTTCTATGCCGGCAATATCCACTTTTGTTTGAATTTCCTCTTTAATGCGCTGTGCAACAACATCGCTCGAGCCGCGAAGCGAGCCCTCATCCGGTGCGCCGTCGCCTGTGGTATCAACGCCTTGCGCTACATCGTAAGGGTAAAGGCGCACAACATTGCGAAGGGATGCGTCACACTGAAGCGATAAAAATTCCTTGTAGTTATCCACGTCAAAAACAGCTTTTGCGGTATCTGTAATGCGCCATATAACCGCAATTGAAATTTCCACGGGGTTACCGAGGTAGTCGTTTATTTTTTGGCGGTTGTTGCTAAGTGTCATCTCTTTAAGCGATATTTTTTTATTAGTAATCGGAACACTTACATTCATTTCGCCAAGGGCGCTCGCCTTAACAAATGGGTTAGCACCGCCGCTGCGTGTTGTAACATCGCCGCTTTGGCGAAGCTTTGTTTCGCTTGCCGGGTTAACCGCCGAGCAAAATGGGTTAACAAAGAATATGCCCTCGCTTTTAAGTGTGCCTATGTATTTGCCAAAAAGCGTTAGCGCAAGCGCCTCTTGTGGGTTAAGCACTTTAATACCTAAAAGCAATATCCACGCTAAAGATACATATATAATCGCAATTACAAAAACACCCCAGCTTATTGCGCCAAAGCTGCCCATTGCCGAATATACAATTAAAACAATTGCCGCTATATATCCTAAAATTATTCCAATTAAAACCGCTAAACCATTTGCCGCATTTAAAATTCTTTCTTTCATAACTTTCACACTTTCTTTTTTTATAAAGGCTCTGCGCCTTTCAATTTGATATCATTATAATATCATATTGAATAAATGTCAATAGTTTTTCAAGAAATTTTATAAAAAATAGGGTTATTTACAAAAAAAAAACGAGCAGACACCTAATAAACGAGGTGTCTGCTCGTGGTTTTTGCCTATTGCGCTCATAATTTTTGCATTAAAAATCGAATAACCTTATTTCTATTATTAATAACAAATTTATGGTTTATATCATCTTTTGTAACAATAGCAATACCATTTGGTACTATGCCAAGTGTATTCCTCTTATTAATCGCACGAATTTGCGAGTAATCTATCCGTGTTTCACCTGTTTGAAGATTAAAAGAATGTGATTTAAAAACCAAACCCATTTCATCAAAAGTAATTTTCCCACCCACTGCTTCTATTCCACGAAAATAATTTGCATTAATACTCTTTCCTATATAGTCATTCACTGTTAATCTCCTCTTTTATACTATTATTAAAAGCCCACTAAAGCCACTTGTTTTTTTTCATAACAAAAACCGCTGCGCTTGTTATAACAATTGCAATTGCAAGCACAATCCAAAACCCAAAAGGCGAGTTTTGAAGTGGCACCTGCACGTTGCTGCCCCATAGCCCAAACACAATTGTGGGAATTGTTAAAATAATTGTTAGCGCCGCAAGCAATTTCATAACCATATTTAAGTTGTTTGAGATGATAGATGCAAAAGCGTCCATAGTGCCACTTAAAATATCCCTGTAAATATTGCTCATCTCAATGGCCTGCTTGTTTTCAATAATAACATCTTCAAGCAGTTCTTTATCGTCTGGGTAATCTCGCACAAAATCCATACGCAAAAGGCGCTCTAAAACAATTTCGTTAGATTTAAGCGAAGTTGAAAAATAAACAAGGCTTTTTTCAAGGCTTAGCATTTGAATAAGCTCTTTATTTTTCATAGATAAGTGCAGTTTATTTTCAACAATATTGCTTGCACGTTCAACTTCTCTGAGGTAATTCAAAAAAAGCGTTGAATTGCGGTAGAGCATTTGCAATGTCATGCGGTTTTTCTTTTTTGCGGAAAAAGCTTTTATTGCGCCCGAGTGAAACGAACGGCTTAAAGCACTTTCTTTCAGGCAAACTGTTATAATATTTTCCCTTGTTAATATTATTCCGTAAGGCAATGTGCTGTAAGTTGCCGAGTGCTCGCCCTGGGGGCTTACAGTTGGCGTATCCACAAGCACGAGCATATCGCCGTCCTCAAAATCTATGCGGCTTCTCTCCTCTTCGTCCAAGGCGGCGCAAAGCAACCCCATATCAATGCTAAGCGTGCTTTGAACAAACTCTATCTCCTGCTTTGTGGGTGCGCAAATATCCACCCAAGTGCCGGGCAAAATTTGGTTTACCTGCGCACATTTTCCATTTGATGTTGCGTAAATATTAATCATGTAAACTCGCTTTCTGCGCTTTACACCGCAAAATAAAAAACGGTGTGTGCGCTTTTTTAGTATTGGGATAATCGTCTATACTTTCCAATGCGCACACACCTTTCATTATTATATTTTGTTCAAAGCACAAAGTGCGGATTTCTCCACTTCGGTCGAAATGACAGGACAGTGAATTCCTCCACCTCTCCAAACGGCGAATCCTATTTAGTAAGCCACACCTTGTGCTATCATAGCTTCGCTCAATTTTTCAAAAGCCGCTAAGTTTGCGCCAAGCACCAAATTGCCTGCATCGCCATATTTTTGTGAAGCCGCATTTGCCGCTGCAAAAATATTAGCCATAATGTCTTTCAATTTGTTATCCACTTCTTCAAAGCTCCAAGCTGTTCTCATAGAGTTTTGGCTCATCTCAAGGCCTGAAACTGCAACGCCGCCTGCATTTGCCGCTTTTGCCGGCCCAAACAGAACGCCTGCTTTTTGGAAAGCCTCAACCGCTTCCGGTGTGCAAGGCATATTAGCACCCTCGGCAACAGCTATACAACCGTTTGCAATAAGCGTTTTTGCCTCGTCGCCATTAAGCTCGTTTTGTGTTGCGCAAGGCAGTGCAATGTCGCACTTAACGCTCCAAATTCCGCGGCAACCCTCAGTGTAAACACTGCCGTTCACCCTTTTTGCATACTCGCTAATGCGTTTGCCCTCAACCTCTTTAATTTGTTTAACAACTTCTAAATTTATGCCGTTTGCATCGTAAATATACCCTTGTGAATCTGAAAGTGCCACAACTTTTGCGCCAAGCTCATACGCTTTTTCTGTTGCGTAAATTGCAACATTACCGCTGCCTGAAATAACAACTGTTTTGCCGTTAAAGCTGTCTTTTTTCAAATTAGTTAGCATTTCCTGTGTAAAATAGCAAGTGCCGTAACCTGTTGCTTCTTTCCTTGCAAGCGAGCCACCATAAGTTAAGCCCTTACCTGTTAAAACACCAGTAAATTCATTTTGCAAGCGTTTGTATTGCCCATATAAAAAGCCAATTTCACGTGCGCCAACGCCAATATCACCGGCAGGTACGTCTGTGTTAGGGCCAATGTGTTTTGAAAGCTCTGTCATAAAACTTTGGCAAAAACGCATAATCTCAAAATCGCTCTTGCCTTTCGGGTCGAAATCGCTTCCGCCTTTACCGCCACCCATGGGCAAGCCTGTTAATGTGTTTTTGAATATTTGCTCAAAGCCCAAGAATTTAATAACGCTTGCCGTTACTGTTGGGTGAAAACGCAAGCCGCCCTTATATGGCCCAATTGCAGAGTTAAACTGCACCCTAAAACCGCGGTTCACTTGCACATTGTTGTTGTCATCAAGCCAAGAAACCCTGAATTGCACTAACCTTTCAGGCTCCACAATTCTGTCTATAACGCCTGTTTTTTCAAGCTGTGGGTTTAATTTAAGCGCCGGCTCAAAAGATAATAAAACCTCTTCAACCGCTTGTAAAAATTCGCTCTCTCCTGCATTTCTTTTTTGTACGGTGTCGTACACTTTTTGCAAATAACTGCTTTCAAATTTCATTTAAACACTCTCCCGTTTTTTCTCTATAAATTGGCTATGCCTGTAACTACGTGTTTGTTCAAATTACACACACCCGAAATTACGCCAAAACCTCTGTATATTATTATATTGCTAAATGTTATAAAAAGTCAATATTAAAATTATATGTAATATTATTATTATACATATATAATGTGATAAATTACGGCATTATAAAACCAACAAGCCAAAAACTGCCCAAAATATTTGTTAGCTATCGCACTATAACCAAAAAAATTTGTGCAATAATTCACATAATATTCACTTAATTTTTATAGTAGTTAGCGCATATATATGTTATAATGAAAGCGGCAAATAAAACACAAATCAATGCAAATATACAAAGGTATAATTATGAATATATTATTTTTTTTAACACCGAAAATAGAAGTTGAATATCTTGAAGATTTTTACACATTGCGCCAAGCCCTTGAAAAAATGGAGTACCACAGGTATTCCTCCATACCCATATTGAACAAAAGCGGTGAATATGTGGGCACTATAACCGAGGGTGATTTGCTGTGGGAAATTAAAAGGCGCGGTAATTTAAGCATACAAGCGGCAGAGAATATCCCCATTATGAAAGTGCCCCGCAAGAAAGATTTTACCTGCGTTAATATAAACACCAGCATGAATGATTTAATTAAGGCGGCGCTAACGCAGAATTTTGTTCCCGTTATAGACGGAAAAAACAGCTTTATAGGGCTTGTTAAGCGCAATAGCATTATTGAATATTTGTATAATCGCCAAAATGATTAAAAAACTTGCATTTTCAAAAGCAATGTGCTATAATGTATTGGCAATCGATGCAATGCAATAGCATTTGGCAATTTAGGTTGTGACGCAGGCATGTCAAAAAATATGCCGCATAATGTCAAACCGGAAAGAGGTGAACAAAATGAAAGAAGGTATTCACCCGAAGTATGAAACAGCTCACGTTGTTTGTGCTTGCGGCAATGAGTTCGATACACGCTCTACAAAAAAAGATATCCGTGTTGAGGTATGCTCTAAATGCCACCCATTTTACACGGGCAAACAAAAATTAGTTGATACAGGCGGCCGTGTAGATCGCTTCAACAAGCGCTTTGGCAAAAAAGACAATTAAGTTTAAGCCGGCTTTTAGCCGGCTTTTTGTTTTATCTGCAATATTGTCATTCCGAGCGCAGTCGATGACGCACCGCAGTGCTAATGCCGGCGAGTAACCGCCACGCAAGTGGCGGCACTTAGCGAGCGGCTGAATCCGTTCCCCCTACAGCTTAAGCCCATTATAAAGGAGCCACCTATGCAACCCTACCTTACAATAAACAGCACAGCATGCGCAGAAATTGAAGAGAAGAAATCTGTTTTTATTGCAAATATTAGCTTTGCAAGCAGTGAAAGCGCAGCCATGCAGTTTTTGCAAAGCGTTAAAGCACACCACCGCACAGCAAACCACAATGTATATGCCTATGTTTTAAGCGAGGGCAATAAGGAAAAATATTCCGACGATGGCGAGCCGGCAAAAACGGCAGGCCTTCCTGTTTTGCAGCATATAAACCACGCAAATTTGAAAGATTGCATAGTTGTTGTAACACGATATTTTGGCGGCACATTGCTTGGCACAGGTGGGCTTGTGCGTGCATACGGTGCGGCGGCGAAAGCGGCAATTGAAAAAGCCGAAATTGTTAGCATGAAAGAGTGCACAAGCGGCACTTTGCATATAGATTATGCTTTATACGAGCAAGCGGCACGCATCTTAAAGGAAAACGGCGCACAAATTGACGATGTGAATTTTACAAATGATGTTAAAATTATTTTTCTTTTGCGCTTTGAAGATTGCGAGCGCATAAAAACGCTTTTAAGCGAGCTTAGCAAAGGCAAAGCAAAACTTGAATTCACAAAGCCGTTTTTTGCGCCGCTGTAAAACCGTTCTTGTCATTCCGAGCGCAGCCGATGACGCACCGCAGTGCTAATGCCGGCGAGCAACCGCCACGCAAGTGGCGGCACTTAGCGAGCGGCTGAATCCGTTATC
>CAYJIT010000009.1:12854-64737 GCA_964370365.1 uncultured Bacteroides sp. | reverse complement strand
TTGTCCCTTGTCATTCTAAGCAAAACTGCTTGTCCCTTGTCATTCTAAGCGAAGCTGGTTGTCCCTTGTCATTCTAAGCGAAGCTGCTTGTCCCTTGTCATTCTAAGCGAAGCCGAGGAATCCGTAACCCCTTGCGTTTTCAAGCCACAAAGCGCGGATTTCTCCATTACAGTCGAAATGACAGTTAAGCGGATTTCTACAGTTCGCCAAGTGCCGCCACTTGCGTGTCGGTTGCTCACTTGCATTGCACTGCTGTGCTAATCCACTCCGGTCGAAATGGCAGTTGGTAAAGTTTGCAGCATTCTATTAAACCGATAGGTTTTGGGTAACCCCTTGCTTTTGCGCACAATTTAATTTATAATATTTTTAGCACAGCAAAATGCAATTGCTGTGCTAAAAAAATAGCCGCAACACAAAATATTTGCTATTTTTTCAGGAGTTAATTTGTTATTTTCAAGCCTTACATTCTTTTTAATATTCTTACCGCTTGTGTTTTTGCTTTACAGGGTTTTGCCGTTTAAAGGGCAAAATGCTTTGCTTTTAATTGCAAGCTTGTTTTTTTATGCTTGGGGCGAGCCAAGATATATTGTTTTGATGCTTATATCAATTACAATAAACTATGCAGGTGGGCTTTTAATTGCACGCTTTGAAAAAAGAAGCGCAAATGCTAAAATTGCACTTGCCGCTTGCATAATTGCAAACTTGTTGCTTTTGGGCTATTTCAAGTATTACAACTTTGTTGCAGATACCTTGCAAAGCGTCTTAAACAGTGAAGTTTTGCCGCCTTTAAACATTTTACTGCCAATAGGCATAAGTTTTTACACTTTCCAAGCTATGAGCTATATAATAGAGCTTTACCGCTCAAACATCAGCGTTCAAAAATCTTGGTTTCGCTTGGCTTTGTATATAAGCTTTTTCCCGCAACTTATAGCGGGGCCAATCGTTCAATATTCAGTTGTTGAAAAAAACTTATCGCACCGCATTTTAACAAGCCAGCAAACCGCTTTGGGCATTAAACGCTTTATATACGGCTTTGCAAAAAAAATAATTTTAGCCAACGCTTTTGCCGCTAAGGCAGATGAAATTTTTGGGCTTTTGCCTGCGGATATGTCCACAGGGCTTGCATGGCTTGCGGCAATTTATTATGCGCTTCAAATTTACTACGATTTCTCCGGCTATTCCGATATGGCAATAGGCCTTGGGCTTATGTTCGGTTTTAATTTCCCCGAAAACTTCAATTACCCTTACATATCAAAAAGCATAACTGAATTTTGGCGCCGCTGGCACATAAGTTTATCAACTTGGTTTAAAGAATATTTATATATACCACTGGGTGGCAACAGAAAAGGCAAATTTAGAACTTTAATTAACCTGTTTATTGTGTTCTTGGCAACGGGAATATGGCACGGCGCAAATATGCAGTTTTTGTTTTGGGGCATTTATTACGGGTGCATTTTGCTTTTTGAAAGGCTGTTTTTTAAAAACTGGCTCAAAAAAATGCCCTCGGTTTTCGGGCATATATATTCGCTAATTGCCATATTGGTTGGCTGGGTTATCTTCCGTGCCCCGGGCATAAACGCAGGGCTTGCCATTATAAAAAACATGTTTATTCCCTCAGCAGGCAGTGCGGCTTACCCTATTTTGCGCTATATAGATTTACGCTTGATTGTTTTATTAATAGTTGGCATATTGCTTTCTGGCATTGTGCAAAGCCTATTGCCCTCCTACAAAAATGCGCTGTTTGCAAAAGGCGAAAACTCTGTTTTGCAGGTTATTGTTTTGCTTGTTTTATGCTTTTTGTGCCTAATGCTTTTGGTTTCCAACACATATAACCCCTTCATTTATTTTCGCTTTTAATCTCCATTCTGTATGGAGATTTTCAAAATTATTTGTGCTGTGCACAGAATGGATATTAATATGAAAAAAAACGCTTTTGCAAACAAGATATTGCTCTGGGGCTTTTTATGCCTCATGCTCTTGCCTTTTTTGCTTTTTGCCATTTTTGAAAATTATATAGATACAAAGAATTATGAAAACCGCACTTTGGCGGAATTTCCGAGCTTTGAAAACACAAACTTGCAGGAATTCCCATCGCAATTTGAAAATTACTTGGGTGATAACGCACCTTTCAGGAACCAATTTATGACATTAAACGCCGCGATTAATATGATGTTTGGCATTGTTAATTCAAGCGATGTTTTGCTTGGCGAAGAAAACTGGCTTTTTTTGAAAGATGTATCCGACAGCAAGAGCATTTCAGATTTTCAGGGATTAACTTCTTATTCAGAGGAGCAAAAACAACAAGTTGCTCAGCAAATTAACGAATTGCAAAGCATTTTAAATGAAAGGCAAATTGAGCTTGTTATAGTTTTTGCACCCGCAAAAGAGGGTGTTTATTCAAATTACATGCCAAGTTATATTCCTGTTATTAACGAGCAAAGCCGTGTTGAAGCGCTTGTTTTGCACTTAGAGCAAAACACGAATGTTCCTGTTGTTTTCCCGAAAGACAGCTTAATTAACGCCGCTAAAAGCGCAGATGTTTACTTCAAATACGATACACATTGGAATGAAATTGGCGCATATATTGCAGCGCAGGAAGTTTATAAAGCGATGGGCTTTAATTATAACAGCGAGCTGCCCGAATATGAGCAAATACAAGTAGAAGAAATGCCGCAAGACCTTGCCAATATCAGTGCAACTTGGGCTATATTTAACGAAGATGTATACTATTCAGTTTTGCAAGATGCGGCCAAAATAACAAAGCAGAGCGACGATAAATACCTAACACATTATAGCGGCACGGGTGAGGGCGGCGCTATTATGATAACCGACAGCTTTGGTGAAATGCTCACGCCCTTTTTAAGCGCACAGTTTAAAAAAAGCATTGCCATTCACAGCACTATTTTAAGCAGTGATAATTTGCAAATGGCACAAGATGAAATTGCAACCAGCAACAGTGGCAAGAACTATCTTATAATTGAAGTAGCAGAACGTTTTAGCGACACATTGCTGCCAAAACTTGAAATGTTAAATGAGTATTATTAACAAAATTCGGCATACTTAAACATAAAATTTACAACATTTCTATTGACACTTTTTTTATTTATATTATAATAATAATTACACTTTATTAAAGTAAAGCAAATTCAATTTGTGGAGGTATATTATGTCAAGAGTGTATAATTTTAGCGCAGGCCCTTCTATGCTACCGTTAAGCGTGCTTGAAAAAGCCCAAAAAGAGTTTTTAGCCTATGGTGAAAGCGGGCAATCCGTTCTTGAAATGAGCCACAGGAGTAAAGTTTACAGCTCTATAATTGAGAACACTTTTTCTTCGCTAAAACGTGTTTTGAATATTCCCGATAACTATAAAATAGGTTTTATTCAAGGTGGGGCAAGCATGCAGTTTGCAATGGTGCCCATGAATATTATGAACACAAAAGTTGCAGATTATTTTGTAACGGGGCAGTTTAGCGGTAAGGCGCAAAAAGAGGCCGCTAAATTCGGAAGTGCGAATGTAGTTGCAAGCAGTAAAGATAAAAACTTCACATATATACCCGATGTGGATAGTGTGGCATACAGCGAAAACGCAAGTTATATTCACATATGCGAAAACAATACAATTTACGGCACAAGGTTTACAAAATTGCCCTGTGCCAATAATGTGCCTTTGGTTAGCGATATGAGCAGCTGCATTTTAAGCAGGCCAACACCTGTTGAAAAATACGGCTTAATTTACTTTGGTGTGCAAAAAAATGTTGCGCCAGCAGGCATGGCAACCGTTATAATCCGCGACGATTTACTTAACGGCGCACGCGATGATATTATAAGGGCAGATATGCTTGATTACAAAACGCTAATTGAGGCAGACAGCATGTATAACACACCGCCAACATTTAACATTTACATGATGGGGCTTGTGCTTGATTGGATTGAAAAAGAGATGGGCGGCCTTGGCGCAATGGAAAAACACAACAACGAAAAAGCCGCTTTGCTGTACGATTTTATTGATAACAGCTCATTCTTTAATAACCCCGTTAATAAGCCTGACCGCAGTATTATGAATGTTGTTTTCACAAGCAAAAACGAGGAAACAGACGCCAAATTCTGCAAAGAGAGCGAAGGTGCAGGCTTTGTGAACTTGAAAGGGCACAGAAGCGTTGGCGGCATGAGGGCTTCAATTTACAACGCAATGCCGCTTGACGGAATAAAGAATTTAGTGGAATTTATGCACAAATTTGAAAAGGAGAACGCATAATGTATAATATTAAAACTTTAAACAGCATTTCTCCAAAAGGCATTGAGCGCCTTTCAACTAACACATTTACTGTTGGCGACGACATTGAAAGCCCCGAGGGCATTTTGCTTAGAAGCGCTAAAATGCACGATATGCCGCTTGATAATTCCCTTTTGGCAATTGCAAGGGCGGGCGCAGGCGTTAACAACATTCCCATAGATAAGTGCTCGACCGAAGGTATTGTTGTTTTTAACACACCCGGTGCTAATGCAAATGCTGTTAAAGAGCTTGTTTTAGGTGCACTTGTTCTCTCTTCAAGAAATGTTCTTAAAGCTAATGATTGGGTGAAAGAGCTTGCGGGCAAAGGTGACGATGTACCCGCTTTGGTTGAAAAAGGCAAGGCTCAATTTGTGGGGCCTGAACTTGCAGGCAAAAAAATAGCCGTTCTTGGGCTTGGCGCAATAGGCGTTAAGCTTGCAAATATGGCGGTTCATTTGGATATGGAAGTTTATGGATACGACCCATACTTATCGGTTGAATCTGCATGGAATTTATCAAGAGATGTTAAACCTTGTGTTAATTTATCGGATATTTTAAGCTCGGTTGATTATATATCTTTGCACATTCCCGTAAACGCAAGCACAAAACAATTTGTTAACGAGAAATTGCTATCGTCTATGAAACACGGCGTTCGCATTTTAAATTTTGCAAGGGCTGAACTTGTGGAGCCAAGCGCCATGACAGCCGCTTTAAAATCCGGCAGAGTTGCAAGCTATGTTGTGGATTTCCCAACTGATGATTTACTTTGCGTTGAGGGCTGCATAAGCATACCGCATTTGGGTGCCTCAACCCCTGAAAGCGAAGACAATTGCGCCATTATGGCTGTTGACCAATTGAGCGATTACCTGCTTAACGGAAACATTGTTAACAGCGTTAACTTCCCTGCTGTTTCACAGCCAAAAAGCAGTGTTTGCAGAATTTGTGTTGTGCACAAAAACACACAAGGGCTTTTAGCGGCAATTACAAATGCAACAAGCAATGCAGGGCTTAATATTGAAAACATGGTTAACAAATCTAAAAACGATTATGCATACACCATGCTCGATGCAAATTCTGCTGCACCACAATCGCTATATGACGAACTTATGGGCATTGAGGATGTTATAAGAGTGCGTTTTATTTAAAGTGTTTAATGCCGTTGTGTGTAATAGGTTCACAGAATTTTTTTGTAACGCAAAAAGTTATAAAACAAGAACGTGTGCCGAAGTAAGGCTTTTGCCTTACAAGGTGCACTGCCGCAGTTTTCAGGCCTTTGGCAAAATTAAAAACGTGTTCGAATTAATTCCTAACGGCTAAGTATTCCTTTATTTAAAAAATTATGCTATAATAGCTATGGCTTGCAATGCAAAGCCATAGCTATTATAATTGTTTTTAAAAACAAATTTAATCAAATTAAATTTGTAGCTTTAAACAACATATTTAACGGCAATAAATTATCTGTTGTTTATCACTTTTTCAATATTACCTGCGGCTCTTGATGCTGTTCTGCTTATTTTTCGCGTTGCCCTTTTAATCTCTTTTGGGTGCTTTTGCACCGCATATGCTCCAACCGCACCAACGGCTGTGCCAATGGCAATGCCCATAGCTGTTGAAAGCATATTGCTCGATGTGTTTTTACTCATTTTTTTACCTCCCTATTATTTCTTTTTATATTAATTGCAATATAAGTAATTAATTTAATTAAGCGTTAAACAAAGAACAAAAAACTTAAAAATTAAGCTTACAGGCGCTTTTTGTTCAATGCATCCTAAATATTAAAAACAAATAAAGCAAGCTGTATATATTATGCGCACTTTGCTTATTACTATACTTTTTATTACACAATTCACAGAGGAAATAAAATGCAACAAATTAAAAAAGTTCTTTGTATTCAAGATTTATCTACAATAGGTAGGTGCAGTTTAGCCGTTGTAATTCCGGTTTTAAGTGCAATGAACTTGCAAGCTTGCCCGCTGCCCACTGCGCTTTTGTCCAGCCACCCTTTAGGGTTTGAACCGCCTGTTCACACCGATGAAACAAAATTTTGCGGCGATGCGCTTGCTTCTTACGCACAGCAACAAATACATTTTGATGCTGTGTTAGTTGGCTATTTAAGCGGTGCAAAACAGGCAAATTTAATAAAAACAGCTTTTGAAAATAACAAGAACGCTTTAAAAATTTTAGACCCTGTTATGGCGGATAACGGAAAGCTTTACAAAAACAGCACCTTAGAGCTTTGCGATGAAATAAAAAAATTGTGCTCTTTTGCAGATATAATAACCCCTAATGCCACCGAGAGTGCTGTTTTGCTCAATTTGCCGGCCTCGGATGGACAAATGGCGGAAAGCGAATGGAAAAAAAGGCTTTTAACGCTTTATGCAAACTACCCTAATTGCAAAGCAATTGTTATTACGGGTGCACGCCTTTCACAAAATGAATGTGCAAATGCTGTTTTAATTGCAAATGGCGATGAAACACCTGCGCTTCATATTTTACAATATGATATTGTGCATGAGAACTACCCCGGCACAGGCGATTTATTTGCGGCACTTTTGTGCGGTTATTTAATGAACGGCAATAATTTTGTTAACGCTGTTAAAGAATGCGCTAATTTTATAGGTAAAGCCGCTTTGCACACATATAATTTAAAGCTAAACAAACGCGGCGGCGTGCAATTTGAACCATTTTTGCAGGGCTTGTTTATCGGTGAACAAACAAAAAACAATTAACAAATTTTGCCTATAATACAAAGACAAAGGAGAGAAATTTGCCTACAATAAATATAGTTTTAATAGAGCCGCAAATTCCACAAAACACGGGAAATATTGCAAGAACGTGCGCCGCAACAGGTGCTAAACTTCACTTAGTTGGCCCCATGGGCTTTAAGATAGACGATAAAAAACTTAAAAGAGCCGGGCTTGATTATTGGCATTTGTTAGATATTATATTTTATAAAAACACCGACGAGTTTTTTGAAAAAAACAGTGGCGATTTTTTCTATTTTTCAACAAAGGCCGCAAAACGCTACACAGATGTTCAATATGGCGAAAACAGCTATATTGTGTTTGGCCGCGAAGATGCAGGCCTTAGCGAACAGCTTTTAAAAAGCAATTTGCCCTCTTGTGTTCGGCTTCCCATGGCAGATGAAGCGAGGAGTTTAAACTTATCTAACGCTGTGGCAATTGCAGTTTACGAAGTTTTACGGCAACACGATTTTCAAGGCTTAACCGATATGGGTATGCTTAAAGATTATTAATTTGTGCTGTGCACAGAATGGAGATTATTTTATTATGTCTACACAAAAAAAACCTATTTTGTACATTGTTATCCCTTGCTATAACGAGCAAGAAGTTTTGCCAATTACAAACGAGATATTTAAAAACAAGATATACGAGCTTATAAATGCCGACAAAATAGATAAAACCAGCAAAGTTTTGTTTGTGAATGATGGCTCTAAAGACAACACTTGGAGCATAATTAAAGAGCTTAGTGAAAAAGAACCGGTGTTTGAGGGCGTTTGCCTATCACGCAACAGAGGGCACCAAAACGCACTGCTTGCAGGCCTTATGACAGCAAAAAACAAAGCTGATGTTACCATAAGCATAGATTGCGACGGCCAAGATGATGTGAATGCCATGAACGAGATGGTTGACGAATATTTAAGCGGCTGCGATGTTGTTTACGGTGTTCGCAGTAAGCGCACCACAGACACTTGGTTTAAGCGAAACACAGCGCAGGGCTTTTACAAAGTTATGAAAATGTTCGGTGCCGACATTGTTTTTAACCACGCAGATTACCGCCTTATGAGCAAGCGTGCTTTACAAGGGCTTTCACAATTCAGCGAGGTTAATTTGTTCTTGCGCGGCATAGTTCCCTTGGTTGGCTATAAATATTCAAGCGTTTACTATGAAAGAGCCGAGCGCATTGCCGGCGAAAGCCATTATCCGCTTAAAAAAATGCTTAGTTTTGCCATGGACGGCATAACAAGTTTATCTGTTAAGCCTTTGCGCATTATAACTAATTTGGGCGTTTTGGTGTCGTTTTTAAGTATACTTGTTATTATATACTCTCTTGTTTCAAACTTTTTGGGTTATACGGTTTCAGGATGGACAAGCATGACGATTGCCATTTGTTTGCTGGGCGGTGTTCAACTACTTTGCCTTGGCGTAATTGGCGAATATGTTGGCAAAATATACAGCGAGAGCAAAAGCCGCCCAAGGTTTATTATAAGCGAGTGTACACACGAAATTGAAATAGCGAACGATAAGGAGTAATTATGGAAAAAATTGCATGGAAAGGCACCACTTTGCTTGGCCCTTTGCCACCTGTTTTAGTTACATGCGGCACACAAAATGCGCCTAATGCCATAACCATTGCGTGGACGGGCATAATAAATTCGCACCCTCCCAAAACATATATATCTGTTAGGAAAGAGCGTTTCAGCCACGAAATTATCTCTAAAAACAAAGAATTTATTATTAATTTGCCCACAGCACCCATTATTAGGGCAATTGATTATTGCGGTGTGAAAAGCGGCAGAGATGAAAACAAATTTGAAAAAACAGGTTTAGGCTTGCAAAAAGTTAAAGGCTATAAATGCCCTATGCTTGAACAAAGCCCGGTTAGCCTTGCTTGCCGCGTTACGGAAATTATTGAGCTTGGCACGCACGATATGTTTTTGGCAGACATTACCGACGTTTTTGTTGCCGAGGAATTGATGGACGAAAAAGGCAAACTTAATTTAGCAAAAGCAAAACTTTGTGCTTATGTGCACGGAGAATATTTCCAGCTTGGCAAGCGTGTTGGAACATTTGGCTTCAGCGTAAAAAAAAGAAAGAGAAAACCAAAACAAAATGCAAAAAACAAATAATACAAACATAGTGCGCATAGCGGCAATTGCGGCAATTTACACAGCTTTAAGTGTTGCGCTTGCGCCAATATCTTACGGCATGTTGCAAATAAGGGTAAGCGAGGCTTTGGCTTTGCTTCCAATTTTCGCACCTCAGGCAATTATAGGGGTTGTTTTAGGCTGTTTTTTAACAAATTTAATAGGCGTTTTCACAGGCGCTAACATTTTAGGTGTGTTAGATGTTTTTTTTGGCACATTTGCCACACTTTGCGCCGCAATTTTAACATATAAACTGCGCAATATCAAAACTTTTAACATGCCTGTTGCAAGTGCATTTCCGCCCATTATTATAAATGCCGTTATAATTGGGCTTGAACTTACATATTTGTTCATGGGCACATTTGAACTTGTTGTTTTTTTATCTCAAAGCCTATGGATTGCACTTGGGCAAACAATTTCATGCTTGATTATCGGCTTAATTTTAGTGAGAACTATAGAAAAAACACCTGCTCTTAAAAAGACACTTACAAGCTAAGGCAAAAATTAGCGTAATAAATTACAAAAACCAAATTTAATGCGGCATGCCGTTGCAAACGGCAATGGAGATTTTAATGACAATTATATGGGATTGGAACGGCACTTTATTAAATGATGTTTTTCTTTGCAACGACATTTTAAATAAAATGCTAATTGAGCACGGATATAAAAAAGTGGGCGATGTTGATGCTTACAGAAATATATTTTGCTTTCCTATAATAGAATATTACAAGAAAGCCGGTTTTGATTTTAGCCGGCATTCTTTTGATATGCTCGCTGAAAAATTCATGAGCGATTTTAACAAAAACTGCTTTTCATTAGAATTGCAGCCAAACGCAAATGAGATTTTAAGCTATATTAGGCAAAAGGGGCACAAACAAATCATTCTTTCTGCCTCGCCTATTCAAACATTGCAAAAACAAGTTGAGCACTATTTTAGCAAGCCTTATTTCAACACACTTTTGGGCTTAAACGATATTTATGCTAAAAGCAAAATTGAGCTTGGCAAACATTATTTTGAAAGCAGCGGCGAAAAAGGTGAAAATTGCATTTTAATTGGCGATACCCAACACGATTTTGAAGTTTCTAAGGCTTTGAACATAAAAAAATGCATTTTATATAACAAAGGGCATCAATCAAGCGAAGTGTTAGCTAAAACACAAGCACATATTATAAGCGATTTATCACAGCTTAAAAATTATATATAAAAATTTATCGGGAAAGAGATTTATGTTACAACAATCTTTAAACAAATTGTTAAAAACCACAAAGGCACAGCAAAAAACAAGCCCCACAAGGGTTATTGTTTTTAGTTTTTTAATTGTAATTATGTGCGGAACGCTTCTTTTAATGTTGCCGTTTGCAAGCAAAAATGGCGAGAGCATTGGCATTTTGGGTGCGCTTTTCACCGCCACAAGCGCAACATGTGTAACAGGCCTTGTTGTGTTCGACACTTACACAAAGTTTTCTCTTTTTGGGCAATTAATAATTTTGCTTTTAATTCAAATTGGTGGGCTTGGGCTTGTTACTCTAACAACATTTGTTAGCATTGCCGTTGGGCGGCGCCTTGGTTTTAAAAGCATTCAGGCGGCAAGCGAGGGAATAAATTTATCTGATTTTAGCAAGGGCAAAGTGCTTTTAAAAATTGTTATAGGTGTTGCACTTATTGCTGAAATTACAGGCGCTTTGCTTTTATCGTTCGCCTTTGTTCCGCAATTTGGTTTACAGGGCATTTACTTTTCAATATTCATAGCAATTTCTGCTTTTTGCAATGCAGGTTTTGATATTTTTGGGCACATGGGCGAATATAACAGCCTTATGGGTTTTTCGCAAAGCCCATATGTTTTAACTGTAATTGGGCTTTTAATAATAAGCGGCGGTTTGGGTTTTTTAGTTTGGCAAGATATTATTAACTTTAAAAAAACAAGGCGCTTTAGAACACATACAAAGCTTGTTTTTTTAATGACAATTGCCCTACTTTTATTAGGTGCTTTTGGTTTTGCACTTTTAGAGTGGAACAACACCGCTACACTTGGAAATTTAGGCTTTTTTGATAAAATTACAAACTCGTTTTTTCAATCTATAACCACACGCACAGCGGGCTTTAACAGTGTAGATTTGGCGCAAACGGGCTCTGCCACCAAGCTGTTTATGACAATGCTTATGTTTATTGGAGCAGCACCCGGCGGCACGGGCGGCGGCATAAAAGTTACCACAATTGCAGTTTTGCTTGTTGCGGTTTTAAGCGTTATTGGCGGGCGCGACGAAGCACAGGTTTTTTCACGCAGAATTAACCAAAAAGTTGTTTATAAATCACTCGCTATATTTATGTTATCGTTAATGGCGGTTTTTTTCACCGCAATAACTCTCTATTATTTCACAACGAGCAATTTCGATATAATCAACGTTTTATTCGAGGCGGTTTCCGCCTTTGCCACAGTTGGGCTTTCGGTGGGTGTAACCTCGTTTATGACGCCTTTTGCACAAGTTGTAACAATGTTAACAATGCTTATAGGCCGTGTGGGGCCAATTTCAATTGCAATATCACTTGCAATTAAAAACCACAAAAAAAATAATTCGCACATTATTTTGCCACATGCAGATTTAACAGTGGGATGATGCGCATAAATGTTTAATTGCACCGATATGGTTTAACATAAACCTTATCGGTGCGTTTTTTTCGGCTTTGCACTTTTTCTTTTAAAACAATTTTTAATCGGTTACTTTAAACATACTTTACTACTCAAAACTATTCAAAAACAATCAAAAAATATTGTCGCAATTGCTTTTAAATTCGCTTAAAATGTGCTATAATAAAATATATTGTGTAATTTCTTTAGATAGAAAATTACCAAACTGTTTAGAATGGAGACTGATATGACAAACAGCAGCTTTAGCGGCAAAACTTTGCTTATAACAGGCGGAACTGGTTCTTTTGGAAATGCAGTGCTCAACCGCTTTTTAAAAACAGATATCAAAGAAATTCGCATATTCTCGCGCGATGAAAAAAAGCAAGACGATATGCGCCACGAATTTCAAACCGCCAGCCCGAAATTGGCGGAGAAAATTAAATTTTATATAGGCGATGTTCGCAATATAGACAGCTTAACAGATGCTGTTGCCTCGGTTGATTATATCTTCCATGCCGCCGCTTTAAAACAAGTGCCAAGCTGCGAGTTTTTCCCTATGGAAGCGGTTAAAACCAATATTACCGGTACAGATAATGTTTTAACTGCCGCCATAAATGCTAATGTTAAACGTGTTGTTTGCCTTTCAACAGATAAAGCGGCTTACCCAATTAACGCAATGGGCATAAGCAAAGCCATGATGGAAAAAGTTGTGCATGCAAAAGCCAGAAATGTTGATGCTTCAAAAACAGTTATCTCATGCACACGCTACGGAAATGTAATGTGCAGTAGGGGCAGTGTTATTCCCCTTTTTATAGAGCAAATTCGAAAAGGAAAACCCCTCACGATTACAGACCCTTCCATGACACGCTTTTTGATGAATTTAGAAGAAGCGGTAGACCTTGTTCTTTTCGCCTTTGAAAACGCAAAGCCGGGTGATTTATTCATTCAAAAATCACCTGCAAGCACAATTGAAGATTTAGCTAAAGGTGTGCAAAAACTGTTTGGCGATACAGGCATTAAAATTATTGGCACACGCCACGGTGAAAAACTTTACGAAACCTTAATGACGAAAGAAGAGCATTTAAAGGCCGTTGACATGGGCAATTACTATAGAATTTCCGCAGATGGCAGAGATTTAAACTACGACAAATATTTTGTTGACGGGCAAGTTGTAACACAAAGCGACGAAGCCTACACCAGCCACAACACTGAAAGGCTTGATGTTGATGGTGTTGTTAAAAAGCTACTCACAAACGATTATGTAAGCAAGGAGCTTTTGAAAAATGAGCAATAAATGCATTTTAATAACAGGCGCACATGGGTTTATTGGCAAAAATTTAACACAGCGTTTAAAGGCCGAAGGCTATGAAAATTTAATGCTGTTTGATGCGAATTCAAGTGATGATGAGCTTAATGAATATGCTAAAAAAGCTGAATTTGTTTTTCACCTTGCAGGTGTTAACCGCCCTAAAAAAACCGAAGAGTTTTACGAGGGCAATGCTAATTTAACCCAAAAGCTGCTAAATTTGCTTTTGCAAAACAAAAACAATGCGCCTGTTTTGCTTAGCAGTAGCACACAAGCAGCTTTAGATAACGACTATGGCAAAAGCAAAAAGCAAGCGGAAAACCTTGTTTTCGCACACGGTGAAAGCTGCGGCTTCCCTGTTTTTGTTTTTAGGCTTGCGGGTGTGTTCGGCAAATGGTGCCGCCCGTCTTACAACAGCGTTGTGGCAACATTTTGCCATAATATAGCGCATAATTTGCCCATTGAAATTCGTGATGAAAACTACACTTTTCCGCTTGTTTATGTGGATGATGTTGTAAATTGTTTTATAAATGCACTTGAAAATGAAAGCCCTGTTTTAAAAGATGAACACAATATTTGCAAATTAAACTGTGATGAATACACCGTAAATTTAAAACAACTTGCCGATTTAATTTACTCTTTTAAAGAAAGCCGCAAAAATTTAAGCATTGCAAACATGCAAAACGCTTTTGAAAAAAAATTGTATTCAACATATTTATCCTATTTGCCAAAAGACGATTTTGCTTACGATTTAAAAATGAATTGCGATGACAGGGGCAGTTTTACAGAGTTTTTGCGCACAGACGAACGCGGGCAAGTTAGCATTAATGTTGCAAAACCCGGCATTGTTAAAGGCAACCACTGGCACAACACAAAAAACGAAAAATTTTTGGTTGTTGGGGGCAAGGCTGTTATACGTTTTCGCAAAATTGGTTGTGATGAAATTACAGAGTACCATGTTAGTGCAGATAACCTTAAAGTTGTTGATATCCCTGTGGGCTACACGCACAATATTGAAAACACAGGCACTGAAGATTTAGTTACTGTTATGTGGGTTAATGAGCCATTCAACCCCGATATTCCGGACACAATTTACGAGCAAGTTTAAAAGGAGAATGGGTTTTGAACAAATTAAAACTTATGACAATTGTGGGCACTCGCCCCGAAATAATACGCCTTAGCGAAGTTATTAAATGCTGTGATAAATATTTCGAGCATATTTTGGTGCACACAGGCCAAAATTATGATTACACCTTAAACGGCATTTTCTTTGAGGACTTAGGCCTTAGAGCACCCGATTATTATTTAGAGAGCGTTGGTGCCGATTTGGGCGAAACCATCGGAAATATAATTGCTAAAAGCTACAAATTAATGCAAGAGGTAATGCCCGATGCTGTTTTGCTTTTAGGCGATACAAACAGTGCTTTGAGCGCTATAAGTGCAAAGCGCCTTAAAATACCCATTTTCCATATGGAGGCCGGCAACAGATGCTGGGACTGGAATGTGAGCGAGATGATTAACCGCAAAATTGTTGACCATATAAGCGACATTAACCTGCCCTACACAGAGCACAGCCGCCGCTACCTTTTAAACGAGGGCATAGACGGCAAAACCATATTTGTTACAGGCAGCCCCATGCGTGAGGTTTTAGCGGTGCACAAAAGCCAAATTGATGCGAGCGATGTAATTTCGAGGCTAAATTTACAGGCCGGCAAATATATTTTGCTTAGCGCTCACCGCGAAGAAAATATAGACAACGAGCAGAATTTTTTAAGCCTTATGCAGGCTGTAAATTCCATAGCCGAAACATACAATATGCCCGTTATTTATTCTTGCCACCCAAGGAGCGAAAAATTTATTAAGGCGAGAGATTTTCAGTTTCACCCGCTTGTGCAATCTATGAAGCCTTTCGGTTTTATAGATTATAACAACTTACAGCAAAATGCCTTTTGCGTTTTAAGCGACAGCGGCACTTTAAGCGAAGAAAGTGCTATGCTTAACTTCCCTGCTGTTTTAATTAGAACATCCACAGAGCGCCCCGAAGTTTTGGATAAAGGCAGTGTTGTTGTAGGCGGCATTAAAGGCGATGATGTGCAAAGGGCAATGCAACTTGCAGTTAATATGTTTAAAAACAGCGAGCCCTATGTTATGGCAGAAGATTATGCCGATGAAAACGTTAGTGTGAAAGTTGTTAAACTTGTAGAAAGCTACACAAAAATTGTGAACACAACCGTTTGGCTAAAATAATTATTTTGGAGTGCACCCTTGAAAAGAATTTTAATTGTCAGCCAGCATTTTTGGCCTGAAAATTTTAGAATTAATGATATTTGTGACGGCTTTATTGAAAACAAAATAGAAGTAGACGTTCTTTGTGGGCTTCCCAATTACCCAAAAGGCGAATATTTCAGCGGCTATTCCTACACCAAAAACAGGCGCCAAAGCAAAAACGGCATTGAAATTTTCCGCAGTGGTGAAATTAGAAGAAAAGGCAATACCTCTATAAGGATATTTTTAAATTATATCTCATTTCCCCTTTTTGCGCTATTTAATTTACCACGGCTAAGAAAAAGGCATTATGATGCAGTTTTTTGCTATAACACCAGCCCTGTTTATATGATGTTTCCGGCTATTGTTTATTCTAAAATAAACAAAGTTCCACTAACAACTTATGTTTTAGATTTATGGCCTGAAAATTTATATTCCGTTCTCAACATAAAAAACACATTTTTAAGGGGCATTGCAAAATCTTCTTCGCATTATTTATACAAAAAGTGCGATAAATTAATTGCTCTTTCCCCCACCATGCAGGAAAAATTAATTCAAATTGCGCCCGACGCCAAACATAAAATTATACCGCAATATTGCGAAGATTTTTATTTTACCGATATAGAAGATGAAAAACTAAAAGATAAATTTAAAGATAAATTTTTTGTGCTTTTTGCCGGAAACATAAGCCCTGCGCAAAATTTACAATTGCTTTTAGAATGTGCAAAGCGCTTAAAGCAAGCGCAAAACAATGACATTCATTTTATTATTGTGGGCGATGGAATGAGCAAAGAAAGCCTTACAAATGAAATAAACAGCGAGAACTTGCAGGATTATTTCACATTTGAGGGGCAAGTGCCAACACAGAGCATACCATATTACCACAGCATAGCCGATGCACTGTTTGCCTCTTTGGCGAGCAGTGAGGGCGTTGGAATGACAGTGCCTGCAAAAATAACAAGCTATATGGCAGGCGCAAAGCCGTGCCTTGTGGCAATAGACGGTGAGGGTGCAAACACAATCACAAAAGCAAATGCAGGTTTTGCTTGCTCTGCCTGTGATGTAGACACTTTTTATGATAATTTAATCGAGCTTTCAAATATGCCTTTAAGCAAAAGAATTGCTATGGGTGAGAATGCCAGAGAATATTGCGCTATGCATTTCGGGCGCAAAAAACTTTTAAGTGAAATGATAGAATTTATTTTTAACTGATTGGGAGAAAAACAATGCGAGTGCTTGTAATTATACCATGTTATAACGAGGAAGATAACATAGAAAGAGTTATCACACGCTTAAAAAATGAAGCGGCAGATGTGGATTATTTAATTATTAACGACAGCTCTACCGACAAAAGCGAGCTTGTTTGCAAAAAACTTTGTTACAATTTTATAACACACCCTGTCAACTTAGGAATAGGCGGCGGCGTTCAAAGCGGATATATTTACGCACGAGACCATAATTACGATATAGCAGTGCAAATGGACGGTGACGGCCAGCACAACCCTGCATACTTAAAGCAAGTTATAGCGCCTGTTGCAAACGGCGAATTGGATATGTGCATTGGCAGCAGGTTTATTACTAAAGAGGGCTTTCAAACAAGTTTTTTGCGCAGGCTTGGCATTAATATTTTAAGCATTATAATAAAAATTTTGTGCAACAAACGCATAAAAGATGTCACAAGCGGTTTTAGAGCTTGCAATAAAGAGTTAATTCACTATTTCTCCAAAAACTATGCGCAAGATTACCCCGAGCCCGAGGCTATAATCTCGGCCGTTTTAGGCGGCTGGCGTGTTGGCGAAGCACCTGTTATAATGGACGAGCGCATTGCGGGCACCTCTTCCATAAGCCCTTTGAAATCTGTTTACTATATGATAAAAGTTAGCCTTTCCCTTTTGGTTTTTCGCATAACACAAGGGCGCAGCAAGGAGGGTAAAACATGAATATTACAAGCATAGATATAATCACCAGAGCCTGCCTTTTTGTTGGTGTTATTCTGCTTTTCTGCGTGATTTTATATTTGATTAAAAAGCAAAAGTTAAGCGTTAAATATGCCCTTATTTGGCTTTTTGCCGCATTAACTTTACTAATTTTTTCAATTTTTCCATACACTATTTTAGTTTTAAGAGATTTGCTTCGAATGGAAATGCCCGTGAATGCTGTGTTCACAATAGCTTTTGCATTTGTTTTTCTTTTGCTTTTAAGTTTATCAAGCATAGCAAGCGGTTTTTCACAAAAAATAAAAAGCCTAACACAGCAACTTGCTTTTTTAGAAAAGCGCATAAGAGAACTTGAAAGCCAGCAAGATGAGGGCAATGAAAAATAGATTAAACCTTCTTTTTATTAATTAATTTATTGCTTTATTAACTTTTCAATTGCAATTTTGTTTGCTTTTATAAAGGGCAAAATGCTCAATACAATTGCACTAATTTATTTTCAATAATATTTCGGGGGTATTTATGAATTTTATCTCATTTTCATATATTTTATTTCTTTTAATTGTTTGCATTTTCTATTATGTTTTCCCTAAAGTTTCGCGCCCCTTTTTACTTCTTGCGGCAAGCTATGTTTTCTATGTTTACAACGAAAACAACGCACAATTTGCCTTGTTTTTGCTTAGCGTTACCGCTATTACATATATAAGCGCAATTTTGTTAGACATTATAAAGCCGCATTTAAAGCAATTGCGTATACTTTTGCTTGCAGGCACAATAACAATTTGTTTTGGCGCACTTGTTTATTTTAAATACAGCCTATTTTTCTTTGGCACCGCTTTCAGCCTTGCAATTCCGCTTGGCATAAGCTATTTCACTTTAAGTTCCACAGGTTATTTAATAGATATTTATAGGGGCAAATATAATAGTGAAAAGAACTTTTTAAAATATGCCTTGTTCGTTTCGTTTTTCCCAAACATAATAGCAGGGCCTATTGAGCGTGGTTCCAATATGCTACCGCAATTTTCAAAGAAAATTGAATTTGATTATGCCACTGTCAGCGGCGGTTTGTTCAGAATTTTATGGGGCTTTTTCAAAAAGCTTGTTGTTGCAAATGCGCTTATGGGTTTAGTGCAACCTGTTTTTGCAAGCATGGAAACTTACACAGGCCCAATGCTTTTAATAGCTGCATTGGTGTTTGCTTATCAACTGTATATAGATTTTTCTGCACTTTCAGACATCGCCATAGGCACCGGCGCATTATTTGGCTTAACAATTATGGAAAACTTTAAGCGCCCACTTGCAAGCACAAGCATTAAAGAGCTTTGGCGGCGCTGGCACATAAGCCTTTCCTCTTGGTTTAGAGATTATTTATACTTTCCCTTGGGAGGAAGCCGCCACGGCCGGCTTCGCACTATTTTAAGCACACTGCTTGTTTTCACGGCAAGTGGCCTTTGGCACGATGCCTCTATGGGCTATTTAATATGGGGGTTAATAAGCGGTTTATACCTTGTTATAGGCAAGGAGACACTGCCTTTACGTGATAAAATAAACGCAAGAAACCCGCTGTATTATTTCAAGCCTGTAAAAAATATTCTGCAAACTGTTATCACTTATATTTTGTTTGCCATTTCAACCGTGTTTATAGCTGTGGAACTTTATAGCCCTATTGGCGAAGAGCTTAGCAGTGCAATGTACTTGTTTGGCAATATGTTTAATAATTTTGGCACGCTTTTTAGCGGTGATGTTTGGCCGATAATAGAATCTCTTGGTTTGGAAGGCTTAGTTTTTTATGTTGTAGCAGCGAGCATAGTTGTTATTGAGGGCCTTGAAAGCAGTACAATGCCAATTAATGTGATGATTAGGAAAATTCCGTTTTTCCTCAGATGGCCACTATATTACGCATTGCTTTTAACAGTATATTTCTTTGGTGAATTCGGTGTTTCCGGCTTCGTTTATCAAGCATATTAAGGGGGTGTGGTTATGAATTTTGATATTAAGGGGTTCTTTTTGAAAATTTTAAACCGCATACTATCCGGTGCAAGGCTTGCCGCAGGCTTTTTAGTTCTCATAACTGTTCCGCTTTTCACTATATATTACAGCTACACAACAGATGTTTCAGGCTTTTTTCAAGGGGATTTGGTTTTGAGAGAAGTTGCGAATATGGTGCTTTCAGGCACTGATATTATAGGATATGAACAGCTAAATAACAGCGAACGTGATATTATGAAAATATTTGCGAGCGAAATTGATCCTGTACCCGAGGTTATTACTTTGGGATCCAGCAGGATTTTACAGCTGACATCCGACATTGTTGGCACAGATAGTTATTTTAACTGCGCTATGACAGGCGGCGATGCCGCAGACGTTTTAGGCACATTTTATTTATTTGATGAAGACGACCGATTGCCCGAAACAATTGTTATAGGCTTTGATCCATGGCTTTTGCGCGACGATGAAGGCAACGGCGGCTGGGACAGGCGAAGCGACAAAGAGCTTTACACAGAGTTTTTAAACGCTAAACTCGGCTATAATATTGTGTATGAAAAAGAAGATGACAGTGCCGCTTACGAGGCATTATTCTCCCCAAATTACTTCCAAGATAATATAACCTACACTTTAAGAGATAGCGCAAATATAGAAAAACCTATTCCAGTTGTGGGCGATTTATATTCTCAAGCCACCGAAGTTAAGCGTGCTGACGGCACTTTGCTTTATGATGCAACCTTTAGAGAGCGCTCGCAAATAGATATAAACAACGATGCACTATATCAAACAGAAAACTTGTTGCACATGCAAGATTACCCCGAGCTTGGCACATTGATGCCCGAAGTTATGGATGAATTTTTTGCCTATGCACAAACTCGCAATGTTAATATAATTATAGTTTTAGCGCCCTTTCACCCCATCACATACGATTTTGTTGAAAGCACTGCACAAACAGACCCTTTGCGCTATGGCGGCTTTTTAGCAACCGAGCCGAAAATTAGAGAACTTGCCGAAAAATATAATATTCCCGTTTACGGCTCTTACAACCCACATTTAATTGAGGGTATAACAGAAGAAGATTTTTTCGATGGACTTCACTGCAAGGAAAGTGCCTTTATAAAAATTTTTGAAAACGAAACACTTCTTCAACACGCAGGCCTTGCTTAATTGATATTTTATCAATTAAGCAAACTGATGTTTGATTTATGCAAAACTGAACAATAATAAATATAATTTACTAAGCCTTGTTGCCAATTATGAGGAGAAGATGAAAAATTATAACAAATTAGATTCTGCCGCAAAACTTTATCCATCTGTTACAAACAAAAACAACACCTCTGTTTTTAGAATTTCTGTTGTTCTAAACGAGCAGGTTGATGCGCATTTATTGCAAATTGCGGTTAATATGATTTTCGAGCGCTTTAAACCTTATTTTATGCGCTTAAAAAGCGGTGTTTTTTGGAATTATTTCGATTTTAACTCTTTTCACTTTACAATTGAAAAAGAATTTGAAAGCCCGTGCCAATCAATTTTAGCGGCTGATAACAAAGGCTTTATTTTAAAAGTTCTCTATTATAAAAATAGAATTTCTGTGGAAGCATTTCACTCTATAACCGACGGCAGTGGAGTTTTAGAGTTTGTTAAATCTTTAACCTATTATTATTTAACAATAAAGCACGGTGAAATGCCACACGAAAACAAAATTTTATTATATGATGAAAATGTAAAAAGCAATTATGAAGATAGCTTTTTGAAATATTTTAACCGCTATACAAAAGAGGATAAGCAGTTTATTAAAAAAAAGTTGAATGCTTTTAAAATGAACGGTGAAAAATTTAAACGCCGTGGAAACAGTGTTGTTGTTGGGCTTGTTAGCGTTGATGCCCTAAAAACTTGCTGCAAAAACCACAATTGCACAATAACGGCTTTTTTGAGCGCACTTTTAATTAAAAGCATATACGAAGTTAAACAAAAGCACACAGATAACACAAGCCCCATAGTTATTGCCCTTCCTGTGAATTTAAGAAAAACATTTGAGTCCAACTCTCTTCGAAATTTTTTTGGGCTTACACATTTAAGCTACACCATGAGAGAAAACACAAGTTTAAGCGATATTATTAAAGAATTAACCGAACAGTTAATTGAAAATACATCACAGAAAAGTTTGCAAGCTATGTCTAAAGTTAGCGTGCGCCGTTCTATGAACATTTTTTCAAAGCACACACCGCTTATATTAAAAAATATGTTTTTGCCCTATTTTTACTCTGCAATTGGTGAAAAAAAGAAAACAATTCCTTTTTCCAACATGGGTAATGTGCTTATGCCGCAAGATACACACAAATATATAAGCCACTTTGAATTTCTTGTTTATCCCACAAAATTAACGCACATTTCTATGGGTGGTTGCTCTTTTAATGATGTTCTTGCACTTTCATTCACACGCAGTATTCTTGATGCAAGCATAATAAAACACTTTTTCATTGAATTAAAAAAACTTGCAAACACAGATATCAGCGTTTACTCTAATATGTGGGGTGAAGACAATGAATAAATGCCCAAGTTGCCATGTTAATGTATATGAAAGTGAAAAGAAATGCCCGCTGTGCAGTTATAAATTTGAGAGTGTTAAAAGCACAAATATTCAATTCCCACAATATGAGCATATAATAAAAAACCGCACATCTTTAAAAAATGTGCCTGTTTTTATAACATTTGTAGTTATTGTAATTTGCTGTTATATAAATTTTTTCACGCATAATAGTGACGATGCGCTATGGTCGCTTATTGTTGCTTTTTCCTGCTTGCTTGCAACTGCAATTTTTAGAATTGCGCACACAAAAACTTTGCGATATGGCTCTAAAATTGTGCTGTATTATTTTGTAATTTCAGTGTTTTTATTTTTAATAGATATGCTCACAAGTGCAAATTTTTGGTCTACAAACTTTGCAATACCGCTTTTTACAATTTGCACCACCCTATTTTTAACCGTTTTAACTGTTAAATCAAGGCAAAAATTCTCGGAATATTTTGGCAATTTATTAACAATTTGTATTTTAAGTTTTGCGCCGGTTTTAATTTATTTACTGGGTTTTTCAAACATAGCCTGGGGGTTTTTAGCAAGCGGCATTTTCTCTTGCATAATTGCATTTGGGCTTTATATGTTTTCGGACAAAACATTAAAGCAAGAGCTTAAAAAGAGGTTTCACCGATAAAAGAAAGTTAAGTTAAAAAATCACCCTGCCACCATTACGGTGGCAGGGTGATTTTTTACTAAGGTGCAGGCGGAAGTAATGTGTCAGGATCCACATATTTTTCAAGGGTTACTGTTGTTCCAAATGTTACAACAGAACCTGCAAGCACACTTTGCGATTTTATAGTGTCCCAATCGTTATTACTGTTTGCATTACTTCCCGCCACTTCAACATAAACAATTTTTAAATATTTTGTATCAGCGTGACCTTCAACACCGCTAACTGTCATACCAACATAATTTGGCACTGCAACACTTTGGCTGCCCGGCACAACATTAAGCGTTATGGTGTCGCCCTCGCTCATTTTTGTGCCCACCGGTATGCTTTGCTGCCAAACTTCACCGGGTTCTCTGCCGGCAGCGCTAACCTCTCTAAACACGGGCACTATGCCAAGGCCATTACATATAGTTATAGCCTGTTCCCTTGTAATAATATCCGGGTAATTTGCACTTTCGGGCGCCACTAAATCCGGCGCATAAATTGCTTTTCCCGATGACACCACAAAGTTTACAACCATGTTTATAGGCAGTGTTAAATTAATTTTATCCTGCGATAAAACAGTGTTTTTAGCCTTATCGGATTCTGTGTATGTTATATTAACCGTTATGCTTGCGCCTTTTTCATTTAGCGGTAGCACCCAATCTCTTATGCTGTTTTCGCTTGAGCCAACCATGGACGTTACATAAATAGTGTCGCCCAAGGAGTAAACAAGCTCTATATAATCACCGCTCTCATAAAGTGCACCGCTCGACATGCTTTGGCTTATAAGCCTTCCCTCTTCAACGCCAAGCATATATTTTTCGCTTGTTGTAATTGTTATGCCCAATTTAGTTGCTTCAAGTGAAGCCTCGTCTTCTGTCATAGTGAAGAAGTTCGGCACACGTATTTCTTCGCCTAAAGATACCGTGAGCTTAACTGTCTCACCCTCGTGAATAGTTTCCTCTGCCTTAATGCTCTGTTCCATAATTTGCCCTTTGGCAACACTATCGCTGAACTTTTCAACAATTTGAATTGTTATACCGTTATCTGTGCCAAATTTTTGCGCCTCTTCAACGCTCATTGTTATGAAATTCGGCAATTCCACAGCTGTGCCCTCGCCTGCACCGTTTGAAAACACAACATAAAAAGGTGTGTCGCGCCTAATTTCGGTGTCAATTACAGTGTTGTCGTTAACTGTGTACTCTATAACTTGCCCTGCGGGGATTGTACTGCTGTTTTCGGTTGTTACCCTCACTTTTGTCATCAGGTTTTCAGCCGCCCATGTCTCAACTTCTTTAAGTGTCATATTCATAATATCGGGCACGGGCACTAAAATGCTTAAATCGGGCCCTGCGGAAACAACAAGCTGTAAAAAACCTCCGTTTTCAACTGTTTCTCCTGCGGCAGGGTTTTGCGAAATAATAGTATTTTGTGCAATAGTGTCGCTAAATTCTTCCTCTGTGCGAACCAAAACATCGTTTTCACTTGCCCATAATTGCGCATCGTTTAGCTCCCAGCCCTCGTCTGCCATTGCGGGCAGTGGTGTGCCTTGTGATAGCAAAACAGCAAAAACAATTATGGCAATAAGCGCTATAGCGGCTATTATAATATAGCCCCACGGCAATTTTTTCTTCTCTTGCACAAAGCCGCCGCTACCGCTTGGAGGCGCAAAACTGGATTGCTCCTCAAAATTCATGTCATCATCTTCTGCGCTTTGAGCGTTTTGGCTAAAATTGCTTTGGGGTTGCGTAAAGCCATATTCGTTACCACCCTGCACATTTGCCCTGTTTTCGCTTTGCACAGGCATATTTTGCCCCTGCCCCGGTGTGCCTTGCACTTGGCGTGGCACTTGCCCGGGCGTTTTTGGGGCAGTTGTGTTTGCCTGCTCACTTTGCGCTTTTTGTGTATATTTGTTTAAAAAATCGTTTCCCATTTCGGAATACCTTTCGATGTTTGGTTTAAAATTAAATTAAAAGTGTAAACGCTAAAGAACGGATTCCACCACTCGCCAAGTGCCGCCACTTACGTGTCGGTTGCTCGTTGGCATTAGCACTGCGGTGCGTCATCGGCTTCGCTCGGAATGACAAACTCTGCTGTGTTCCTTTTTTCAGTTCAACTTTGAAGCTTAAACTGTTACACAATTTTAATTTGTAATATCTTTCTTTCTGAACACGATAGAGCCTATAAATAACAGCACTGCCGAATAAATTAACATTACCACAACGCCAAGGCCAACGCTCACAGGCATACCCTTTTCTATTAATGTTTCCATATAGTAAGAGCTGGTAAATAATTCGTTCATGTATATATACATAACCGGTGTGAACGCTAAAGCATCCACAGGCGCGTTGTTTGCCATAATTGGCAGTAATATCATTGTGCCAACAAGTGCAAGCATTGGAATAATAATGGAAACTGCCATATTCTTTATAACACTTGAGCAGAAAAAAGCAAGTGCATACATAAATATAATGCTTGCAAAGCCTGCTAAGAAATCGCCCATGAATGATATAAAGAAGCTAACTTCACCACTTGCGGTGTAGTTGGGGTATGCGAAATCTGCAAAGCCGTACATGAACCCGCAAACAATTACCGAAAGCAAATATGTTGCGGCGTATATAATGAATATATAAACTAAGCCGCCTAAGAATTTGCTTGCAAAGACTTTGTTGCGTGTGCGTGGCCTTATCATCAATAGGCGCACTGTGCCGCTTTGGAATTCATTCGCAATAACCCAGCCGCCTAAAAGCACGGCAAAAACCGAGATTAACGATAGCATTGATAACTTGCCATATAGCTGGTTTCTTGCGCCATCGTAAACAAAGCTCATATCCGGCTCGCCACTGTTAAGCGAATTATCGGCAACAAGCACTTTAAGCTGTGCCGATTGAATTTCTTTCACAAGCGCCGCTTCATAAGCAGGGTAAGTGCCGTACTCCCTTCTTGCCCATTCATTTTCGGCAAATTCTTCTTCTGTAAATTTATTGTTTTCTTTTTCTAAAATATCGTAAGATGCCCAGTTTTTCTGGTTTAATGCGCTTTCTTGCCACGAACCGTCGTTAGGTGCAATATTATGCTCGAGCCTATAGTCCATTTCAGGTATTCTGCTCTGCTCAATATTCATATTGTCAATAATTAAACGGTCAATTTCATCATTTAAATATTCCTCTTGCGCAGGGTTTTCAATAATATCTTTTTCAAGTTGCTCTATGCGCTCATTATTAGAAACGATAGTTTGCTCAAGATCCCTAATAGACAAATTAATATAAGTTGCAAAATCATCATTTTCCATAATGCTGTCAAAATCTGTAACAAATTGGCTAAGTTCTGCAATTTCTGCATCTCTTTCTTCGGGTGTCATATCAATAAACACATTATAATAGCTATCTTCGTAATAGCCCACAATATTAACAGCCTCTCTTAAATCGGCAAAATCTGTGTCGGCCACATCAGTAACACTTGAGAATTCTTCAGTGTTCAATTTTTCAAGCAAATATATTGTAATGAGGTTTTCACGAGTTTGGTATAAAAAACTCATTCGATAGTCGTAAAAATACTCTTCCGGATTATCACCTGTTTTAACCAAAGGCGCATAAACTTCAAACTTTTCTATTAGCACATCATACAATTCCTGTGCATATCTTGTGGCATCAGCCGAAAGGCCATAGTTCAACACTTCAGCTTGCGCGTCATACATCCATTGCAATTCACGGGCAGCATCGTTGTTCCAATCGTATTCAACACCGTTTATAACAATTTCCTCACTATAGCTTGAATAGTACATATTTCCGTATAATAAATCGCCTACAACATCGTTCATTAAAAAATCGAGAAAATGAACGCCTACGGTTACAAAAAGCATAATTAAAATTGCCGCAACTATTATAAATTTGCTGCGCAACATATTGCGTGTTTCAGCAAATATTTGTTTTATAAAATTCATAATTCACCCCTTAAGAAATTTGTGTTTTGCTGCCGGTTGTCATCGAGATAAAGTCGTGCTCAAGTGAGCGCTGTGCCCTGTTAACAGCGTAAATTTTAATATTATCCGCAACAAGCCCTGCAATAATATTCGGTATTTCATCATTTTTCATAACAATGTTCACACCGTCTGGCAATAAATCGCAATTGGTGCCAAGCGCTTTAAATTTCTCGTGCACAGCCTTATTATTATCTGTAACAAATGTGTAGGAGAAAACTTCAACATTTTCTTCTTGCACCATGCTTTTTTCACCGATAATTTTGCCGTTATCAATTATATAAATTCTGTCGCACATCAGTTCCATTTCACTTAGCAAATGGCTGCTGATAAAAACGCCTGTGCCCGCATTTTGCGAAAGGTTTTTAAGCAGTTCACGCAGTTCTTTAATGCCTATTGGGTCCAGCCCATTTGTGGGCTCGTCTAAAATTAACAGCGGTGGCATGTGTAAAATTGCCTGCGCAAGCCCTATTCTTTGGCGCATACCTAAAGAATAGGTTTTAATTTTAGTGTCTATTCTGTCTTTCATTTTAACAAGCTCTACAACGCTGTCTATATTTTTTTCAGCTTCTTTGCCGTAAAATTGCGCAAAATATTTTAAATTTTGCCTGCCTGTTAATCCCTTATACAAATCCGGGTTTTCAACAATGCCGCCAACATTTTGCATGGCTTTTTCAAAATTATTTATAACGCTATGCCCACAAACGCTTATATTGCCGCCTGTAATGCTAAAAAGCCCCATAATCATTTTAATTGTTGTTGTTTTTCCGGCTCCGTTTGGCCCTAAAAAGCCAACTATTTCGCCGCTGTTTACTGTTAAACTAATATTTTCCACTATGGTTTTTTTCTTAATTTTTTTCGTAACGCCTTCAAGTTTTAATAGTTCCATATTTCCCTCCGATTATTACTTATATGTTAATTTTTTATTAAAATAATTATCACAACCAAGTTATATTTTAACTTATTTAGCTATAAAAGTCAAACTTATCACAATTTTTTCACATTTGAAATCGGTGCGTTTTAATTAAAAAATTATTGTTATTTTTATCACAAATTCATCATTTATATGTGGTATAATATAAATATACTATTCATATATCAGGTGGTAAAAATGATAAAAAAAATAAAAATTCCTCTTATTGTTATTATATGCCTTTTAATCAGAATACTCATAATTTTGGGTATTTTGAGCTTACTTTTTATAAATTTCTTTATCTTTCGCAAAGAAGTATCCTCTTCCGCTTTTTATGATGAGCGTGAAAGCCAAATGAGCACAGAGGAAATAAACGAAATTTATTATGGTTATTACGATGAAACCGAGGCTGATAACCGCCTTGGCTCTGACGTTTTAGTTGCACAAATGCTTGAGAGCGCAAACAGCGAAGATGTTTACATAAGCGCACATGACGGCGCACAGCTTTACGGCTTAGTTTTAACGCAAGATAATTCAAACCTTTGGGCTATTGTTGTCCACGGCTATGGCTCCGACCATAAAGAGGCGTTAGACGTTACCTTGCATTTTTATGAGCAAGGTTATAATGTTATAACACCGGATTTAAGAGGCCACTCACAATCAGAGGGCGATTATATATCATTCGGGCACTTAGATGGCAAAGACATTGTATCCTGGGCAAATTATATAAATGAACAAACAAGCGATGCAAAAATTATTTTACACGGCTCTTCTTTGGGTGCTTCCTCTGTTTTAATGGCTTGTGGTGAAAGCTCTTTGCCGAGCAATGTGCTTGCGGCAATTAGCGACAGTGCCTATACCAGCTTTGAAGATGTTGTAACCTACCATTTAAGCAATATTTTTAATGTTCCATCATCTTTACCTGTTGACATACTGTTAAATTACACGCATTTATTCACAGGCGTGAATTTAAACCTATCTACGCCTATAAACACATTGCAAAACACAGATTTACCCATTTTATTCACCCATGGTAACGCCGATGATTTTGTGCCGTTTTATATGATGGATATACTTTATGAAAATTACGACGGTGAAAAACAGCAAGTGGCTATTGAAAACGCCGACCATATAGCAGGCAGATATTTAAACCCTGATTTGTATTACGGCGCAATTTTCGAATTTATTGATAATTATTTGTAAAACAACAAAAACCGCTTTAAGGGCCAGCCATTAAAGCGGTTTTTTAAATTTAACATTATATACATTTGTACAAACAACTAAAAAAATAAAATTTGCTTGCAAAATTTGCCTGTTTACTCTTTATCTTCGTCCTTGCAATCGCAATCTTCGCAAGTGCACTCACCTGCGTCGCTAAAATCTATTTCAAAACTTGTTTTGCAATTAGGGCAAGCTAAATCGTCGGCACAAAGCATATCTTCATCAACGCAAACAACTTCGCCACATGCAGGGCAAGTTATTTCATAAAGGCCCTCGTCATGGTAATCTGCACCTTCGTCATACTCTTCGTCTTCGTCTTCATATAAATAGCTTTCAACGTCGCCAAGGTCCTCGCTAATTGCGTCAACTTCTTCGAACAAATCGCCTACTTCTTCGTCTAATGCTGTTACTTTTTCCGCCATATCTGCAACAACGCTAAGCAAAGCTTCAATTATTTTGCCCTCGTTTGAATTCGCCTCATAGTCCATGCCTTTCATCAAACCTTTGATATAAGCCACTTTTTCAGTTAATTGCATATTATCCATTTTTATTCTCCCATTATGTTTTTTAAGATAAAAATTATATCTTAAACACTTTTGTGCATTAATTTTTCAAGAACATTTTAAAAAATTAAGCTCTGTCCATATACTCGCCTGTGCGTGTATCAATGCGAATAACTTCGCCCTCGTTAATAAATAAAGGCACCCTAACTTCTGCGCCTGTTTCAAGTGTTGCCGGCTTTAATGTGTTTGTTGCTGTGTTGCCTTTAACGCCCGGCTCTGTTTTTGTAATTTCAAGTGTTACGAAATTCGGCACCTCAATACCAAAAACTTTGCCTTTATACGAAAGAATTTTGCAAACTTCATTTTCTTTAACAAATTTGAAGCTGTCGTCAAGTTCGCTTTCATTTAAGGGCACTTGCTCGTATGTTTCATTATCCATAAAGTAATAAAGGCCGCCATCTTCATATGAATATGTCATTTCACGGCGCTCCACATAAGCCGAGGGGAATTTTGCCGTTGGGTTATAAGTTTTTTCAACAACAGAGCCTGTTATAACATTGCGCACTTTTGTGCGCACAAATGCCGCACCCTTGCCGGGCTTAACGTGTTGAAATTCAATTATTTGCATAACATTACCGTCTTCTTCAAATGTAACGCCATTACGAAAATCTCCTGCAGATACCATATTATCCTCCAATATTGTAATTGATTTTATATTCAATTATTTTCTATTATTATTTTACATTAACCGCGGCATTTTTGCAAGTTTTAATGCCGAAAATTTTTATATAAGATACGAATAAATAAAGCAAAGCGAATATAATTTATAATATAATCAAATTTTTGTCGCTTTTAGCTAAAATTTCAATGCCGTCTTTTTTCATAACAACAGTGTCTTCAATTCTAACGCCAAATTTGCCTGCAAGGTAAATGCCGGGCTCTATTGTCATAACCATATTTTCTTTTATTTCATCTGTGCAAAGTGGGCTAAAGCGTGGGTCTTCATGGATATCAATTCCAAGTGCGTGCCCTAAGCCGTGGCCGAAATTGCTGCCAAAGCCTTCTTGCGTTATAATATCGCGCGCTATTTTGTCAACATCACAGCCCCTAAGGCCGGCTTTTGCGCCCTCGCAAGCGGCTAATTGCGCTTTTAAAACAATATTGTAAACCTTTTCTTGCTCTTTGCTAATAGCGCCAATCGCAACAGTTCTTGTCATATCCGAGCAATATCCGTTAACATTTGCGCCAAAATCCATAGTTACAAAATCGCCGAGTTTTATTATATTATCGCCGGGTTCGCCATGTGGCAAACTTGTTTTACTGCCCGATAGCATTATTGTATCAAAGGCTATTTTGCCTGCGCCGTTTTTACGCATATAGCTTTCCATTTCTATTGCTATATCAATTTCAGACACACCCGGTTTCAAATATTTTAAAATATGCGCAAAACAACTATCGGTTATAGCTTGTGCTTTTTTTATGTTCTCTATTTCGCTCTCATCTTTTATCGCACGCATATCATTAAGCGTTTGTGTTAGCTTATTACTTGTGTCTATATTAATTTCTTTTGGAAAAGCATTTTTTAAAGTTTCAAGGCGCGCTAACGTACAAGTGCTCTCTATTTGCACATTTTTAACATTGTGGCTTTTCAATATTTCAGCAATTTGCTCTTTTGCAATTTTCTCTAAAACAACTTCAACTTCGGGGTTTTTCACGCTGTTTTGCGCAATTTCAATGTATCTTGAATCTATAATAAAATAAGATTTACCCTTTAAAACAAGCAAATTACCTGCGGAGTGTGTATCTGCATTTAAAAGGTAATAGCGGTTTTCAGCTGAGTTTATCAGCGCTGCTTCAAAATTTTGCCCTAAATTTTCTTTCAGTTTTATAAGACGATTTCCCATTATTCTTGCCCCTTTTCATTAATAATATTTCCCTTTTTCAAAAAAGCCTTAATTATTGGTTTTTCCATTGCCCTTTTAAGGCGAATGGTAAATTTGATATCGCCATACATTGGCAAAACAAGCAAAGATTTTATATTGTAAATATTAGCGCCTAAAATATCGGTGAAAATTTGGTCGCCCACAAGTGCCACTTCACTTTTTTTAACGCCAAGCATTTTTGTTGCTTTTGCAAGGCCAAGCGGTGACGGTTTACAGCTAAAAGCACAAAATTTTAGGTTTATAGATTTTGCAAACGGCTCTACACGCTTTTTAAAATTATTTGAAACTATCACCATTTTAATTCCTGCGCTGTTCATTTCACTAAGCCATTTTTCAATTTCCAAAGGTAATTTTTGGCTTCCATGGCCTGTAAGTGTGTTGTCCACATCTAAAATTAACGCCTTAATGTTGTTGTTTATCAGGTACAAAGGCGTAATATCAAAAGCTCTGTTAAATATAGCTGTGGGGTATAGCATTATTTTCTCCTTAACTGTTAAAACCTAATTTTTCGGCTTTTTTGAGTTTAATTTTGACGTTTATCGAATTAACTAAAAACAAAATACCGCCAACTGCCGCAAAGTAGAATATTGGTAAAACGCTGTAAACATAGCGGCTTCTCGCCTCGAACACAAGCAAAAAGCAAACTATGCCAAGCACAAATATTCTTGCAAGCCAAATGTATATTGAGTTTTTGCCTTTGCTATAAAAAACACCCAAAAACATAAGCAATAGTAAAAGCAAATAATGCGCTTGGCTTAAAAACGCTATTATATTATAGTGTTCGCCATCGCCCCTGTAATATTTATGCATGAACTGCGCAAATTCACCTGTTTGAGGTGGTATGCCAGCATAAAACATTCCCTCACGTGCAAAAAAGAAAGTGCCGTCTGTAAAGCTAAAGCTCAATTTTCTAAATAAAAACTCCATATAGCCGAAAAAACCCATTTCTTCTATGCGCGAAAATGCCTCTTGCAAATTAGCCTGCGTTTTTGCCTGCGTGCCTTTGAAAGACATAGTGTAAAGCATATCCTCATAAGAATAGCTTCCGTGAGGCTGTGATAAACCCATCATAAAATAGTGCGTTAAAGAAAATTGCTCTTGTTCTGCTTTTTCTTCATCCAACATGAAGCCAACAGATTTTTGCACAAATGCATTGCACATAATGTATGTAAATATTGAGCTTAAAAGCACAACACAAAGCAATAAAGCAATAAATTTTTTGCTATTTTTTTTATCTTGCTTTAAATTATCGGCTTTTGCCTTATGTTGCTTTTCTTTAAAACTGCACAGCAGTTCCACAAGTAAAATTGCCGGCAATATAAGCAAGGCATACGGTTTTATAAAAGCGCTTGCAATTAACGAAACGCAAAACACCGCTGCATTTAACAATTTTAACGCATTGTGCTTACATGTTTTAAACCCACTGTACGTATAAAGGCATAAAACGGCAAAAACCATGCCGTAAGTGTCACTGTAAGGCACAACAATCCACGGTGAAAGTGCAATTGCAGGTGCGCTTATAAAAAACAAAAGCCAGGCTATTTTGCTGCCAAAATGCCTTTTAACTGTTAAAAACAAAAAAAGCAGTGCAAGTGAAACCAAAACCGCACCTAAAAAAGCTGCATAGGGTATATATTCAGTTATACCAAAACTGTTTAAAATTACAAAATAATATCTAAATATCCCAAGCAATAGCAAATTATTAGGGTTTTGGTGGAAATAAGTTTCGTTATAATCGAGGGTGCCTTGTGTGGTTAAAAGGCTGTTTGCCGTGTTTAAAAGCACTTGAGGGTCCCACCCTGAGGGCGAATAGCATGTGAAAACTATTATAGCCTGCAAAACCATTAAAATTGCAAATGCTAAAGCAACACTGTAATAGCCTTTAAAAAATTTATAAACTATGCCGTTTTTCAAACAACTTGAAACATAGTATAAAAACAAAATAAAAGCCAAAATTAAAACAGCCATTGCAAACGCAAGCAAATTATTGGGTTCGTGCGGCATACCGGGTATGTATTCCGAGCCAAAAAACAACATGCGAAACATCAATGCGCCAAAGCAAAGCACAAAGAGCACATCTGTAAAAGTTTTCAATTTTTTTGCTGCTTCATTAGCCGGCATTAAAATGCTCCTTATACCATATTAAAAACTTGCAATACGCAAGTGAATATAAAAAAATTGAAGGGGCACCCCTGTGTGAGTGCCCAAAATTAGATTTTACAACCTATTTTCAAGCGGCCACGCAGACCCGCCCCTACATTTTAGGTAGTAACAAATACTAAAATTTGTTACTACCCCTTTTTTGCACACATTGCCACATAACACAAATTATTTAAATTTGCGTTTGCGGGCAGCCTCTGATTTTTTCTTGCGGCGTACCGAAGGTTTTTCATAGGCTTCACGCTTACGAACTTCAGCAAGAACGCCCGAGCGTGCGCAAGAACGCTTAAAGCGGCGCAATGCGCTATCAAGCGATTCATTATCTTTTACTCTGATTTCCGACATCTTTGTCCCTCCCTTAACATCGAGGTTAGGAGCTGAGCAATGCTCAACTATGGTAAATTATACAATTAAACACGCTTTGTGTCAATATGTATATTAAGGAATATTTAAATTTTATGTAATATTTTATAAGTGATTTGCCAATAATTCACTATTTTTCACTCTTTTTTTTAAATATTTAACAATTAACAATATGAAACCTCAAAATTTATTTCACCGCTATATTCACAAGTTTTCCGGGCACATAAATCTCTTTCATAACGGTTTTTCCATCAATAAACGGCAAAACTTCTTCATTTGCCTTTGAAAGTGCAATTGCATCGTCTTTGTTAATATCAGCTGCAACACTTAGGCGCGCACGCACTTTGCCGTTAACTTGCACAGCAATTTCAATTGTGCTGTCTTTGCATTTTTCCTCGTTGTATTCAGGCCATTTTTCATGCGCAATTTGCCCATTATAGCCCTGCATTTGCCAAAGTTCCTCTGTTATATGCGGCGCAAATGGGTTTAGCAAAGTTAAAAGCGTTTTATAATCATCTTTTGTAATTTCGCTAAGTTCTTGCATCTCATTTATCAGGCTCATCATTGCGGCAATTGCGGTGTTCATTTTAAGCTGTTCAATGTCTGCGCTAACTTTTTTTATGGTTTTGTGTACACTGCTCTCAATTTCTTTTGAATAGCCCTCGCCCTCGCCTGTTTTTTCCGATAATGCCCAAATGCGCTCTAAAAAGCGTTTGCACCCTTTAATTGATGAGGTATTCCACGGCGCGCTCTTTTCAAAATCGCCTATAAACATCTCGTAAAGGCGCATTGTGTCTGCGCCGAATTCCTCTATAACATCGTCGGGGTTAACCACATTGCCACGAGATTTGCTCATCTTTTCGCCGTTTTCGCCAAGTATCATGCCGTGGCTTGTGCGTTTTGCATACGGCTCTTTTGTGGGCACAACGCCTATATCATATAAGAACTTGTGCCAAAAGCGGCTGTAAAGCAAGTGCAATGTGGTGTGCTCCATGCCGCCGTTGTACCAATCTACAGGGCCCCAATATTCAAGTGCCTCTTTAGATGCCAATGCTTCGCTGTTATCAGGGTCCATATACCTCAAAAAGTACCATGAAGAGCCTGCCCATTGCGGCATGGTATCTGTTTCACGCCTTGCAGGCGCACCGCATTTAGGGCAAGTGGTTTTAACCCAATCTGTTAGCCTTGCAAGCGGGCTTTCACCTGTTTCAGTCGGTTCAAAATCCTCAAGTGGTGGCAGTTTAAGCGGCAATTCGCTCTCGCTTATGGCTTGCCAGCCGCAAGTTTCACAATAAACCACAGGTATTGGCTCGCCCCAATATCTTTGGCGGCTGAACACCCAATCTCTAAGTTTAAAATTAGTTTTTGGCTCGCCCAATTTTTCATCGCTAAGCCATTTTGTAATTGCGGTTTTTGCCTCGTCAACACTCAAGCCGTTCAAAAAGCCGCTGTTCACCATAATGCCTGTATCGCAATCGGTAAAGGCTTCTTTTTCAATATCGCCGCCTTTAACAACCTCTACAATTGGCAAATTAAACGCTTTTGCAAAATCGTAATCGCGCTCGTCGTGCCCGGGAACCGCCATAATTGCGCCGGTGCCATAGCTTATAAGCACATAGTCGGATATAAACACAGGTATGCTTTGCCCATTCACAGGGTTTATGGCATTCACGCCCTCTAATTTAACACCTGTTTTCTCTTTGGCAAGCTCTGTGCGCTCAAAATCGCTCTTTTTAGCGGCATTTTGCCTATATTCTTGCACTTTATCAAAATTAGATATTTTATTCGCCCATTTTTCAACATAGGGGTGCTCGGGGCTAATAACCATATAAGTTGCACCGAAAAGAGTATCGGGGCGTGTTGTGTAAATTAGTAAGTCGTCGCCCGCATCTGTTTTAAATGTAACATGTGCACCATAGCTGCGCCCTATCCAGTTTTTTTGCTGTGTTGTAACGCGCTCCACAAATTGCAAATCGTCTAAATCGTCAATTAGCCTATTTGCATATTCTGTTATTTTAAGCATCCATTGCTCTTTATTTTTTTGTATAACTTCGCTTTGGCAGCGCTCGCAAGCACCGTTCACAACTTCTTCGTTTGCCAAAACAACTTTGCAGCTTGTGCACCAGTTAACGCTCATTTGTTTTTTGTAGGCAAGCCCTTTTTTAAACAGTTGTAAGAATATCCACTGCGTCCATTTATAATATTTAGGGTCTGTTGTGTTAATTTCCCTGTTCCAATCAAACGAAAGGCCAAGGCTTTTAAGCTGCCTTTTAAAACCCTCAACATTGTTTTTTGTTACAATTTCAGGGTGAATGTGGTTTTTCATTGCAAAGTTTTCTGTGGGCAAGCCAAAGGCGTCCCAACCCATTGGGTAAAGCACATTAAAGCCCTGAAGGCGCTTTTTACGGCTTACAATATCAAGCGCTGTATAACTGCGTGGGTGCCCCACATGAAGCCCTGCACCCGATGGATAAGGAAATTCAACCAGCGCATAAAATTTAGGCAATGTAAAATCTTGCTTTGCCGCAAATGTGTTTTCCTGTTGCCAAATATCCTGCCATTTTTTCTCTATATTACTAAATTCGTATTTCAAGCTCTTCACCCCATATAATTTTCTTAAGCAAATTTTATAAAGATTTTCTATAATAAATTAATCTTCAAAATCCAAAGGTATATTTTCACCGTCTGCCCAAAGGTGCTCTAAATCGTAAAATTCACGCGCCTCTTCACTGAAAACATGCACAATAACATTGCCGTAATCAATAACAAACCAGTTTTTTGTGTTAAAACCCTCTTTTCTAAGCGGTGCAATTTGTTGCTCTTTTAATAAAAACTCAACATCGTCCGCAAGGCTTTTAACATGTGTTGAAGATGTTCCGTGTGCAATTACAAGGTAATCTGCCATAACGGTTAAGTCTCTTATTTTCACAAGTTTTATTTTATGTGCTTTTTTATCGTCTAAAATTTTTGCGGCAAGTGTTGCAATTTCAAGTGTATTCATTTAATGCTCCCTTTTTATTCTGTTTGTTCGCTCTGTGCCTCTTGCTGTTCTTCTTGCTGAGCTTGATCAATAATATCTTGCCCTGTCTGGGCATCGTCTGCGGCTTGCCCCACAGTGCCGCCTCCGTCTGCGTCTATATCCGACATCCACTGAACATTAGTTTCATAAAGTGTTGCATTGGCAGGCAATTGGGCAATGTTTAACTCCTCAACAGGCAATAAATTTTCTTCGTGGCGGAAATACTCATTGAGCAAATCTGCACTTTCACCCGGGTGCGCCACCAACATAGATTCCCCATTGTAAAGCTCGGTTGCATCTGCAACGGGCAATTTTGCAAGCAAAATGTTTTCAGAGGGCACGCTTAAAAGCCTTATTGCAAGCGCGCCGCAATCCACCGTGGATAAATCTGTATTCACATATTGTTGCACCACAGGCACAAGCTTTAACAGCTCTTGCCAAGGTGAAGTGCGAATTAAACGGAAAACCGCCGAGTAAAAATAACGCTGGTTATCAAGGCGCTGTATATCCGCTGTTGTATATTGGCTTCTGTTGCGAACAAAAAATTCGCTTGAAGCGCCATCTAAATGCTGCCACCCTGCCGGAATATACGAGCCATCAGCATCTTGCATATCTTCGGCAACATACACTGTTATACCGCCAAACAAATCTATAATCTCCCTTAGCGAGTCCATATCAATTGTTGCGTAATTATCCACAGGCAAGCCGTATTGATCGCTTAAAACTTGCGCTAAGTTGTTAACTTTGTTATTCTCGTCCGAGCCATGGGCATAAAGCGCATTTATTTTAGCTGTACCCGCTGTTTCTTCGGGCAAGCCCACATAAGTATCTCTGGGAATTTGCAACATACGTATTGTGTTGTCTGCAAAATTAAAGCGCACATACATAATCATGTCTGTATTTCCGTTTGGGTCGCGCCCTTGCCCATCTTCAGAGGTATAGTCTATGCCGAGCAATAAAACGTTTAACTCATCGCCCGCATATTGCGGTGGTGTTTGGTATTCCTTGGCAGTTACACCTGCCGCACCCGTTGTTATTATTGTGCTTGCGTAAATTTGAAAGCCTATATAAAAAATTAATGCAACTGTGCTTATGACGCTTAATGTATGTAACAGTATATTCAAAGCCGATTTTTTTCGCTTTGGCTTTTTTATTTTCTTAGTATCAATTGCACTTTTTTGCACATCAATTGCGCTTTTTTGCACTTCAATTGCACTTTTTTGCACATCAATTGCACTTTTTTGCACATCAATTGCGCCTTTTAAATTAACATTTCTTTTATTATCAGCTGCCAATTATGCACCTCCGTAATATTGTTTTTTAAGAAAAATATATGCCTTTATGCTTTGCTCATCTATTTTTTTGTTTTCCCTTTTAAGCATTGCTATGCTCTCGCTTAGTGCGTAAATTAAGGTTTTATCCAAATTAGCAAATGCTTGCTTTCTTATTTTTTCGGCATCGCTATATTGCCTGTCTTCACTTGCCACATCCGCTATGTAAATTATTTTATCCAACAAAGACATATTCTCCTTACCGGTGGAATGATATTCAATGGCACTTAGTATATCGTTGTCTTGTATATCATATTCGGTTTTTGCAATAATGCTTGCCGCTAAACCGTGCCAAACAGCAAAGGGACGCTTTTCAATATCGCTTTTCATTATACCATTTTCATTGAACAACTTCAATATTTTTTCTTTTGGCATTTCTTTGGCCATATCGTGGAACAATGCGGCAACAGCCGCATTTTCTTGCGATACACCGTATGTTTTGGCAAGTTTTACCGCTAAATTGCAAACGCAAACTGTGTGGTAAAACCTTTTTTCGCTAAGGCTTTTTTTTGCAATTTGCTTCGCTTTTTTAATTGAGATCATTTATCGCTCCGATTTTTTACTATGGTTTTGCTTTTCATGCACATTATTGTGCAATGGTGTTTTCCGCTTTGTGTTTTTAAAGCACAAAGTACGGATTTCTCGACTACGCTCGAAATAACAGGATGTCAAGCTATTTTTTCTCAACTACGCTCGAAATGCCAAGATGTCAAGTTCTCTATCCATTATACAAATTATTTTCAGCTATAATTTTTTCAACAAGCGGCGGAACAAGTGCTTTTATGCTTTGCTTTTTTGCCACCATTTCCCTTATTTGTGATGAAGATATTTCAACAATTTTTGCATTAGTGAGCAATATTTTCGCCCCTTGCTTTATGAGTTTTTGTGCAAATGCATTCAAGTTTTCTATATCGTCATGCTCACGGCATTGAACAACTAAAACAGCATTTTGCAAAATAAATTTATAATTGCGCCACTGCTCAAAAAACAAAAGCATATCGCTGCCCATTGAAATATAAATTTCAATATTTTCATATTTATTTTTCAAATAATTTATAGTGTCGCATGTATAGCTTTTGCCGTCTCTTTTAATTTCTTCTTCATCTATAATAATGTTATTGTGCGAATTCAAAAAACTTTTGCACATTTCTAACTTTAACTTGCTATTTGTATTATTATTTTGCTTATGTGGCGGAATTCCTGTGGGCATAACAACTATTTTATCGGGCGCTATAGTTTTAATTGCCTCTTTTAAAAGTAGCAAGTGCCCGTTGTGAACAGGGTCGAACGTTCCGCCGAACAAAAGAAGTTTTTCCATCAGTTCTCCTTGCCTTACTGTAATTTGCCGTTTTTTTCCTGCGATATTAATAACGCTGTTTTACTTGCCCAAGAGAGATGCAAAAGCGCTTTCTTTTTGTTTTTGCTTATACAAAACAAATATGCCGCCTATAATTTGCACACTTTCGCTATTTGTTTTTTGCGCTAAAATATTTGCCGCCTCTTTTGTTGAATACGGGCTTGTTTCAAGCACTTTTAATTTAATAAGTTCCCTTGCTGCAAGGCAGTTATTCGTTGCATCTACAATTGCTTCATCTATTTCGCCTTTGCCCAATTGGAACACCGGCGATAATGTGTTAGCATGCTTTCTTAAAATTGCACGTTGTTTGCTGTTTAACATTGTTTTCTCCTTATTTTTAAGTTTCACTTTATGTTTTAAGTTTATGTAAAAGTTTTTATATATGGTTAATTTAATGCAAAATATAACGTTTTCCACCACTCGCCAAGTGGCGCCACTTGGCGAACTGTAGAAATCCGCACCTTATGCCTTGAAAATGCAAGGCATTACGGATTCCTCGGCTACGCTCGGAATGACACACATAAATGCACTTAACCTATACTTAAAATTACAACTACCATTTAGCCATTATTAACTAACTTTAGCGGCTATTAAAAGCAAAACTACAAAATTCCGTTTGCTTTTAAAAATTCCGGCAACTGCGCTTTTATTTTGCGCATGGCAACACCTCTGTGGCTTATTGCATCTTTTTCAAAATCGGCTATTTGAGCATAGGTTCTTTTTTTTGCGTTTTTTGCAAATGTTACATCGTCCTCACCTGTGCCAACAAACTTTGGCACAAATATAGGGTCGTATCCAAAGCCGTTTTCACCTATGGGTTCAAAATTTATCTCGCCCTCGCACGTTCCCTCAACGCTCAAATAATTTCCTGTTTGCGGCAAAAACACGCACACACAGCTTACAAAACGCGCGGTGCGCTCTTTTTCACTTACATTTTGCATTTCTAAAAGCAATTTGTCGTTATTGCCATTATCGTTTGCGTGCTGGCCGCAATACCTTGCGGAAAAAACACCCGGGGCACCGCCCAGCGCATCAACGCAAATTCCGCTGTCGTCTGCAATGGTTGGTTTTTGGCAATAAAGTGCAATTTCTTTTGCCTTTATAAGCGCGTTATCTTCAAAAGTTTGCCCGTTTTCTTCAGGGTTTAAATTTATATTTGCCTGCTTTAACGAAACAGCTGTATGCCCCATTTTCGTCAGAATTCTCTGCATCTCTTTTAATTTGCCGCTATTATTTGTGGCAATTATAAACTCCATTAATGATCCTCCAGCAAAAACAATGCGTCCACAAAAGCCTCGGAGTTGAATTCCATTAAATCGTCAACGCCCTCGCCAACGCCCACAAACCTAACGGGAAGGCCAAGTTTATCTTTAATGCTTATAACCGCTCCACCTTTTGCCGTGCCGTCGAGTTTAGTTAATATTATGCCCGTTGCACCTGCGGCATCTATAAATTGCCCTGCTTGATTTATGGCGTTTTGCCCTGTTATTGCATCTAAAACAAGCAAAGTTTCAACACTTGCATTTTCATTTGCTTTTTTTACAACTCGGCTAATTTTGTTTAACTCGTCCATCAAATTTTTCTTTGTGTGCAATCTGCCTGCAGTATCACATATAACAATATCTATATTTTTTGCACTTGCACTTTGCACTGCATCAAATATAACCGCCGCCGGGTCTGCACCTTCGCTGTGGCGAACAAGTGGTGCATTTACTCGGTTTGCCCAAACTTCAAGTTGCTCTGAAGCCGCCGCCCTGAATGTATCACCTGCGGCGAGCATAACACTTTTGCCCATGTCTTTATAGTATTTGGCAAGTTTGGCTATAGAGGTTGTTTTTCCCACACCGTTAACGCCTATAACCAATATTACAGCGGGTTTTGACGCAATTTGCATGGGCTGCTGTGCTTGCAAATGTTCTTTTATTATATTTTTCAGTGCATTTAATGCTTCTTCGCCCGTTTTAAGTTTATTTTCATTCACATATTCATACAATTTATCCACAAGTTTAACGGCAATATCCGCACCTGTGTCCGACATTATAAGCTGTTCTTCCAATTGCTCATACATCTCGTCCGTTATTTCGCTTGTTTTAATCATCTCGCTTAAAGAGCCAAAAATATTATCCCTCGTTTTCTTTAAACTCTGCGAAAAATTATCAAAAAAACCCATTACATTCTCCTTTAAGCAATAATTGATGCATCAACATTTTTTACATCTAATTTAATTAGTTTTGAAACCCCATCCTCTTGCATTGTAACACCATATAATATATCTGCTTCCTCCATTGTGCCACGCCTGTGTGTTATAACAATGAACTGCGATTTATTTGTTATGCGTTTTAAAAATTGTGCATAGCGTGTAACATTAACATCGTCAAGTGCCGCGTCAATTTCATCAAGCACACAAAAAGGTGCCGGGTTAACCGCCAAAATGGCAAAGTAAATTGAAATTGCCACAAGCGATTGCTCGCCTCCCGATAAGGACGACAAATTTTTAATTAGCTTACCCGGTGGCGAAACCTCTATTGTTATGCCGCTCTCAAGAACATCGCTTTCATCTTCAAGCGAAAGTTTTGCACTGCCGCCTGCAAATAAATCTTTAAATATCGCATTGAAGTTCTTGTTAATTTGCGCAAAGCTCTCGGCAAACATAGTTCGCATTTCATCGCTAAGCTCTGTTATAAGCGCTATAAGTTCCTTTTTGCTCTTCTCCACATCGCCCACTTGCTCTTTTAAAAATTCATAGCGCTCGCTAACTTGTGCAAATTCCTCAATTGCCGCCACGTTCACATTGCCAAGCGCTTTAATTTTTGCCCTAATTTCGGCAACTTGTGCTTTTAAACTCGTCACGCTCTCAAAATGCACACAAATTTCCTCTGCCTGCATTAATGTTAGTTCATATTCGTCCCAAAGTTTTGTTATAGTTTGCTCATACTCTCGCTCTTTATTATCTTTTTGCTCGCCTAAACGTGCAATTTCCCTTGAAAATTCCTCTCTTTGGTCTGTTAACTGTTTAACTTTTGCGCTGTTGGCTCTCTCTTCGCCCTCTTTGCTTAAGCGTTCTTTCGCCAAATTTTCTATATCGCTTCGCAAATTAGTTATAACCTGTTCGCTCGTTTTACTCTCGCTTAAAATGCCCTCAATTTCCGCCTCATGAACGGTGTTTTTTTCAAGCAATGCACTAATTCCGCTGTTTAACTGCTCTTGCCTTTCGCCGCTGTCGTCTGTTCGCATATTTAAAGATTTAATAGAAAACTCGTTGTTTTCAATATCTTTTTGAAGGCTTACAACATTTAATTTAACCTGTGAAATTTCGTCCGCAAGGCGTGTTCTCGTTTGCAAAAACTCATCATCATCGCTTATTTGCGAGAGCTCACTCTCTAATTTTTCGCTTTCCTCCGCAGTGCTTTTAATATTGCTATCTGATTGTTCAATTTCCATTTCACTGCTTTTTATTTGCCCTTGCAACGTGCTTTTTTCGTTACATAAGCTCTCGAAAGCATTTTCGGCTTGCGTCAATATTGTTTTAATTCTTGCGCTCTCTGTTTGCGCCCTAATAATATCGCCGTTCACAGTAATTAATTCGCTTTCGGTTGCATTCAGCTCTGCCTTTATTGCATCAAATTCTGCTTTTGCGCTATCGGTTTTATCGGCCGCTTCTTCCAATTGCTGTTCAAGTTGTTTAATTTTTTCTTTTAGGCTTTCAATTTCTTGTTTTCGGCTGAACATGCCGCTTGTTTTGGAAACGCTACCGCCTGTAAAAGAGCCGCCGGCATTTATAACTTGTCCGTCTTTTGTTACAATTCGGTTTTTATAATTAAGCTGTTTTGCCACTAAAGACGCTTCATTTATATCGTCTACAATTACTATTCTTTCAAGCAAATTGGATATGATAACGCTGAATTTGCTATCATACTGCACAAGTTTGCTCGCTTTTACGGCACTGCCCGAAAGTTTTGCATCAAAATAAGACGGGCGCATTGTGTCCAGCGGTAAAAAAGTTGCGCGCCCCGCTCTGCTCTCTTTCAAATAAGCCATAGCGGCCTTTGCGGCAGTTTCGTTTTCAACTATAATATTTTGAAGCGCAAAACCCAAAGCAGTTTCTATTGCTATTTCATAACCCGCTTTCACAGCCATTATGCCTGCAACAGGGCTGATAATCCCCCTTAGCTTTCTGTTTTCCTTTGCTGCTAAAACTGTTTTTACACTGTTTTGGTAACCGTCTAAACTGCGCTCTAATTCTTTAAGCATCTGCCGGCGTTGCAATGCAAAATCAAGTTCTTTTGTAAGTTTTTGCTCGGTTTCATCTGCTTTGGCAAGGGCATTTTGCCTTGCATTAAGTTTTAAATTTAAGCCGTTTATTATATTTTCAAGCGATGTTTTCTTTTCCATGGTTTCTTCTAAAAAAGCTGATGTTTCGCTGTTTTCTTTTTGTGCTTCGCTTTTATTTTCCTGCGCCTTTTCAATGCTTTGCTCAATTACAATTAAGCGGTTTTGCGCAGCTTCAATTGTGCTTTGTGCTTGTGCTGTTAAAACTTTATACTGTGTTAGGCGCTGTGTTATTTCAGTTAACATTTGTGAAATAACAGTGCGCCTTTCGCCTGTTTTTGTGTTTTTAAGTTGCAAATCGTTTAAATTATCGCTTAGCCTTTGTGCTGTTTTTTCTAACTGCTCAATTTCTTCATTGCATGTTAAAATATTATCCTCGTGCTGTTTTATTTGGCTTTCAATTTCCTTTTTGCCCTCTTCACCCGAAATTTTCTCGCTTTGCATATTTTCAATTGCACTGTTATTGTGCTGGATATTATTATTTAGCACGGCAATTTTTGTTTGTGCTCCTGCAATTAACTCTTGTGCAGATGCAATTTGCTCTTGCAAACGGTTCATTTGCATAATGCATTGCTCTTGCTCGTTGCGAAGTGAAAGCGCTTTTTCTTCAAATTCGTTTATATCGTTTGTAACTTTTGCATAATCGCTGTTAGCCGTATCAATTTTTCTTTGGTGCTCACGCAATAAATCTTTTGCACTGTGCACGGTGTCCACCCACAGCGTAACTTCAAGTTCCTTTTTGCTGTTGGCAAGTTGCAAAAACTTCTTCGCCTTTTCGCTCTCTTTTTCCAACGGGCCAACTTGCCTTTCAAGTTCACCCAAAATATCACGTAGGCGCACAAGGTTGTTTTCCGTGCTGTCCAGCCTTTTTTGAGCCTCGTTTTTTCTGTAACGGTATTTCGCTATTCCCGAAGCCTCCTCGAAAATTTCCCTTCTTTCGCCCGATTTTGCACTTACAATTTCCGCTATTCGCCCCTGGCCTATAACTGCATAGCCGTCTTTTCCTATGCCTGTGTCCAGCAAAAGCTCGTAAACATCTTTAAGGCGCACGTTTTGCCCGTTTATAGAGTACTCACTGTCACCGCTTCTGTAATATTTGCGCCCTATAATTACCTCGTCACTTTCAACATCAAGGCGCCTATCGGTGTTGTCCACATGCAAATTAACCATGGCAAAGCCCATGGCACTGCGTTTTTGCGTGCCACCGAATATTATATCTTCCATTTTTCCGCCGCCCCTAAGCTGCTTTGCGCTTGTTTCACCCATAACCCAACGAATGGCATCGGAAATATTACTTTTTCCGCTTCCGTTAGGGCCTACAACTGCTGTTATGCCTTTGTTTATTTTTATTTTAGTGCGGTCCGGAAAAGATTTAAAGCCTTGTATATCAAGGGCTGTTAAATACATGCAATTTCACATCCAATTTAATTAATTAATTCCCATTAGTGCAAGCGCTTGCTTTGCCGCCGCTTGCTCTGCGGCTTTTTTCGAATTTCCCTCGCCCGTCCCTATATAATTTGAATTTAAAAACACTTGAACAACAAAATGCTTATTATGGTCGGGGCCGGTTTCTTTTTTCACAACATAGCTTAGTTTTTCCTGCCTGTTTTGCTGCATAATTTCCTGAAGCATTGTTTTATAATCCACATCTGTTTCCGCTTTTTTTAAAGCGCCCTGCAAAAACGGCAATATAAATTTTTGTGCCGCAATTAAGCCACCGTCTAAATAAAGTGCCGCTATAACAGCTTCAAACGCATCGCTTACAACACTTGGGCGGTTTCTTCCTCCGCTTTTTTCTTCGCCTTTGCCAAGTTTCAAATATTCACCTAAATTTATAATTTGAGCAAATTCAAAAAGGGCGCTCTCGCAAACTAAATTAGCCCTCATTCTTGTCAATTCACCCTCGGGCATGTTTTTGTGCGTGAACAAATATTCCGCTGTTACAATTTGCAAAACGCTATCGCCCAAAAATTCAAGGCGCTCGTTGTTTTGAATTTTTTCTTTGCTCTCGTTTGCAAAAGATGTGTGCGTTAAAGCAGTTACAAGCAATTGTTTGTTTTTGAATTTATAGCCTATCACTTGCTGCAAATCTTGCATTTCTCTCTCCTTGTTTTTACTGCTTGCAGTTAGTTAGCATGCTTATTTGGGGCACATTTTAACTGTGCTTAATATTTTTATGCTTCCTCACTGTTTGCAAGCCCTTCGCTTATATTCTCAATAATATTTCCATCAACGCATAATTTTGCTTGCCTTATAGCATTTTTGAACGATTTAGCGTTAGATGAGCCTTGCGCTTTTATAACAGGCTTTGTAACGCCAAGCATAATTGCGCCGCCAAGTTCATCTGCGTCTAATTTCTTTTTAAAGCCGTCCATACCGCTTTTTATCATTAAGTATGCAATTTTAGATAACAAATTCTTTGTAAAAACCGCTTTTATTTCACTTGATATCATTTTTGCAACGCCTGCCGTTGTTTTCATAAGAACATTGCCTGCAAAGCCGTCGCACACAACAACGTCCACTGCACCTGCGGGCACTTCTTTTGGTTCTACATTACCGTAAAAGTTGATATCCTTTTGTTTTTTGAGCATTTGATGTGCTGTAATATAATCCGGTGTTCCTTTGCTTTCCTCTGCACCGTTGTTTAAAAGCCCAACTTTTGGGTTTTCCCTGCCCAAAACTTTATTTGCATAAACACTTCCCATTGTTGCAAAAGCGCATAGCATTTCAGGGCGGCACTCTACATTAGCACCGGTGTCAATTAAAACATAAGGCAATTTTGTTGTGGGAATAGCCGTGGTTATAGCCGGGCGTTTAACGCCTTTCAAGCGCTTTACAATTAGCGTTGCGCCTGCTAAAGTTGCACCTGTGGAACCGGCGGTAACAAGGGCATCGCCCTCACCGTTTGCCACCATGCGCATGGCAACGGTTAACGAGGCATCTTTCTTGCCCCTTATTGCTTTTGTGGGATCGTCGCACATAGCTATTTCATCTTCAGCGTGAACTATTTCAATGCCGCTTAAATCTATATTGTGCTCACTTGCGGCATCTTGCATTTTTTTAGTGTGCCCAACCGCTATTATCTCCACACCGAATTCATTTTTTGCCGCTACGGCACCTTTTAAAATTTCGTGGGGTGCGTTATCTCCACCCATTGCGTCTATAATAATTTTCATATTGTCCTCCGTTATTTGTTTATTATTGCATAAGTGGATTTTTCCACTTTGATATGAACGTTACAAGCTAAAAAGCGGTTTTCACCGCTCGCCAAGTGCCGCCGCTACACGTCGGTTGCTCGCTGGCATTAGCACTGCGGTGCGTCATCGGTTTCGCTCGAAATGACAATCGGTTAGCTTTTGCAGTTTTTTCTTTAAAGTTCAAATTTTTTTAAACAGAAAAGTCGTAATCGTGTTTAATATTCAGCTGTGTGCATAAATCTTCAACTGCCCTTTTCGCCATAAGCGCATAGCGCTTTCTTTTATCTTTTACAGTTTCTTGCAGTGGCGGCAACAAACCCATGTTTGCGCCCATTGGCTGAAAATTGCTGTTTTGCGCCGTTATATAGCTTAAAAGTGCGCCGCACATACTTGTTTTTGGGAATATCATCTGCGGCTTGCCACTTAAAGTGCAGTGAATATTATGCGCCGCAATAAGCCCACAGGCACTGCTTTCCATATAGCCCTCAAAACCTGTTATTTGCCCTGCAAAAAACACATTAGGGGTATTTTTTATGCTTAAATTGTAGTTTAATACTTTTGGGCTGTTTATAAATGTGTTTCTGTGCATAACGCCATAGCGCACAAATTCAGCGTTTTCAAGCCCGGGGATCATGCCAAAAACCCTTTTTTGCTCTGGGAATGTTAAATTTGTTTGAAAGCCCACAATATTGTACATGCTAAGCTCTTTATCCTCTGCGCGCAATTGAACATTAGCCCAAGGGCGGTGGCCTGTTTGTGGGTTTGTTAAGCCCACAGGCCTTAAAGGGCCAAAACGCATGGTTTGCTCACCACGCTGTGCCATAATTTCTATAGGCATACAGCCCTCGTAAACTGTGATATTTCCACTTTCATCAAACTCGCTTAGTTTTGCTCTTTTTGCATTTGCAAGTTCTTTGTAAAAATTTTCATATTCCTCTTTATTGAACGGGCAGTTAAGGTAATCTGCACTGCCTTTGCCATACCTGCTTGCGGCAAAAACCTTGCTCATATCTATGCTGTTTGCCGTTATAATGGGTGCTGCTGCATCGTAAAACGAAAGGTTTTCACCCGTGGTTAGCTGTGCAATTTGCTGTGCAAATTCGCCTTGTGTAAGCGGCCCTGTGGCAATTAAATATATTGCATTTTCATCGCTTACATCTATTGAATTTACTTCTTCGCTGTGAATATCTATGTTTTCATTTTGCATGCATAGCTTTGTTATATTTTTTGAAAAGAGCGCTCTGTCCACTGCAAGTGCACCGCCTGCGGCAACCCTGCAATCATTTGCCACATTTAAAAGCGTGCTGTTTAAAAGGCGCATCTCCGCTTTCAAAAGCCCTGCCGCGCTGTCTATCCTATCAGATTTAAGCGAGTTTGAGCACACAAGCTCCGCAAAGCCTTCATTTTTATGTGCCGGTGAAAACTTTTGCGGTTTTTGCTCGTGCAAATTAACTTTATAGCCTTTATTTGCCAAAAACAGGGCAGCTTCACAGCCTGCAAGCCCTGCGCCTATGATATGAATTTTTTGCATACCTATTCCTTTTTCTCGCTAAATGCCGGTTTAGAGAACCCGCAATTTTCTTTTTCGCAAAGCAAAACGCCTTTTTTGCCGCCTTTTTTAAACAGTGACGAGCCGCAGTTCGGGCAATTTTCTTTTGCCGGTTCGTTCCATGTCATAAAATCGCAAGCAGGGTTTTTCTCACATGCGTAGAAAATGCGCCCTCTTTTTGAATTTAAGCACAGTATGCGCCCACCGCATTTCGGGCAAAGGCCGCCTGTGTCTTTCGCAAGTTTTTTTGTGTTTTTGCACTCGGGAAAGCCCGGGCACGCCAAAAATTTCCCAAAGCGTCCGCTTTTAATTACCATTTTGCGCCCGCACAAATCGCAAATTTCATCGCTCTCTTCATCGGGCACTTTAATTTTTTGGTCTTTCATAGCTTCTTCGGCTTTTTTTAGTGTTTCATCAAAATTACCGTAAAAGTCCTCTATAACTTTATCCCATTCGCTTTTGCCTGTTTCAATTTTATCTAAATTCTTCTCCATTTGTGCCGAGAATTTTATATCTACTATATTCGGAAATTGTTTTAGCATCAAATCGTTAATGGTTCTGCCCAATAAAGTGGGCACTAATTTTTTTTGCTCTCTTTCAACATAGTCGCGGTCAATTATCGTGGTTATAATTGGCGCATAAGTTGACGGGCGCCCTATGCCGTTTTCTTCAAGCGCCTTTATTAAGCTGGCCTCTGTATATCTTGCCGGTGGCTGAGTGAATTTTTGCTCGGGTTTCATCTCTTTAAGTTTAAGCAAATCGCCCTCGTTTAATTTGGGCAGAGCTGTTTCTTTTTTCTCTTTTTCCTCTGTGCTCTCTTCATATAAAACGGTGAAGCCCTCAAAAGTTACAATGTAGCCCGAAGCCCTAAATATATAATCCGATGCCGAAATATCTACGCTGACGGTATCTTGCAAACAATCGCTCATTTGGCTTGCCATAAACCTACTCCAAATTAAGCGGTAAAGTTTTGCAACATCGCCCGATATGCTCTGCTGTGCAATTTCCGGTGTAAGTGAAGGGTCACTCGGGCGAATTGCCTCGTGGGCATCTTGCGCAGAGTTTGCATTTTTGCTTTTGTAAACACGCTTTTTAGGGCTTACAAATTTTTCGCCGTATGTGTTTGTTATAAACTCGTTTGCGGCTGCAACTGCTTCGTCTGCAATGCGCAAACTGTCGGTTCTCATGTAAGTTATAAGGCCTGTTGTTCCCTGGCCTTGAATGTCTACGCCCTCGTATAATGTTTGCGCCGCACGCATAGTGCGTGTTGGTGTGAAACCTAATTTGCGGCTTGCCTCTTGCTGCAATGTTGAGGTTATAAAAGGTGGTGACGGTTGCTTTTTGCGCTTTGAATTTGTTACCTTTTTAACCGTATATTCCGCATTTTCAAGGTTTTGCAAAATTTCATTCGCTGTTTGCTCGTTTTCAACAACAATTTTTGCGCCCGCATCGTCTGAAAAAAGCCTTGCTGTAAATTTTTTGCTTGCGCCGGACGGGCTAAGAACAGCATCTATATTCCAATATTCTTGCGCTATAAATGCTTCTATTTCAAGCTCTCTGTCCACAATTAAGCGCACTGCAACACTTTGTACACGCCCTGCGGAAAGCCCACGGCGCACTTTGCGCCACAAAAACGGAGATAATTTATAGCCCACAAGCCTATCTAAAATGCGCCTTGCCTGCTGGGCGTTAAATAAATCCATATCAATTTTGCGTGGGTTGTCCATACCCTGTGTTACGCCTTTTTTTGTTATCTCGCCAAATGTCACCCTGTTTTCAATATCTGTTTGCAAGCCCAGCAAATGTGCCAAATGCCAGCTGATAGCTTCGCCCTCGCGGTCAGGGTCGGTTGCGAGGTAAACCGCTTCGCTTTCTTCAGCAAGGCTTTTCAGCTCTTTAATAAGTTTATCTTTGCCCTTTATATTAATATATCGGGGCTTATAATTTTTCTCAATATCTATGCCTAATTGGTTTGCCGGTAAATCTCTTATATGCCCCATAGAGGCGGTAACCTCAAAGCCGGGCCCTAAATATTTGCGTATGGTTTTTGCTTTTGCCGGTGATTCCACTATTACTAATTTGGACATTGTATATTCCTTTCCGGGAAATTAAAATTGTAACACGAACTGTCTCCCTGCTTGTTGGAGAACGTACCCCTCAAGCTCCAGCTCTGTTAATGTTCCTAAAACCAAAGGTAAACTAAGATTTGTTTTTTCGCATATATATTCAATGCCTTGCGCTTTGCTTGAAAGCGCCGCATAAACTTGCTGTTTTGCGCCCGTAAATTTGGGGCTTGCGTGTTTATTGTTTTTAACTTTTTCTTTTTCGGTTTCTACTTTCAATTCAATTTGCAAAAGCTCAAATGCCCATTGCAAAATATCTTCTTTGCCCGCAGCAATTTTAGCGCCTTCTTTTATCATATTGTGCGTGCCTTCGCTGAGCGGCGAAAATATACTGCCCGGCACAGCAAAAACTTCTTTGCCATATTCAAGCGCAAAGCCTATGGTGTTCATTGTGCCGCTCGCTTTACGCGCTTCCGCAACACAAATTCCTTGCGAAAGTGCCGCTATAAGGCGGTTTCTTTGCAAAAAATAAGGTTTTTGCGCACTTACACCCGGCGGATATTCGCCCAATACAACACCATTGTTTTCAATTAATTGCATAAGGCGCTTATGGGCGGCAGGGTAGCATAAATCGTGCCCGAAAGCTATGCACGCAACTGTTGGTGTGTTGCATTGCAACGCCGCTTTGTGGCACTCGCTGTCAAGGCCTGTTGCCATGCCGCTTATCAAAAGCATACCTGCGTTTGCAAGCTCTTTTGATAAAAGCCGTGTAATTTCAACACCGTAAGCAGATGGGCGGCGCGTGCCTATAAAAGCGAAAGTAAAGCACTTGTTTATAAGCGATATATCGCCCCTATAATATAAAACCAAAGGCGGTGAATTTATATACCTTAATGCCATGGGGTAATTTTTTTGCGCATAAGTTATTATTTTTATATTTAGCTTTTCGCAGTTTTTTATACGAAAAATAAAATCTTCCGGTTCTTTCGCACGCATAATTTCAAGCTGCGAGTTGTTCACAAAATTTGATAGCTCTGCCGAAAAACGCAAGTTGAATATTTCTTTCGGGCTTTGAAATGCGCCTAAAAGCTCGCCGCAATCTGCCCCATAGCCCATGGCATGAGATAGCCAAAGCCACAGCAAAAGTTCTTCTTGGCTAATGTTTTTTTGGCATTGTTCATCGCCATCACAAATAACATTAGGCAACATGTTTTCCCTTAGTTTCATTTCACTTTCGTCTTTCATACCATGCCTCTTAATTGTATTTTAGTGAGTTATTAAAAACTGTTAAGAACGGATTCAACCACTCGCTAATAGCCGCCACTTGCGTGTCGGTTGCTCGTTGGCATTAGCACTGCGGTGCGGCATCGGTTTCGCTCGGAATTACAAGGTGGTAAAATTTCTCCGTTTGTCGTTTCGACCATAGTGGAGAAACCCGTAACTTAGC
>CAYJIT010000009.1:0-12754 GCA_964370365.1 uncultured Bacteroides sp. | reverse complement strand
TCGCTCGGAATGACAAGGCGGTAAAAGATACAGTTTCCTCGGCTTCGCTCGGAATGACAAAGCGAAAAGCCACCTTTTATATTAGCCACGGTGTAAAAACTTATTTTTCTTAACACTTAAACCCTAAACCTATAAAGCATTATCCCTGCCGCAACTGCCGCATTTAGGCTTTCGGCATTATCGCTTATAGGTATTTTTATTATTTCATCTGCACAATTCAGCGCTAATTCAGTTAAACCCGAGCCCTCGTTTCCTATTAAAAGTGCAACACCTTTTTGTGTTTGCCTGCTAACTTGTTCCATAGGCTTTGAGCCCTGCAATGCGGCGGCAAAAACCAAAATATCATTTTGCGACAATGCTTTTAAAGCACTTTGCGTATCTTTCATTTGAATAATATCAATTCTTGCACATGCGCCCGCACATGCCCTTAGCGCTTTATCGCTAAACACATCGGCGCACTCGCCTAAAAGCAAAGCGCCATCAAAGCCAAAAGCGGCGGCACTTCTGATGCAAGCGCCCAAATTATTTGGGTTTTGCACATTTTCAAGAGCCAAATAGTTGCCGCCTTTTTTTATTATGTTTTCGCTGTTTTTCGGCATATCAAAAACGCAAAAAACACCTTGCGAGTTCTTTGTTGCAGATAATTTATCGCTAACATGCTCTTGTATTAAATAGTGTTCGCCCAAAAAATTTAGAACTTCGCTATAACGCTCTCTTGCCTTTTCGGTGTAGAACACTTTTTGCGGCTTTAGCGTTTTTGCAATTTCCGCACAAAGGCGCGCGCCCTCTGCAACAAAAGCACCGTGTTCTTTTCTTTTAGCACCGCTTTTCACAAGAGCGCTCACATGTTTTATAAGCTCGTTTTCACGGCTTTTTATCAATTGCGGCATAATTATCTCCCTAAAAACATACCCAAAAATACGAAGTTACGCCCGTGCAGGAAAACTGCGCGGGCGCAAAAAGAAATTATTTAGATGCTTCTTGCGCTTTTTTAACAAGTGCTGTGAAGCTTGCCGGGTCATGTATTGCCATTTCTGAAAGCATTTTGCGGTTAAGCTCAATTCCTGCGGTTTTAAGCCCGTTCATAAATGTTGAATAATTTATGCCCTGTGCTCTGCAAGCTGCATTAATACGAGTAATCCACAATCTGCGAAAATCACGTTTTTTCTGTTTGCGGCCAATAAAAGCGTAATTACCGCTTTTCATAACCTGTTGTTTGGCCATCTTAAAATGTTTGGATTTACTTCCATAGTAGCCTTTGGCTAACTTTAAGGTTTTTTTCCTTCTTTTGCGCGTCATAGTAGCGCCTTTAACTCGTGCCATATTCTTCTAACTCCTTATAAAGTATAAATCAAATATCCGGTTCTTAAATTATTATGCATAGGGTAACATGCGGCGTATTGCTGCGGCATTTGTTTTATCTGCATAAGCAATTTTGCGAAGCCCACGTTTTCTTTTTGTGCTTTTCTTTGTTAAAATATGGCTGCGAAATGCGCTTCCACGTTTAACTTTGCCGTTTTTTGTAAGTTTAAAACGTTTTTTTGCACCTGAATGGGTTTTAATTTTTGGCATTTTTTTATCCTCCTTAAATAAGCTTATTTTTCTTTTGCCGGGGCTAAGAACATTTGCATGCTGCGCCCCTCAAGCTTTGGCTGTTTTTCAACAACTGCATCGGGCAAAGCCTCGGCAAAACGTTGTTGTACAGATAAGCCTAAATTTGTATGTGCCATTTCACGGCCCCTAAAACGAATGGAAACTTTAACTTTATCCCCTTTTGCCAAAAACTTGGCAGCTTGAGAAACTTTTGTGTTGAAATCGTTTGTATCAATATTAAGCGATAAACGAACTTCTTTAATTTCAACAATTTTCTGGTTTTTACGCGCTTCTTTTTCTTTTTTTTGCTGTTCAAAGCGAAACTTGCCATAGTCCATTATTTTGCAAACAGGCGGTGAGGCCTGCGGCGCAATTTTAACAAGGTCTAAATTTGCAGTTTCCGCTCTTTTAAGAGCATCTTTAGTTTGCAAAACACCAAGTTGGTTGCCGTTTTCGTCGATAACACGTATTTCCTTATCGCGAATACCTTCGTTCATTTCCATTTCTTTTTTGCCGCTAATTTTAAAGCACCTCCAAATTAATAATAAAAAGCACGGCCCGCATTAAGCAAAGCCGCGCTAACATACAAAACAAAGCGATAAATCGCATTTAGTATGAACCCCCAAGCATAAAAAGCGAGCCGGGTGAGCGGTTGCGTAACAGCAAAGCTACTTTATTTACCATATCATTATATAATTACTACCACTAAATGTCAAGTGTTTTTTAGTATTCTTCGCAAATTTTAATTTATACCGCTATTCTATCATAAAATAAAAATTCTCTTTGAAATAATCCACAGCTTCATTCGCATTGAATTCAATTACATAATCGCCATTCTCACTATAAACATATTCTCTGCTACTTAAAGTTGTTTCCGCAAAAAGCACATCGCCGTTTTCAGCTTTGCCTAATTCAAAATATATTTTATATTCTATATCATACTCATCTTTTTTTATAAACGCATAACCAACAGCACCGCTTTCAAGTTCCATTTTTTCCAAAAGGTAAAATTGGTCATCTTCATATATATCTATATATCGCAATATGCCGGCAAACATTGTTTGTGCATCGTAATAATCGTTATAATAAAGTGATGTTCTAAACTCTATATTTTCTTCAATTTCTATAGCTGCATACACATTCTCATCAAAATTCACACTGTAATATTCATTAAAAGCATCTGTGGGCAGTTTCATAAAGGCCTCAAACCCATTTTTTTGCGCAATTTGGATATAGGTATTGTCATCATTTATCATATAATACTCTTGGCTGTCATCGCTATCGGTTGATACTCTTGTGTAATTTGCGCTCTCATCATACCATGTGGGCTGTTCAATATAAATTGTTTGTGCGCTGTCGTAATGGTCTATAACATCTTGCTCTATTACAAGCTGGTTTTCAATGGGCTCAAGCAATGAATAATCGCCCACAAACACTTTATTTGGCGGCTCGTATGTAAGCTCGAAATAAATATCAGATGCTATTTCTGATATGCCGTTTAAAAGCGGTGCGCCGAATGTTGCCAAAATTATAATAAAAAGCACGCTGCCCACCAATGTTTTTCTCGGCTTTTTATCGGTTTGTGAAGATGCATTTTGCGATATTGTATCAAAAGCACTTTTTAATTTTGGGTTGTTTGCGGCGTTTGCATAAAGTTCGTTCACCCTTTGCTCGTTCTTGCTTGCGCTTGTGTTCGCTGTGCTTTGCGGCCTTTGGTACGAAGCGTTACTTCTATACATAGCGCTGTTTTGAGAATAGCTTGTGGCATTATTTTTAGTGCTTGCCGCCCTTTTTTGCGCATAACCGCTATTATTTTGTTTGTAATCAACACGGTTTGGCGCACTTCTTGAGCTGCTAATTTTCGCATTTGAATCTGCCATTATATCATGGCAAGTTTCACTGCTCCATGCAGAGCTTTTTTTTGCATTTTTTAAATTAGCACCGCAATCTCTGCAAATGCTCTCGTTGCCCCTAAGCGGTGAAAAGCAAGAGGGGCACACCGTGAGTTTTTCTTCAAACATATTTTCTCCTGTTGGTTGTTTTCTTTAGGTTACGGATTCCACCACTCGCCAAGTGCCTCCGCTGTGTGTCGGTTGCTCGCTGGCATTAGCACTGCGGTGCGTCATCGGTTTCGCTCGGAATGACAGGGTAATTACATAATAAGCAATAAGGGGCACAATAGCAACACTGCGGCTTTCTTCTAACCCGCAGTTTTTTTGCGCAATATAGTGTATTGCGGCAAATATTCTTCACATGGAATTGCAAATGTCATAAGCGCATGTGGTGTTGATGTTATTTCGTCACCTGCGTCGTTAACAATGCTTTTCGGCGTGAATGCAAAAACTTTTCCGCTGGGCATAAGTGCTTCAATTTCATCGCCCAAGTTAAATTTACCACGCTGTGTGCAACAAACAACGCCGTTCTCACAGCTATCCACAACCGCTATAACTTCCCATTCTTTTATGTATTTACCCACTTTAGTTTCCTGTTTTGCGCCATCTTTACCAAAATAAAAGCCTGTTGAATAATTGCGGTGCGAGGTTTTTGTAAGCTCTAAAAGCACTTCATTTGGGCAAACATACGGGTTTTCATCGCCCACTCTAATATATTCATCTAATGCCGCACGATATGCCGCTGTTGTGCTTGCAACATAATAAAAAGTTTTTGCTCTGCCCTCTATTTTAAGGCTGCTTACTCCCGCCTTGCATATTAAATCTATAAAAGGTGCTGTGCATAAATCGTTCGCATTTAAAATATAACTGCCGCCCTCGTCCTCGCCTATTTCAAAAAAGTGCTCGGGGCGGTGTTCTTCAACTATATGCCATTTCCACCTGCACGGCTGTGTGCACTCACCACGGTTTGCATCCCTGCCCGAAAGGTAGTGCGAAAGCAGACAGCGCCCCGAAAAAGACATGCACATTGCGCCATGCACAAACGCTTCCAGTTCAAGCTCTTTTGGTGTGTTATCGCTAATTATAGCTATGTCTTGCAGTGATAGCTCCCTTGCAAGCACCACACGTTTTGCACCTAAATTAAATGCGGCATTTGCCGCCATATAATTTGCTATGCCCACTTGTGTTGAAAAATGCACGTCGGTATTTGGTGCAATTCTTTTTGCGGTTTCAAGCACGCCTAAATCTGCCACTATAAGCGCATCAACGCCTATGTCACGAACACGCCTTATATAATCCGGCAGTTTTGCCACCTCTTCATTCGTGGGCACCGTGTTCATTGTTAAATAAATTTTTTTGCCGTAATTGTGCGCAAATTCCACACCTTTTTCCAATTGTTCAAATGTAAAATTTTTAGGCGAAGTTCTCATTGTATACATATCTCCACCCACATAAACGGCATCTGCACCGTATAAAACGGCAAATTGCAAGCGCTCTAAATTGCCTGCAGGCGCTAAAAGTTCGGGGTGTGTCATATATATTCCTCTTTCATGCACGTTTCATTGCCAAATTTTACAGGCTTTATTTTCATAAAAACCAAATGTGGGATTTAGCCGTAAAATTGGTCGTTCAATACTTCGTGGGCATCTACATCTTGGTTGTAATAATAATTGCCCTCGGGGTCTGTAATAAAGAAATAATAGGGGTTTTCGGGATTGTGATATTCAGAACTTTGATAATTCAATGTGTTCATCATTGCATCAATACCCGGGTTTGAAACAGGCCCTGCCGGCAAACCCACCATATTGTATGTGTTGTAGCTATCTATTATATTTTGCGGTATATTTTCCCAGCCGCCCAAATAATAGGCTATTGTGTTAAGCACATAGTTGTTATCGCCCTCGTGTTGGAAAGCGCTTGAAACATTGCTTTGCAGCATAGGCACAGCGCTGTTAGGCGCAAGCCTTGCCATGAAAACGGCCGCAACATTCGCCTGCTGGCTGGGGTGGCCTGCCTCTTCTTGCACAATGCTTGCAAGCGTTATAAATTCAGAGAATGTAAAGCCCAAAGCCTCAGCTTGTGTGTACATTTCGGGTGTGAAGCGCTTATCGAACTCAGCATAAATTTTGGCCACCATATTGTAAACATCATCGCCCACAAAAAACTCGTAAGTTTCCGGGAACAAATAGCCCTCGCTCTTCATAAACACATTTTCAGTTATTGTGCGCTTATTCCAAAATGTGAACTGGCTAAAATCTCCGTTATTGGCAACTTCCAAAAACTCTTCTTCGGTGCAAAGCCCTGCTTCTTCCATGCGTTGGGCAAATCCCACCGAAGTTATGCCCTCGGGGAATGTGACGGAAACAGTTGCCCTATCGTCTTGTGTTTCTTGCATTATTTCCACAATTTCGTCATAAGACATATCCGAAGATAAGTTAAAATTGCCATATTGCATTGTTGCGGCAAGCTGTGACCTGCCAACATAATACCTGAAAATTTGCGCATTTTTAATTATTCCGGCATCCTGCAAAGCATTGCCTATTGAAAGCACACCCGAACCCATTTCAATGGTTACGGTTGCATTTATTATTTCGCCGCGGTTGCCGTCTATATCGCCTTTCACATATATATAAGCAAAAGCAACCCCTATAATTACAATTAAAAGTAGCACTAACGCCACAATTAAAGGCGCTTTGCTTTTAGCTTTATTTCTGCGTCTGTTTCTTGCCATTTTTTTCTCCATTCATAATTCATAGTAAACGCTAATTGCATTTATAAAGTTTGTGGGCGAAGTTTTAAACCTCGCCCACAATTATTTTTTATTTAACTACCCAAGCATATTTATTAAAACGCCTGCCGCAACCGCACTGCCTATAACACCTGCCACATTTGGGCCCATAGCGTGCATTAAAAGGAAGTTATGCGGGTTTTCTTCCTGCCCAACTTTTTGTGCAACACGTGCCGCCATTGGCACCGCGCTAACACCTGCCGCACCAATTAGCGGGTTAACTTTGCCGCCTGTTAAGGCGCACATTATTTTGCCAAGCAATACGCCGCCTGCCGTTCCCACACAGAACGCAAGCAAGCCCAAAACAATAATAAATAATGTTTGTGCATTTAAAAATGTTTCTGCACTGGTTGTTGCACCAACGGAAATGCCAAGGAATATTGTTACAATATTCATAAGTTCATTGCCCGCTGTTTTTGTTATGCGCTCAACAATGCCACTTTCTTTCATTAAGTTGCCAAGCATTAACATGCCAACAAGTGGTGTTGCAGTTGGCAATATTAGCGATACGATTATTGTGCACATTATGGGGAATATTATGCGCTCTGTTTTACTAACAGTGCGAAGCTGTGTCATAACAATACTGCGCTCTTTTTTTGTTGTTAAAGCTTTCATTATAGGCGGCTGTATAATTGGCACAAGTGCCATATAACTGTAAGCCGCAACCGCAATTGCACCCAAAAGTTCAGGTGCCAAAACCGAAGTTACAAAAATTGCCGTAGGGCCGTCGGCACCGCCTATTATAGCAATTGCGCCCGATTGCGCTGATGTAAATTCGGAAAAGCCCATGGTTTCAGATAAGCCTGTTGCCTGAATAACAGGACCTATAACCCTTGCGCCCCAATATGTTGCAAAAATTCCAATTTGTGCCGCCGCACCTAAAAGCAAACTTTTTGGGTTTGAAATAAGCGGGCCAAAATCTGTCATCGTGCCTATGCCAAGGAAGATGAGCGGTGGGTATATTCCCAGTTTAATTCCCAAATACAGCATATCAAGCAAGCCGCCGTAATTTAAAATGCTCAAATAATCGGGCTTGCCGCTCTCTGTTAAGAAAAACTCCATGTGGATAACTTCACCAAAAGGAATATTTGCCAAAAGCATACCGAAAGCTATCGGCAAAAGAAGCAGTGGCTCAAACTGTTTAACAATTGCCAAATACAAAAGAAAACACGCCACAATAATCATAACAAGGTAAAGGGGATTTTCCAAAATGCCTGCAAAACCGCTTTCAGAGGCAATTCCCGATACCGCATTTAAAAAACCTTGCATTTATTTATCCTCACTTTTTATTTAAAATGGTTCGGTGTAAGCAGCAGCGGCCGAGCTTGCCCAAGCGCTTTGCTTTTTCGTTTTTGCACGCGTTACAGTGCTTATTGTATAATTTGTGCCATCTACATCTTGCATATAAGCTATGGCCGCAGTTATCGCCGCAACAACTTCACCTGAAATGCCGTCTTGCACTTTTGGTGGTGCACTTTCGCTTTTCACCTGTGCGGTTTCAACCTCTATTTTTACAATAGGCTCTTCAGTTTTTGCCGCCTCGCTCGTTTTGGCCTTGTTTTTGTTTTCTATCGAAGTGAAAATCACACCCTCAATGGTGATGATGATAAACAGCAATAATAAAACAAAGAATACTATGGTTATGCCTGTAAAAACAACAGTGCCTATGGGCAAATCGTTTGTATTTGACAGCATAATAAATGATAATTGGGAAATGCTCATTAAAATGTCCTCCCTAAAAAAATACAATATCCTTTTATATTATAAATTAAAACACAAATATATGCAATATGAAAATTAATATTTTATGTGAAATTTGTTAAATTTTTGTTTTATTGCATTTTTCGCTTTTTGTATTTTGGTTTTAATTGAATATATTTTTTTATTAGTGTATTATATTGATAGAGGCTGTTTAGGTGTGAAGCAAGTTTTACCGCCTGTCATTTCGACCGGAGTGAATAAATTACCTGCATGTCATTTCGACTGAAATGGAGAAATCCGCGCTTTGCGCTTTGAAAAAGCAGAAGGTTACGGATTCCTCGACTTCGCTCGGAATGACCACAATGCAACAAACGCCTCGGCTTCGCTCGGAATGACACTTGGTGAGCTGCGTATTGTTTATATAGTAGGAGGAGGGTACAATGAAAAACGTAATAATTCGCCAATGGGATAATGCGGCTGAAAACTACACTTTATCACAAGAACAATCAGAATTTGCAGAAATAAACAAAAAATTAGTTTGTAATAGATTTAAAAATCTTCAGAATCAAGCTATTTTGGACTTAGGGTGTGGGTATGGTTGGTATACCAATTACTTTTCTTTAATCGGAGGTAATGTAATTGGATGTGACGGCTCTTCAAAAATGATTGATATTGCTAATAGCAAATACCCTAAATGTCGTTTTGAAACAATTGATATTGAAAAGGATTTACCATATAAAAATTGTAGTTTTGATATTGTTTTTTCTAATCAAGTATTAATGGATATTAGTAATTTTAGTGGTGTTATTAGTGAGGCGAATCGGATTTTAAAAAAAGGTGGCGTTTTTTATTTTTCAATAGTTCACCCTGCGTTTTATGACTGTGAATGGGAGAAAGACGAAAATGGCTTTAGAAAAAACAAAGTAATGACAAAATATTTATCTCAATACAATTTTGAAAATAAATTTTGGGGAATAACAACACACTACCATAGAACCATAAGTGATTATTTGAACACAGCAATAAAAAAAGGGTTTATACTAAGAAAAATGTATGAGCCCATTTCTTATGATGGTATTACAAAATCTAAAGAATTTCCATTATTCTTGTTCTTAGAATTTACAAAGTAGTACATGAAATTATAAAATGGTTCAAAACAAAAACACAACCCACAAAAATAAGATACCACAAAATGTGGTATCTTATTTTTTAACCAACGGGTGCATTGCACCAATTAGCTCTATTGTTTTTATTGCTTCATGCGCAGCACTTATTAATACATGCCGCCCATTCCGCCTGCCATTGCTGCATTTGCAGCGGCAGCCGCTGCCGGGTCTTCCGGCTCGTCTACCACAAGGCTTTCTGTTGTTAGCACCATTGCGGCAACGCTTGCAGCGTTCTCCAGTGCAGAGCGTGTAACCTTTGTTGGGTCCACAATACCTGCGGCAACCATGTCTACATACTCTTCTTTTTGTGCATCAAAACCGTAATTCACTTTGCCTGTGCTCATAATTTTATCAATTATAACACTGCCCTCAAGGCCTGCGTTTTGTGCAATTTGGCGAAGCGGTGCTTCTAACGCTTTGCGCACAATAAGTGCACCTGTTTTCTTGTCGCCCTCTAATGTTTCAACCACTTTATCCACATAAGAAATTGCATTTATTGGCGCTGTGCCGCCGCCTGCAATAATGCCCTCTTCAACAGCCGCTTTTGCCGCATTAAGTGCATCTTCTATGCGAAGCTTTTTGTCTTTCATTTCAACTTCTGTTGCCGCACCAACTTTAATTACAGCAACGCCGCCTGAAAGTTTTGCAAGGCGCTCTTGCAATTTCTCTTTGTCGAAATCGCTTGTTGTTGTTTCAATTTGCGCACGAATTTGAGCAACTCTGTCGTTAACTGCATTTTTATCGCCAACACCGTCAACAATTGTTGTTGTTTCTTTTGCAACTTTAACTTGGTGTGCACGTCCAAGCATTTCAATTGTAGTATCTTTAAGCTCAAGGCCAAGCTCTTCGCTTATAACTGTGCCGCCTGTTAAAATTGCTATGTCTTGAAGCATTTCTTTGCGGCGGTCGCCAAAGCCGGGTGCTTTAACCGCAACAACTGTGAATGTGCCGCGCAAACGGTTTACAATTAGTGTTGAAAGTGCTTCGCCCTCAACATCTTCAGCAATTATCATAAGTTTTTTGCCAGTTTGAACAATTTGCTCTAAAAGCGGCAATATATCTTGAATTACACTGATTTTTTTATCTGTAATCAGCATGTAGCAATCATCTAAAACAGCTTCCATACGCTCTGCGTCTGTAATCATATAAGGGGTTATATAGCCTCTATCAAACTGCATGCCCTTAACAACTTCCGAATATGTTTCGGCTGTTTTGCTCTCTTCAATTGTTATAACGCCATCTGCGCTAACTTTCTCCATTGCATCTGCAATTAAATTACCAATTGTTTCGTCACTTGCCGAAACTGTTGCAACACGTGCGATATCCTCAGCGCCGGACATAGCCTTGCTGTTATTTGCAAACGCTTCAACCGATGCTTTAACAGCAGCTTCAATTCCCCTTTTGATGTCCATGGGGTTTGCGCCTGCAGCAACGTTTTTCATGCCCTCTGTAACAAGAGCTTGCGCTAAAACCGTTGCTGTTGTTGTGCCGTCACCTGCTGCATCATTTGTTTTTGTTGCAACTTCACGCACCAATTGTGCACCCATATTTTCAAATGCGTCTGCAAGTTCAATTTCCTTTGCAATTGTAACACCGTCGTTTGTTATAACGGGGCCACCGAATTTTTTGCCCAAAACCACATTGCGCCCTTTTGGCCCCAATGTAATTTTAACTGTATCCGCTAATTTATCAATGCCGCCACTAAGCGCCTTACGGGCCTCTTCGCCCATTAATAGCTGTTTTGCCATTTGTTATTTCTCCTTTAATTTATATTCGCTTTTAATATTACTCAACTACGGCTAAAATGTCTGATTGGCGAACTATAACACATTCTTCGCCCTCAACCTTAACTTCAGTGCCCGCATATTTCGATATAAGCACTTTATCGCCCACTTTAACGCTCATTATAATTTCTTTGCCCTCAACATTTCCACCCGGGCCAACTGCAACAACTTCGCAAACCTGCGGCTTCTCTTTAGCAGAGCCTGTAAGAATAATTCCGCTTTTTGTTGTTTCCTCTGCATCGGTATTCTTAATGACAACTCTGTCGGCGAGAGGTTTAATTTTCATAATCAATTCCTCCATTAAATTTATTTTTGGCACTCGCTGTGTTTGAGTGCTAAATTTATTTTACATGTTATAATATGAAAAATCAAGTGTTTAAAAAGAAAACTTTTTGTGAACAAATTATTATGGCAGTGCGCGCAACCAAGGGTGATGAAACAAAAAGAGCCAAAAAGGAACATTAACAGGCGGTGTGTATTCGGTTTACTCTCTATCAACTAAAGTCATCGCCTTCTAAACAAAATAAACATTATACCCGCTTTCAAGCAATTCAAAGCTGTTTTCAAGGCTTTTAGATACATATAAATTATATTCACTGTCCATGAATATTCCACTGCCGCCGCTCTCAAAATATTCTATAGCTTTTTGCTTGCCTCCAACAAAAAGCGCGGTTGAATAAAAATCCGCCACAGCGCCATCTTCGTGAATTATACCAACTGTAATTATATCACTGTTTGAAGGCATACCTGTTTTTGGGTTTAATATATGGTGATACACTTGCCCGTTTTCTTCAAAATTGCGCTCGTAACCACCGGAAACGGCAAAAACTTTGCCGCTTAATTGTACGCTTGCAATTGCCTGTGTTTCAGCACCGTTTGGGTTTCTAAAGCCCACGTTAAAAAGCTCACCGTTTGTGTTTTGCCCGTGGATATAAACATTGCCGCCTATGGAGAGCACTGCGCTCTCTATATTATACTCTTCGTATATTTCCCTTGCTAAATTACAAGCTGCACCTTTGGCAATTGCGCCTAAATCAATAGCCATGCCCTCATTTTCAAGCATCACTGTGCTGTTTTGCTCGTTAATTATAATTGCACTGTCGTCTACAAGCGGCAAAAGCTCGCTCAATTCTTGCTGTGTTAAAATTTGCGGGCTTTCGCTTGAAAAACCCCACGCAAGGCTAATGGGTGCAAGCGTTAGCGCAAAAGCATTTTCGCTTTGAAGTGATAGCTCTTTTGCCGTTTTTACTAAGTTTAATGTTTCAGGCGCAACGCTAACAGCGCTTTTGCCCGCTTCGGTGTTTATTTGCGAAATTTCACTTTGTGCTATATGCATTGAGAATGTTTCCTCGAATTCATATATCATTTCTTCCACGGCAATTGCAGCTTCTTGCGCATATTCACCATAAACATTTTGCGAAACTATTGTGCTCATAGCAAAACTTGATTTTGTGTACCTCACACCTGTTTCACTGCTATTTTCGTTGGAGCCCTTGTAAAAAAGCACGCACAAAAGCGCAATAATGCAAAAAACAGCAAAAACTATTTTTATATTTAATTTAAACTTCATATCTCGCCTCTCGTTATGCAAGTTAATGTTTATTATAGCAAAATTGTATGCAATTGTATAGGTTTAATAAAATATAGCAAACGTTATCACCTGTCATTTCGACCGGAGTGGATAAGCACCGCAGTGCAATGCAAGTGAGCAACCGACACGCAAGTGGCGGCACTTGGCGAACTGTAGAAATCCGTTCATCTGTCATTTCGACCGAAGTGGATAAGCACCGCAGTGCAATGCAAGTGAGCAACCGACACGCAAGTGGCGGC
>CAYJIT010000008.1:51159-67964 GCA_964370365.1 uncultured Bacteroides sp. | reverse complement strand
TTATACCGCCCGACGATATCTCGCAAACAGATGCTTTTATTGCAGATTGCATTAAAAAACGCAGTGAAAAAACTGACTATGTGTTTGCTATTTTTTTAAAAGAAACAAACGAATTTATTGGATTAACCGGGATTCACAAGCTTAAAAACGAGCCTGCGGTGCTTGGAATTTGGACGAAAAAAAGTGCACACGGCAATTATTATGGCAGGCAGGCAATTGGCGCATTGATAAAGCACGCCAAAGAAATAGGTGTTTCAAAATTGATGTACCATGTTGATGAAAGAAATGCCCCAAGCAAAAAAATACCCATTTATTACGGCGGCGTATTAATTGAAAAAAATGTTGTTGTGAAAACACCTGACGGCAGAGAATTAATTGAGGAAATTTACGAAATAAAACTTGATAAATTTTAAGATAACAGTAAAGGATTGGAAAGTTAAAACATGAAACAGTTAGGCTTTGATAACGAAAAATACATAAGCGAACAAATTTTGCGCATAAAGCAGAGGGTTGAAAAATTTAACAACAAATTATATCTTGAATTTGGCGGTAAACTTTTTGATGACTACCATGCCGCAAGGGTTTTGCCGGGTTTTGATTTAAACTGCAAAGTTAAATTGTTATGCGAGATGAAAGACCAAACAGAAATTATATTTTGCATAAGCGCAAAGGCAATTGAGCAAAACAAAGTGCGCTCGGATATTGGCATAACATACGATTTAGATGCGCTTAGGCTTATTGACAGCCTTAGAAAATTAGGGCTATATATCAGCTCTATTTTAATAACTCAATTCACAGGGCAGCCTGCGGCAGAAGTTTTTCGTAAGAAACTTGAAATGCGCGGCGAGCGTGTTTTTATGCACACATTAACAAAAGGCTACCCATCTAATGTGGATCTGATTGTATCGCCCGAGGGCTATGGGGCAAACCCATACATCGAAACCACTCGTCCGCTTGTTGTTGTAACCGCACCGGGCCCCGGCTGCGGCAAACTTGCAACATGCCTTTCACAGCTTTACCACGAGCACCAAAGGGGCGTTAAAGCGGGCTATGCAAAATACGAGACATTCCCTGTGTGGAATTTGCCGTTAAACCACCCTGTTAACATAGCTTATGAGGCCGCAACGGCAGACCTTAGAGATGTTAATATGATAGACCCTTTCCATTTAAATGCTTATGAAAAAACAACGGTGAATTACAACAGAGATATTGAGGCTTTTCCTGTTGTGAAAACTATTTTAACACGCATATTGGGCGAAGAAATTTACAAATCGCCAACGGATATGGGCGTTAATATGATAGGCGCAAGCATTAAAGATGACGATGCTGTTAAAAATGCCGCTTGCCAAGAAATTATACGCAGATATTTTAATGTTAACTGCGATTACAAAATGGGCAGAGCAGATTTGGAGGCATGCCAAAGAATAGAGCTTTTGATGAGTGCGCAGGGCTTAACTGTAAACGACAGAAAAGTTGTGGAGCCTGCAATTGAAAAGGCAAAAGCGTGTGCAAGAAGCGTTGTTTCTATCGAGTTGCACGATGGTAAAATTATCACCGGCAAATCTTCTGAGCTTATGAATGACACTGCGGCAGTGGTTTTAAACTGTATAAAAGCCCTTGCGGGAATTGATGATGAAATAATGCTTATCTCCCCTATAGTTTTATCGCCTATAATTAAAATGAAACAAGAAATATTGGGCAGTAGGCACCCTGTTTTAAAATTGGAAGAAGTTTTGCAAGCAATGTCTATTTCGGCTGTTACAAACCCAACAACGGCACTTGCGATGAGCAAACTACCCATGTTAAAAGGATGCGAAGCACATTGCTCGAATTTAATAACCCAAAGTGACGGCGCAACATTGCTAAAACTTGGCATTAATTACACATGTGAGCCTAATTTCCCAACCACAGATTTATATTTTAAATAGCCACTGATATAGTTTTTTCATCTACAAAAAAACAGCGCTATTCAAACAATATTGGTTATAAGAACATTGTAAAACTGAATAGAAAAACAGGGGTAATTCTGCGTTATAGCACAAAATCTATGGAAATTTTATGGTTTTGGGCAAAAATGCAAAGTTGCCCCTATAATATTTGTGCAATTAGCCTTAATATCGCCTCTGCTTTTATTCACTATTTACTTTGCACTTAAAATATATTAAAATAGTATACAGAAATTAAAAAATAGGGGTGTTAATTATGCAAGCAGTAATTACTGTTGTGGGCAAGGACGCTGTGGGAATTTTAGCTAAAGTTTGCACGGCTTGTGCCGAGGTTAATGTTAATGTTGAAGAGGTATCGCAAAGCATTTTGCGCGGTACGTTTGCGATGATTATGATTGTGAATGTTGAAAACTGCTCAATTAAATTTAGAGAGTTTGCAACTAAATTGAATGATATAGGCAAAGAGCTAAATGTTGATATACATTGCACGCGTCAAGAGCTTTACGATGCAATGCATCGTATTTAAAAGGAGCTATTTATGTTAAGCACTAATGAAATTTTGCAGACAATTAAAATGATTAACGATGAAAACCTTGATGTGCGCACTGTTACAATGGGTATTTCTTTGCTGGATTGCGCAGATGAAGACTGCACAGCGGCATGTGAAAAAATATATAATAAAATTACAACTAAGGCTGAAAAATTAGTTTCTGTGGCACAAAAAATAAGCACAGAATATGGCATACCAATTATAAATAAGCGCATATCTGTAACGCCCATAGCCATGCTTTTGGCAAGTTGCAAAAACGGCGACGCTGTTGAATATGCCAAAACATTGGATAGAGCCGCAAAAGCCGTGGGCGTTAATTTTATAGGCGGCTATTCCGCTTTGGTTCACAAGGGCTTTTCGCAGGGTGATGAAAGGCTTATAAAAAGTATACCGCAAGCGCTTAGCGAAACGCAGTTTGTTTGCAGTAGCGTTAATGTTGCAAGCACAAAAAGCGGCATTAACATGGACGCTGTGCGCTTGATGGGCAATATAATAAAGCAATCGGCAGAGTTAACACAAGATAGAATGTGCATTGGTGCGGCAAAACTTGTTGTGTTTTGCAATGCGCCCGAAGACAACCCTTTTATGGCAGGCGCTTTTCACGGCCCCGGCGAGCCGGACTGTGTTATTCACGTTGGTGTTTCAGGCCCGGGTGCTGTTCGTGCGGCACTTGAAAAGCTGCCGAAAGATGCAAGCCTCGATGAGGTTTCTCAACTTATAAAGCGCACTGCGTTTAAAATTACACGCATGGGGCAATTAGTGGGCACTTTGGCAGCTAAGCGCCTTGATGTTCCTTTCGGCATAGTGGATTTATCGCTTGCACCAACACCCGCAATAGGCGACAGCGTAGCGAATATTTTAGAGCAAATTGGCCTTGAAAGCTGTGGGTGTTGCGGCACAACAGCAGCACTTGCCCTTTTAAACGATGCCGTTAAAAAAGGTGGTGTTATGGCCTCTAACCACGTTGGCGGGCTTTCGGGTGCATTTATCCCGGTAAGCGAGGACGACGGCATGATAAAGGCAGTTATGCGCAAAAGCTTAAGCATAGAAAAGCTTGAAGCCATGACGGCTGTTTGTAGTGTGGGCATAGACATGGTTGTTATTCCGGGTGATACGTCACCGGCGGTTATAAGTGCGCTTATAGCGGACGAAGCCGCAATAGGTATGGTGAATTCGAAAACAACCGCTGTTAGGGTTATACCCGCAATAGGCTATAAACCGGGCGATACACTCGATTTTGGTGGGCTTTTAGGCTATGCGCCCATTATGGATATAAGCACATTCAGCCCCGAAGTTTTTGTTGCACGCGGCGGAAGAATACCTGCACCGCTTCAAAGCTTAAAGAACTAAGATTTTGGTTTTTTAAACGGGCACACTGCTTTTATAAAGTAATTATATTAAATAAAATATTAAAAAGAGGAGAGCTCAGGTGCTCTCCTCTTTTATTGCAAAATTAGTATTAAGTTTTAACAAGTTTACAATAACTTTAAAGCAAACTATTATTGTGCGGCCTCCACCAAAGCGGTATCGGTATTTCCTTCATTTGCGTTTTCATTTATTGCACTAAGCATTGTTTTTGCATTTTCAGAGCTTATGGATGCGCCTGCAATAACTTCAATTGCCTCGGGATCGCCTTCGCTCATCTTTATATTTTCCGTCATCTGTGGAATCCATTCGCTCGGCGGTGGGTCCATAGGGTATTCATCGGCAGACAGAGTGCTTTTTTTGGTGCCCTCCTCGTTTATGGATTCAAACGTAACCTGCGATAATTCTCCGCCTGAGTATGTTACGGTTAATGTATCAGACCAACCATATTCATCCTGTGTGGTTTGCGCTGAATATTCACCGTCTTGCACACCTGAACTGCCGCAAGAAACAGCAAAAACTAAAGCACTTACAATTATAAATAATAACAATGTTTTTTTCATAATAATCTCCATTCTGTGCATTGCACAAATTTAATTAGCTTTACATAGTTTAGTTATATTTTTCCAGCTAACAAATAAACTATATCACATTGATATAAAATTGTCAATGTTTTATTTGCCATATTTTTATTTATTATATGTAATTAACAGTATAATATACTTTATGGAGTTACCAAAAAATTTAATATTTAATTTATTTTAAGGTGTGCAAAACAGGCATAAAAATCTTAATTTTTTGCGGAAATAATTTATATTAACAGTAAATTGAAATATACTTGCGCTGTGATAAAACTTAACGATTACAAGCGCAATGCATTTTTTGCATTGTTCATTAATGAAAGTGAAATACGTCGAATTAAGCAAAATTAGCTATTGACAATATTCGCTCTTTATGATAGTATATACAAGTGCCTTACGAGGAAAAAATGCGCTTGTAGCTCAGTTGGATAGAGTGACTGGCTACGAACCAGTAGGTCAGGGGTTCGAATCCCTTCAAGCGCACCAGCGTGACGCTGGACCCAATTTATTTTTGGGTTCAGCGTTTTTCTATGTTTTTTTAATTGGTTTAAGTGGGTATCTAATTTGTAAAGCCCACACAGTAGACAAGCAAGGCACCCAATTTGCCCTATAGTTTCTGCTATAGGGTATTTTTTGTGCCCGAGATTTATTTGTAAAAAGTCACGCATTTAGAAATTTCTCTAAATGCGTGACTTTCATTTATACTATTTTTTTATCATACAGCCTTGCCGCATTAAGCACAACAAGCACAGAGCCGGCATTGTGCACCAAAGCGCCTGTTGCAGGATTTAACAGCCCCAAAACCGATAAAATAATTGCAGCAAAGTTAATAACCATAGACATTGTTATATTAAACTTAATTGAAAATATTGTTGCATTTGACAGCTTTTTGATATAAGAAATCTTAGTTATATCATCGCCCATAATTGCAATATCGGCGGCATCAATAGCTATATCGCTACCTATTGTGCACATAGCTATTCCAACATTTGCGGTTTTAAGTGCAGGGGCGTCGTTTACGCCGTCGCCAACCATGCAAACATCATTTCCTTTTTTCATAAGTTCACTCACTGCCGCAACTTTGCCCTCCGGTAAAAGCGACGACTTAACCTCGGAAATGCCAACTTTATTCGCTATAAAATTAGCGCTTTTTTCGTTGTCGCCTGTAAGTAGCACAGTTTTGTTTATACCTGCTGAACTAAGGTTAGAAATAGCTGCTTTTGATGTGTCTTTTATCTCGTCGGAAAGCCCGATAACACCAATAACTTTTTCTGTATTTGCCACTATAATCACAGCTTTTCCTTGTTCTCTTAACGCTGTTATAGTGTTAGCGGCTTCGTTTGAAATAGTTAGTTTTGCGTCATCTTCTATAAGTTTCTCATTACCACAGAAAATTTGCGTTCCGTTAACAGCTGCTACAACCCCTTTTCCAACTGCCATAGTGAAATTTTTTAAATCTAACATGTTTATATTGTTTGCTTTAGCGTAAGCTACAACAGCTTTTCCGATTGGGTGCTCCGAACGGCTTTCAACTGTGCTCACAAGGGTTAGTAGCTCATTTTCGTCATAATCAAAAGATTTTATATCACTTACCGCAAGTTTACCATGTGTAATAGTGCCTGTTTTGTCGAAACAAACTGTGCTAACCGAACCCATTTGCTCTAAAGCTTCACCCGATTTAATAAGCACACCGTTTTTTGTTGCTTGGCCAATGGCTGCCATAATTGAAGTAGGTGTAGCCAAAGCAAGCGCACAAGGGCAGAACACAACCAAAATAGTTACGGCACGAATAAGTGCATCATCCGGCCTACCGAGTGCAAAAGTAAAAATAAAATATGTAATTATAGCAATAATGCAAGCAAGCGGAACAAGATATCCTGCCCATTTATCTACAATTTTTTGAGTTGGCGCTTTTTGGTTGTCGGCATCTTCAACTAATTTAATCATTTTTTGCAGTGATGAGTTTGCAAAAGATTTTGTAACTTTAACATCAACAGAGCCAAAACGATTTATAGTTCCTGTAAACACTTCATCATCTACAGATTTATCCACCGGTAAACTTTCGCCTGTCATAATGCTTTGGTCAACAGTGGTGTCACCAACAATAATTGCACCGTCCGCCGGGAAACTCTCTCCCGGCAAAACTCTGATTATATCATTTTGTTTAATATCTTTTGCTTCAACCATGGTTTCGCCGTTTTCAGTTATCACTCTGCCCTGTGCCGGCACAAGGTTTAAAAGCATTTCAATGCCTTTTTTAGCTTTTTCAACTGTTCTTTCCTCTAAAAGCTCACCTATCGCCATAATAAAGGCAACTTCACCTGCTGCAAAAATATCACCTATATATACAGCGGCTATCATTGCGATAGTAATTAAAAGCGGCGATGTAATTCTTTTATCTAAAGTGTTCACTACTGCATAGTAAGCAAGAGGAATACCTGAAATAATAAGCGATACCCACGCAGGGTTTATGGGGAACTCAAAAGCTATATTCATTAGCGGTAATATGTATTCTGTTATAAAGCTAACAAATAAAAATGTGCCCGAAATCCACAGCATTGGAACAGAGTTAAGTTTCATTATTTGTTGTTTCATTATGGCTTCCCTCCTAAATTGTTTTAGAAAACTGGTTAAGTGCTGAAATCAGCTTATTTATCGTTTCATCTTTTTTGCCGCTATTTATTCCATCAAGCACGCAGTGATGCATGTGCCCCTCAAGGATAAGCTGCCCTGTTTTGTGAAGTGCAGATTTAATAGCACCAATTTGAATTAGAATATCCTCGCAAGGCTTATCTTCATTAACCATCTTGCTTATGCCACGCACTTGCCCTTCAATTTTTTTAAGGCGCTTGTTTATAGCGTCTACATCCATACATTGTTTCATATAAACCCTCCTTATACCATATACCCGTAAGGGGTATAAATCAATTATATGTAACTCTCTGCATTTTGTCAATAGGTAATAACAAAAATTTTTAAAAGTTAGAACGAGCAACCAATAACTTTTGCTTGCAAAAAAGAGTGCCTAAACCGAAAAAACGGCTTAGGCACACCGTTTTGCGACATAACTATATAAAATAATTGCAAGACAAAATGTGGCAAAAAAATTCCGTCATAGCAAAAACTACAACGGCATTGCGTGTCGAGGCTCTCGACTGTGTTTGTGTTAAAAAATAGATACCCATGTAACACGGGCACAAAACCGAAAAAAGGTGGTAGCGACAGGTTTTCGTCGTGAGGGCGTTTACAACCGAACAGAAAACCCGAGCGTGCCTTTTTTCGGAAAAGGAGGAGCGACGAAATGATGTGAGCGATGATTTTTATTAGTTTTACAAAAAATCGTCGTGAACTAAATGTAGTCCGCGACGACGTGGCACCCTCTGCGAGAATCGAACTCACAACTAACCCTTAGGAGGGGTTTGTTATATCCATTTAACTAAGAAGGCATATTCTTTTCAAATTCATTGTTTATTATAGCTTACATTTGCAAACAATGTCAATAAGAAAAACAACATTTTAAAAATATAACAAAAAAACTTTGCTATAACGTTTATATTTTTAGGCTATGCCGTTAGAAGCTAATAGGAGTGCCTAATTTTTTATAATTGGTTCAACGCGCATTATAATAGTGGCGCAAAAGTGCGTAAAATGCTTAAAAGCGCAAATTTTATCAAGCCCACTTTGCCAATATTTGCGTAATTCTCAAATGTTATTTTCGTGCTTATTTCTTGCGTTTGTAAAAAATCTTGCTTTATTTCGTCAATTGCACTGCAATTATGCATCCAAACACCACATTCATAATGCAAGTTTAAACTTCTGTAATCTAAATTTATTGTTCCCACAACTGCTGTACTATCATCACTGATAAACATTTTCGAATGTATGAACCCGGGTGTGTATTCGTAAATTTTTACGCCGGCTTTCAACAGTTCCCCATAATATGAACGCGACAAAAATTGAACAAATTTCTTATCGGGTATATGCGGCAATATCAAGCGCACATCTATTCCTGAATGCGCCGCATTTGTAAGCGCAACCATCATTTCACGGCTTATTATTAAATATGGTGTTGTTATATAAACATATTTTTGCGCGCGCGAAAGCATACTAATATACAAAGATTCGCCAACTGCATATTTATCGAGCGGTGTATCTGAAAAAGGCTGTATAACCCCATCTGTTTCATAATTTTCAGTTGGAATATACCTTGAAAAATCATCAATTTCATCTGTTAAACTTGCATACATAGATAAAAACATTACCGTTAAATTGAAAACAGCATCGCCTTTAAGCATAAGCGCTGTATCTTTCCAGTGCCCATGCTTAATTTTGTGGTTTATATATTCATCGGCTAAATTTGCACCACCGGTAAAGCCCGTATTGCCGTCTATAACGCATATTTTTCTGTGGTCTCTATTATTAAAGTTCGAATTAAACAAATGCTTAAACGGGTTAAACACCTCGCACTTTATGCCAAGCGATTTTAAATGTTTTGCATAATTTGCAGGCAAAGTTAACAAACAGCCAAAATCATCGTAAATTACCCTAACATCAACACCTTGTTTTGTTTTTTCAACTAAAATTTCTTCAATTTCTCCCCACATTTTGCCTTGCTCTATTATGAAATACTCCATGAAAATAAATTTTTTCGCATTTTTTAACTCGCACAACATAGCTTCGTGCATTTCTTCACCCAATTTAAAATACTTTACTTTTGTTTTGTTTTGTGCGGGCGCTAATGCTATTTTGCTCAAATATTCCGACTGCCTTGCTGCTTGATCATCTTCATTTATCAGCAATTTATAATTATCGAGTACAGTTTCAAAAGTTTTTTGTTGGTTGTCATTTATCTCTTTGTAAAGCCTTCGTTTTTTCTTGCTAATACGAACACCACTAAAAAACAAAAACAATATTACTCCTGCAAACGAAAATGTGTACAGCACAATAATCCACGCTATTTTGGTTTCAGAATAAGTGTTTTGAATAATTAAATAGCATATACATATAACGCTTAATGCCATAAAGCTAAAAAACGGTATTACCGAGTATTCACCTAAGAAAACGAACACCCAAAGCCAAAATACAATTTGTAACAACATACTTGCGGCAATAACTACACCGCGCACAACCAAAGAGCCGAATATTTTTTTCATATTAATCCCCATTCTGCACATAGCACAAATAGTTTTGAAAATCTCTTTAAAAAACGGAGATTTTTAAACCTATCCCACCTATGACGGCACTCCTTCAGATAAATGATATAGCGTAACTTATCACGCTATATTCTCAAATTTATAACATGTATTTTCACTAAATATCTCAGCATTGCCATTTTAGCAAAAAATGGTATTCTTGTCAATTTGCAGATGTTTTAAACCTTTCTAAGCGCTAAAATTACTATTTTTGCTATGCTAAGTAGGCAACATTAGCTAAAACACCCCACAAAATTAATAACAAGCAACAACCAAATGTCATTTTCTCAAATAATTTTTTGTGTATTCTTATAATATTTTACTGTTATTTTCATCGTTTGTTGTCATATGCTACTATAAAACTACAAATTATTACGGAATTTTTGAGCATACAAACAAAGTATTATTTTTCCAGACAAATTAATTGTTGCTTTTTATGCCACAATTTGTTATTATTAGTAATGTAAGGTTTTCTACAATTTTTGAGGGCTTTTTTATGTTTTATGTAACTTTTTCCCAATTGGTGAAAATAAGTTAATAGTAAGAATCTGCTCTTCAATATAAGTGATTTTCACGGAGATAATAATGTTTAAGAAATTCCAAAACGTCAGCAATAGAATTATTTTACTTATAATAATAATTTGTTTTTTAGTTGCTGTATCATTTAGCGCTACAATTAATTTAATATTAAACAACGAGCTTTCTCTTGCAATTGAAACCGACCTTGTTGACGCATTAGAATATGAGCAAATGGTTATAACTAATTATAATACAACCAATTTACACCAGATGAATATAGTAGCTAATTCCATCCCAAACACTTATGAAGATCCTGTTTTAATTGCCAGTTTGCTAAAACAATATATGCCATTCATGCAAATTAGCGAGCTTTATTATGTTGCATTAGATGGTGCGGGAATTGATGCTAACGGTGTAGAAAAAGATTTTTCGGATAACGCCACTTTTAACCAAGTGCTTGAAACAAAAAAAACAGCTTCTGCTCTCAGTTCATTTTCAACAGTTGAAAACGGGGCTATGGATTTAGCTGTGCCAATAATTTCAAATGGGCAATTAAAAGGTGTTTTGCTTGGTGTTAACTATGTTAGCAACACTTTAAATGACCTTAACTCCAATTTGCGTAATTACAGCTACACTATAATTACAAATGGTGCAGGCGAAGTGCTTGTAAGTTCTTCAAGCGATTATATTCCACTTGAAGTTTTAGGCAGTGAGCAAACAAAATTCACAGACGGTTATAGTTTTGAGAAATTAATTGAAGATACCACAAACGGCGTTAGCGGAACTTCAAAATTCACTTTAAACGGTGTTTCACAAATTATACAATACAAACCGCTTGGTTTTAGCGATTTGATGATTGTTATTGTAGCAGAAGAATTTGAGATGCAATCCGGAATTCGCACTGTTATGAATTTATTGACGCAAATTAGCGTTATGGTGTTCTTATTAATTTCTTTGCTTAGTGTTTATGTTTTGGCTGCCAAAAAGAGCAGTGTAAAAGCTATTGAAGCAGTGGCTTATTATGATGAGTTAACAAAACTTCCAAATTTGTCTAAGCTAAAAAAAGATATGCGCGAGATACTTAGCAAAAATAAAAGCGAGCAATATGCAATAATTAAAGTTGATGTTAACAATTTTAAATCTATAAATGAAATTTATGGCTTTGAAACCGGAAATAAACTTCTTTGCGCATTTAAACAAATTACTGAAATTGCCAATGAAAAAAGCCTTATAACCGCCCGTGTGGGCATAGATGAATTTATTTTCTTTGCAAATAAAGATTTTTTACAGAATTTAGATAATTTAACATCTTATTACGAAGCTTTTTTCAAAGAAATTATTCCCGAGCTGAAAAACCACCATTTAACATTTACTTATGGCCGCTATTATATTGAGCAGGACGAAAAAGATGTTGATGATATTTGCAGCAAGGTTAATTTATCACATAAGATGGCCAGAAATAAAGAAGGCTCTATTATTTGGGATTATGATGATAACTATAAACAGCAAGTTTTGAAGGCTGCCACTTTAGAAAGTAAAATGAAAAACGCTTTAATTAATGATGAATTCTGTGCGTTTTTGCAGCCTAAATTTGAAATTAAAACTAAGCAACTTATTGGTGCAGAGGCTCTGGTGCGCTGGATACAACAAGATGGGAAAATGATTTTCCCAGATGAATTTATACCTCTTTTTGAGAGTAACGGTTTTATTGTTGAGCTTGATAAGTTTATTTTGCAAAGTGTTTGCAAGCATTTAAAACAGTGGAAAAGTGAAGGGCACAATTATATTCCAATTTCAGTAAACTTTTCGAGGCACCACCTTGAGAACATTAATTTTGTTAGAGATGTTGCTAATATAGTAGATAGTTTTTCTATCCCACATGAATTTATTGAAATTGAAGTTACCGAATCGACAGCACTTCAAAACGAATTGACCTTTAGACGTTTAATTGAAGAATTGCATAAAAGCGATTTTAAAATTTCAATTGACGATTTCGGCACCGGCTATTCCTCTTTAGGGCTTTTGAAAGATTTCAAGATGGATGTTTTGAAATTAGATAGAAGTTTTATAAATTCCACTGAAGAAAGCGAGCGAAGAGACCTTATTGTTGACGGAATTGTTAAACTTGCGCATAGTTTAGACATGAACATTATAGCAGAGGGCGTAGAAGACCAAGTTCAAGCTGAATTTTTATCTTCTATTAACTGCGAAGCGGCTCAAGGCTATTTTTATGCAAAGCCGATGCCTGTTAGTGAATTTGAAGAGAGATATATTAAAATTTAGCCTTAAATGCGCAGAGAATTTTTAGCACATTTGTTCTATATTACTAAATAAGGTTAGCTTTTAAAATAGCACATAAAACATTAATAGGGTTAAGCCTATTGCCAAAAATTTGCTTTTGCAAAACTTAGGTGAACGGCTTAACCCTATATTATTTTTATTGTTTAACCTGTTTTTAAAACACAGGAATAATAGACTGGTAAATGTATGCGCAAGTTAAAAGGAAACTGTAGCCCACCATCACACAAATATAAACTCTTTTTGTGTGCACATTCTTAATTTTATACGAGAACGCAACAAATAGCGAACATGAAACAGCAAGTGCTAAAATATGTGAGAAAACTATCATTACATTCGGTGCAAACGGTAAAACTGTGCTTGGCAGCACAAATATTAAGCCGCTTACCACTAAATTTATAATAGGTATTATCAAAAGCGGTGTAATGCTAACGGCATAGTCTGCGTGTTCGCTGCGCAACAGTGCAAACAGAATGAATAATGTTATAATTAAAATTGCTATGCTCTCTGTAACCAAATGCGCCACCTCTTTTCTGTTGCTTATATATGTTCTTTTTATATGATACAATAAAAACAACGTTAAGTCTATAATTTTAATGAAAAATTAATAATTTGTAATTAATTTTTGTTTTAGTTCGTATAGATTTTCACTTTACAATTTCGTTTGATTTTATTTTATAAATAACAAGCAGTTACCGTATTGTAATTACAGGCGAAGCCGCTTGCCTTGTGTCATTCCGAGCGAAGCCGATGACGCACCGCAGTGCTAATGCCGGCGAGCAACCGCCACGTAAGTGGCGGCACTTAGCGAGTGGCTGAATCCGTAACTCCTCTGTGTTTTTAAAGCACAAAGTGCGGATTTCTCCACTACGGTCGAAATGACAAGCTGTAAGATTGCTACACTATATAAACACTTGACTAAATTAAAATTCAGATATATAATATTGTGTGTTGGATAAATTAAAACGCTGATTTTTTGCTGAAGTAGCTCAGCTGGTAGAGCAGCTCATTCGTAATGAGCAGGTTCGTGGGTTCGAACCCCATCTTCAGCTCCAGCCGAGAAGCTCGGCACCAAATTCACCCTTTAGCTCTGCGCTATTGGGTGTTTTTTGTGCCTGAAATTAACGGGTACCCTCTATAAGCCGCTTTTGCCGAGAAGCTCGGCACCAAATTCACCCTTTAGCTTTGTGCTATGGGGTGTTTTTTGTGCCTGAAATTAAAATATGCATAAAATTAAACAACCCCTCTCGCATTATTGCGAAAGGGGCTGTTTTTTTATTTATGTTCTACCCCATCAAAAGTGCCATAACAGCTTTTTGAGAGTGCATACGATTTTCTGCCTCGTCGAAAATTTCGTTTGCGTGCGCTTCGAAAACTTCGGCTGTTATTTCTTCTTCTCTGTGCGCAGGTAGGCAGTGCTGAACCATAACATCTTTTTTGGCAAGTTTTAGCAAATTGCTATTAAGTTGGTAGCCCTCAAATGCAATTTTGCGCTTTTGTGCTTCCTCTTCTTGCCCCATGCTCGCCCAAACGTCTGTAACAAGCACGTCTGCATCAACAGCACCCTCTTTAGGGTCTTGTAGCAGTGTGAAATTACCGCTTTTTTGTGCAAATTCAAGCACATCTTTAGCCGGCTCGTAACCTTTTGGGCAAACTGCAACCATGTTCATTCCTGTTTTAACAGCGCCAACAATTAGGCTGTTTGCCACATTATTGCCATCGCCTATATAGCACATTTTCAGGCCCTCAAGGTGTTTTTTGTGCTCACGTATTGTCTGCAAATCTGCAAGGGTTTGGCAAGGGTGCGCATAATCTGTAAGGCCGTTTATAACGGGTATGCCCGAATAATCCGCAAGCGCTTGCACTTCGCTTTGCTCGAATGTTCTAATCATGATGCCATCGAAATAACGGCCCATAACCCTTGCTGTATCTTCAACAGGCTCGCCTCTGCCAATTTGCAAATCGTTCGAGTTAAGGAAAACCGCATTGCCGCCCATTTGGTAAATGCCAACTTCAAAACTTGTGCGTGTGCGTGTTGATGCTTTTGAAAAAATAAGCGCAACACTTTTGCCATCAAGATATGTTTGCTTTTTGCCTTGTTTTTGCGCAAGTTTTAGCTCGTCTGCCAAATTTAAAATTTCAATTATTTCCTGTGTAGATAAATCTGCCATTTTCAAAAGGTGTTTCATCACATTTCCTCCAAAACATTTTTTATTATACTTAGCGCTTCTTTTATTTCACCCTCACTCACGGTAAGCGGCGGCAAAAGGCGCAATTTTGTTTTTGCCGTTAAGCACAAAAGCCCTTTATCCTGGCATTTTAAAAGCACATCTCTCGCATTTATTTCTTCGCCAAGCACAATGCCAACCATAAGCCCTTTTGCATTAACTTCTTTTATTCTATCTATTTCCACAAGCCCGGCTCGCAGTATTTCACCCTTTGTTTTAACTTCATTTAAAAACTCCGGTGTAAGCCTGCTTAAAACTTCATGTGCCCCTGCACACACAACGGGGTTTGCGCCAAAAGTGCTTCCGTGGTCGCCCGCTGATAATGTGTTTTGCGTTTTTTGCGAGAACAAAATTGCACCTATTGGCAGGCCGCCGCCCAACCCTTTTGCCAGTGTTACTATATCTGCACTTATGCCATATTGTTCAATAGCAAGCAAACTGCCTGTTCGCCCCATGCCCGTTTGCACTTCGTCGGCAATTAAAAGCACATCGTTTTCACTGCACAGTTTGTGCACTTTTTTCAAATAATCTTCGTTTAATGGGTTCACACCGCCCTCGCCTTGTATAGGTTCTATCATCACAGCGCAGATATCACCCTTTTTAACAAGGTTTTCCATTGTGCTGTAATCGTTCGCCGGGGCATAAACAAAACCCTCTATAAACGGCTCGAAATGCTTGTGAAAACTATCTTGCCCGGTGGCTTTAAGTGCCGCCAATGTGCGCCCGTGGAAACTGCCTTCAAGCGTTATTATAGTATGGCGGTTTTTGCCGTATTTATCGCTTGAATATTTCCTTGCCGCTTTAATGGCGCCCTCGTTTGCCTCGGCACCGCTGTTTGCAAAAAACACTTTTTGCATATTAGTGCGCTCGCAAAGCCCTTTTGCCAAACTAACGCACGGCTGTGTAAAGTATAAATTGCTTATGTGCTGCAACTTTTGCAATTGTTCATAAACTGCCGCAACCCATTTATCATCGCAAAAACCAAGGCTGTTAACACCTATTCCGCTTGTGAAGTCTAAATACCTTTTATCATTTATATCAAAAACTTCGCTACCTTTTGCACGTGTTAAAATCACATCATTCCTACTATATGTGTTAGCTATATATTGCGCATCGTCTTTTTTTAGTGTAGTTTCGTTATAAGCGCTCATTTTAAGCTACTCCCCTTTTTTAACTTATATTTAAAGTTCCACTTTACTGTGCCAATAATCATCCTTTTTCTTCTGCCTTATAAAAAAGTGTTCCGCTACCCTTATTGGAGAATATCTCCATAAGCACCGAGTGCTCCATTCGCCCATCAATTATAGCCGCTTGGCGCACACCGTTTTTAATGCAGCTTACACAGCCGTTAATTTTCGGTATCATGCCACCGCTTATAATGCCGCTTTCCATAAGTGTTTCAACTTCGTTTATCTCTATTTTTTCAATTAATGTGTTATCGTCATCTTTATCTTGCAATATGCCCACCACATCTGTCATTGAAATAAGTTTTTCGGCTTTTAGCGCAATTGCTATTTTGCAGGCAGCTGTGTCTGCATTTATATTGTAGGCAACACCGTTTTCATCCATTCCCACTGTTGCAATTACAGGGATGTACCCACTCTCCATCAAAAAGTTAATTAGCGTTGTATCAACATTTTTAATGCTACCCACAAAACCTAAATCCGGGTTTGTTTTCTTTTTAACGCATTTTAAAATATTGCCGTCCATGCCGCAAAGCCCCACGCCGTAACCACGCAAAAGCGCAACTAAATCCTTGTTCACTTTGCCCGCCAAAACTTGTTGCACAACGTCCATTGTTTGGCCGTCTGTAAGGCGCAGGCCGTTAACAAATTTAGGCTCTTTACCCATTTTTAAAAGCTGGCTGTTTATTTCAGGGCCGCCGCCGTGCACCAAAATAACACGCACACCCAAAAGCGAAAGCGTTACAAGGTCGTTCATTGCGGCCGCCTTTAGCTTTTCGTTTTCCATTGCACTACCACCGTATTTAACCACAATGGTTTTTGCCCTATAATTGCAAATATACGGCTGTGCCTCGCTTAAAACACGCACCATCTGCTCTGTTTTTATTCTCTCTTGCTCGCTCATAAAAATCTCCATTCTGTGCATGATAAATTTGTATTAAA
>CAYJIT010000008.1:0-51059 GCA_964370365.1 uncultured Bacteroides sp. | reverse complement strand
TGATCTCCATAAAGAATGGAGATTTTTTGGCATGTGCCGTTTATAACGGCACGCCGCATTAGATAATGATAGCGTGATTTATCACGCTATCTCCATTCTGTGCATGATAAATTTGTATTAAATGATCTCCATAAAGAATGGAGATTTTTTGGCATGTGCCGTTTATAACGGCACGCCTTTGGAAGAACGAATTCCTCGGCTTCGCTCGGAATGACAAGCATTTGGGTTTGTGTAAACCCTTGTGGGCGGATTGCGTAAATCCTTTCGGGCGGATATTGAATTCGCCTCTACATATTAAGACCTATAATCGCCGTTAATTTTCACGTAGTCGTAAGTTAAATCGCAACCCCAAGCTGTTGCGCTGTGCTCGCCATCGTGCATATCAACCAAAATGTAAATTTCTTTAGCTTTCAGCACTTTGGCGGCTATTTCTTCGCTGTAAGGTGAGTGCATTGCATTTTCGCAAACTTTAACACTTCCAAATTCACTTTTCAGCTCAACACTCACGGCATCTATGCTAAAATCGCCCTGGGTGTAACCTATTGCACAAAGCACCCTTCCCCAGTTTGCATCTTCGCCAAACATAGCCGCTTTAAACAAATCCGAGCATATAACGCTTTTGCTAATTGCCCTTGCATTTTGCTTGCTGTTTGCATTTGTTACAACGCACTCCAATAATTTACCTGCGCCCTCGCCATCTGCGGCAATTTCACGGGACATGTGTGAGGTTACAGCCCTTAGCGCATTCGCAAATATATTGTAGTTTTCATTTTCACTTTGTATAACAGCATTTCCGGCAAGCCCATTCGCCATAATTATCACTGTATCATTTGTCGACGTATCACCGTCTACACTAACTTGGTTAAATGTGTCCACCACATCTTCGCTAAGTGCTTTTTGAATTAATTCAGGCGTTATGTTAACATCGCTTGTTATAAAAATAAGCATTGTTGCCATGTTGGGGTGTATCATGCCACTGCCTTTTCCTATTGCGCCTATGTGGCAAGTTTTGCCGTCAAGCTCAAATTCAAAAGAAACTTGTTTTTGCACGGTGTCGGTTGTCATTATAGCACTTGCTGCATTTTCACTGCCGTTGTAATCAAGGCATTTTGCGGCGTCTACAACTCCTGTTTCAAATGGCTGTATTGGCAATTCTTGCCCGATAACACCTGTGGAATTAACAAGCACATCTTGCGTGTTAACACCTGTGCTTTTCGCAACCAACTCGCAAATATTTACTGCGGTTTCATAACCGTTTGGGTTGCAAGTGTTGGCATTGCCGCTGTTACACACAATAACTTGCGCTTTGCCATTTCGCAAATGTTCTTTAGTTACAATAAGCGGTGCGCCCTTAACTTTATTTTGCGTATAAACCGCCGCCGCACTGCACATTACATCGCTTTTTATTAGCGCTAAATCCAATTTCTCTTTATTTTTACGTATTCCGCAATGAACACCCGAAGCACTAAAGCCTTTAGGTGCGCACACGCCACCTTTACACTCTTTCATAATTGCTCCTTTTATATTTATTTAGCCATGTGTAAGCCACATGGTGGTAAAAAGTATAGTGTATTTTGCACTTGCCTGTTCTATTCAAGCCCTGCTCGCTCCGGCAAGCCCAACATTATATTCATGCATTGTATAGCCGCACCCGAGCTGCCTTTTCCCAAATTATCGAAAACACTTGCAAACAAAATTTGCCCGGCACTCTCATTTTCATAACAGTAAATGTGCATTTCATCGCTGTTTGCAAAGGCATTTGCAGGCAAAAATCCGTTGTTTGGTGTTTTTGCGGCATCGTGAACCTTAATACCCACCTCGGTTTTGTAATAACTTTTAAGTTTTTCTGTAAGTTGTTTGGCATTTAAGCCTTGTACATCTTGCGCAAAAAGCGGCACATAAACTGCCATTCCCCTTGCAAAGTCTGCCACTATCGGGCTAAAAAGCGGCGCTTTTTCTATGTTGCACACTTTCATCATCTCCGGCAAATGCTTGTGCGCTAAGCTGAGCGCATACGCCCTCGGCGCTTTATATTGCTCTTGCCTTTCGCCTGCTTCATATTCAGCTATCATGCTTTTTCCGCCGCCTGTATATCCGGTTAAAGACCACGACGTCAATTGCACATCATTTTTTAAAACACCAAGCTCAATTAAAGGTGCAACAACAGATATGAATCCACTTGCATGGCAACCGGGTATGCAAACCCTATTAGCCTGTTTTATGGCGCTTCGCCTGTTTTGAATTTCAGCAAAGCCGTAAACCCAGCTTTCATTTGTGCGGTGTGTCGTGCTTGTGTCGCATATTTTAACGCTTTTCGGCAAATGGTTAACAATTTCTTTTGCGGCATCATCCGGCAAACAAAGTATTGTTATGTCTGAATTTTGCGCCGCTTTTATGCGTAAATCTAAATTTTTCCTGTCATTTTCATCAAGGCTAAAAAGCTGTATTTCTTCTCTTTGCATAAGCCTTTCAACTATTCTAAGGCCGGTGGTTCCAACGCTTCCGTCCACAAAAACTTTATACATTTAATGCTCCTGTTTGAATATTTATTCATTTATTATGTATATTATACATCAATAGCATAAGAATTGCAAGTGAAATTTAAAAAAACATAAAGTAATTTTAACATTTTTGCCTGTATTGTGTTGGCGTGCATTTATAAACTTTTTTAAAGCATCTGTTAAAATACGATAAATTTTCGAAACCGCACATTTGCGCAATTGTTATAACTGCAACTTTTGTTTCTTCAAGCATTCTTGCTGCCATTGCAAGGCGGTAATTATTTAAGTAATAAACAAAAGGCACACCCACCGCTTTTTTAAAAAAGCGCATAAAATGCGAGGGTGAGCAGCAAAGCTGCGACGCAATTTGTTCTATGCTTATAGGCTGTGAATAATTTTGCTCTACATATTGCAGCGCTTGCTTTGTTCTATCGCTACATAATAAAACCGGCTCTTTGTCCTTAACGCTTTGCCTGTTATTATACAATATATAAAATAGCTCGAGCAGTTGCGCTTTAACCAAAAGTGGATAGCCGCTGTTTTGGCAAGCACAAATTTGCCCTGCTTTATTTAAACACTCGGCAATTTGGCTGTGCCCCTTATCGCCTTCGTTTAAAATTACAGGCAAATTAAATGTGCCGTTTCTCAGAGGCTCAAATATTTTATCGCGGCACCAATCGTCTTTTGCATCTAAAATTGATAGCGCAAAGATGCTGGTGTCATATTCCATTTGTGTTTTATTATCTGCATCAATTGCATGAAGACGCCCGGGTGCAACAAAAACTACACTATTTTGTTTAACTTTGTAACTATCAAGGTCTACCTGCACAACGCCAAAACCACTTTTCACAAAAATAATTTCCATTTCATCATGCCAATGCGCCGCAACTCTCTGTGTATTTTCAAAAATTGCGCAAGGGTATGTGTTATATGCAAAATGTGCTGTTCCGTGCCTTTTTTGTTCTTCAAGTTTTTCGTATGCAATAATATTCATAAAAACCTCGCAATTAATTTGCTTTTGTGATAGTATTGTACTATAAATAGCATTGATTATGCAAGTATTTTATCACAAAAACTAAGTATAATAATTTTAAACAACATTTGTTCCTTTACGCAATTTTAAAACAACGCAAATAGCAATTCACAAACCTTGGCATTTTATTTCGCATTATAATAGCCACATAAAAAAACATCAAACGGAGGATTGAAGATGGATTTAAAAGAAAAACTTACGCAATATTGCAAAAAAGGTAGTATTGCACAGTGCAGTAAAGACGATGTGTATTTTGCGCTTTTAAACTTAGTAAAAGATTTAGCCGCAGAAAAAAGCACTTGCTGTGCAAAAAGCAAAAAGAAAGTTTACTATATTTCAGCAGAATTTTTAATTGGAAAATTGCTTTCGAACAATTTAATTAATTTGGGCATTTACGATGAAATTAAGCAGATATTAGCGCAAAACGGGCATGATATTTGTACTATTGAAGAGCGCGAGTTTGAGCCATCGCTTGGGAACGGTGGGCTTGGGCGCCTTGCCGCATGCTTTTTAGATTCAATGGCTACGCTTAACATAAACGGTGATGGCATAGGCTTAAATTATCATCTTGGTTTATTTAAGCAGGAATTTTCTAAAAACAGGCAAAACGAAAAGCCCAACCCCTGGATAGAAAAAAACTCTTGGCTTACAAAAACCGCCACAAGCTATACTGTGCCCTTTAAAGGGTTTAAACTAAAATCTACACTATACGATATTGACATTACCGGCTACAACGCCAGAACGAACAAACTGCACCTATTTGATGTTGAAAGTGTTAGCGAAAAAATTGTTAAACGTGGAATTAATTTTGACAAAACAGCAATTGAAAAGAACTTAACACTGTTTTTATACCCGGATGACAGCGATGACAACGGGCGCTTATTGCGCATATATCAACAATATTTCATGGTTAGCAATGCCGCGCAATATATTTTGGACGAATGCACGCAAAAAGGTTGCAATTTGCACAATTTAGCAGATTATGCCGCCATTCAAATTAACGATACACACCCTGCATTAATTATTCCCGAGCTTATTAGGCTTTTAAACGAGCGCGGCATAAGCGAAGACGAGGCAGTTAACATTGTTACAAAAACTTGCGCTTACACAAACCACACAATATTATCCGAGGCACTTGAAAAATGGCCTATGGACTATTTAAAAAAGGTTGTGCCGCATTTATTGCCCATTATAAAAATGCTGGACAAACGCGTTCGAAATGCACACAAAAATAAAGTTCTTTATATAATTGACAGCAAAAAACGTGTTCACATGGCACATATAGCGATACATTTTACCCATTCCACAAACGGTGTTGCCGCACTGCACACAGATATTTTAAAAGAGAGCGAATTAAACGATTTCTACAAAATTTATCCCGAGCGTTTTAACAACAAAACAAACGGCATAACGTTTAGGCGCTGGCTATTGCACTGTAACAAACCCCTTGCAAATTATTTGAGCGAACTTATTGGCAATGAATATAAAACTAACGCTTTAGCGCTAAAAAAATTAGAGCAATACCAAAATGACGAACAAGTTTTAAACAAACTTATGCAAATTAAAAGCGAAAACAAAAAGGCACTTGTTGAATATTTAAGCGAAGCACAAAATATAATTTTGCCGCAAAACGCTATATTCGACATTCAAATAAAACGTTTGCACGAATACAAACGCCAGCAGTTAAATTTGCTTTATTTAATTGATAAATACTTTGAAATTAAAAGCGGCAAGTTGCCAAAAACACCAATTGTTGCAATTTTCGGGGCAAAAGCCGCACCCGCTTACACAATTGCAAAAGATATTATTCACGCAATTTTGTGCTTACAAAATATAATTGACAATGACGAAGCTGTTAAAAAGCACTTGCGTGTTGTTATGATTGAAAACTACAATGTAACAAAAGCGGAAGTTCTTATTCCCGCATGTGATATATCCGAGCAAATAAGCCTTGCCTCTAAAGAGGCGAGCGGCACGGGCAATATGAAATTTATGCTGAACGGCGCAGTTACACTTGGCACTATGGACGGTGCAAATGTTGAAATTGCACAGCTTGTGGGCGATGAAAACATTTTCACATTTGGTAAAAGCAGCGATGAAATTATTGCGCATTACAAAAACGAAGATTACATCTCTAAACATTATTACGAGAAAAACGCAAAACTACGCCGCGCGGTAGATTTTTTAGTGGGTGATGAAATGTTTGCCGTTGGCACAAAACTTTGCCTGCGCCGCCTGCACAAAGAGCTTTTAGTTAAAGACTATTTTATGACATTTATTGATTTTGACGAGTATTTAACAGTTAAAGAAAAAACTCTTGCGGCTTATGAAAACAAACAAAAATGGGCTAAGATGATGCTTATGAACACAGCAAATGCAGGGCTTTTCTCCTCTGATAGAACTATTGCGCAGTACGACGAAGAAATTTGGCAAACAAAAAACAATTGAAAATTTTGACGTAACATGGTAAAATAAGAAAAAAACAAGGAGGCAATTATGGAGTATAACATCGTAGGCGATTCTTTACCTGTTGTTATTTGCAAATTGGCACCGGGCGAATCTGTTGTTACAGAGGGCGGTTCCATGAGCTGGATGACACCAAATATCACAATGGAAACAAAAGGCGGCGGCCTTGGCAAAATGCTTGGTAGGCTTGTATCCGGCGACAATATGTTCCAAAACATCTACACAGCGCAAGGGCCGGCTGAAATTGCGTTTTCATCATCTTTTCCCGGGCAAATAAGGGCATATAACATCACACCCGGCAACGATATTATTGTGCAAAAATCTGCATTTTTAGCTTGCACACAAGGCGTTGAAATGTCTATTTTCTTCAACAAAAAAATAGGCAGCGGCCTGTTTGGCGGCGAGGGTTTTATTATGCAAAAACTTAGCGGCAACGGCATTGTGTTTGTGGAAATTGACGGTTTCGCTGTTGATTACACATTAGAGCCCGGCCAAACCATGATTGTGGACACAGGCAATTTGGCAATGATGAGCGCAACTTGCACTATGGATATTCAAATGGTTAAAGGCGCAAAAAACATTTTGCTTGGCGGCGAGGGCTTATTTAACACTGTTATAACAGGCCCGGGCACTATTACATTGCAAACCATGCCTATAAGCGGCGTTGCAAATGTTCTTCGCCCGTATTTCCCACCACCATCAAATTAGAAAGAACATAGCTTTTGTACCTTTATTATTGTCATTCCGAGCGAAGTTGATGACGCACCGCAGTGCTAATGCCAACGAGCAACCGCCACGTAAGTGGCGGCACTTGCCGAGTGGCTGAATCCGAAACCCTCTGCGTTTTCAAGGCACAAAGTTCGGATTTCTCCGCTACATTCGAAATGACAAGTGGCAAAGTTTTTTGTATTATACAAACACATACATAAATTTTATATTAAGCTAATAAAAAATTAAGCCACCCTTTGTTAATTTAAAGGGTGGCTTTTTGCATGTTGTAATTTTTTCAGCTTTTAAATATATTCAAAGCTATTGTATTTTTCAAGTTCTTCAAGATATTTTTTTGCATAAAATTTTGCTATGTTTAAATTTTGATCGGTACAATTTCCACATTCAATTTCGCTTGCGCCAGGTATATCGCCCTCAAAATTTTTTATGTACTCAAATGTTTTCACAATTAAATCTTTAACATCAAGCGATGTAACTTTCCCAAACATAACAAGATAAAAACCTGTGCGGCAACCCATTGGCCCAAAATATATTATATCATCGCTTTGGTTTGTGTTGCGCAAAAATGTTGCACCTATATGCTCCATTGTGTGAATTGCGCAAACGTCCATAGCGGGCTCTTTATTCGGTGTTGTAACTCTAATATCAAAAGTGGTAACATCACAGTTGTTTTTATTATCACGCCTTGATACATAGAGCCCCGGCAATAGTTTTGTGTGATCTACTGTAAAACTTTCTATTTTTTTCACCTGTCTACCTCTTTACAATTTCAAATTTAACTCTCTACCTGTTTTTTTGTATTCAACAAATGTTATTCCAACCATATTAAACATGCGTTTGCTCGCTATAACCGCAGATGTATCGTTATACTTATTTTCATAATAAATTACTTTGCTTATTCCACTTTGAATTATGGCTTTAGCACATTCGTTGCACGGAAAAAGTGTTGTATAAAGCCTTGCACCAGCCAAAGAAGCAGAGGCATTATTTAAAATTGCATTTAACTCTGCATGGCACACATATAAGTATTTTGTTTGCAAATCACTTTCGGCTTCACGTTCCCACGGCATTTCATCGTCAAAACAGCCCGTTGGCATTCCATTGTAACCCATAGACAAAATTTTATTCTCTCGGCTAACTATGCAAGCACCAACTTGTGAGGAATTGTCTTTGCTGCGCTGTGCGCTGAGAAGTGCCACGCCCATAAAATACTCATCCCATGAAATATAATCGTTCCTTTTCATAATCTCCTCCGGTTTATTATTATTCATTTTTGCCTATATAAGCTGCCAGCTATTGTCATGCAACAAGCCTTCGCAAACAGCATTAATTACTTGATAAGTTTTGCCTGTTAACAGTATACCGCAATTTTAATAGAAAAAACAGTAGTTTTTTCAAATATTTGCAAAAAACTACACTATATTTTAATTTTCAAAGGTAATTGCGCAATAAAGCGTATAATTAGCAATGCTCACACGGCAGTTATTTTATTTTGTTTTCATTTCACTCCAGCGTTTTTTTGTTGCAATGCCGCCACGCAAATGCCTCTCGTTTTTATTAAACTGCAAAACAATTTTAACCTCATTATACAGCGCTTTGTTTATTTTGGGCAGGCGCTGTGTAATGTCTTTATGTACAGTGCTTTTGCTTATGGCAAATTGTTTAGCGGCACTTCGCACTGTTGCGCCTGTTTTTATAATATATTCCGCAAGTTCCACACAACGGTTTTCAGGGTTTCCTATCATAGCCGCACCTCTTTTCCATAGAAAATAATATGCTAAGCTAAAATAAATTATGTTATCCAAACTAATAGAAATTACCGCATAATTAAACACGCTTATATGTGTTTATTTTTGCGCTTTATCAATTTAAACCTAGCCATAAATTTGACTATTGTGAAAAAATAAAATATAATGAACTTCTACACTAAACAACAAGGGGTAAAGCCGAGGCTAAATTGAATTTATGAAACAAATTATATTACTGGCACTTACAATTATTTTCAGTATCGACAGCATTCTTCGTTTCATGCGCAGCAGCATGAATTTAGGCGTTTTTTTAATGTATGTTATAACAGTTGCGCTTTGGGTTTATGCTTTATTTCACAGAAATATTGATGCTTTTTTATCGCATGGCATAGGCTATATTCTTAAAATATTGTTTTTCATAGGCGTTGCATTCATGCTTTTTATGATGCTGTTTTTGTTTATAAGCGGCCATGCAAACAAAGCAAATGGCGATGAAAAAGCCGTTATTGTTTTAGGTGCAGGCTTGAATGGCGAAAATGTTAGCGGCGTTCTTGCCCGCAGGCTTGACGAAGCCATTAAATTGCATGAAAAAAACAACGATATATTTATTGTTGTAACAGGTGGCCAAGGGCCTAATGAAATTATACCCGAAGCGCACGCCATGAAAAACTACCTTATTGCAAACGGTGTGAGCGAGGAAAATATAATAGTTGAAGACAAAAGCACTTCCACCGAGGAGAATTTTGCTTTTGCAAAAGAGCTTTTGAGCGCACAGGGCATTAACAGCGATGAGGAAATTGCATTTGCCACAAACACATTCCACTGCTACCGCAGTGCACTTTACGCAAGGGCTTTGGGTTATAGCAATATATCAAGTTTGCCGTCTAACACTGGCTTTGGCGTAATTATGCCATCTTATATGCGAGAAGTTTTTGCGGTTTTGCACTATTGGGTGTTTAAAAGGGGTTAAAACTAAATTTTTTTGTAAAAGCAAGAAGAGCGAAGCCATGCGGCTTCGCTCTTCTTTTTTGCTTTTTAATTTTATTGCATTTCAGTAGTTTTATTTTGCTATTGGCTTTACGGTGTGGTTTCCCCGCCCGTTGCAAAATTCGGGTTTGGTTCTATGCCGCAAACTGTACAGAATTCTTGCCCATCTGCAAAAACGTGAGCATCGGTTGGCACGCTACCTACAACGTCAACTGTTTTTTCAGTTCCATCACTATAAGTTATCAATATCCTCTCAGGGGCTGCGCATGTTGCGGGAATAGTTACCTCTGATGATATAGATGGAGGTTGCTGCACCTCTTCACTCGAGCTCGACGGTGTGCTTTCGGAAGAGCTTGAACTTGAAGAGCTTGACGAGCTTGAACTTGACGAAGAACTCGACGAACTTGAACTCGACGACGAGCTTGATGAACTTAACGAAGATGATGGAACATAATCAGGGTCTGTCACTCCGCACCTAATGCAAACGCCGTCTTCAAATTCGTGCCCTAAGGCCGGGACTATGTCACGCTTAACAACACTGCCATCCCACAATGTGTATGGTGTGTAGCCGTTTTCCGTGCAAGTTGGCGGCACAGGTGTTCCGGGTTTGGGCGCAGGTGGGTCTTCCCTTTCGGGCACGTTTGTAACCGTTGGGCGCTCATCTTCTGTAATTAAAGCATGTGTTCTCACATATTCAAGCCATGCCTCGCTTCCGGCTTTATTCAAATGCAAGCCGTCAGCTGAAATATATTCATTTTTTATATAACCTGTGTCTGGGTCTTTAAGCTCTTCGGCCAAATTCAAGAATGATAAACCCATTTCCTCTGCCAATTCAACTAAAGCTTTATTAAAAGCGTCTATAGTTTCTTGGCTAATGCTTGGGTAATCGCTTGTTTGCCCTTTAGGCGGCACTGCACTTATGATAATATCAGCATATTCATATTCGCTTTGAATAAGTTTTACAATATTTTCGTAACTGCTTGCAAATTCGCTTGCACTTGTGCCGCTAAAAGCGTTATTTGTGCCCATTGTTATAACAATTCGCCTTGGCTGAACCATTGCAATTGCGTCGGGTATGGTATAAACTGCCATATCGTTTTCAAAAAAAACACAGCGCATAGAGCTTACACCGTTAATGTCAAGCCCTACCATGCCCATATAATTTTCAAGTGGCACCAATTTGTAAAGCTCATAAAGGCCCACAGTGTTGGAATCGCCCACAAAAAGTGTTTCGTCCAAGTAAGATTGCCCTGCATCAGTGGTTTTCGGAAGAATAACACTGTCGAATGCGTCTGCGTCAATTTCATTAGCACTTTGGTTATAGTCCTCTGTTTGCGATGTTTGCGATTGCGGTGCAGTGCCCTCTAAAGGTAAAGTATTGGCATTTGTTGTTGCAAGAACAATAGAGCCAATTGTAACCGCACTTATAAACACTAAAGAGCATACCACAATCATATAAAACGCTCTTTTTTGCACGCTTGGTAATTGCGCAAACATTTCGGGCCATTTTGAAATATTGCTAAATGTGAATTTCTGTTTGTTTTTCAATAGTTTTCAGCCTTTCATATCACAGGTAATTAATATATTATCAGCGTATTTTACGCCGATATATATGTATTTCAATTGCTAAAAATTAACTAATGGCTATGCCAAAAGCATACGGTCGTTCGCAAAATCGCCTTTACTGCTCTCTTCAAATTTCAAAAGCAAATCTTGAACTTTCAAATTTTGCTTTTCTTCATTGCAAACATCATAAATAATTTGCCCTGAATTCATCATAATTAATCGGTTGCCAAAACGAATGGCGTCTTTCATATTATGTGTAATCATAATTGTTGAGAGCTTTTGCTCGCTTACGATTTTTTCTGTTATTGAAAGAACTTTAGCACCTGTTTTAGGATCAAGCGCTGCTGTGTGCTCATCTAAAAGCAAAAGCCTTGGTTTTTGAAGCGTTGCCATAAGCAATGTTAAAGCCTGCCTTTGCCCGCCGGATAATAGCCTAACCTTTGTTGTTAGCCTGTCTTCAAGGCCTAAATCCAGCATTTTAAGCTTCTCTTTAAATATTTCTCTTTCTTCTTGGGTTATTCCCCACGCCAAAGTGCGCTTTTTGCCGCGCCTATATGCCATTGCAAGGTTTTCTTCAATGCCCATATTTCCCGCAGTTCCAAGCATAGGGTCTTGAAAAACTCTGCCCAAATAAGAAGCGCGTTTATATTCCGGCATTTTTGTTATATTTTTTCCGTCTAACATTATATTTCCCGCATCAATTGAATAAACACCCGAAAGTAAATTTAAAACCGTAGATTTCCCGGCACCGTTGCCGCCGATAACAGTTATAAAATCTCCATCGTTCATTTTGAGCGAAAAATTGTTGAACACACGTTTTTCGTTTATTGTGCCGGGGTTAAATGTTTTGCTTATATTGTTAATTTCAAGCATGTTAACCCTCCTGTGTTGTTTCTAAATCCGGTTTATCACTTTGCACATTCACTTTTCCGTATTTATTCCTCAAATATGGAATACCTAAAGCTAATGCCACCACAAATGCGCTGAACATTCTTAAATCGTTCGTGCGAAGCCCCAATTGCAAAACAATTGCAATTACTGCAAAATAAATTACAGAGCCGCAAACAATGCTGAAAAGTTTAAACGCAAAATTAAAGCGTGTGCCAAAAACAACCTCGCCTATAATAACGCTTGCAAGGCCTATAACTATTGCGCCGCGTCCCATGTTGATATCTGCATTGCCTTGATATTGCGCAAGCAGCGCGCCCGCAAGGCCAACAAGCCCGTTAGACAGTATAAGCCCTATCATTTTTGTTGTGTTTGTGTTAACACCCTGTGCGCGCACCATTTTGCGGTTATTTCCCGTTGCACGCACGGCATAACCTATTTCTGTGCCAAAAAACCAGTATAATGCCGCAATTACAATGCTAACCACAATGGCACCTGTTATAATCGCCATTGTAACCTCACCCAAAGAAATCATAGTTGGGTAATTATTGAGCCCTCTGTTGGCTCTATCTTGCATTATTCGCAAATTTATAGAATAAAATGCAAGTTGTGTTAGTATTCCCGATAAAATAGGCGGTATACCGAGCTTAGTGTTAATAAGCCCGGTAAGCGCACCTGCGCACATGCCCGCAAGAATTGCAAAGGGCAATGTTAAAACAGGGTTCATACCGCTTAAAATCAGCATTGCACTAACTGCTCCGCCTGTGCAAAGGCTTGAATCCACCGTTAAATCCGCAAAATCTAACACTTTATATGTTATGTAAACGCCAAGCGCAAGTATGCCCCAAATTAAACCTTGAGATAAAGCACCCGGCAAAGCCCTGAGCAATGCCATAATAAAACCTCTTTTGCATAGCAAATTTTCACACAGCAAAGCTATGTAAATATATGTGTAATTGTTTTAAAACAACCAATTAACCTTGTAATAAATCTTCAGGAATTTCAAGTTCAATTGCCGCTGCATATTCCTCGTTTATAACAAGTTTTAATTCGTCTTCTGTGCTGTAGCCTATTGGCATTGTGCTTACATCGGCACCGTTAACCAAAACTTCAAAAGCTTGCTCGCCTGTCATTTGGCCTAATGTGTAGTAATCAAGGCTGTATGTTGCAAGGCCGCCTTCCATAACCATGTTTTCCTCGCCGCAGATAACAGGAATTTTTGCAGGCTGTGTAACCATTGCCACTGTAGGCATTGAAGATGCCAGTGTGTTATCTGTTGGTAGGTATAAAGCGTCTACTTTAGAAATTAAGTTTGTTGTAACACTTTGAATGTCGTTTGAATCGGTGAAAGTTGCAACTTCAACCGCAAGGCCTAAATCTTCAAATGCAGCCTGTGCAAGCTCTGCTTGTGTTATTGAGTTGTCTTCACTGCTTGTGTACATAATGCCAACTGTTTTTGCATCGGGCACCAATTGCACTAAAAGGTTTGCTTGTAGGTCGATAGGGTTTAAATCTGAAGTGCCGGAGATATTGCCGCCGGGTGCTTCATTTGATGCCACTAAGTTTGCGCCCACAGGGTCTGTTACAGCTGTAATTAAAATAGGTATTTCGCTTGTTGCTTGTGCCGCACCTTGTGCAGATGGTGTTGCTATTGCCAAAATTAAATCTACACCGTCATTAACAAATTTTTGTGCAATTAAGTTGCCGTTTGCAGCGTCATTAGATGCATTTTGCAAATCGAAATTAACTGTAACACCTGCTTCTTGTGCAAGGCGTGTAAGCTCATCCTGGAAACCTTGTGCGGCTTGGTCGAGCGCATTATGTTGCACATGTTGAAGTATGCCAACATTGTAAACAGCGCCCTCTTGTGCCGGTTCTTGTGTTTCGCTTGTTGCCTCGCTTTGTATTTCGCTTGTTGCCTCGCTTTGTGTTTGCTCTTGTGCGCATGCTGCAAATGTTAACACCATGCACAGTGCCAAAATTAAAGATAATAGTTTTTTCATAATTTCCTCCCATAATTGAATATACAATTTTTAGTTTAACAAAGTAAAGTATACCATACATTATGCCAAAATTACAACCCAAATTTTTTACAAATTTGTGTGAAAACAGTGAATTATTTGCGCATAAATATACAAAAATTACGTTTTTGCAACAAAGTTCTACTATTTTCACAAAACAGATTGTGTAATTCCTTGCACCATGTTATACTATAATATAATGTAATAAAGTGATTAGCAATGGACACTTAGCCAATAATTTAGCGTAGAGCGAGAGGAGCAACACATTGAACAACTTAAACGAATGGGCAAAAACTGCCGATAATTTTAGTTTGCCGCTTTGGAGCGAATTGCCCGATATAGATTTGTATATGGACCAAGTTACAAGCCAGCTTTGCAAATATTTTGCGCCGCTTCAAGTTAACAAAGAGGAAACAAGCGTTACGGCAAGCATGGTGAATAATTATGTAAAGCAAAATTTATTACCCTCGCCCGTAAAGAAAAAATATAACCGCACGCATCTTGCGCACTTAGTTGTGATATGCTTATTAAAACAAGTTTTCAGCATACCCGATGTTAAAAGTTTAATTGACGAGATATTTAACGGCTTAAATACAGAGCAAATGCAAAAAGTTTATGATGATTTTTGCAAAGCACAGGCGAGTGCATATGTGAGCACAGCAAGTGAAATATTGCACAAAAAGCCGGACACCGAGTGCGAGTGTTCCCCTGCCATGCAAGCGGCAATTAGTGCATGCGCAAGCAAAAGCATGGCTCAGGCTTTAATAACCACATGCACAAAAAAACAAAAAACTTAACTTAGAGGTGAAAGATTGAAAGTAAATTTCAAACTTATTCTATTTAAATACCGTTTTTCTCGTCAGGCAAAGCTGACAACCGAAAAACATGGCATAAATATGACCATTTTTAATGGTTGTTTTGTGCCTATAGAAGAAAGGAATGGTCATATTTATGAATGTTGAAAAAATGCGCGCGTTTATAATTAAATTCGTGTTCTACTCTATTTTGCTTGTTATGGGCTATTTAATTTTGGAATATGCCTTTCCAATTCTCACACCCTTTATAATTGCGTTCACCGTTGCATTTTCTTTGCAACCGGCTATTCGCTTTTTAAAACGCAAAACAAAGTTGAGCAAAGTTTTTATATCTATTTTGCTTTTAATTTTATTTTTTGTTGTGTTTTTAGGGCTTGTGGTGTATATCATCTACCAACTTTACAGCGGCCTTAGAAATTATGCTTTGCAACTGCCAACGCTTTACACCGAAACCATTGCACCTTTATTAACCACATTAAGCACTAATGCAGAGGCATTTTTAAACGATATAAACCCCGATGCCTCTCAAATTGTTGATAGCATTATGGGCGCTGTTACGGGTGCCGTGCAATCTTTGCTCTCGCAAGTTTCGGGAACGGCCTTTGGTTTTGCAACTTCTGCTGCAACAAGCGTTCCCATGTTTATAGTGCAATTTATTATAACCATTGTTGCAACGTTTTTTTGCATTAGCGATTACGATAAAATTATAGCTTTTATTTTCAACAAACTGCCATTGCAAACAAGGCAAACAGTTTTAAAAATTAAAAACAGAAGCATTCAGGTTTTGGGCGAATATGCAAGAGCGTATGCCATATTGCTCTCCATAACTTGTGCTGAGCTGTTTGTTGGGTTTTTGCTTTTGGGAATTCCGGATGCTTTGCCTTTGGCGGCGCTTATTTCCATTGTGGACATTTTGCCAATTTTAGGTGTTGGCACAGTGCTTATTCCCTGGGGCATTATTATGCTTTTAACGGGCAATTACGCCTTTGGCGCCGCAATTTTAATTATGTATGCCATCATAACAATTGTGCGCCAATCTTTAGAGCCGAAAATTGTTGGAAAAAGAATTGGCCTGCACCCTTTTGTAACGCTTTTTTGCATATTCTTAGGCGGAAATTTATTTGGCATATTAGGCATTTTCGGTTTACCTGTTGCCATTACGGTTTTGTTCCAGCTTAACCGCTCGGGCGATATTAATTTGTTTTAAAGTGAGGGCTTATAATTGTACACTGTTTATGTAATTGATGACGAAGCATTTATTTTGAACGAAATTGTAAATAATGTGCGCTGGCTTGACAACGGCTTTGAAGTTATAGGTAGCAGTCAACACCCGTCTGTGGCACTTAAAGAAATTGAAGAGCTAAAACCCGATGTTGTTTTTACAGATTTAAAAATGCCCACCATGACAGGCATAGAGATGATAAAAGAGCTAAAAGAAAACGGCGCTGTTTTTGAATGTGTTATTTTAAGCGCTTTTGCCAGCTTTGAAGATTCACGCGAGTTTTTCAGAATGAGCGGGTTTGATTATTTACTAAAACCCATGCAAGAGCAAGAAGTGCAAATTGTGCTTGAGAGGCTAAGTAAAAAACTATCTAAAAAAGAGCGCTATATTGTTAGAGATGTTGATAATATAAACCCCTCATTTTCAAGCCTTATTGAATATGTGGAAAATAATTTTGAAAAAAAGCACACTTTGGAATCTTTATCCAAGCAATTTGGTTTAAATGCCAATTATATTTGCAATTTGTTTTCAAAGCACTATTTAATTACGCTAACAAGGTTTGTAACACGCCTTAGAATGAAACATGCCATAAATTTGATGTTGCAATCGGATATGCCTTATAAAGAAATTGCTATTTCTTGCGGTTACTCAGACTATTACTATTTCTGCAAGGTTTTTAAAGATTATTACGGAGATTCCCCTTCGGCTTACTTAAAACAAATTACATCTTAATTTTATAGGTTTTTGAGCAAGCTATATTTGTCATTCCGAGCGTAGTCGATGACGCACCGCAGTGCTAATGCCAACGAGTAACCGCCACGCAAGTGGCGGCTCTTGGCGAGTGGTGGAATCCGTACCTCCTTGCGTTTTAAAAGCACAAAATGCGGATTTCTACAGTTCGCCAAGTGCCGCTGCAATGCAGCGGTTGCTCACTTGCATTGCACTGCGGTGCTTATCCGTTACAGTCGAAATGACAGGAGATTAAGTTTGCTGAATTGTACTTAGCCTATACTATAAATTCATTTTTATATTAAATTTTTACTTCAAGGTGAAAAAATGAAAAAAGCACTGAAATTAATAATCACTACTTCTCTCTTATCTGTTCTTATTTTTGGGGTTTCTTGCAATACAGTGTCACAGGACGAAACACAAGAAATTAACTTTGCCATTCCCTACGACGATAATTTGCAGCATTTGCAAGACAGCTACTACATACAATGGCTTGAAAAGCAATGCGATGTTAAAATTAATTTGACATTTATCTCTCAAAGCAATTCTGAACAATATCTAAATTCCATGCTAACCTATGCAGACGGTGATATAGACGGCATACTTTTTTCAGACGATACCGCACTTGATATTGCAAGTATTGAGCAATATGCGCAAAGCAAAAGTATTTTGCCTTTAAGCAATTTAATTGAAAACAACAGCATTTATTTAAAAGATATTATTGCCAATTATGAGGCATACAACTTAGAAAGCGCACTTTTTGGCAATTTGCAAGAAATATACTTCATGCCGGCATTAAGTGGAAATTTGCCCAAGCAGTACACACAAACAATGTGGATAAACCTAAAATATTTAGAGGAATGTGGCGTTGCTATCCCTTCAACAACCGCTGAATTTGAACAGGTTTTATCTGCTTTTAAGGAAAATTATAGCGAATCGCTGCCGATAATCGGCACTTCGCAAAACAGCTCGTTTTTCCCCATTAATTTTATAATGAACTCTTTTGAAGTGTGCGATGCGCAAAATTCTTATTTTGCTATAAAAAACGGTGATGTTTATTTTGCGCCACAAACCGACGATTTTCGCGAGGGGCTTATTTATTGTGCGAATTTATACAACAAGGGTTTATTATCAAAAGAGGTTTTCACTTTCGATGATCAGCAGTTTAAAAGCATTGTGAATGACCCTCGTATGCTTGTTGGGATGTTCTCGTCTTTTAATGTCTCCGATGTGCTTAATGTTCAATCGCCCGAGCTTTACAGCTACTATTTGCCGCTTGCGCCTTTAAAGCACGAGGGTATAAATGCAAATTCCATTCTACATGTAAATTTGCCGAAAGTTGGCGGCGTAATTTTAGCTTCTACCGATAATGCGCAAAAAACTTTTGAGATTATGGATTTGATGTGTAGTGAGCAGGCTTATTTGATAGGGCATTTCGGTGAGCCGGGTGTGGACTGGAAAGAGGCCGAACCCGGCGATATTAGCACAAGTGGCTTGCCTGCACTTATCTCGGTTACAAACACGCAAGCACTGCAACGAGAGGATATTTTTTCTGCGGTTATAGGTCCTTTTATCACAATTGATAAATTTGCCGAGGCAATAACTTGGAAAGGCTACCAAGTGAACCAAAACGAATATTTGCAAGCAAGGGCTTTCAGAATTTATGAAGAGTTTGAAACAGAGCAATCGCTTTCGCCTTTGTTTTTCGCACAAAACCAAAGTGAATATGAAGAAATGATGCTTAAAATTGAAGAGTATACTCTTTTAAACATGATAGATTTTATAACAGGCGAAAAAGATATCAATAGCGATGAACATTGGCAAGAATATTTAAACGGTTTTGAGCATGTAGAACAAATTGAGCTTGCCATTCAACAAAATTTTAACAGCAACGGGAAAAATTAAAGGGGAAAATCACAGATATGAAAGCAATTAAATTAATTTTCATTTTTATTTTAACTTTCAGTTTATTCGCATGCTCTCAGGAAGAAGAAAACGCATTGGACGCTTGGCTGCAAAACGCAAATTTAAACGCACAGGAAGATAGCCAAAGTTTATATGAAGACGCTTTGAGCGAGGACACCTTAGTTGTTTACACCACCACCACAAGAATTTACGATGTTAAAGAAAGTTTTGAACAGCAATACCCCGGCTTAACAGTGGAAGTTTACGACACAAGAGCCTACGATTTGATAGACATTTTATTGAATAATTGCGAGCAGGAAAATTATGCAATAGACATTGTGATATGCTCGGATGACACAGGAATTTTAAGCACAGACCTTTTAGAGCAAAACATAATTAACAAATATGTGCCCTATGATATAGAGCCGTTTATGTACGATTACGCAAACACCGAACTGCTTAGCTTTGTGGGTGAGGCAGAGCAACTTTTTTACAACCCAAATATTTACGAAGAATGCCCCATTACAAATTACTGGCAATTAACCGAGGAGCAATGGTATGGCAAAGTTCACATGAACAGCCCTCTGCGCTCGCACCCCGCTTACGCTTTAGTGCACGCTGTAATTGAAAACAGCGATTTAATGGCACAGGCTTATTTTGATTTATACGGCGAAGAGCTGTTTATACCCGAAAACAGCAATGCAGGGGAAGTTTTTTGGCAAATGATGGTTGACAACGGCCTTAATTTTTCAACAAGCTCTAACGAGCTAATTGAAATTGTTGGCAACGACAGCAACACGCACGGCCCTGTTGCTTTTATGATTTCAAGCAAAGTGCGAAGAAATGAAATAGGCCTTAATGCAAAAGCCGCATACAGCATTGCGCCTACCGACGGCGTTTATACATCTAACACCGTTTCCATAGCCGGCGGCGCAAAAAACATTCAAAGCGCAAAGCTGTTTATTCGCTGGCTTTTAGGGGAAGAAGACGGAACAGGCGAAGGGCTATCTCCTTATTTAAAAGAGGGCACATGGCCTGTTCGAACAGACATAGCTCCATATTCCAGCGTTCCGCTTGAAATGGGCAATTATTGGTATAATGATAAAATTACGGTGCGCCAAATGGAGGAAGATATAATTGATTTTTGGACAAAACTTCAAACGGAGGATAGTTAAGGCGAATTTAGCCGATGCAAAAGACGCAAAAAGCATTAAACTTTCAAAAAGCCTTAGAAAAAAAATCCAATATGCTGTGCCGATTTTTTTTATTGTTATGATACTATGTTGGGGGTTTTTTTATAATTACACCGTACACAATATGCGGCAAAACAGCCAGCGGCTTACAGAGCAAGTTTTAAACAGCGTTGTAAATACTCTTGAGAGCATTTTTTTAAACCTTGAACACACTGCTATGACGCTTTCGCAACTTGATGCCGTAACACAATTGCTAAACGCGCAAACCCCAATAGAGTTTCACGAGAGAACTTCTGCGGTTGTAGATGGCCTTAATTCTATTTACCACCCCGACGGTTTAACGGATAATATTATAATATTTGATAGCGCTTACAACTATGTTAGGCTAAACGGTGAACTTGGCAACACCGTATTATCCAGGGCCGCTTTTTTGCTTAGCGAACACGAAAACGTGCGCCATTTATCTTTCACCTCGCAAGACGAAACATATATAGCATATATTACACCTATTATGCAAGATGATGAAAAAAAAGGCACGGTTATGTTTTTATTGCCTGCTTTACAATTGGCAGAATTGTTTAATGAGCACAACGAAGACAACAACTTGCTTATATGTTTGCTTGGTGCCCAGAGTGTTTTTGCAACTAACAGGCAGGAATTGCTTAATATGAGCATAACAGATTTAAAAGCGACCACTGTCAATTTTGCATCAAACCCCATTGGGCTTACGCCTTTTGAAATTTTTGTTGCAGATGACGGTTCTAATATTCAAAATTCCATACAGGTTTTTGCCATTGTTACAGTGGCAACATTTTTGCTTATGATATTCATGCAGGTTTTATTCTATCGTTTTCTCTCTAAGAACTTGCTGGCACCCATGTTCACAATTATGAGCAGTGCAAATAATGTTGGCAAACACAATGTACTGTTAAGTTTAACCGGCAACGAAGATTTTGATGTGCTTGTGCACAGCATTAATTCAATGATTAAAAGGCTTGAGCAAAACACACACGAATTATATGACATGCAATATAAAATTAAAGACAGTGAAATTGAAAAGCAAAACACGCTAATATTATCGCTAAAAAAACAAATTAACGCACATTTTACAGTTAACACAATTAATAATATTAAGCGTTTAACAGAACTTGGCAAACTTGAGCAAGCGGGCGAAATATGCGATGAACTTTCAGATTTATTGCGCTATGCCAATAATGCCGACCAATTCATTTCAGCTTTTGAAGAAATGCATGTAATGCGAAAATATGTTAGCATTATGCAAGTTAGGTATCCCGGCAGCTTCACTGTTCAATTTGATGTTGACGATGTTTTAGACGATTACTATTTGCCAAGAATGTTGATACAACCTTTAATAGAAAACGCAATTGTGCACGGTGTTCAAAATGCTGCACACGGTGAAATATATATTAGCGCAAAACTTGCACAAAACAATTTAATTTTTGAAATAGATGATAACGGTAAAGGCATTGATGCTTTAAAATTGAATGAATTAAATGAAAATTTGAGCAATATTGAAAAATTTGAAATGAAAGAAGGCCTGAGCGGTGTTGCCGTTTTAAATATTCAAAGGCGCATTCGGCTTGCTTTTGGTGATGAATACGGTTTGAAATTGTTTTGCCCTGACGGCAAGGGCACACAAGTTGTTGTTTCATTGCCCATATTAAAATTTGGCGAAAATTAGCAAACAGGGTTGTGACATAATTGTCACAACCCTGTTATATCGTTGCTTGCATATTTTTAATTTATACTATCGCGCACAAATTCCACTTATTGCGGCAAGCAATAAATACGCATTAGACAACAGCAAACAGAAGGTGCCATTAAAAGAACCTTCTGTTTGCTGATTTTTCATTTAATGCTGTGCTTTTTCTTTTACGCTTTAGCTTTTGGTAAAATGTCTTCAACTTCTGCGTGTGGGCGAGGAATTACGTGCACCGAAACAAGTTCGCCAACACGCTGTGCTGCTGCTGCGCCTGCGTCTGTTGCCGCTTTAACCGCACCAACATCACCTCTAACCATAACTGTAACAAGGCCGCCGCCAACATGCTCTTTACCAATTAAATGCACATTTGCAGCTTTAATCATGGCGTCTGCCGCTTCAATACTACCTACTAAACCTCTTGTTTCAACCATTCCCAATGCTTCACTTTTAACCATTTTCTGCCTCCTAAAATTAATTATTTATGTTTTTATTTTTTTGCGGTTGGAAGAATATCTTCAACCTCTGCGTGTGGGCGAGGAATTACGTGCACCGAAACAAGTTCGCCAACACGCCCGGCTGCTGCTGCGCCTGCGTCTGTTGCCGCTTTAACCGCACCAACGTCACCCCTAACCATAACTGTAACAAGGCCACCGCCTACATGCTCTTTGCCTATCAAATAAACATTTGCGGCTTTAATCATGGCGTCTGCCGCTTCTATTGCGCCCACTAAACCTCTTGTTTCTACCATACCTAATGCTTCATTTTTAACCATTTTATTTGCCTCCAAATTGATTTTTTATTTATATAATAATGTTTTATCTAACAATATTAACTGTTGTTTTGGCATTCACCCCTAAGGCGTTTGCCTCTTCTGTGTCTAAATGGCACTCCAATTGCGATTCGTTATTCGCCCTTATTGCGACATTTGAAAGGATACCACCACGCACACCGTTTACGTTTACGCTAACTATTTCACCGTCGTATGTGCCAAGCCTTTTTGCGTCTTCAAGCGTCATGTGAATGTGACGCTGTGCAATTATAAGCCCTTCTTTTGTTGTTGTTGCACCGTTTGGCCCCACAATTGTTATGCCCGGTGTTCCCTCAACATCACCCGAAAACTTTACATCGGCTGTTTTGCCAAGTTTAAAGCAATCGCCCGCAAGAATTTCTATTTGTGTTTTTGGCCTTGTTGGGCCAAGCACCCTAACTTTTTCTATACAGCCTTTGGGGCCGCAAATTGTCACTGTTTCTTTGCAAGCATACTGCCCGGGTTGCGAAAGGTCTTTCACAGGGGTTAATTGATAGCCGCTTCCGAATGTTTTTTCAAGGTCTTCTTGTGATAAATGCAAATGTCGGTTAGAGATGCCAACCGGTATTTCAGAGCCTTCATTGCCTTGCTTTTCATTTGCCACAGATTCCACTGCTTTTAGCAAAAGTTGCAATAACTGCTCGTATTTCTGTTCGTTCATTTCATCACTCTTTCTCGGAGTTCATAAGTTCTCTTACAAGTTCTTTAAGCTGGTTCATGTCCAGCGGAATATCGTTGCTGATAATGCCGCTTGAATTCGCCGTTTGCCTTGCTTGTTTATTAACATTTTCAGTGTTGGTGTTTGCCGCATTTGCATATTGCGAAGGCGATAAGTATTTATCGCTTTGAACATAAGCAGATGTGCTTTGCGGCTTATTATAAACTGTGCCGTTCACTGCCGAGGGCAAAGTTACAGGGTTGCCATAGCTTAAATTGTTTTGGCCTTTTGCACTGTTTGCACTATCGTTTGAATATTGCTCTAAGCCCACATAATTAAAGCTTGGGTCTTTTGACACTAAATCGTCAACATCTTTAATGCCGTATGCCACACATTTTGTGTTAATTAAATGCATAGGTGTAACGTTTTCGGAAACCGAGCTTCCACCCTTTGTGCCACAGCCCAATGTAAACGACGGCATAAGCCCTGTGCTTGCGCCTGTTCCGCCTTGTGAACTGCCTGTGTTTATAAGTATTCTCGATGCCGGTTTTTTAATAAACTCAAGCACAATATTCCTGTCTTCTGTATGCAAACTCATTGTGTGCCCTATGCCATTTTGCAAAAGTTCAATGCTTAAATCGCATGCCTCTTGCCAGTTGTTAACTACATAAAAGCCCAAAACCGTTGTAAGTTTCTCGTAAGAGAGCGAATAGCCTTTACCCACGCCGCCCTGCTCACCTATAAGCACTTTTGTGCCCTCGGGAACAGATATGCCTGCGTTTTGCGCAATATACATTGCATTTCTGCCCACAAATTTTGCATTCATGGTGTGCCCATCTTCTTTAAACAGCAGTTTTATAACAGCATTTGTCTCCTGCTCGTTCATGAAGTAGCCGCCCTGTTTTTTAAATTCCGCCACAACGGCTTGTTTATTGCACTGTTCGCATATAATAGATTGCTCACTGGCGCATATTGTGCCATAGTCAAATGTTTTGCTCGCTATTATATTTCTAACTGCTTTTTGAACATTTGCAGTTCTTTCAATATATGCAGGTGAATTGCCTGCGCCCACACCGAGTGCCGGTTTGCCCGAACTGTATGCCGCTTTAACCATGCCGGGGCCGCCTGTTGCTATTATCATTTTAACTTCGTTGCACTTCATTAGCTCGTTTGTTGAGCACATGGAGGGCAAACTTACACATTGTACAATGTTTTGTGGCGCACCTGCGGCAATAGCCGCTTCGTTCATCAGCTCTGCTGCTTTTATTGTGCATTTTGCTGCCGAGGGGTGCGGAGAAAACACAATTGCGTTTCTTGCCTTTATTGCCACTATGGATTTGAAAATTGTGGTTGACGGCGGGTTTGTTGAGGGCACTATTCCAAAAAGCAATCCCACCGGCTCTGCCACGGTTATAACGCCTGTTTGCTTATCCTCGTTTATAATGCCTGCTGTCTTCATATCTTTAATACTGTCGTATAAAAGCTGAGAGGAAAGGTGTATTTTATAGGTTTTGTCCGGCACATTGCCAAAGCCCGTTTCCTCCACCGCCATTTTTGCAAGCTCTACTGCATGTTCTTTTGCAACTTTAACCATATTGCGAATAATTTTGTCTATTTGCTGTTCGGTGTAATTTGCAATTTCCTCTGTTGCTTTATTGCCCATGCGTGCAAGGTCTCGCGCTTGTTGTATGGATTTTAAATCGTAATCAAAGTTCTGCATTCAGCCCTCCTCCATTAATTGTAAGTTTTTTTGAAATAATCTTGGAATTCTTTTAGCAATTGCTCTTTATTTGCCTTTGCAAGTTCTCTGCCATTTATTCCGAAATTATCTATATCTCTGGCCAAGGTGCGCAATTTTACCACCTTTAAGCCATTTAATATCTTTAATGTTTCATCAAGCCCATTTTGCTTAATTTGCAAATCCAATTGCTTTTTATTATCAATTCCATCAATTGTTTTCACCTGTTTTGCTTCTTCACTTTTCACTTGAGGTATGCTTTTAACAGGCGTTTTTTGCGGTGCGCTTTTTGTTTTTTTCTCACCCTCGTCTTTTCCCTGTGCTGTTTGAGGGCTCATGGGGTTAAAAAGCCCTAACACTTCTTCTAAGGGGCGAGGAATTACATTTTTCGAGATAAATAGGCCCTCTCCCAATTTATTTATGGCAGTTTGTGCGGCATCAACCGCAGCTTGCACAGCCGCCACATCTCCAAGCACAGTTATTGTAACAAGGCCACCGCCCACATACACTTTTTCAAGCAAGCGTGTGTCTGCGGCTTTAAGCATAACGTCTGCCGCTTCAACTGCGCCTATAAAGCCTCTTGTTTCTACCAAACCCAGTGCATACATTTAATATTCCCCCACTGTTTTTATTTTGATTGTTTAACATAAAATATTTTTACGCTTTTTTCACAGCTTAGTTTTAATTGCACATTTTTTTTAAAAGCTAAAACGTCGCCCTCATGTGCTGTAAAAACTTCACCGTTTTTTTCAACTGTTAGCGCACCGCTTACTATGTGAAAAACCTCGTCGCTGTTTACACTCCACGTTGTGTGCCCGCCATTTATAATAACAAAGCCCGTTTGCATAGTGTTTTTATCTTGCCTTGTAATAAATTCGCTTATCAGCACATTTTTGCTGTTGGCATTTAAGGCTTTATGCGCAATGGTGTTGCCCAAAATATGCTTTATATCTTTAGCACTATCTGTTAATGAGATGAACGGTGCCGCCACTATTTGCGCTAAAGCCTGCAATAATTCGCTGAAATTGCCGTTTGCTGCAAGTGCTTTAATTGCTTTGTAAAACATATCTGTATCGGCAGTATCGCCATTTACAGCGCCTATTGTTTGAGAGCTGTAAACCACTTCTATGTCTGCTTGCTTTGCCACATCTTTAGCAGAGGGTGTTATTATTGTGTTTTTATCTACATAAATTGTTTTTGTGCCGTTTTTAATTGCCTTTTGTATATCTTCAGCGCATATTAGTTTTTTCATTGCACCACCCTTAAATTATTGCTGTTAACCATTAAAACAAGCTTTCCACAAGCGCTTTAGATGGCGATGCTATAACTTCTGCATTTACAAGCAAGCCTTTTTCTTTTGCAATTTCCATGCCTGCATCTGTGCCGGCTTGCACCGCCGCAACTTCGCCTGTGTATGTAAAGTAAGATTTCCCCCCAAGCCCGTTTCCAAGGCGCAGCTCAAGCGGTTCTATGTCTGCTGTTTTAAGTATTTGGTCTGCGCAAATTATCATGTTGGCAAGCGAAAACGATTCCATAATTCCGAGCGCCTGCATATATTCCGGCATTGTTACACTTGTTATTGCGGGGAAAATTCTCTCGTCCACATTTGGTATTATTATGGAATCTATATAATAATCTTCGGCTAATTTTTCGCCCACTTTAACAGAGTTTTCAACTGCCGCAACATCGCCGTGAACAATTGCTATATATTTCCCCGGGCATGTTGATGACACAGTTACAACTTCAACCTCTGCTGTTTTCAGCATTTGGTCTGCCGCATAAATGCCCCGTGCTATACTGCTGAATTCAACCATTCCTATCGCAACAATCATTGTGCACCTCTCTTTATGGTAATGTGGCTTTGTGTAATTTGCGTTACAACGCCTGTTATGCTTGCATGTATTGCCGCACCGAGGCTATCAGCCGGAATATCGCCTATCATGTCGCCGCATTTAACTTTTGCGCCCACGCTTACTGTTGGCTTTGCAGGTGCGCCCACATGTTGCTGCAAAGCAATTTGCACAATATCCGGTTCAACAGTTACATCGGTTATAGGTGCCGGCAAATCGAACGAGGTTAAACCAAGCCTTGCTATAAGGCGCTTGCTTGGCACCTTGCGGTATTCGCGCATTTTATGCGGTGTAAACACAGTTTTTTCTGTGCTGTAGCGTATATTTTCTTCGCGGAGCTTGTTTTTAAAGTAAACATTCGCCCTGCGTGGATATAAATTGGCAGGACATGCAAATAATTCACATATATTGCACTCGCAGCAAAGCATTGCTGTTTTTTGTTTGCTAACATCGCCTATTTCATAGTTCATGCCAAGCATAGAGCGATGCGGATTTATTGCGTGCCCAAGCAAATATCTCGGGCATAAATCTGTACACATACGGCATTGCTCGCATGTTGCTTTGTTCACACGCCTTGCCTGTTCAAGCGTGGTGCTTTTTTTTAAAACAAGCGGGTGGCTTTTTTTCAAAATGATAAAACCTTTGTGCTTTTTGTTTATACTACCGTTTATATCTTCAAGCATAGGCCCCATCATAGGGCCACCGTCTATAACAGCGTAATCGGTAAAATCTTCTATGCCGCTAAGTTTTAGCACATCTATAATTTTTGTGCCAACGGGCACTTTCACCGTCATGCGCTTTTCAATATCGCCTGCGAGGGTTATATATTTCTCGGTAACCGCATTCCCTTGCATTGCATTGTAAATATTCAGCGCTGTTTCGGAATTTATTACAACGCACCCAACTTGAATCGGTATGCCTGCCTCGGGCACAACACGCCCTAAAAGCTCGTACACAAGCACTTGCTCGTCGCCAGAGGGGTATGCATCTTGAATTTCGCAAACCTGCACATAATGCGAAAGCCCGTTTTCCTCTATGGTGTTTTTCAAAATTTCAACAACCGCTTTGTGCTTTTTCTTTATGCCTATAAGTGCTTTTTTTGCTTGCACCTGTGCGCCTGCTGCCGCAAAGCCCACAATAATTTCTTTTGGGTAAATTTCCATAAGTTGTTGGTCTACCCTCAAAAGGGGTTCGCATTCGGCACCGTTCATTAGTATATATTCTGCACTTGCGCTAAGTTTTGCATGGGTTGGAAAGCCGGCGCCACCTGCGCCAACCAAACCGCTATTTTTTACTACTTTGAATAAATCCATATCAAACCTCTTTTACGCAAAATCACAATCTGCATCTATTATGCCAACAACAACCGCATCCACAGGCAAATTGTCGTCACCAAGCATTCTTCTTGCAGAAGAGCCTGTTGTTACAATAACCCTATCGCCTATGCCGGCGCTTATAGTATCCACCACTATAATGCGTTTGCCCACATCTGTTCCGCCGCCAATTATCTCCGCTTGCATAAGTTTTAACCCACGCAGCGAGTCCACTTTTCGGGTAGACCATATATTATCAACAAGTTTAGCAGTTAACATTATATTTCCCTTCCTCTTTTTGAGTTTTTATCTGTTTCAGCGCCGCCTCAACAGATGAAGTATCACCAAAAATTGCGAGCAAAATCATATTTTGCGGGCAACTTCCCCTTATATCGAAAACTGTTACGCCAACAGCTTTTTCTGCTATATCGGCAGCCACAATCATCTCTATCATACGCCCTTGCACAAGGCCCACGGCATCTGCCCCGCTAATATCTTGCGTGCTTGTAACACCACACCTTCGTGCCAAAATATCTATGGCCCCTTTAGAGGGTGATTTTATAATTTTAAGCTCCATAATTGCTCCTTTAACTAATCTTGCTGTTGCAAACAATTGAGCGCAATGCCCAAAGGTGTTACAAACATTGGATTTTTAGGCTTGTGTGTTTTTATGCCCGTTTGCCGTTCTATAACATTCTCAATTCCGGTGAAACACGCAGTGCCGCCAACTAATGAAATATTTTGCACTTTGCGCCCTTTTATATTTGCGCTTATTATTGTTGCAACTTTTTCAATTACCGGCATAACAACGGGCATTAATTCCTCGTGGTTTTTTTCTTGCCGCTTAAACAGCTCTGCCTCTTCAAGTGTTTTTCCATAAGCGCCTGCAACCACAAGCGAAAAATGTGTGCCGCCTGTTGGCTCGTCGGCAATATAGGCAACTTCGCTATTTTTAAAAATTGAAATGCCCGTTGTGCCGCCGCCTATATCCACCACTGCACCGTTTTTCATTTGTAAAACAGCATTTGCCGCCGTGCTTTCATCAAGCAAATTTGTAAGTGTAAAACCTGCGCTTTGCACCACATTTTTCACCGCGCCAAAGTCTAATTCGTCTGTTCCCGGCGGTATTGCTGCTGCCGCAAACTCAAGCTCTATGCCTAATTTTTGCTCTATTTCTTGCTTTAAACTGCGCACTATATCCACTGCGCCTATATAGTCCACAACCATGCCGTCTTTAACAACGTCTGCATAAGTGTATGCACCGGCAATTGGCTGTTTTTTATCGTTTAGCACCGCTATAACCACACATGCCGTTCCAAGGTCTACTCCTGTGTAGTAAAAATCAGATTTCTCTTTAATCGGCTTTTCTATAACAGATAAAAATTGTTCAACAAGTTCATCGCAATATTTAAAATCTGCATTTTCTACCGGCATATATCACCCTCGGTAACTTTCTCAATCTCTAATATTAGCAGCTCTTCACAGCTGTTTAGCACGCTTACAATTCTTTTTTGGCTAAAGTTTGTACTATCACCATACGGCACTTCAATTGCAAGCAAAGCTGTTTTTGCACGAAGTTTTGCTATGTGCAATATATAATCCATCTTAAAATTTGTGTTAATTTGCTCACTATTTTCGCTTTTGCTCTGGCTTGCTTGTTGGCACTCTGCGTTCTCATTGCCGTTTTTTGCACCGCCATCAGAGGCTGTGCAAAGCAGTGAATGTATGTTTAAAAGGCTTTCAAATTCACAATTGCATAAATGTTTTAACTGCCTATACGCCAAAAGGTATTCTATTTGCAAAACACTAAGTTTAAGCCAAAACTCTTTGTGCGCACAATTTTCGCTCTTCAAATTTTTTATTATGGGGCTTTGTGTTTTTTCATATAAATTAACACCTTTATCCAGCAAAAATTGCCGTGCTCCCGGCGTTAAGCGCTCATCGCTTTGAAGTTCATACTCAAAAGCCGGGTTTTCATCATAAAACTGTCTAAGTTGTTCTTCAGTAATAAACTTCATTTCATGCCCTTACCTTTTCTTCATACCCATAAGGTACTCTTTTAATTGTTCAATGCCTGTTTTTTGCAAATTATCTATATAAAAATACGGAGGTTTTGCACCGCAATTCTTAAGTTGCTGTTCGCTTTTTTTTGCGTTTTCACTGTTTAAATCTGCTTTTGTAATAACGCCCACAATATTTTCGCATAAAAGCGATTGCATAAACCCGTGCGAATAAAACAGCTCTATATCGCTTTGGCTAACAAGCACAAGCACACAAAACGCTTCCTGCGACAAAGTTATAACATGCCTGTTGTACCATCTGTTTTCTATGTAGGCGGCGGGCACATCAATTGTATCGCCTTTGTAAATAACGTCTTGCCTTTTTTTAGGCGCTTCATTAATGCCCAGCAAATTATTAATTAGGCTTGTTTTTCCGCTGTTTTTTGCGCCTATAACCATTATCCGCTTTTTAATCATGTTTTAGTAACGTCTACAACGGTGAATTTCAGCAAATTTTTAAGCGTTTCATTCACATTATAAAGTGCTGTTTCAACACTTTGCACATCGCCCGATATAACAAGCGAGCCTGTGAACCTATCTAAAAAGCCTATATTTACATTTGCCGCTTTTGTTGCTATATCTGCCGCTATAATTGCCGTTTCCGTTGGGCTTAAAGTTAAAATGCCTATTGCACCTGCCTCTTCAAGGCCAAGACGCTCGTATATATCTTGTGTTGGGGCGGCAATTACATGTGCCAATGTAACTTGCTTGCCCGGAACACTCTCTTGTATAATTCGCTCAAGGCCTTTTGCCTCGCCTGTGTTAAACATTATTTGCCGCCTCCTTGCAATAAATTTTAATGGCGCACCACCATAACGGGAAAATCGTATGTTTTAATATAGCCCTCTATTCTTCGCAAATCCTCATCGCTAAGGCTTGGGTCGCCATAAATAGGGTAGTTTAAATCTAACTGCGCATATTTGTTAACACCAAGTTTATGGTAGGGTAAAAGGTGTATGCCCTTAAAATTTTTGCTGTTTTTGTAGGGCATTAAAAACTTAACAACTTCAACAATTTCCGCTTCGCTGTCGTTAATTCCTTTTAAAAGCGGCATTCTAATCATAACATCACTGCGTGTTTGCAAAATTTCTTTCAAATTATCAAGTATCAGCTCATTGCGCACACCCGTTAATTCTAAGTGCTTTTCAGAGAATATGTTTTTTATATCAAAGAGAAATAAATCTGTAAACTTTGCAATATTTAATATAACTTCCTTTTTTGCGTAGCCACAGGTTTCAACGGCTGTGTGTATGCCGGCTTGCTTGCACGCCATAAGCAGGCTTAATGCCGCCTCGGGTTGCATAAGAACCTCGCCGCCGCCAAGTGTAACACCGCCGCCGCTCTGCTCGTAAAATGGCCTATCTTCCTCTATATACTCCATCAATTTTGCAATGCTCTCTTTTTCGCCCGCCATTGAAAGTGCTGAATAATTGCAAGCCTTTACACATGCATTGCAAGCAAGGCATTTTATGCCCCTATCGAGATAATGCGTGCCGTCTGCTCGCATTTTGTGGATATTAACAGGGCAAACTTTAACACAAGCACCACAGTGAACACAATTATTCGCCTTGTGCATAATTTCAACTGCTCGGCTAAGCCCCTCGGGGTTTGCGCACCATAAACAGCGCAGAGGGCAACCCTTGAAAAATATCAATGTTCTAACTCCGGGGCCATCGTACATATTATATTTTTGTTTGTTAAATAAAAGCGCTTTTCTTTCAATCACAATACAATAGCTCCGTTATATGTTTTTACAATGTTTCAAATGTTGTTCTGTTTATAATTTCATCTTGCACATCTTTGCAAAGCTCGGTGAAAAATGCGGAGTAACCCGCAACACGCACAACTAAATCTTTATAGCGCTCGGGGTGCGCTTGTGCGTCTATAAGTGTTGCGTTATCAAGGTAGTTAAACTGCATTTCGCCGCCGCCCAAGCTGTTGGCTGTGCGCAACAATGTAATTATAGCTTGCTCACCTTCCTGTGTATCCAAAAGCCCTGCTGTAAGTTTAAAGTTTTGCACAAGCCCTAAATTCATATTGTCTACCGCTAATTTACAAGCAGATTTCACAACAGATGTGGGGCCTTTATAATCTGCGCCTTGCGTTGGGCTAACACCGTCGGAAAGCGGTGCCCATGCATTGCGCCCGTTTGCGCTTGCGGCTGTCATCTGCCCGAAAGGTGTGTTGTTGGATATGGAAAGCGTGCCGTGGCAAAGCCTTGAATAAAGTGTTTTGTGCTTCATGTGCTCTTCTTCTGTGAAGTTGATAAGCTCTGCCGCAATGCTGTCTACATAATCTTCATCGTTGCCGAATTTCGGTGCTTCAAGGCACGCTTTTTGTATATGCTCATAGCCTGCAAAATCCGCTTTTAACGCATCATTAATCTCACGCAGTGTGAACTTTTTATCCTCGAAAACAAGTTTTCTGATGGCAGCCATCGAATCGGCATATGTTGCAAGGCCCGACCAAACAACACCCGGCCCGAAATTGTACATTGCACCGCCGTCCATAACGTTTTTACCGCTCTCCATACAACCCTCGAACATAAGCGACATCAACGGTTTTGGCGCATTGTATTGGTGAACTCTCTGCGATATAACCGTTGCCACATTAGTCCATTTTATAACATATTTAATTTGCTCTTTTACAGCGGCTTCAAATTGCTCGTACGATGTGTAGTCTTCAAGCGCACCCATATCCGGTGCAACTTGCTTGCCATACCAAAGGTCTACGCCGTTGTTTAGCACCAGTTCTATGCAAATTGGCCACTGCGTGTAAGATGTGGATGTCCACTGGTACAGCCTACCCGATTTTTGCGGCTCTACACAGCCCATTAAGCAATAATCGCGTGCATCTTGAACGCTAACGCCTTTTGCAAGCATCATTTTTATATGCCCGTCGTCGAAATGGCAAGCCGGAAAGCCCATGCCCGAACGTATAACATCAACAATTTTTTTCATATAGCTGTGCGGAGATTTTGCATGTATGCGGCATGCGAGTGTTGGCTGGTAAATTTTCACATGCCTAACAGTGTCCATTAAAAGATATGTAAGCTCATTTGTTGCATCTTTGCCTTCCCTTGTTATGCCGCCAACGCACATGTTAACAAAAGGTTGATATCCCGCAAAGAACATAGATTGCCCTGCGGCTGTTACCCACATCATCTCAGACATTTTTATAAGCATACAACCGGCAATTTCAAATGCCTCGTAATTTGTCATTCGCCCCGAGTCTATATCATTTTTATAAAATGGGTACATATATTGGTCTACACGGCCGATAGACATGCCTGTTTGATTTTCCTCTATTGGCAAGAGCGATTGAATGGTGAAAACCGCCTGCACCGCCTCGTAAAATGTTTCGGGCTTATTGGCAGGCACCCTTGCATTAACTTGCGATATTTTCATAAGCTCTTCTTTGCGCTTAGGGTTATTTTCTTTTTGCGCAAGCTCGGCCGCATAATCCGATATGCGCTGTGCGTAATTTATAACGCCCGTAGATGTTTCAACAGCTGCTTTATAAAAATATATTTTCTCCAAATCGCTTGGATTGTCGTAATCTAATTTAGAAAGATGCTCAAGGGCTTCGTTTCTGATATCGTTAAAGCCTTTGTTCATTGTAATAACATCATAGCCCGGGTTTGAATCGCCGCCGCCGCTAAGTGCGTGATAAGAGCAATCCGACACAAAAGATTCGCCCGATAGTTCCCACACACCTGCCTCACGGTAAAGGGTTTCGCAGTGTTCATCGTTAGATTTACCCTCCCAGAATGGGAAGAGAACGTCTTTCATATATTTTTTATCTTCAGGCGATACATAAAAAGGGTCTTGCGGGCGTGTTCCAATTGTTTCAAGCTCGTCTTTCAGCCAGCGCCATGCAAGGTCCGGTGCGAAAGCGCCCGAGCGCGGAGCACCACAGGGAGCACCAACAATAAGCTCGTCATCTTGAATAACGAGCGGTGCAGTTTCACATGCACGCCTAAAGCACATTGCCCTCAATAGCATTTTGTGCATACCCGGGTTTGCTTTTGTAACTTCGGTAAATGCCTTTGCCCTGTGCGTGGTTATTGATGGCACTTGCTTTAAAAAGTTTTGTTTCAGCCTAACAAGGCGCTGTGTGGGGCCAAGCGGCACACCGTTTTCATCAACATCTGTAGTTGGGGAGGCTATTGTTGAATAATAGGTGTATTTCTTTTCTTCATTTTCTGTTTTTGCGCCGTTTACAGTGGCACCTGTATCACTTGCTTTTGTATAATTTTGCGGTAAGCTGTCAATTTCATTCGAAACCGACGCAAACATTTTCATAAGCGCTTCACGCTCTTTTTCGCTTAAATTTTGTGTTGCCTGTGCAAGTTTGTTTGAAAATTCACGTATATCCAATGTAATTACCTCTCATTTTAAACTATATTTAATACAATTTTTATTGTAATGCTTTTAAAAAATCCAAAAGCACTTTTTCAAGGTTTTTAATGCTTTCTTGTGATGATGAATTCAATTCGGCATCGTTTTTCTCATTTATTTTCGCATGAGCAAAATCCATATCGCTTAAATTTCTAACGCCATAGCCCACTTTTCTTATGTAAACCAAATTCATCGGCGAAACATTGTCTGTTGTTATTCCCTCGCCAACCGCCGCGCTTCCCAATATCATTGCCGGGAACAAATTTGTTGTTATGCCCATGCTCCCAAGTGTGGACGGCGTGTTCACAAGCATTCGTGCCACAGGTTTTTTAAGCGCAAATTGCTCAATAACGTCCTCGTTGTTTGAATGAATTACAAGTGTGTGCCCCTCGTGCTCACTAAGCAGCAATTCAATGCATTTCTCACAGGCATTCATCCAGTCATCTTCCACATAAAATGCCATTACGGGGCAAAATTTTTCTTTGGTGTAAGGGTTTTCGGGCGACACATATTTTTGCTGTGATATAAGCACTTTAACACCCGGTGTAGCATTAATTTGTGCCATTTCACATAGCTCTTTTGCTGTGCGCCCAATTGCCATGCTTTGCAAACGGCCGTCTGCGTGGTAAATTATTTTTGCAAGGCGTTCTTGTTCGTCTTGCTCCATAAAATATGCGCCGCATTTTTGCAATTGGCTTTTAACTTCTTGTGCTATATGTGCATCAACAACTATGCCTTGCTCTGAAGCAGATACAATGCCGTTATCAAAGGTTTTGCTTTGAATAATATCATTTACAGCTTTATAAATATTTGCCGTTCTCTCTATAAAAACAGGCCCATTGCCCGCACCGCCGTAAATTACAGGTTTTCTTGTTTTATATGCATCTTCAAGCAAATGCGGCATATTAGAGTTTAAAATAACGCTTATATGCTTACTGCTCATAAGCTCTATAATGCCTGCATGTGTCAGTGTTCGCATGTACGAGATTGCATTGTCGGGCAAGCCGTACTTTTGCGCCGCTTGCACCATCAACTCAATTGCCCTTGCAATGCATTTTTCCGCTTTAGGGTGTGGCGAAAACACTATTGCATTGCCGGATTTTATCGCAATTAGTGCCGCATTCACAGTTGAGGAAACAGGGCTTGTATCACAGCAGATATTTGCTATAACTCCAATTGGAACGCCTATATCCGTAACTTTATTTATTTCATCTTTGTTAATAACACCCACACAGCGCATTTCTTTTAGCTTTGTCGGCAAAAACTCGCTAACAAAGCGGTTTTTAATCAGCTTATCTTGCCAATTGCCGTATTGTGTTTCCTCTTGCGACATTTTAGCAAGGGCAGTGCAATTATTTTTTATGGCACTTGCCATTTCATCAACAATTACATTCAGTTGCTCTTGCGTGAATGTTGAAAGCGCTTTTTGCGCTTCTTTCGCATTTTCTGCAAGTATACGTGCCTCTTGAACGGAGAGTAAGTCATGATCTATAATTTGCAATGAAAATCTCCCCTTTCAAAAAATTCGCAAAATTTAATATCGCAATTCTCAAAATTCAAAATAATTTTCAAACGAAAAACATTTTTTATATATTAGGTAACAACGCATTTATATCGTAAAGGCGTGTTATTTTCTTCAAATCTTCATGAGGGTTTGCAATTACAACACTGCTGTAAACCTCGGCTCTCATCTCTTCAACCGCTTTAACCCCTGCCGCAACCGCAATTTCGCAATCGCTTAAATTGCCCTGCACTAAAATGGAAATATAACCCGAGGCTGTGTTTGCAAAGCCCACAAGTTCAACACTTGCCGCCTTACACATGGCATCTGCGGCCTCTATGGAAAACACTATGCCAAATGTTTCAATGAGCCCAAGCGCTGCTCTGTTTTCCATATACTACCTCCATTATGTTAATCGCTAAGAGCTAACAGCTATAAATTATCCACATCGTAAATTTTCACAATATCATCCACAGGTTTTGCCGGCCTTGGTATCACTTTTGTTGCTGTTAATTTCCCAAGGTTTTTAGCAACTTCTTCACCTGCTTTTATAGACGCCGTTACCGAGGCAACATCGCCTTTTATCATAACTGTAACAAGTGTAGAGCCTATGTTCTCATACGATACAAGCTCCACCTCTGCCGCTTTGAGCATTTTATCGCATGCTGCCAGTGCCGGAACCATTCCAATTGTTTCCAAAAGCCCCAATGCTTGCTGTGCATTATCGCCCATGCTACATGCTCCCCTTACATTATATTATTACTGTTAATTATACCACTGCCACCCACTACTGTCAACCGCGCAAGGGGCAAATTGCACCCCTTGCGTGCTACGGGAGCACGGAGCATTTCAATTGTAAAATTTACCTGCCCCTTGTTCGCTTTGCGTGATAAATTAATATATCCGCCACTATAAAAAGAGCCGTGCCACTAAAAAAACCCAGTGCTACAAATGCATCTAAAACCAAAGAGCTTGTTTTAAGCAGCACCCCTATAAGCATTAAAACAGAAAACGCTGCAAAAACACTGCACCCTATTGTGCACAAAAACATAATATAAGCCTGTTTATCATTTGTTTTTTTTGCATAAATGTAATAGAGCAAATATGTAAGCGCCCATGCTATGCTCCCAATTGTGAAGCACCATGCTCCCGCAAACACCATATTTATTGTGCTAAAATATAAAACACAGCCTATAAAAAAAAGCACCGGGGCGGCAAAATTTAGAGCATTGCCAACTTTTATTATAATTGCATCGCGTTTTTCCGACACTATCATAACAAAGCCTGCGTATAAGTAGCTTAATAGCCCTATAATATAGCAAATGCCGCTTATGTCTATAACATTAAATTTTTGCCCCATTGGAAAAAGCACAAAACTTCCTACTAAAAAAAACAAATTTGATATTAAATAGATTGTATCCATTATTTTATAGTGCGGTAGTGCCAAAGGTTTTCTGTTTGTAGGTTTCATCAATTGCTATCCTTTTGCGAGAATTATAAGTGCTCCGCTTGCATCCAATATTACATTTCTGCAAAGGCTAAGCCGTTAGGAATTAATCCGAACACGTTTTAGTTCCTAAAGGCTAGCCGTTAGGGAATAATACGAACTCGTTTTTTAATTAGCCAAAAGCCCGAAAACTGCGGCAGCGCACTTCGTAAGGCGAAAGCCTTACATCAGCACACTTTCTTGTTTTAGAACTTTTGGCGGTATAAAAAATTCTTTGAACCTATTTTGTGCAAATTTTGTGGTAGGCAAGGCAGACAAGCAAGTAATACTTGCTGTATTGCGAGTGAGGATAACGAAGCATAACACAATAATTTGCCAAAATAGGCGTGTTCGGATTAATCCCTAACGGCTAAGGACGCAAGGGAGCACTATTTTTTACTACTATTAATCAGTGGTAAATTTAATTACTTATTAACAACATTCACCGGGTTGCCATCTACAAATGCTTTTAAGTTGCTAACTGCAACATCCATTAAGCGCTGGCGGCTTTCTCTTGGCGCCCAAGAGATATGTGGTGTTATTAAGCAGTTTTTTGCTTTCAAAAGCGGATTATCACCTTTGATGGGTTCAGAGGACACAACATCTAAACCTGCAGCATAAATTTTACCGCTGTTAAGTGCATCTTTCAAATCTTCTTCAACAATCAACGGGCCCCTTGAGTTGTTTATAATAATAACCCCGTCTTTCATTTTTGCAATAGAGTTTTTATTTATAATACCCTCGGTTTCAGGGAAAAGCGGGCAATGAAGCGAGATAACATCAGCTTCGCTGAAAAGTGTTTCAAGTTCAACATATTTGCAGGTATCACACACAAGGTCTTCATTTTTGTATGCATCGTAGGCTAAAACAGTCATTCCGAGTGCCTGTGCAATTCTGCCTGTAGATTGCCCTATTTTACCGTAGCCGATGATGCCCATTTTTTTGCCTGAAAGCTCAATTAGGGGGTAATCCCAGAAGCACCAGTCGTCATTTGTTTGCCAACGGCCTTGTGCAACAGCGTCGCTGTGGTGGCCAATGCGATGGCAAATTTCAAGCAGTAAAGCTATGGCAAATTGGCCAACTGCATCTGTTCCGTAAGTTGGAATATTGCAAACAGGTATGCCTTTTTCTTTGGCGGCATTAACATCAACAACATTATAGCCTGTTGCTAAAACACCAACATATTTTATGCCTGTGCATTTATCAAACACTGCTTTTGAAAGCGGTGTTTTGTTTGTTATAACAACCTCGGCATCGCCTATTCTCTTCATAATTTCAGCGTCGTCGTTAAGCGGTGTTCTGTCGTAAACAGTAAGCTCGCCCAATTTTTCAAAGCCCTCCCAAGATAAATCTCCCGGGTTTTCTGTGTAACCATCTAATATTACAATTTTCATTTTAATCTCCATTCTTTAACGGCACGCCATATTTGATAATGATAGCGTGATTTATAACGCTATTTCTCCCTTAATCTTCAACAAGAGCCCAAGCCCTGTTAATTACCCTTTTTGTGTTTGCAACAACTAAATCTGCATCTTCATCGCCCCAAGGTTTAACCTCAAACGAAAGGATATATGGGTTTTCAGGGCAGAAGAAGCCTTCGTCCTTAAGCACTGTGAAGAAATCCACAAGTGAATCTACATTATTAGCACTGTTTGGGAAATTGAACCTTGGGTGCATATCGCCAAAAGCCTCGCAGTTGCTATCTACAACAGCAGTGCCAATGTGGAAATGTGTTATATAAGGGCGCAATGTTTGCACCACAAATTTGCTTGTTTCATATGTGGTTGGGAAGTGCGATAAATCTATCATCAAGCCAAAGTTGTTATGGCTTGTTCGCATATCTGCCGCAAATTTTGCCGCATAAGGCGCAGGGCCTATGAGAGATTTTTTGTCCATATCAAAGTCGAAAACTTCAAGCTCCACAATCATGTCTTTTGTTTTGGCATAATCGCATAAATTTCTTGTTGTTTTTAGCAGCTGTGCATAGGCTTCATCTTTAGTTGCTTCTTCCCAATTTCCGGATAAAAACGCAACACCTTTAGCACCTAAATAATGCGCCTCATCTATGCTGTCCATCAAAAGAGCCTCGGCTTCAAGCCTTTTTGCTTCATCTATTGCATTTGGGTTTAATTTTGGCCCAAGCAAGCGTGGCTGTGCGCCATAGCCCACTCTTATGCCTGCTTCATCAAGCATTTTTTTAGCAATGGGTTTGTCTTCTTCATTGGCAACTTTAGTAATTTCAATTGCGCTGAAGAAAGGGTCTACCAATATTTTTTTCAATGTTTCAACATAGGGGTAGCCCGGCCCCGGGTAAGACATAAACATTATTGTGCCCACATCAAAATATTTTTGGATTGGATCTTTCATTTTTACAACTCCTTTTGTTTTTTATATTCCACTCATAGTGCCTTTGCACTTAAAACAGTATGTTCAAAATGCAAAGGCAATTATAAATTATCTAATTATTCTTCTGGTGCCCAGCTTTTAATGCCTGTGATGGAAGCGCCCATATCGCAAAGTTGCTCGGGAACGCAAATAGCATCTATAACATAAGTTTTGCCGGATTTTTTAGCCCTTTGAATTGCGCTTGCCAACTCTTCAGGTGTGAAAACACGCTCTGCTTTACAGCCAAAGCCTTCTGCAACTTTAACATAGTCCATTCTGCCATCTTGGTTATAGGGCATGTCTACTGCATATTCATAGCTGTATGCGCCAATTTGGTTTTGGCGAATAAGCCCTAAGTATGCATTGTTCAAAATTAAAACAATAATCGGTTTTTCAAAAACAGATGCAACCGCAATTTCCTCTACCATGAATGTGAAACCAAAATCGCCAACGGGAACAACACTGTGGCACTCGGGTTTTGCAACTTTTGCACCGAATGCACCGGGAATTTCAAAGCCCAATGTACCTGCCCCGCCCGACGGTAAATATTTCATAGGTTTGTTAATTTCTTGAAGCTGACCGCCCCAAATTTGAGTGATGCCGCAACCTGCTGTGTACATTGTTTCATCGTCGAAACCTTTGTTAATCTCTTCAAAGAATCTGTGAGGCATTATTGGGCTGCCCTCGTAATTTGTTTTGCGTTTTAGCTCTGTGCGAAGTGCCGGCAAGCCCTGTGCGCGCTCTTCGTTCATAGGTGCAAGTTTTCTTGCTTTAACCTCTTCAAGCAATGCAACAGCTGCCAGTTTAGCATCTGAAACAACTGCAACATCAGCAGGGAAAACTTTGCCAATTTGTGTTGGCTCTATGTTAACATGAATGAATTTTCTGCCCTCGCGGTAAACATCAACAGCGCCTGTGTGACGGTCTGTGAAGCGGCAGCCAATGCCTAAAACAACGTCGGACTCGCTTAATATTTTATTGCCTATAGGCTGGCCAACTTGAATGCCCGCATGGCCTGCATTAAGCGGATGATTTTCAGGCAAGCCGCCTTTTGCCATATATGTTGTAATAACAGGAATTCTTAGCTCTTCTGCAAGTGCTACAACTTCTTTTTCGGCATGTGAAAGTATAACGCCGCCGCCCATGATGATAACAGGGTTTTTGCTTGTTGCAAGCATATCAACAGCCGCTTTAATGTCGCTCATATTAGGTGCAACATCTTCCACTTTTGCCGGAACATAATCGTCGATATTAAAATCAATTTCTGCTTGTTGCATATCCAAAGGCAAATCAAGCAAAACAGGGCCCGGCCTGCCTGCTCTCATTAAGTAAAAAGCTTCTTTCATTATTTCAGGCACTTTAGCCGGTTCTAAAACGCAATAGCATTTTTTTGCAACAGTTTTTGCAATTTCTGCCATGTTAACGCATTGGAAAGCCTCTTTGTCTAAAACAGAGCTGTTTGCTTGGCCTGTTATTGCAAGAAGCGGAATGCTATCTATAAATGCTGTGTATAAGCCTGTTACAAAGTTTGTTGCGCCGGGGCCCGATGTACAAATAGCCATAGCTATTTTATGAGATGCCCTGTAATAACCATCTGCGGCATGCACACAAGCCTCTTCGTGCCTCATGCAGTAATGGGCTATTTTTGCATCCTGCAAATATTTATATACGGGATTAATTCCGGCACCCGGAATACCAAACGCATCGGTTATACCCTCTTTTTCCAAAATTTGTACTATTACTTGTGCTACTTTCATTTTTTTCTCCTTTTTGTTTAAGTTCCCACGCAAAACTTGTTTACACTGTGTATTCAAAATAGTTTTGCTTTGTGTTTATATTAAAATTACTTGCAATTAAAAGAATCTGTAAAGTTCTAATTTGTTCGAGCAAAAAATTGCTCAACATTTTTACTCTCTTTTAACAGTAAGTATTTTATCTCTTCTATTTTTTCTGTTTTCATTCTAAAAATTGGGCCTGTTACGCTTATTGTTGCTACTATTTCATTGTTATATTTTCTTAGCGGCACCGCAACACAGCGCACCCCTAATTCACATTCTTCGTCATCTATTGCATAGCCGTTTTCTTTCGCATTGCTTATAACATTTAAAAGCTCCATTTTATCGGTTATTGTGTGCTGTGTAAATTGAATTATTTTTTTACTTTCAAAAAATTCTACTATATCTTGTGAAGTTTTTTGAGACAAATAAACTTTTCCTGCAGCTGTGCAATAAAGTGGCGCTTTTTTGCCTATTTTCTGCGTTATTGTTAAAAGGCTATCTTGCCCGTCAACGCTGTCTATATAAAGCACTTCGTTATTATCCTGCACAGAAAGGCATGTTGCCTCACCCGTAATTCTCGAGATCCTCTCAAGATACGGCTTCACAATACGCCTAATATCAAACTTAGCTTCAATACTTCTTCCAATATAGGATAGCTTAAGTGTTAAGAAGTATTTTTGGTTATTTTCATTTTGTGAAACATAACCTAAAGTCATAAGTGTATAAAGTTGTCTTAATACTGTGCCTGCGGGTAGTTTTGTTTTTGTGGCAATTTCCTTCAATTTCATCTCTTTGCCTTTTTCAGACATTACCTCAATAATTGAAAAACTTCGCTCTACAGATTGGTTTTTTTTAACAAGTTTTTCTTTCATACTCTGCTCCAATAATTAATCAGGGCTAAAGACACATTCTTGCAGACAAGCCGCTTATAATGTGCGGCTTGTCTGCAATATTTCGTTCAAATTATATTTAAAGCCTAATGCTAAGGCCTGCCCGGCGGTTGGGCTAAGTTTAAACTACCGGTGTTATCCCAGTAAGTTTGGAAGGAACAATGACAGTGCCGGAATGTATGTTATGAGCATTAAAACTACAAACACACATAAGTAGAATGGCACACTCGCCTTAACAAAGTCCTTCATACCGAGTTTGGTCATCGAACACGTTATGAACATCATAGAACCGAAAGGAGGTGTTAAACCACCGATTTGTAGGTTCAATGTGATAAGGATACCGAATTGGATTAAACTTATGCCCATAACTTCAAGCGGGTTTATAAGAAGAGGCATTAATATAAGAATTAGTGGGCCTGTATCTATAAACATACCTATAAGCAATAGGAAAATATTCAAACCGAATAGGAATATCCATTTATTTGTTGTAATGCCAAGAACAAGCTCGGAAATTTGATGGGGTATTCTTTCCCATGTTAAGTAATATCCGAAAAGGTTTGCGCCTACAACAATGAACATAACCGTTGCTGTTGCGTAAAAGCTTTCTTTTAGAATAGGAATAACATGTTTCCACTTAATTTCTCTGTAGATAAAAGCACCTACAATGAAGCAATAGATAACAGACATCGCACCGCCCTCTGTGGCTGTGAACAAACCTATTCTCAAACCAAGGATAAGGCCTAAAGGCATGAAAAGTGCAAGAACTGCATCTTTAACGCCGAACACAAGTTCTTTAGCGCTTGCTCTTTTTTCCCTTGTTGCCGCATAACCTTTCTTTTTAGCTTGAATATGAACAACAATTAGCATTGATATACAAAGCACAATGCCGGGAATATAGCCTGCCATAAATAAATCTGCAACCGAAACTTTTGTTACCATGCAATAGATGATAAGCATTAGACCCGGTGGGATAATTGTGGGAATGATAGCAGAACACGCTGTAACAGCAGCAGAGAACGCTGTGTCATAGCCGCGTTTTTCCATTTCCGGAACAATCATTTTACACTGCATAGCAGCATCCGCATTGCTGGAGCCCGAAATGCCGCCCATCAATGTGGAAAGCAAAACGTTAACGTGCCCTAAAGAGCCGGGCAAGTGGCCAACCAATATATCCGCAAAGTTCATTAGGCGTTTGCTTATGCCCGAATAGTTCATAACAACGCCTACCATTACGAAGAACGGTATTGCAAGCAGTGAATAAGATTCAAGCCCTGCAATAAGGTTTTGCAGTGCCAAATCCGGCGGGGAGGACGTATTCATAAACAAAAAGTATACCATTGAGGCTGCAATTAGTGCAAAGCCGGCAGGTATTTTTAAGAATAATAGCACAAGTGCTAATATAAGTGGAAAAAATCCTATAAAAGTATCCATTCAGCTCACCTCAATTCTTTACTTTATTATCTTCATTATTTGTGTTTTCGGTTGTTTCAAGAACGCCGGCATCTTCTTTAGCTTTTGCTGCCGCTTCTTCCGCTGCTTTTTCAAGCCTAATGGCTTCCAAAACATCAACCATGCCGGTGTCGTGCAATTTTGTAGATTTGCCTTGTATTATGCGAACGCACTTTATTACTCCGTAAATTGTCATCAAACCGAAACAAACAACAAGTGAAACATTAATCCATGCATAATTTAATTTCAAAACAGGTGTTGCTTTAAGGCCTGTATTCGCAGTGAGAATATAGCTGTAATATGTGTATACAGCACTAATTAGTGTTAAAACTACCATAATAATAAAATCTGCAACTTTGCGCGCTTTAGGTGGTAGCATATCAATAACTATATCAATTGCAATGTGTTCATCAACTTTAAATGCGGCCGCAACGCCAAGGTATGATAGCCAGATAAAAGCCATTAAAGATGCTTCTTCCGCTGCGCTGATAGTAAAATCAAATGCATAGCGAAGTATAACATTTATAAATGTAAAAAATGTTACGCCGCCAATTGCTAAATAGCCCAAAACCTCATCGAGGTTACTTATGAACTTAAAAACTTTTTTTAAATTACCCATCTTTGCTCCTTCTCTATTCAACCCCTACTAATTAGGACTTAGCGGCAAATTTTCTTACATTTTCACCGCTAAGCCCATTACTTAGCAAAAGTTTAAATTTTTAACCGGCAAAGGCCTGTTATATAACTTAACCTGCGCGAATAGCCTCAAGCTCTTCAAGCATTAAGTCGTATGCGCCGTCGTCCCAGCCAGGAAGTGCTTCATAGAAGGGTTGAACAGCTTCTCTCCACTCTGTTAAGTCGTCAAGTTCAATAATTTCAACGCCTTCAGCAATTAAGCCTTCACGGCCTGTAGAGTCAAATTCAGCAATTAGCTCGTTGTTGTAGATAGCGCCTGCTGCAAATTCTTCTTGCATGATTGTGCGTTGCTCTTCTGTTAGTGATTGCCATACTTCTTCAGACATCATAACAGATGATAAACCGATAAAGTGGCCTGTTTCTGTTTTTGATGTTAAGAATTCGCTCATGCCCATGTCATAGTCGTCGCCGTTAGGCATATCATAGCCGTCTACAAGGCCTGTTTCAAGTGCATTGTAAACATCTTCCCAAGGAATAGGTGTTGGGTTTGCGCCAAGTAGTGTAAATGTATCAACCCAAACGCTTGTTGCAGGAACGCGTAGTTTGAAGCCTTGCATATCTGCTAAAGATGTGATAGGCTCGCCTGTTGTACCAACGTGACGCATGCCGAAGCCATAGTCGTAAGCAAGCATTCTAACGCCAGCTTCTGCAGCTTTTTCTGTTAAGCCTGCAACGAATTCACCTTGAACTAATTCGCTGAACTCTTCTTGTGATGAAACAAGGAAAGGAGCAGCAAGGCCGTTCATTTCAGGAACCCAGTCTGCAACGCAGCTAAAGTCGTATACATTGATGAAGTCTGCGCCGCGGATGCATTGCTCAACGCCATCAACGCCAACTGCTATTTGTGATGCATCATATAATTCGAATAATAATGCGCCGCCGGTTCTCTCTGTGATATTCTCTGTTACTTGAACAAGAGCAAGGTCAAGAGGGTTGCCAACATAGAATGTGTGGCTTACTAAGAATGTTTTAGGATTCTCAGCTGTAGGAGCGTCGCCAGCTGGCTCTGCTGCTTCTTCTGTTGTTGAAGCAACCGGTGCTTCATCTGTTGTTGCCGGTGTTTCTGCCGGTGTGCTACCGCAAGCTGCAAATAATGCAAGGCTTAGGATAGCTACCAATAAAATGCTAATGGTTTTTTTCATTTTCTTTCCTCCTAATTAATGGGTTTTTATTTTTTGCTTTTGAAGTTCATTTTGAACTTTAGCAACGTCAACATTTGCCGTGGTGGTGTTTGTTTGAATTGACACCGCTGCGGCAATTCCGGCCGCCTGGCCGGTTAGGGTACAGCATGGCATATTCCTGTAAGAGCAATGGGCAACTTCATCGCCCGCAATGCTCCTGCCCGCAACCAAAAGGTTGTCTATATTTTGCGGAACCATGCAACCGTAAGGTATTTGATAATATCTTCCGGTGGTGGGAATAATAAGGTAACAGCGCCCGTCTATAAATTCAGGGAAAATACCTATTGTATCTTCAAAGCGCCCCTCATTTGTAACATGCTCTTTTGTAAGGTAAGCACGCCCCTTAATTTTTCGAGATTCTCTTGTTCCTATTGAAGAGCTGAAATTTCTTATTTTTGCATTTTCAAAGCCCGGAACTTTTGCACGAAGACCTTTCATTGCCTCAAGAACACTTCTTCTTCCAACAATTTCAGCCTCGGTTAAATCTCTTACATCGGTGCAATTATAGCCGCCCATGAACACCATATTCATTTGCGTAACTTCACCGGTTTCATCGTCAATATTGCTGTAGGTGCCACCTATTGCAACATTTGGCTCGGGGTTAATAATGCCCTCGTTTTTAGCCTCTATAAACGGTTTTTCAATAAAAGGCGAGAACATATCATCTTCTTTGCCCGTGGTAATTTGCTTCCAGCACTCACCGCCGCCCCAATCTCTATAAGTGGGTTTTAATTCATTTTCTATGTAATCTCTGAACTTTTTAGTATCTACATTTTTACAAACAAATGTGGGAGATACGCCCATTAAATCGTCTACATCTCCCATTGTGAACGGCGCACCTGCAAAAGCAGCTATGTCGGCATCGCCCGTGCAATCTACAATTCTTTTTGCAAGTATTGCCTTTCTGCCCGATTTGCCCTCGATAACTATGCCTTTAACTAAGCCGTCTTCCACAATACAATCTGTTGCATAAGTATGATAAAGCAATTGCACGCCTGCACCCAGTACGAAATCATCAAGCAAGCATTTAAACATCTCTGTATCAAACACCATGCTCTCAGATTGGCACTCTTTTGTGGCAATGCCCCATTTTTTTGCAAGTTCTTCAAGTTCAATGGCTATTCCGCCCGCTTCAACTGTGCCTTCATGCCTGTACCAAGCGAAAGATTCAACACCTGCCATTGTAATATTTCCGCCAAGGCAGCCAAATCTTTCCACAAGCAATGTTTTTGCGCCTGCCCTTACAGCGCTAACTGCCGCGCCAATTCCGGCAGGGCCTCCGCCAACAACAAGCACATCGGTTTCAAGCAACACCGGAATTTCACGCGCTTTTTGATGGAACATTTTTGCCGACATCACAAAACCTCTCTTATACTCATATATTAATAAATATTTTTATGCATTTAATATGTAATTTATTTGCCTTTTTCCTAATCTAAGCTGTTATCGCCAATGCCACTTGCACCGTATTCTATCATTTTTTTAACTATCTCAGCGCAATTTAATTCTTGCAAACTTAAATTTTTATCTATAGCAATTGAAGCCGCAATGCCCGTGCTTTGCCCAAGGTTCATGCAAGTGGGCATGCCCCTTATGCTTGAAAACGCCAAAATATCCGCCGACATCATTCTTCCCGCAAACATCAAGTTTTTGATATTGTCGGTCATCAAACATCTAAATGGTATGGTATAATAGCCGTCTACCAAAGCCGCTTCGTGTGAATACTGCGCGTTATCTTCGCTTCTAAATGCTATATCAAGCGGGTTGTCGCACGCCACCACACCGTCATCAAATTTTTTCGCATTTCTTATATCGTCTATTGTTAAAACATAAGAGCCTTTTAAGCGCCGTGACTCCCTAACGCCCACAAGCGGCCCAACCAAAGACAAATAACTGTTTTCAAAACCGGGTATATTATTTTGGCAAAATTCAGCTAATGCCACAATTCTTTTGCGCCCAATGGCAGAGCCTTGTGTAATTGTTTGCGGCTCAGATGGGTCAACATCACAAACAGCAACAGCATTAAAATAAACGGAATTGTCTCTAAAGCCTTTTAACATATACATTTGGGAAAGCGTTTTATCTATAAGCCCTTTTTCTATGCCAATTTTAGAATATTTTGTAAAATAAGGATCTTCTTTATCTGCAAATGCAATGTCGCAATTAACATTTTCCATGTAGAATGTCATTGTTGAAGCTTGCAAAGCGTTGCTTTCATCGCCTAATTCATAAGGCACACCGGCTTTAACCGCTAAATCTCCGTTACCTGTGCAATCTATAAACATTTTGGCTTTATAAAGGCTGCAACCTTGCGAGTTCACAAGTTCAACCTCTTTAATTTCATCGCCTTGCATTTTTAAGTTAAGCGGAATTGTATTAAGCAATATATGTACATTTGCTTCGCTTAGCATCTCGTATAAAAAGTAAATAGCATATTCGTGATCGTAAACAATTTCATCGCCAAAATTAGCAAGGCTGCAAAGCCTTCTTTCTGCTTTTGGAGGGTTATAATTTTCCATGCGGCTTACAAAATCGCCAAAAAAACCGCCGATGGATTTGCCACGTGGGTAACCCCCACCAAGCATCATTCCCGGGCAAGTTGCCATAACGCCACCAATTTTGTTGCTCATTTCAACAAGGTAAACGCTTTTGCCTTCTTTGCCTGCGGTGTATGCCGCGGCAATTCCTGCCGGCCCTGCGCCAAAAACTATCACATCAGCTGTTATTGTCTTAATATAATTAAAGCTCATTCAAACTCTCCGACACTCAAAATAATAATTTAGTATGAAATCTCCGCTTTCAAAACATTCCACTATGTGAAACGTGATTTTACTTTTATTATTATAACGCTAACAAATTACTGCGTCAATATTTTTTTAACAATTTCATTTTTTTTGTAATATATGCTAAAAAACATCAATAAATTTCTACATGTAAAACAAAGCATTGTAATTTATTTGTCATTTATCGCTTTTACTAATTGTAAAAAAATTATTTTTTAACGCTATTTCTTCAAATTTTATAGTTGTATTTATTTTAGGTTATATTTTGAAAGCTTTCAATAACCTAAAAATGTCCGAGCAAACAGATGCAAGGTCTTCTTTTGCACGAAGTTTTGCTTTTGGGAACTCAACCGCAACCCTGTTTATGCTAAAAATGGAAGTTAATCCCATACCATAAAGCTGCTCAAACCCATTTCCCACATCGCCCACTATTGCAATAAGCGGCACATTTTTTGCAAAAGTGCGCTTTGCAATGCCGGCAACAACTTTTCCCCTTGCGCTTTGCCCGTCTATTCTGCCCTCACCGCTAATAACTAAATCTGCGTTTTCAATTAGTGCATCAAAGCCCACAGTGTCGAGCACTGTTTCTATTCCCATTTGCAATTTGCCGCCCAAAAGGGCAAAAACGCCTGCGCCCATTCCGCCTGCGGCGCCGCCTCCCGGCAGCCCTTTAACATCAATTGCGAGGCTTTTTTGCACAATGTTTGCAAAATGAATTAAGTTTTTATCAAGCAACTCAACCATTTTTGCATTTGCGCCTTTTTGCGGCCCAAAAATATATGCCGCACCGTTTTCGCCATAAAGCGGGTTATCAATATCGCACATTACGGTTATTTCCACCTGCTTAAGTTTCGGGTTTATGCCTGATACATCAATTTTTGCAATATCGCAAAGCGTGCTTCCTGTTGGCACAAATTCTTCGCCGTTTGCATTCATAAATTTAACACCTAAAGCTGCAGCACAACCTGTTCCTGCATCGTTTGTGCAACTGCCGCCCAAACCCAATATAACATTGTCGCATCCATCTAAAATTGCGTGCTCAATAAGCTGCCCAACACCGAAAGTTGTGGTTTTACAAGGGTTCTTCTTGTTTTCCACAAGCGGTAATCCCGCACATGCCGCCATTTCTATAACAGCTGTTTTGCCATTGTTTACAACACCGTAAAAGCTCTGCATTTCTTCAAAATACGGGCCTTTAACATTCACAAGTTTTTTTTCACCGTTAAGTGCCGCCAAAAATGCGTCTACGCTTCCCTCACCGCCATCGGCAACAGGAACGCTGATAACGCTTGCACTTGAATGTTTAGCTATACTGCTTTTTAAAATATCACAAACCTCAACAGACGACATCGTTCCCTTAAACGAATCAGGTATTAACACAATTTTTTCCACAACGCAACTTCCTTTCAATAAACACATTTTTTAAAAGTTCAAAAATGTATACACTATACTTTCCTTTAATAATATATACCTTATATAATATACTAAGCCGTAGCCGTTCAAAGCGAAGCCGATGACGTTATTTAATGCTACCACAAGTGAGCAAATACGCAAAGCGGCAACTATTGGTGAGCAATGGGCATGTTTTTTCGGGGCTATTTACTGCTATAAAAATCTATAAGTGCTTGCGTGCCCACTTCACCTTTGCCCTCATTCAGCAAAGCTGTATATTTATCGCACACATCTTTTAAAACAGATAGTTCTAAACCCATTTCATTCGCACAGTTTTGCGCAATATTCATATCCTTAACAAAGTGCTTTACAGAAAAACCGAGCGAATAATCTCTGTCTTTCATTTTATAACCGTTATTAGACATATTCCAGCTTCCCGCCGCACCGCTTGAGATAACATCAAGCATATCTTGAATATCAAGGTTCATTCTCTCACCATAGCTCACCGCTTCGGCAACGCCTGCAATACAGCCTGCAACAGCTATTTGGTTTGCCATTTTAACATGCTGGCCCGAGCCTGCACCGCCGAGGTGCTTTATGTTTTTTCCCATTGCCTTAAAAATATCAAGGCACATTTCAAATTGTGCTTTTTCGCCGCCCACCATTATTGTAAGCGTTCCGTTTTTTGCGCCTATATCACCGCCTGAAACAGGTGCATCTAAGGCATGCACACCATTTTTTTCAGCCTCGCTATATATAGTTTTGCTTAGCGTTGGGTCAGTTGTTGTCATGTCTATAACCACACTGCCCTTTTTTGCACTTTCAAGCACGCCGCCCTTTTCAAAATAAATTTGCTTTACATCTTCGGGCGCGCCTACTATTGTAATTATCACATCTTTGTCTTTAGCGCAATCTTTAATGCTATCGCACCAATTTGCGCCTAAATCTATTGCAGGTTGTGCGCTTTGTTTGCGCCTTGAATAAACGCTTACATCATAATTGTTTTTAAGCAAATTCGCAACCATGCCATTGCCCATAACGCCAAGGCCTATAAACCCAATTTTCATTTTTTGCTCCAATTTATATTTTATACTTTGCTTACAAAATTCCTTTTGCCGCTTTTTCAATCTCTTTAGCTGTTAAGCCGTAATGCTCTTGCAATTCA